>QEVG01000041.1 GCA_003576905.1 Planctomycetota bacterium | reverse complement strand
AACTTCTTGAGGGTCGAGTAGTGCGGCAGGCGCTCCATGCACAGGATGCGGCGAAGCTGGCCGGAGGCTTCGAGCAGTTCGATCACGCCGCGGTAGGTGGTCTTCGTGTAAGCCCGAAGCACCAGGCAGGTCATGAGCTGCCGCTGCGTGAACTTGTGCGGGCTCTTCGGGTGGCCGTACGGCAGCAGACAGCGACCAGCGGTCTTCATGCTCAGCGCCGCGACGTTCAACAGGAGATTCGTATTCTTCGCCATGAACGGTGCTTACAAAATCAAGGCCTCAAAGTCAAGATGTTTTCAACGAAGCAAACTGGGACATAAGGCCGAGGAAGCCGCCACAAATTGGGGTAAGCGTATGGGCGCTACGGAGATTTGTCGGCGACACGCGAATGAGAATAACGAGTTTCGCAGAGACAGGATGTATAAGGTTCCGCCTGATATGCTGCCAAAAGAACTGAGGAACTTGAGTTATATAGTTGGGGAGAATGGGAGTGTATTAATTCTAGTACAGACTGAGGATGGGTGGGGTCAACTGCGACCGGGCCTGAACTTGGGTTCCCTTGATTTAGATATTCCTCGGGAACATGATGTTTTTTGATTTGGTCGGCCCTTTTGGATTGTCCTGGCCTAGGATATGACGGCTTTTAACATAATTGACGAAGGTTCGAGTCGTCTAAGTCGATGGGCATTCGCCGCCTTGACGGTGGGCCTGGGACTAATGATTCTGTGGATTATCTCGTCGTTCCTAGATGTTCAATATCGATGGCGCGGCCATGCTCTCGGGCTCACGGCGGGCGTTATCGAGTACCGCACAGAACTGCAGCAGGTATTGGACGATGGAGTGCGAGTCACAGCGAGAAACAGGCCGCTTTTTCATCGCGTGTTCGTTCCATCTTGGACAGGTAGGAAGACAGGTCATCATGTCCCGTTGGTCGAGATGCCCATTTTGGGTCCCGCGGCGATATTCCTGGCTTTCGCATTGGCAGCTAACGCGGCACTGGGAAAGAAGGCGAGTACGCGCAGAGGATGGCGGTCCTTTTTTTGGAATTTTGTGATGTGTGGGGCGATTGCTTCCGCGTCTGCGTCTCTTATGTTCGTTTTTTCGATGATGGGAATGAGCGGTCCTTATGTCGTAACTGGGGTTACATTTGTGGAAATCGCCGCTGTTGCCATTGTCGGCTGGACCTGTGGGTACCGAAGCGCGCTGGCCTGGGGAGTGGCAACTAGTGGCACGATTACCTTTATTTCGGTTTTTGCTCGCGCGCAATCGCACCAGGTCGGATCCCCAGGTATTACAAGTCCCGAATTGGAAATGTGGAGTGCGTTGGTAATCCCAATGGTGGTCCTTAGTTTTGCAACTGCATACTTTGCAAGCCAGCGGCGCGTTGCACTCAAGGGAGCATGTAATACGTCTCGATTCTGCGCCAGTTGTGGCTACGACTTGAGAGGCTTGTCTCGGCTGACATGTCCTGAATGCGGAACTGATATCCCATTAGATGGGTAGTGAGGCTGCCCCGTTTTCTGTACCAGGCATGACGAGATACTCTACATCCTGGAAGCCGGCGCCGCATACGACGCCGCTGTCAGCCGCGGGCGTCGGCGAGGGCGGGGGCGGGCGCGGGTGCCCGGCGCGCGGGGGGGCGGATGCGCGGTGCGAAGAGGACGAACGCGGCGATGACGAGCCCGGCCGACATGAGCAGGAACACGGGCCGTAGGGCGGGATCGAGGAAGAGGGACACGAGTCCCTTGTCGTCGGCCCAGATTTCGGCGCGCCTGGCCCAGAGGGGCCAGTCCTCGGGCATTCGGAGTGCGCTGCGCACGACCGGCTCCTCGCGATGGGCCGGCTCGGCGGGCACGACGGCCCCGTCGGTCAGCACTGATACGACGACCTCATCTGGCCGCTTGTAGCGCAGGTCGAGGACGGCGAGTCGTTCGTTGATCACCGCGTCGTTTTCGAAGGCGTAGGCCAGCTCCTCTCGGCGGGCGATCTCGCGTTCGAGGTCGGCGATCTGATCGCCGAGGCGGCGTTCCTCGGCGAGGAGTTCGCCGTAGTCGCGGATGATGGGCAGCACGACGGTCGGGGCGAAGACCGCGAAGGCCAGGCACGACAGCAGCAGGAACATCAGCCGGTGGCCAAGGGGCGACGTGGGAAAGGCCTCGTCGGCGGGGGCGCCTGCGATCGTTTCGGTATCCGGCGTCATGCGCTCTCCGGCGTCAGCCCTTGTTCCAGTACGTCGCACCGTACTCGGCCTGATCGCCGAGGTGCTCCTCGATCCGGAGGAGCTGGTTGTACTTCGCCAGCCGGTCTGTGCGGGAGAGGCTGCCGGTTTTGATCTGCCCGGCATTCGTCGCGACGGCGATGTCGGCGATGGTGGTGTCCTCTGTTTCGCCGCTTCGGTGACTGATGACGGCGGTCCAGCCGTTTCGCATGGCGAGGTTGATGGCGGCGAGTGTTTCGGTGAGGGTGCCGATCTGGTTCACTTTGATCAGCACGCTGTTGGCGCTTTTTTCGCGGATGCCGCGCTCGATGAACTTCGGATTGGTGACGAAGAGGTCGTCGCCGACGAGCTGGGTCGTCGCGCCGAGCCTGGCGTTGAGCTTTGACCAGCCTTCCCAGTCGCCTTCGGCGAGGCCGTCCTCGATGCTGCGGATGGGCCACTGTTTCCGCTTCTCGGCCCAGTAGTCGATGAGTTCGTCGGCGGTGGCGACGCGGTCGGGCCGGCTCTTGTAGAACTTGTACCTGTTCTTCGCGCCGGCCTCGTTGGCCATTTCGCTCGTGGCGGGGTCAAGTGCGAACCAGACATGCTCGCCGAGCTTGTAGCCGGCCTTTTCGACGGCGGCGGCGATGACCTCGAAGGCCTCGTCGTTGGACTTCAGGCTCGGGGCATAGCCGCCTTCGTCGCCGACGGCGGTGTTGTAGCCCTTGTCGTGAAGCACCTTCTTGAGGGTGTGGAAGATCTCGGCGCCCCAGCGCAGGGCCTCGCGAAAACTGGACGCCCCCCACGGCTGGATCATGAACTCCTGGAAGTCCACCGTGCTGTCGGCGTGCTTGCCACCGTTGAGGATGTTCATCATCGGTACGGGCAGGACGTGGGCATGGCAGCCGCCGAGATAGCGAAAGAGCGGCAGGCCGCTGGAGGACGCGGCGGCCTTCGCGACCGCCAGCGAGACGGCGAGGATCGCGTTGGCGCCGAGACTGTTCTTGTTGGGCGTGCGGTCGAGGGCGATCATCGCGGTGTCCACGGACTCCTGATCGCAGGCGTCCATTCCGATGACGCATTCGGCGAGGCGGGTGTTCACGTTTTCAACGGCGCGGAGGACGCCCTTGCCGAGGTATCGCTTCTTGTCGCCATCGCGGAGTTCGACCGCTTCGTTTTCGCCGGTGGAAGCGCCGGATGGGACGATGGCCTGACCGGTGGCGCCGTCCTCGAGGACGACGACGGCCTCGACGGTGGGGTTTCCGCGGGAGTCGAGGACCTCGCGGCCGTGCAGATGGATGATTTCGGTGCTCATGTCGCTGCCTTTGCGCGCACAAAGGGTTAGGGATGTATCGACCGCCGCGTCTCCGGGCCTCTATGGAGCTCGGCGCGGCGCGGTCACTGTATGGATTTACGATGTCGGCGACAAGTCGGTGCGCAGAAACTGCGCGGAATCTCGGCGGCGGCGTGTCGGGACTGTTTCATCCGGACGGGCGCTGCGCGGGGTTCGGGGGCCGCGTCGGGCAGGGATGGCGGATTACGTCGCCGGCGGGACGGGTCGCGCAACGGTGGCAACGGCGCCGGCCGGAGCGCCGGCCCATGTGGCCTTCGCCTGGGCGGCGGCTTCGTTCAGGGCTTTGCGCATGCGCAGCAGGATGCGCAGGCTCCAGAGGCCGAAGACGAGATAGCCGACGCCCATGACACACATCGCGCCGGCGAAGCCGACGACCGCGCCGAGAGTTCCTCCGAAGGGCGACACCGGCATGGGCGGGCCGGCGGCGGGCATCGTCGCGGGGGCGCTGGACATGGTGGTCGACCAGACGGTCAGCCCCTGGCTACTGACCTTTAATGATCCGGAGAAGCCGGTGGAAGACGCGGTTGTGGGCGTGGCGGGGGTCGCCGGCGCGGTTGCGGCGAATGGCCCCAGGACTGCGGGCATGCCGGACAGGGTGACCAGGCCAATGGCCACGGCGATGACCGATGTGATCGCCAGGCCCCACATGACGATGCGGCATTCGCGGGCGGTTTTCTCGTCGGGGATGCGAAGGGCAAGTTCCCGTCCGTAGATGAAGATGGCGAACGCGAAAACGACGCCGGACAGTCCGCCGATCGCGGCGGGGATCAGCGCCAGCGTCGAACCGATCGTCTGCAAGTAGGTCTGGATGGGCGCGGCGAGGAAGTTTGCGACGGCGGTGATGCGCACGAGACTTCGCGCCCCGGTGGGCGCGTCTTTCTGCGTCGATGCGGGGTCGGGCGTCGTCACTCTCCAGTAGCCGATGACCGAGACGAGGCCGATCAGGTACTGAAAGCCGAACATGCCCAGGTAGGTCTGCCGGGTGTTGAAGATCCTGGAGAAGATCGCCCCGATACAGCCGAGAAGGAACCCTCCGAGCAGGCCGATCACGATCGCGGCGACGACCCAGTTCATTCCGGTGGCGAGCTTCCGGACCCAGTCGGGATCGGAGAATCGGAGGAAGTCGCCGTGGACCGAGCGGCCGACGGCGGTGCCGCACTCGGGGCACCTTCCGTTGAGGGAAAGCGATCGGAGGTTGTAGGAACAGCGGCGACAGGCGATGTCCTCGGCGAGATTGCCGGCGGCGTCGAGCCGGACCGGCGGAAGGGCGGTCGCCTCGGCGGTTGGGACGGATGCAGGGGTCACTGCGTGCGCCTCCCGGTTGATGTTGCGCGGCGGTGAGAAACGGCCCGTCCGCCCGGGCGGACGGCTGACCGGCGGTCCCACTCTCCGGCCGCGCGTAAGCGGGGACATTATGCGCGGGGCGCGGGCCGTCCGGCAACCCGCGTCGGGGACAAATGCCCCAGGCGGCGGTCGATATTCGCCGGGGGCGGCGAGTCGCTCGGGGTGGGAGTGGAAAATTGACCTGGAGGTCAATTTTGACGTTTCCGGTGTCGGCGCCGCCGGTAGAATCCTTCTGTTCGGCCGTTATCGAAACACACATGGGACCCGCAATGAACGTACTTCTCATCTGGCCGGCGACGCCCGATACATTCTGGAGCTTTTCGCACGTGATGCCCTTTATCGCGCGGAAGTCGGCGTTTCCGCCGCTGGGGCTTTTGACGATCGCGGCGATGCTGCCGAAGGACTGGCACCTGCGGCTGGTGGATATGAACGTCGAGTCGCTGCGCGACGCGGACATTCAGCGGGCCGATTTCGTGATGATCTCGGGGATGATCGTCCACGCCGATTCGGCGCGGGAGGCGATCGCCCGGTGCGGGCGGATGGGCAAGCCGGTCATCGCGGGGGGGCCGCTTTTCACGACGGGGAGCGAGCGATTTCCGGAAGTGCGGCACGTGGTGAAGGGCGAGGCCGAGGAACTCATGGCGTCGCTGGTAGAGGACATGCGCCGCGGGACGCTCAGGCCGGTCTACCAGGCCGCCGGGCGTCCGGACGTGACGAAAACGCCGGCGCCGCGGTGGGACCTGATCAACCTTCGCCACTACGCGACGATGTCGCTCCAGTTTTCGCGCGGGTGTCCCTTCAACTGCGAATTCTGCGACATCATCGTGATGAACGGCCGCGTGCCGAGGGTCAAGGCACCGGCACAGATGGTGGCCGAGCTGGATTCGCTGCTGGAGGCGCGGTGGAACGGCCCGGTCTTCATCGTGGACGACAACTTCATCGGCAACAAGGCGCGGGTGAAGGCCCTGCTGCGGGCGATGATCGCCTGGCGCGAGCGCCGGCGGCCGCGGATCACGTTTCTGACCGAGGCGTCGCTGAACGTCGCCGACGACGACGAGCTGACCGACCTGCTGGTCCGGGCGGGGTTCAAGCGCCTGTTCATCGGCATCGAGAGTCCGGACGAGGAGAGTCTGGGCGAATGCTCGAAGGTGCAGAACACGGGTCGGGACCTGGTGGCGGACGTGAAAAAGCTCCAGAAGGCCGGGCTGGAGGTGATGGGCGGGTTCATCGTCGGGTTCGACAGCGACCGGGAGAACATCTTCGAGCGGCAGTGGCGGTTCATCCAGGAGTCGGGCGTGGTGGCGGCGATGGTGGGCCTGTTGACGGCGCTGCCGGAGACGCAGCTTTTCAAGCGGCTTCAGGAGGAGGGCCGTCTGCTGGGCCACAGCACGGGCAACAACCTCGACGCGGTGCTCAACTTCGTGCCGAAGCTGGATCGCCAGAAGCTGCTTGACGGCTACCGCGACCTGGTGCGACGGCTGTACACGCCGAAGAACTACTACCGGCGGATCATCACGTTTCTGGGGGAGTATCGCCCGAGCGGGCCGCGCATTCCGATCACCACGAGCGACGTGCGGGCCTTTGTGCGTTCGTTGTGGGTGATGGGAGTCCTCAAGAGCGGGCGGCTGGCCTACTGGAAGTTCGTCACGCGGGCCCTGGTCTTTCATCGCCGGGCCTTTGCCGAGGCGATGTCGCTGGCCATCACGGGCCATCATTTCCGGCAGATCGCCGCTTCGATCTGAATGCCCGTCGCGGCCGCGGCGCGAGACGCCGCGCGCCCACAGCGACTGCGCGAGGGGGGACTCGAACCCCCACGGGTTGCCCCACAGGATCCTAAATCCTGCGCGTCTGCCAGTTCCGCCACTCGCGCGAGCGACACACGACGCGGTGCGGCGGCGATCCGCCGCGCGCCGGGAGAATCATATCCGCGCCGCGTGTCCCGGAGAAGTTTGGCCCAGTCCGTGGCGGGCATCTACAATGGGCCGGAGATGGCGGCGAATGCGACATCTGAACGAGCGGGCGGCGGCGCCGCGGGGGGCCGCGGCGTGCGGCTGATGCGCGAGATCCGGTTTTCGATCGACCGCGACTGGGTTCGCGGCGCGCACGGCGACAGCGGCTTTGAGGGGGCGCTGCCGGTGACGAATTCGTGGGGCGGCTGGCCGTCGGCGGTGGGCGTTGCGCCGTACCTCGTGCTCCGCGTGATCGTGTCGGGAACGCCCGACCCGGTGACGGGGTATCTCGTGAACA
The DNA here is from genome assembly GCA_003576905.1 of Planctomycetota bacterium. Lineage (GTDB taxonomy): Bacteria > Planctomycetota > Phycisphaerae > UBA1845 > UTPLA1 > UTPLA1. The sequence goes on along the minus strand of QEVG01000041.1, from coordinate 28,876 downwards.
TTCAGGAGCTGGACAACCTGCTGCGGCGTCACGCGATACCGGAGGCGGCGCAGCGGCTGAGCGTCGAGGGTGTTCGGCTGACCGGCGAGCGGCTGGTGGCGGGCGTCTATCGCAAGATCGCGCCGCTGGTGCCGCCGCAATGCCGGCTGGAGTCGCTGTCTATGTGGGCGACGCCCTACCTGTCCTACGCGGTGAGGCAAGGAGACCTGACCATGGTCGAGTTGACGCAGTGCTTCGAGTTTTCGGCGTCGCACCGGCTGCACGTGCCGGGACTGTCCGACGAGGAAAACCGCCGGGTCTTCGGCAAGTGCAACAACCCGAACGGGCACGGGCACAACTACCAGGTGGAGGTGACGGTGGCCGGACCTGTCGACGCGCGCACCGGCTCGGTGCTGCCGCTGCCGGCGTTTGAGTCGCTGGTGAAGCGCGAGGTGATTGACCGGCTCGACCACAAGCACCTGAACAGCGACACGGAGGAGTTCGCCCGGCTCAATCCGTCGGTGGAGAACATCGCCCGGGTGATCTGGGAGATCCTGGAGCCGCAGATGAGCCCGGCCAGGCTGCGGCGGGTGCGTGTGTGGGAAACGGCCAAGACGTACGCAGAGTACACGTCCGGTTGACGGGGGCGTCACATCGAACGGCGGAATCGTCCGCGGAATTCGGCGGCGGGATACTTCTGTGCGTTCTTGATCATCTTTTCGCGCAGGGCCGTGCTGATGTCGATGTCGAGTGCGTTGGCGAAGGAGACGACGTAGGCGACGATGTCGGCGAGTTCCTCGCGGACCTGGCGCATGTCTTCGGGTGACTCGCGGATGTCGCGCGCGGCGTCGACGTCCTGCCACTGGAAGTGCTCCATCAGCTCCGCCGCCTCGATGGCGATGGCCATCGAAAGATTCTTCGGGCTGTGGAACTGGTTCCAGTCGCGCTCCTGTACGAACTGGTGCATAATCTCGCGCAGCTCGGCGACGGACGTGTCCTTATCGCTCATGGCTCCTCTCCGCGGTTTGCAGGCTCGGGCGGGATTCTGACCGATCGCCGCCGATCCGGCAAAATGCCGGCCCCCGGCGCGGCTGGGCGCGGGCGGGTTTCGGTTATGATCCGGCACGCCGGCGGCCGGCTCAGAGAACGGGCCGGAGCGGCGAGCGTCTCGCGTCGGCGCGCGGCGGCGCGGAGAGGTCGGGGGCCCGGAGAAGCGGCATGAATGCCAAGGGATTGCTCATCGTCGGCGTGGTGCTGATTGTGGCCGGCGCGGCGGCGCTCATCATGGGTGGAATCACTTACACCGAGCAGGAAACCGTCGTGGACGTGGGCGGTCTCAACGTGAAGGCGGAGAGGGAAAAGCGCATTCCCGTCCCCCCGATCGCCGGAGGCATCGCCCTCGCGGCGGGCGCGGTGTGCGTCGCGCTGGGGTTGAAGAAGAAGTAGTGTCAGGAGCGGTCGCATGCGCCGGGGGCGGCGCGCCGTCTCAGGGCAGCACTTCGTCGAGGAAGGGCTGAATGTCGGCGGCGTCGATGAGACTGTCGCCGTTGATGTCGGCGGTGCAGAAGGCGCAGGGGCCGGACATCTCCAACAGCACGTCCACGAAGGGCGCGATGTCGTCGGGGGTGATCACGTCGTCGCAGTTCGCGTCGGAGGCCAGGCAGACCGGCACGCCGACCTCGGCCACGAGCGTCAGCATCAGGTTCGGCGTCGAGGTCGCGCCGGGCAGGTTCTCATCCGACAGTTCCAGCGTAAATGTGGCGGAATAGACGCCGGGCGTCGTGGTGTCGAGCGAGGCAACGAAGGGCAGGCTCGCGCCGGGCGCAAGGGCCGCAAACGGGGCCAGGTCGGTGGAAAGCTGCGCGGTGTCTCCCGCGCCGCTGATTGCATCGAGATCGAGGGCGGCGGTGAGGCCCGGCGTGGCGTCGCGATTGTGGATCGCGAAGTTGAGCGTGTGAACGCCGCTGCCCGGGAGAACGAGGCCGAAATCGAGCGTCAGCTCGGGCTGGGGCGCCTCGCCGGAGAAAGAGGGCGCGGCGTGGTCGAGCACGGTGAGCGACGCCGAGACGACATCATCGCCGTCGGCGCTGCCCCGGCCGGTCCCGGCGGAGGTCAGGTCGGTGTTGTCGACGACGAGGGACCCGCCGAGGATTCCGGAGGCGGCGGTCGAGCCGGTCAGGCTCACGGTCAGCACGCGATTCTGCGCCCCGGCGATGAAACTCTGGCGCGGCCCGGCCTGCGCGGAGGCGACGTCGCCGCTCAGGGTAATTTCGAAGGTCGTGGGGTTGGCCCCGGTCTTGTTGAGCGTCACGTTCTGCGGGGCCGGGAGGGGGCCGCCGACGATGACAGCGCCGAAGTTGAGTGCCACGGCGGAAGCACCGTTGGACGGCTCGACGCCGCCGAGATAGAGACGCGAATCGTTGGGGGCCGGTCCCCAGATCGCCCAGACGTACTCGGGGTGGTCGATGAACGGGTTGCGGTTCTGCTGAAAGGTCTGGCCGCCGTAGGACGCCTGGAAGATGATGTGGTTTCTCTGCCGTTCGGAATCATCCACCGGGTCGGCGAAATGCCAGCTGATGAGCGTCGAGAGCTTTCCGAAGTTGTTGCCCGTGGTCGTGATCGAAGCGACGTTGTCGGTCAGGACGAGGTTCCGGGGCAGTCCATCGGTGGCGTCGCCCTCGTAACGGGTGTCCACGTAAAACATCGCCCGGGCGATGTCGCCCTTTTCAACAGCGCGCGGTTCCCATGAATCGCCGTCGGCGCGGCAGAGGGGGGCTTCGGGGTGCGCGGGTATGACGCCCCCGTCGTCGTAATACTTGTTTCCTCTTGTTCCGTTTACGTCCGAGCCGCACGGCCGGAGATTGAAGAGATCGCCGTGTGCGGGACTGGAGTCGTCAATGCCGTACCCGTTGGGCCAGAGGTGTTCCGTGTTTGCTGCGCCCCCCGGAAATATCGCTTTTGAGACCGAGTAGCCGGAATAGACCAGGATGACGTTCGCGGAGTTGGCCGGGTCCTGATCGAGAATCTCGAGTCGGGGCTCGCGATTGCTGTAGGAAACAGAGCTGTGCCCGTCGATGATGGCGTTGAGGGCGGCCTTGAGGGGAGCGCCGGTAAGGCCGACGGCCGAGTTGTAATAGCCCGCCGGGGGGTCGTACTGTGCCCGGGCCGAAGGGGTGAAGAGGCACAGGGCACCGAGGGCCAGGGCCCATCGCCGATAATGATGCGGTTTCATGACGTTGCGGAATCCCTCGGGTACGACTCGACACCGCTGATCTTACCGCCGGGCGCGGGGCGAAGTCAAACCGCCGGGCGGCTCATTTCGCCGCTGCGGGGCCGGCGTCCCGCGGCGATGGTGCCGCAAGCATGTCACTCAGAATGGCCGCCGTCCGGTCGGCCGCCCCGGCGCGGACCAGGGGGCGAATCGTCTCCTCCAGGTCGCGCCGCACTTTTTCGAGCTTTCCGGGCGTGGAGAGCCATTCCACGGCCGCCGCGATGATGGGATCGACGCTGCGGTAATAGGGCATGAACTCGGGCACGATGCGCCGCCCGGCGAGGATGTTGGGAATCGACAGGTGCGGCGTGCGGATCAACCACCGGCCGACGAGGTGGTAGGTCAGGGGGTTCGTGTTGTACATGACGAGCATGGGGGTGCGGCGGTAAGCGACTTCAAGGGTGATGGTGCCGGAGGCGACGAGGGCCATGTCGGCGGCGCTGATGGCCAGGGCGCGGTTTTCCGCGCCGCGGACCACGCGGACGGGCAGCGCGCGGCCGAATCGGGCGAGGGCGGCGTCGACCAGGGCCCCGACTTCGTCGTTGGCGGCGACGACCGCGAAACGAATGCCGCGGTGGCGGATGGCGAGGGCGGCGGCGACCTCCAACTGGCCGGGTAAGACCTCTTCGACGACGTGTCGCCGCGAGCCGGGCAGGAGGGTAATCAGCGGCGACGCGTCGCCGCGAAACCGGCGGATGTCATCTTCGGTGACACTCACGGCCAGCAGCCGGTCGAACGAGGGGTGGCCCACGAAGTCGGCGGGGATGCCCGCCTGGCGGAAGTAGGGTTCCTCGAAAGGCCAGATACAGGCGAGCCGAGTGACTCGGGCGCGGACGCGCCGATTGCGCCAGCCTTTCGGCCCCCATGCCCAAGTCTGGGGCGCGATGTAGTAGAGCACGGGGGTGCCGGCGCGGCGGGCGTGCCGGGCGATGGGCAGGTTGAGCGCCGGTGAGTCGACCATGACGGCGACGTCGAACTTCTCGGAGGCGAGGTACTCCTTGAGGCGGCGCAGCAGGCGAAGGGCCTCGGGGATTCGCCCCAGCGCCGCGGCCGCCATGGCGGAACGGCGGGTCATGTCATGGAAGCAGATGCAACCTTGCGCCTGCATTGCCGGGCCGGCGAGCCCAGCGAAGACGGCGTCGGGGCGAGTAGTTCGAAACGCCTGAATGAGGGCGGCGGCGTGCTCATCCGCGCTTTGTTCGGCGGCGCTGATGAATACGCGGGGTGGCGGTTTGGGTCTTGTGAGAGATTCGCTCATGCCGCCGACGGACTGAGGCTGGGGTTCACGCTTGGTGCGATCCGGCACCGGATATCGCAGAGTTATACCCCCCGGGTACAACTAATAGTAGGTTGTATGCGGAACGGTTGAGAAATGCTGAGATCTGACGGGGGATTTCACAGGGAGGGAAACGGCACCTGGGGAATAAGGCTCGACGGGGGGCGCGTTTCAGCGGGTGGCGGGGCTGATCGCGTGGTGTGGCGTGGCCGCGCCGCGCGGGCCGGGGTCGGCGGTATGCGGGCGGATGATTGGCAATATCTCCTTGACGCGGGGTAGTTTGCGCCTTACGCTGAAGGTTTCCGCGTAGAACTGCCTAGGCACTCTACAACAACCTGAAACATCGTTGAAACCCCGGGAGGTGACGTTTGGCATCGGCGTTGGTCCGCGAGCTGGTAGAGTCGGGCGTGCATTTCGGCCACCGAGTGAGCCGGTGGAACCCGAAAATGGCCCCGTACATCTTCGGCAAGCGGAATTCGATTCACATCATCGACATCCGCGAGACCATTAAAGGTCTGCTTCGGGCAAAGAAGTTCCTGAGCGCGGTCGTCGCACAGGGGCACGACGTACTGATCGTCGGCACCAAGCGACAGGCCCGGGAAGCCGTCGAAAAGCAGGCGAAGCGCGTTGGCATGCACTATGTCATCGAGCGATGGCTTGGCGGGACCCTGACCAATTTCAAAACCATCCGTTCGCGACTGGCGCGACTTGAGTCTCTTGAAGAGCTCGAGACGTCCGGCCGCATCAATCAGCTTACCAAGAAAGAGCGCGCGACGATTGACCGCGAAAAGCGCAAGATCACCCGCAACCTGGACGGCATCCGCCGCATGACGCGGCTGCCGGGCGCGCTGCTGATCGTCGACGTCAAGCGCGAGCACAACGCCGTGCGCGAGGCCCAGAAGCTGGGCATTCCGACGGTCTGCCTTGTCGATACCGACAGCGACCCCGCCGCAGCCGACATCCTGATTCCGGCCAATGACGACGCCATGCGGGCCATCGACATCATCATGGCGGAGCTGGGAGACGCCATCGAAGAAGGCAAGCGTTCGCGCGTGGTCGCGGCTCCGGTCGACGACGGCCAGCAGGCCGGCGCAGCCGGCGCGCGTCCGCGAAGGCGGCGTCGCACGACGTCGGAGATGGCGGAAGAGTCCGTCGGCGGCGACGACTCGGTGACGGCGGCCATGCCCGGCGAACCGGTGGCGTCCGGCGCGAGCGACGCGGGATCGGCGAGTTCGGTACCCGACGGCGTCTAGCCGCGGGAATCGTGCCGATTCGGCTGCAGGCCAGGAGCGGCGCGGATCGATCCACAGACAATTCGGCGACAACACAGGGGCGGCGTGACTTCCCGGGTTGAAGACTCGCCGGGAGGATGGAAGTCTCCTTCGCCGTCAGCGGTGCGAGCCCGGCTGAGCGTCGCCGCAATCGAGTACGCGATGAACCGAAACGATCTGAAGACAGCAACACGAGGCATACACCATGGCTGAGATCACCGCACAGATGGTCCAGAACCTACGAGCGAAGACGGACCTGGCGATGATGGATTGCAAGAAAGCGCTGGTCGAGTCCAACGGCGACGAGGCCAAGGCGCTCGAACTGCTCCGGAAGAAGTTCGCCGACAAGATGAGCGACCGCGCCGACAAGGAAGCGGCGAACGGGCGCATCGGTGTCTATGCGGACGACAAGGCCGCGGCGATGAGCGAGATGCGCTGCGAGACGGATTTCGTCGGCGGCAACGACACGTTCAAGGCCCTGGCCGACACCGTCGCGCAGGTCTGCGCCAGGACCGGCGTGCTCGATGTCGAGCAGCTCAAGGGATCGAAGGGGTCTGACGGCCGCGTCGTTCAGGACATGCTGGTGGACGCCTTCGGCAAGCTGAAGGAGAACATCGGCATCAAGCGGCTCACGCGGATCGAAGGCGCGGGGGCGTGCTACGTACACCACAACGGCAAGGTGGGCGCGATCATCGCCTGCGACAAGTCGCCCGGCGAGGCGGGCCGGCAGATCTGCATGCACATTGCCTCGACAATGAACATCGCGGGCCTCACGCGCGAAGACGTTGATCCCGCCCAGGTCGCCGAGGCGAAGACCAAGGCGGCGGGCGAGGCCAAGGGGAAACCTCCGCAGATTCTCGAGAAGATCGTCGCCGGCAAGATGGACCGCTGGTACGGCGAGCGGGTGCTGCTCGAGCAGCCGTTCGTCATGGACGACAAGAAGACGATTCAGCAGTTCGCCAAGGAAAACGGCTTCGTCATCAAGGCGTATGCCAAGTTCGAGGTCGGCGGGCTGAAATAGGCCGCGCGGCTGTTGACGCTACCTTCACGAAAGGTCGCCGCGGCGGCCTTTCTTTTTGCGCCGCGTGGGCGCGGGTATCTGCCCCGGCGGCCGTCCGTTAGAATGCCTCCGCCCCGCCGGCAAGCGGGGTTTTTCGCCGATTGTCAGGGGTTTCAATGGCCAAAAAGAGAGGCAAGTCCGGGACCGCCCGCGCCGGCAAGGTCGGCCGGGTGATTCTGAAGATTTCCGGTGAGGGTTTCTGCGAACGCGGCGGTTTCGGGATTGACGGGGGTGCGCTGAGGCAGATTGCGACGGAGATTCTCGACGTCACGCGGCTCGGCGTTCAGGTCGCCGTGGTGGTGGGCGGAGGAAATTTCCTTCGCGGCGCCAAGATCGCGGGGGAATTGGGCATCCAGGAAGCCACGGCCCATTACATGGGCATGCTCGGCACGGTGATTAACGCGCTCGCGCTACAGGATCGCCTGGAGGAAATGGGCCAGCCGGTGCGCGTGCAGTCGGCGATCGCCGTTCACAGCGCGTGCGAGAGCTTTATTCGGCGGCGGTGCATCCGGCATCTGGAGAAGGGGCGCGTGGTCATCCTCGCGGCGGGCACGGGGCGGCCGTTTGTCACGACGGACACGGCGGCGGCGCTGGCGGCGGTGGAGATGAATGCGGACATTCTGTTCAAGGCGACCAATGTCGACGGGGTCTATACCGCCGATCCGAAGAAGGACCCCAAGGCGAAGTTTCTTCCGACCCTGTCCTACAATCAGGTGATCGATAATCGTCTGAAGGTCATGGATGTCTCGGCCGTCGATTTGTGCCAGCGGCACAGCGTGCCGATCACCGTGTTTTCGCTGATGAAGCACGGCAACATGCGCAAGGCGGTGCAGGGCAAGACCATCGGCACCCGGATCGGCCACTAGCCCGGCGCGGCAGAGTGATGATTGGATGAACCCGAACGAAGCGACATCACCGGCGCACCTGCTCGACATGGACCTGGAAGGCTTGGGCGCGTGGTTTACCGCGCGCCAGGAGCCGGCCTTTCGCGCGAAGCAGGTGATGCAGTGGGTCTACGAACGCGGGGCGACCTCGTTCGAAGAGATGACCAATCTCTCGAAGCCGCTGCGCGAGCTGCTTCCGCGCGCGCTGCGCCTCTTCACCTCGCAGATCGTCCGCCGCGCCCAGTCGCAGGACGGCACGGTCAAGCTGCTGCTCCAGTGGCCCGACGGCGCGACGAGCGAATGCGTCATGATTCCCACCGAGACGCGGCGCACGGCCTGCATCAGTTCGCAGGTCGGCTGCCCGGCGGGGTGCCGGTTCTGCGCCAGCGGGCTGGGCGGGCTGGAGCGGAACCTGACGGCGGGTGAGATCGTGGAGCAGGTGCTCCGCGTAAGTGCAGAGGCGGTGGCATCCGGCCATCGGCTGACGAACATCGTGTTCATGGGCCTGGGCGAGCCGCTTGCCAACTACGATCGCGTGCTCGCAGCGGTTCGGACGATCAACGCGCCCTGGGGCCCGAACATCGGCGCGCGGAAGATCACGATCAGCACGGTGGGCCTGCCGCGGATGATCCGCCGGCTGGCGGACGAGGGGCTCCAGCTCAACCTGGCGCTCTCGCTGCACGCGCCGAACGAGCACCTCCGGCAGGAGCTGATCCCCTGGGCCGAGAAGATCGGCCTCGAGGATCTGATCGACGCGTGCCGGTTCTACTTCGAGAAGACGGGCCGCGAGATCACGCTTGAGTACATCCTGCTCCACCAGGTCAACGATCATCCGCAGCACGCGGCGCAGCTTGCCCGATTCTGCAAGCAGCTTCGCTGCAACGTGAACCTCATCCGCTACAACCCGGTCGAGGGGCTGGGATACGAGCGGCCGACGAGCGAGGCGTCGCATGCGTTCGTTGAGTACCTGCGGCAGCACGGAGTCAACGCCCATATCCGCACGAGCCGGGGTCTCGACATCGACGCCGCCTGCGGTCAGCTTCGCCGCAAGGAACAACAAGGCGAGAGTCAGACGCCGGTGACGCTCACCGCGCGGTAGGCCGGGCATTATCGCCCCCCGGCGGAGTCGATCCGATGCGGCCCGGCGCAACCGATCACCATGGACGAACGCACGTTTCATCACAGGCTGTATGAGTCGGCGCGGCGGCTGATACCGCCTCATGCGGCGGTCGTCTGCGCCGTGTCCGGCGGCGCGGATTCCGTCGCGCTTCTGTGCGGCCTGGAAAAGGTCAACGAGATTCATGCATGCCGGTGGCGGCTCTCGGTCGGCCACGTGGACCATCGGCTGCGCCCGGAGTCGGGCGAAGATGCGCGGTTCGTGGAGGGGCTGTGCGCGTCCCTGGGCGTATCGTGCAGCGTAAAGTCGGCAGACGTTCGGCACGCGGCGCGGGAGCGCGGCGAGAGCATCGAGACTGCGGCGCGCCACTGCCGTCACGCGCTGCTGGCGGAATGTGCCCGGGCGGCGGGGGCGAGCGTCATTGCAATGGCACACCATGCCGATGACCAGGCGGAGACGATTCTGCACCGCATTCTGCGCGGGACGGGCCTGCGCGGGCTTTCGGGCATGGCCGCCGCGCGGCCGCTTCCGGCGGCGCGAGACCTGCGGCTGGTGCGGCCGCTGCTCGTTTTTTCCCGCGAGGCGCTGCGGGCGTATCTGACCGCGCGGGGCATCGGCTGGCGCGAAGATGCTTCGAACGGCCAGTCGGACGCCGCGACGCGGAATCGCATTCGCCACGACCTGCTGCCGGTTGCGCGAAGCGAAGTCAATCCGCGCGTGACCGAAGCCCTGGTGCAACTCGGTGAGCAGGCCCGGCAGGCCGGCGACGCGCTGCGCCGGTTTGCCGTAGAGTCGTGGGCGGAGGTCGCGGAGCCGGCGGGGGACGAAGCGGCGTCGTTTCGGGTTCGGGCGCGGGCGCTGGCGATGCTTCCGCGGGCCATTCAGGCGGAGTGCATGCTCCTTGCGCTGGAGAGCCTGGGAGCCGGCATGGGCGAGATCGGCCACGAGCGCGTGGAGGCGCTGGTCGACCTGGCGGGCGGGGACGGGACGCGGCGGAGGATCGAACTTCCGGGTGGCGTTTTCGCGGAGCGGCGCGGCGACGTGATCACGATCGGGAAGGAATCTGACGCAGGTGTGGCACTCGGCCGCTCGGGGAAGGGGGCGGAGGTGGCCGATCCCTGATGTCCTCCGCGGAGCGGTATGAATTGCCGGCGGGCCACGCGTCGTGCCGATCGCATTGGGGCGGGCGGGCGTGGCAGTTCGCCCTTCTCGTCGTCGCCGTGGCGGCGCGTGTGGCCGTCCTTGCGTGGGCGGAGCGGTCGCCGGAGCGATTCGATTTTCCCGACTCGCATCGGTATGTCCGCGTCGCACGGAACATCGCCGCGGGTCTGGGGCCGATCGACTCCGAGTCGGTTCGGGCGGGCACCGATCCCCTGTATCCCTGGGTACTCTCGCTCGGCATTCACCTGGGATTCGAGTCGGATCGCGCGGTGTTTCGGCTGGCGCGAATCGTGAACGCGGTGGCTGCCGTGGCATCCGTGATTCTGCTGGCCGCCCTCGGGAGACGCCTGTTCGGAGCGCGCGCGGGGCTGATCGGCGCGGCGATTCTCGCCGTGGATCCGATCCTGCTTTATTTCAATGCGCTGGTTCTGACCGAGACGCTTTACATCGCGCTCTTGCTGGCGGCGCTGTACTGCGCGGCGCGGGCGGTGACGGCTGGCGTCGCCGATGCGCCCGCTGCCGCGTCGGGCGATTTTCGCGCCCCCGCCGCGTGGTTTCTGGCATCCGGGGTGGCGATGGGGCTGGGTACGCTGACGCGCAGCACCGCCGTTCTCCTGCCGCTGTTCATGATTCCCGTCTTCGGGGCTGCTGCGCCGAGGGGGAGGCGGCTGGTTTCAGCGCTCGCCGTGCTGATCGGCGCGGCCGGCGTGATGACGCCCACGATTCTTCGAAACTACCATGCAGTGGGGCATTTCGTGCCCGCTCGGACCGGCAGCGGGCCGAGCCTGCTGGAGGCGCTGGGGCCCTGGGCGGACGGCGCGCCGGGAATGGATCGGATCATCTATCCTCCGATGCCGGAGGGTGTCGGAGAGTATGAGAGAGACCGGTTGTGCCGGGAGGCGGCGTGGGCTTGGGCGCGCGCGAACCCCGGGGCGGCCCTTCGGCTGGCCTTCGTCAAGGCCGGGCGGACCTGGTCGCCGCTGCTCCATGCGCAGGGTCATTCCAGTGGCATTCAACAGATAGTGTCCGTTTTGACGGTCGTGCCGATTTACCTCCTGGCGCTGGCGGGTGTGCGACGCCTCTGGTCGGGGCGACCCGCACCGGCGAGAGACGCCGGGTGGGAAGTATCGTCGCGCGCGGCCGAGGACCCGGGAGGGTTGCCGGGGCGGTGGTTGATCGCCTTGTTGCTTGCCCCCGCGGCGTACTTTACGCTGATACACATGGTCTTCGTCGGATCGGTTCGTTACCGCGTACCGCTGATGCCGCTGCTGTTTCTGCTCGCGGCGGTCGCGCTGGAAGGGCTGCCGGTGCGTGAGCGCCGGCCGATGGGGGCATCGCGGGGGGCCTGATGTCGATTCACCGATGGTCCGCGGCCTCGCGACGACGCCTCTGGTGGCGGCGCTTCACCACGCGCCAGGCGCTCGAACGCCACCCGGTCTCGGTCGGACGATGGCGCACGGGTCTGGCGGTCTTTCTTGTTCTTGGCGTCAGCCTGATTTACTACCGGATCATCACGCGGGATGAAGCGATTCGACTTCGCGCCGTGGAGTTTCTGTCGAACGCCACGGCGGGCGACGTCACGGTCGGCGGGGCCGCGTTCACGATGTTCACGGGCATCAACCTGCGGGATGTCCGCATCAGCGTGCCGTTTGACTCGGGCCTCGACCCCCTATCCCAGTCCCCGGTCTCGCGCGAGATTTTTTCGGCGAGCTCGCTGCGACTGGTTCACAGCCCGTGGCGACTCCTTCTGGGCGACCTGCACGTGGAGCAGATCATCGCGGTGAATCCGAAGTTCACCCTTGTTCACAATGTCGACACGGGACTGCGGAACTGGCAGTTGCTTTCGGGTCGAATGGAGTCCGGAGGCAAGGGCCGGGCGCGGCCGCTGATCAAGGTCCGCTCGGCCAAGGTCGTCTTTGTTGCGGTTGACATGAACGGTCGCCGGGCGGTCCGGGAGGAATGGCTGGACGCAGATGTTCGTCCGTATCGGCAATCCGAGACGGGCTACTGCATCGAGGTGCGGCGGTTCAGCCAGCCGGCGGAGCGCGTGGCGGTCGTATTTGATCCCGGCGCGAAGCTCGTGACCAACACGCCGTTTGTCGACGCGCGAACGGTTCGGCTTCAGTTGCCGAGGGCGGCGAAGGAGTTTTTCGACCGGATCGAACTGGAAGGGGAGGTCAAGCTGGGGCGGATGATCTACGAGCCGGAAGTGGCCGTTGATCGCGACACGGAGATCCAGTTACGGCGCGTGCGCTGCCGGATTCCGCTGGCGATGCTGCGGTCCGGTTCCGACGGCGCGGCCGGCGGTGGAGCGGTTTCGGATTCGGACGCGGAGAACGTCGCCGTCGAGATGACGCGGGTCGAGGGCGAGATCGACCTGCGCGGCGACCGGCTCGACCTGAACATATCGGGCTATGTCAACAAGGCGCGGTGTCAGATCAAGGGAATTGTCACAGGCTCGGAACGAGCCCCTGACGAAATGGGCATCGATCTCATGATCGACGCGGCCCGAATCGCCGCCCCGGAGGGTCCGCTGCGCGAGCGCATCGCGAACGGGCAGATGGTGCCCGAGATGATCCGGAACATCATCCGCGATTACGATCCGCGCGGTCTCTTCAATCTTTCGCTGCATCTTTGCCGCCCGCCGGGTCCGGGCCAGGAACTGACCGTATCCGGAAGCTTCTCGCCCGTCGGAGCGAGCGGAGCGAGTTCGGCGTTTCCCTATCGCGTGGACAATCTGCACGGCAGCGTTCGCTTCGAGCCGCCGAAGATCCTGGTGAATCTCGAAGGCGTTCACGGTCCGGCCCGCATAACCGTCGTGGGCGACATCGAGAAAACCAAGGAGTGGGCGCGGGTCGACGTGAAGGTCGTCGGAACCGACGTACCCTTTGCGCCCGACCTGCACGAACTTCTGCCGGAGAGTTTCCGGCGGCTGTGGGAACGGTTCAACCCGGAGGGGCAGTCGCGGGTCGTGGTGGACATCACGCGGCCGGAGTCCGAGGAGATGGAGGAGCCGGCCTGGAAGACGCGCGTTCGGGCGGAACTCGCCGACGCGCGCATCTTGTTTCGAGACTTTCCGTATCCCCTCGCACATGTGCGCGGCACGCTCGCCGTCTCCGAGGATCGCATCGAAGTCGCGGAGATGTCCGGACGCCATGGCGACGGCACGGTCCGCATCGACGGCTACGCCAACCTGGACGCGCACGGGAAGCTCAGAGCGTCGCCGGGCGGCGGCTCGGCCGCGTCGTTCCGGCTGGCGGGACAGAACCTGCACATGGACGAGGCGCTGGCGGCGGCGCTGCCGGCCGAGGGGCGGACGGTATTCGAGCAGTTTCAGCCGCAAGGAAAGTTCGATTTGGAGGGCGTGGTCGAAGTGCCCTCCGAGGAGGCCGAACTTCAGTACGATCTGCGCGCGCGGCTGGGGAACCTGTCAATCCGGTACCGCGAGTTTCCTTATATCGTTGAGAACGCGTCGGGCGAAATCCGCCTGCGCCCCGAGGGGATCAGCATTCTGGATTTCGTCGGGCGTCACGGAGAAGCGTTGATCGCTACGCGCGGCGAAGTTCGGCGGCTGATTGACGGCTATGCGGCGAACCTGAACTTCGAAACGCGGGACCTGATGCTCGACGAGACGCTGCGGACGGCGTTGCCGCCGACCCTTCTGCGCGTTTGGGAACTGCTTGAGCCCCGAGGCCGGCTGCACACGCGGACGTCGCTGCATCAGGAATCGCGGGGGGGGACGGTGACGCGCCGGCACCGCACCGAAGTCGACGCGACCGGGGCGTCGATGCGATTTCGGGGATTTCCGTTGCCGTTGACGGACGTATCGGCGCGGGCCATCGTGGACGACGATCGACTGGAGATCGTTTCACTCGAGGGCAAGACCGGGGACGGATCGGTAGATCTGTCGGGCACGGTCGAGTTCGACGCGTCGGGCTATCACGGAACGCTGGTTGTGAATGCTGCGGATATGACGTTCAACGAGCCGCTGCTGGCCGCGCTGCCGCCCGGTCTGGGAGATGTGGTCCGCTCGACGTCGCCGACGGGGCGCTTCGGCGTCCGGTTCGATCCGGTTCTGTTCGAAATCGGCAGCGCCGGAAAGGGGCGATGGGACATCAGCGGGAACCTGCGGCTGGACGACGCGTCGATGAACGTAGGTTTCGATGCCGCGGACGTCAGCGGCCTGCTTCGCGGGCACGTGGTCATTGACCCGCCCGCCGGGGTCGCGGTCGATGTGAACGCCGATCTGGAGCGCGCCGTGCTGGCGGGCTGGGAAATGAGCGCGGTGCGCGGCCGGATCGCGAAGGACGCCGCGGGCGGCAGAATTCGCGTCGAGGATGCCGTCGCGACGGCATACGGCGGCGAGGCGACGGGCAGTGCCGAGGTCGAGCTGAGGAAATCCCACGTCGAATGGCAGGCGTCGCTGGTGGCGCGCGATCTGCAACTGGCGGGCTTCCTGGAATCGATGGGCGGCGGGAAGGACTCGACTGCCACGGGGAGCATCGACGGAAACATCATTCTCCAGGGGCGGTCGGGCCGGAGCCGGTACCGCGAAGGAGCCGGCGAGATATTCATTCGCGACGCCCAAGTGTGGCGCATGCCGCTGGTGTTCGCGATCTTCCAGGTGCTCAATCTGACGCCCGACGAGAACATTTTCCACGACGGGTGGATCAAGTACTACCTGTCGCGGGACACGATGACGTTTCAGAAGATTGACCTTCAGGGCAAGGCGGTTGCGTTCATCGGCGGCGGGCGCATGGACATGAACACCAAACAGATCGATATCACGCTTGTCGCGGGCAGTCCGGTGCGGCTCAAGGTGCCGGTGATCACCGAGCTGCTCGAGGGGGCCTCGCGCGAGCTGATGGAGGTTCGCCTGACCGGCACGATGAAAGAGCCGAATATTCAACCGCAGCCGCTGAAAAGTCTGACGCGGGCTCTGCAGACGATCTTTCCGGAGCCGCCGTCATCGTCGGATCGACGGGGGCCGGCCGGACGGGGGGCACGGGGTTTTCGCCAATCGGCGAGCGGAAGCGAACGCGAGATGCCGTGAGCGCGGGGGCGGAAGCGCGAACGAGTATGCGGGGACGCGCGAGCCGGTTCACGGCAGGACGCCGGCGCCGAGATTGATGATGATCGTGTTTCCGTTGACGAGGTCGATCTTGATGTTTTTCTGGCCGCGGACGATGTTGAGGTCCTGGGTGCGGTTTCCAGGGAAGCGCAGCGTGTATGGCCCCGACTGGTTGACGGCAAATGAGTAGCCGCCGCCGCTGTTCGTCGTGCGGGAGACGTCTCCGAGGCTGACGGTCACGCCGGCCCGGCCCTCGCCGAAGTCGTACTGGCCGTTTCGATTCGCATCGTCGTACACCGCGCCGAGCACGAAGGTGGGCGAGTTCGCGGAAGTGCCGTAATCCTGCGTCTGCATGATCGAGTCATACCGCGTCCCGTTGCGCGTGAAGAAGCCGCGCACGACGGCGATGCCCACTTCGCGGAAATTTCCGTTGAGCATCGTGACGCGGTGGCCGCGGCCGTCGATGCCGGTATCAACGAACAGGTCCTCGTGCTGCTTTTCAACGGTTTCGGGCTCATTGACCGATCCGGTCGTGCCGCGCCACGCGAGATTCTCGCCGGCCGTGACGTACACGTAACCGGCGTCGATCATCCGGTCGAACGGGCTGTCACCCTCGGGCGTGTCGTGCTCGAAGTAGTTCCGCGCGAGCATGTCGTCGCTGTGCTCGCGCGCCGCGAGATTCAGATTGGCGTTGAGTGCGACCGGCTGACGGACCGAGGCGTTCAACTGGCCGGGGATGCCCTCGTCGATGGCGATGCCGTACCGGGCTGCTTCCTGTGCAGGACGGAGCCGGGCGCGGTTGATCCGCTCGAGAGAGAGCTGTTCGAGGGCGGTGGCACTTACGGAACCGCCCGTCGAGCCGCCGGCGAGCTGGTCGGTGCTGGACCCCGCCGCGGTCTGAGCATCGACGGTCGGATCGGGGTTTGGGAGACCGGGGATTTGGGTGGTGTCGCACCCCGGCGCGCAGAAGGCCGCGAGGAGCAATGCCAACAGAACTCCCTGCCCACTTCGCGCCGCGTGCATGCTAACCCTTTGCGTAACGGCTGGGTCTTCGATCCCCGACGTTGGTTAATAGTATAACGGCTTGGTTCAGCGGTTTCCCGGAATCGGCAAAAAGCACGACGCGAGACTCGTTGTGCACGTTTTTTGGGGCGGTGGAGAGCTTAGGCTTTGGCAGCCCGGCATCAGTCGGCGGCGAATGAACTTACCGCCCGCGGCCCCAGGCCCGGATCGAAGAAGTTCAGGATGAGGCTGAAATAACAGGGTCGTGCGTAGGCGGCGAAGCCGACATGACCGCCGCCCGGGAGGATGAGTGCGGCGACGTTTGGATTGTTGCACCGGGCGATGAGGTCCGCGACGTCCTGGGCGCAGGCGAGTGGGTCATTCGCGCCCTGGACGATCAGGACTGGAACCCGTGCATCTCGCAGTTTCCATCCGTCTTCCAGCCCATTGTACGGCAGGAATCGCATAAAGCGCAGGCCATCCGCCACACATTCCGGATACTTCAGCTCCGACCGTGTGAACTCATAGTCGATGAGCTTCCGCAGACTTCCGGGGCAGGCGCGCGCATCAAACCCTGAAAACCGGTCGTGCCGCTTGTGAGCGACTCTCGTTTCGATCGTGACCTGGAGGTTGGCCTGCACGGGATACTCGACGCCGGCGCGGTCCACGTCGAGCCCGTCGATGATTTCCTCGAAGCGCAGCGTGGGTGAAAACGCCATGATGCCGGCCTCGTAATGGCGGCGTCCATTCCGCGGGCGCAGGTACGGGACGAGTCGGGGCGAAATGCTGGCGTGATGTTCGGGTCGCCCGTCTTCCCAGGCGCACAGCAAGGCGTGGTTCGCGCCCCAGCAGAAGCCGATCAGCCCGGTTCGGCGAACCTGCGGCTGTGCGGTGAGCCATTCCGAGACGGCCATAAGATCGTCGGTTTCCAGCGTGCCAAAGGTGTAATACACGTCGGGGTACCGCATGTCGGTCTGGCCGTGGCCGCGGAGTTCGATAGCAAGTGCATGGTAGCCGTTCTGCACAAACGCCGCGGCAAGATCGCGCGTCCGGCTGATATCGGTGTGGCCCAGGATGCCCGGCAGGATGACGATGCAGTCCGCCTCGCGAGTCTCCCCGCGTTCATTGACCGCGTGGCCCATGAGGCCGAACAGTGAGATCCTGTCGTTGACGGGCACCCACACCGGATCGAAACCGGGCCAGTGCGGCGCGGCGCCGCCGACGAAATCGCTTCCGGCAAGCTGGGCGGTGTGCGATAGGCCGCTGCAATTGCCGCTGAGCTTCTCGAGATCGCCTCGCCGCAGCCCGAAGTGTTTGAGCACGTCGATCGGGCGGCCGTTTGAGTCGATCATGTCCTCGGTGAGGAGCGGCGGTGCGCCCTCCGGCGGAAGAAGCGGCGCAAGGGCGCGATGCGCCTGCCTCAGCCACGAGCGCGCCGAGAGGCGCGCCGGCAATGAATCGGAATTGGCGGAAAGACGATGATAGTCACCGGGCCGGATCGGGTGGGAGGTTTCCCCGAAGCAGCCGGCGGTCAGGAGCGTCGCCGCGAGCAATAGATTCGGCGCCGCGCCGGCCGCGGATTGCGCGCGGCGGGGGAAAAGGGAAGCTGCGTGCGTGATTTGATATAGGTGCAATGGGTTGCTCAATATCCGCGGGGGTTGTCAAAGGGAGGGCCGGTCAGGTAGAGGTCGCTCTTGAACACGAAACTTGCGATGTATCGATCGAACTCAATCTCGTAGCGCAGCCAGATCAGATCGTCGAACGTGTTTCGGAGCAGCCACAGTTCGCGCAGGTACTGGTCATCCACGTGGCGGGACCACCACGCGCGGACATGTTGCCATTCGCTCCGGCTCAGCTCGTCTTTGTCCAGCAGGGCCTGTACGGGTGCGCCGAGAACGCCGGCCATGTGGCGCACGACGGGTTGAAGGGCCGATGCGGCCCGGTCCGCGAGTTCGGCGTTGCTCGACGAGGCGGCATCGAAGAGGGGGTCGGCGGCGGCAGCCCGTCCGCCCGAAAGCCGGCCGGCATGCCGGTCCAGGTCTTCGAGCGATTCGATTCGCGCCGGGTCGTGGCGCGCCGTTACGCCGCCATCACGTGCCGGGCCGAAACGCAGCCGCGCCGCTCCGCAGACTTTCGTCGTCAGGTAGAAGCAGTATCCCGGGTCCTGAAGCGGCCGGGGAAACGTGAACTGGAGCTTCCACACGCCCTGGGCGTCTGCGTCGACAATGGTGACCCGGCAGGCGTCGGCTTCGATGACGTCTCCCGGTTTGAAGAGATCCCTGCCGCGGAAGGCCTCGAGCAGGAAGCGGCCGAGCAGTCTGGAGAAGTACGCCTGTCCCTCGATGGTAACGGTGAAGCTGTGTTCGTCGATCTGTTCCAGGACCGTCCGCTGATTCATTTCCAGGATGTGCGGTGCGTAGGTCAGGACGTGAACATTGATCTTCTCCAGCTCCGGCCCGAGCCGCGCGACGAGGTTGGGCCGCGTGTAGACGTCCACGAAGGGAAGATTGATGAAGAAGATGTCGCGCGTTCCGGCGGGAGGTGGCGAGACCTCGACCCACGAAGGCGTGTACCGTTCGGCCGCCGCGATGCCCAGCCATTGCAGGCGGTTTACCGGGGTCATGAATGCGACACCAAGAAAGAGAATACTCACCAGGCTGAGCGTGGCGGCGGTGAGCCATTTCGACCGCGTGAACCGCACGGCGACGGGCGCAAGGGCCATGGCCACCGCGAAACCCACGGCGCACATGTATCCCGAATGGGGCTTCTCCACGACGGCCGCCACGGGGAGGATCGAGAGAAAGATCCACAACGGCCAGATCCACGCGCCGCGGGCGCGCCGCGTGGAAAGCCAGTAGACGCCGCCGATCACAACGACGAAGCCGAGCATCAGCAGGCAGTCGCCCGGCACCGTCTGCCACGGGGTGTAGCGTCCGGTCGGGCCGCTGGACATCGGCGCCACCCAGATCGAGACGCAAAGGTAGTGGAGAATCTTGGCTGCAAGCCAGGGCAGGTACTCGGCCCAGTCACCGGCGGGACGCCGGCAATACACGTCCGGCAATGGATGAATACCCATCCACTCGCGCCAGGCGACAAAGGCGCAACCCAGGACGAAAAACGCAAGATAGACCCCGCGGCGCTGCCAGACGTGGCGGCGGCCGCCGAAGGCGAGGTCCAGCGATCCGAGGATGGCGGGCAGAAGCACGGCGTTTTCGCGTGTGAGCAGCGCGAGAATCCAGAGCGCGAACACCGGAGCAAGCCAGCGCCGCGCGAGCAAAGGCACCGTCGCGGGAGGCGGGCACGTCCAGGTCTCGGGGCCGAGACGCAGGCCCGATGCCCGGACATAGGCCAGGATGACTCCAAGCAGGAGAGCCGTCTGTAGGACGACGTTCTGGGAGGAAGGCCAAGCGACGGTGATGACGGAGTGTGGATAAATGGCGAAGACGATGCCGCCGAAGATGCTTGCTGCCTCATGCCGGGTGAGCAGCCAGCACAGCCGCCAGACGAGGAGCGCGGAGATCAAGTGCAAGGCGAGACTGAAGGCGTGAAGGGCGACGGGGCTGTTCCCGCCGACGACGGTGTACATGAACTTCATGCACACGATGAAAAACGGTCGCAGGTAATGCCACTTCACCTCGCGCGTCTGCCACCAGAGATTGGTGAACTCGGAAGGGGTGATATCCAGAGTGCGCAGCAGCTCGGAAAAGCCCCAGCCGTGTTCGCGAAGACCCTTCTGGTGCCAGTGGTCGTCAAGGACGACGCCGTCGGATAGAGCCAGCCAGTGCGTGATAAGGGTTATGAATGCGATCAGCAAAGTCCCGCGCAGGACGAAGTACCAGCGCCTCTGCCGCGGAAGCGGTCGCGCCAGCGGCGCGGGCTCGGACCGGCTGGTTTTCGATGGGATGCGAGGTGCGGATGCGACTGAGGACAAGGCGTGCGGTTCTCCATCCAGTCGGAACGGGCAACTACCCACTTTTCTCAAGCCGCGGTTCCGGGCCATCGGGCTCCGGGGCCATGCTGGCGGCGCTCAGCCAGGAGTCGATACTCTTGCACTCACAGCCGGCGACGCGTTCGGTCCGGCGGCATCGGGCCGACCGCTCTCGCCCGTCCCGAAGCACCGCGCACGGTCGGCGGCGAGGTAGGTCTCGTAGGCGGACCACATCATATCTGAATCTGCAAGGCGCGGCTGCCAGCCCAGAGCGCGCCGCGCCGCCGAGGTGTCGAGCACGTAATCCACGTCGGCGATTCGATACTGCTCGGGCGCGAGCGGCGCCAGCCGGACGCCGTGCAGCAGGTTCAGTGCCAGTTTCGCCGGCACCGCCGGCAGGGAGACGATGCACGAATGCGACCCCGCCCGGCGGCAGAGATCCGCCATCAGTTTGCGGACCGGAGGCGGGTTGTCCGATCCGAGGTTGAACACGCCCTCGCGGCGCTTGCTTAGCGCCAGAACGATCGCCGCCGCGACGTCGGACACCGCGACCATCTGGTAGCGATGATCGCCGCGGCCGAAGATCGGCACGGTCTTGCCCGCGCGCACCCGGTCAAACAGCTTTTGAAGAACGCCCAGCCGGCCCGGACCGATGATGAGC
Organism: Planctomycetota bacterium; assembly: GCA_003576905.1. Classification (GTDB taxonomy): domain Bacteria; phylum Planctomycetota; class Phycisphaerae; order UBA1845; family UTPLA1; genus UTPLA1. The sequence continues at coordinate 8,195 of QEVG01000041.1, read as the reverse complement.
CGGGGGCGAAGAATCGTGACGGCCAGCGCCGGTCCGCGGGCGCCGAGGCAGGCGCGTTCGGAGGCCAGTTTGCTTGCTCCATAGGGACCGATCGGCCGCGGCTCGTCCTGTTCTGTGATCGGTCGGCCGGGCGGCAGGCCGTAGACCATGTCGCTCGAGACGAAGACGAAGTGGCGCACGGCCGCGGCCCTTGCGGCTTCGACCATGTGGCGCGTCATCTCGGCGTTTTTATTGAAGAAGGCCTCGCGGCCCCATCGGGGCACTTCGCTGTGATGCTGGAGCGCGGCGGTGTGGACGATCGAATCGATGCCCCCGCAGAGTCTTCGGCAGGCGGCCGGATCAAGCAGATCGGCCTTCTGGAGACCCGGCGAACCTGCTGCGAGGATGTCCGTCCCGCGCGCGGACATGCCTGCATCCGCGAGTTGCTTCATTAACTCGCGGCCCACCAGCCCGCTTGCGCCCGTGACCAGGATCATCGATTCTCGCGACTCATTGGAAGCTTCAGCCGGACCGCGCGCCGCCCCTCGTCCTCCGACTGAGGAATCAGACACGCAGCGAGGCAGACGGTTGGAAATGATACTCGGATTCAGTCCTCGCGCCACGCACCGCCGGGGCGGGGTCGCCCCCGGCGGCTGCGGGGCTTGGTCCTGAATCACCGCGGTGAAAAGCCGCGTACTCCCTTGTCAGGCCCTCTTCTTTTCCATGATGAAGCCGTCGTAGATGAGGGCGGCCGCCACACCGCCGAGAATTGGGCCGACCCAATACACGAGATGCTGCGACCAGAACTGCGGCAGGTTCCCGGTCAGGGCCGCGACGATGCCGGGACCAAAGGTCCGCGCGGGGTTCATGGCGGCTCCGGTGAGCGGTCCCCCCACGAGGATGTCCGCGCAGATGATCAGTCCGATGCCGAAACCACCGATCTTCGGCGCCCGTGGATCGACCGCCGTGCCAAAGACCGCGGTCAGCAGGAGAAACGTGAGGCACGCCTCGATCAGGATGGCCTTGCCCATTGACACGGAGTCGATGTGGACGGGCGTTCCGAGGTTGCAGGCCTTGGCGACTTCCGTTCCGTCGGCCGTGGTCATTCCCTTGAAGATCATGAGAATGAGAATGCCGGCGACGGTTGCCCCGGCGCACTGTGCAATGATGTATGCGATGGCATCGCCGGCCGAGATGCGCCGCGTCACGAGCATGGCCACAGTCACGGCGGGGTTCACATGTCCGCCCGAGACGTTCATCGTTGCGGACACAGCGACGGACAGGGCGATTCCGTGTGCCACGGCAATGGCCAGAAGCCCTTCGTAGCCGGCGCCCTTGAGGGTCGCGAGGCAGATCGCCCCGGCGCCGATGAAACAAAGGATAAACGTCCCCCAAGCCTCCGCGACGAGTTTTCCCATGCTGTTCATGAAACGCCTGCCTTTATGAGGAGTGGCTTTTTGCCGCGACGCCGCGGGGCCGGATCGGTTCTGAGTGGCGTGTTCGGGATCGCCGGGCCCGTTGCGTGTCTCACGCGGTACGGCCGAGACGCGTGGCAGTATCGCCTCCATCGCGGGGGTGTCAAGCCGGGGGCGGTCTGGCGAGGGGTATAGGGGCGCGCTATACTTCGTGCGAATTGCAATCGCTTTTTTTGTGTCTCAGACAGGCTCTCAGTCATGCATGCGTGAGGTATTTCCATGAGCAGGATTCTTCATACATTCATAGTTATCGCGAGCGTTTTTCTCGCAGTTTCTGACGCCCGGCTCGCCGCCCAGGAGGCCGCTGCGGCGCCGCCGGCAGACACCGGTCCCGACGAGTTTCAGGTCGCCGCGGCGCAGCCGGACGGCTCGCAGGCCGGGTCTTCGCGTCGGCGTCGGGGCCGGGCCACGACCTACAAGGTTATCGAAGTGAAGGACGGCGGGGTTGTCACCGGAACGGTGCAGTACATGGGTGTCGTCCCCAAGCCGAGGAAAATCCATGTCGTCAAGGATCACGAGACCTGCAAACAGCACCCCGTCGAGGTGCCGCTCATGAGGGTCGACGCCGAGCACCGCGTCGGCGAGGCGGTTGTGTACCTCGCCGACATCAGCGCCGGGAAGGACTGGCCGAAATCCGACGCCAAGTCCACGATCGATCAGAAGACGTGCGAGTTTCATCCGCACGTTCAGGTCGTGCGCGCAAAGTCGCCGGTCGAGATTGTCAACAGCGACCCGGTCGCGCACAACATCAACGCTTCGCAGCGCATATTCACGCTTTTCAACATTCTTCAGCCGCAGCAGGGCATGAAGGCGACGCAACAGTTCGAGAGGCCGGGTCTGGTAAACCTGAAGTGCAATGTCCATGACTGGATGCAGGCCTACGTCCACGTCGCGGTGCACCCGTACATCGTGGTGACGGGCGACGATGGTTCGTTTCGGCTGGAGGGCGTTCCGCCCGGCAAGTATCAGCTTGGAGTCTGGCAGGAGTATCTCGGAGAGCAGATTTTTGACGTAGAAGTGAAGCCCGGCGAGACGACCCAGATGGACGTCGTTCTCAAGCCGAAGGCGGGTGAGGAAGGGACCGCTGAGAAGACAAGATAGCGGGATGCCCTATGGAGTGGTACCGGTCAACATACCCATCATGAGCGTGAGGAAAGAACCGATGAACGCACAGAAAAGTTTTTCCGGCCTGTTCGCGGCGATTGCCGCGGCGATTGTCTGTTCCGCGTTCGGCGTGGTCGCTTCGGCCGATCCGGGGCCGGCCGGCGCAAAGCTCGAGCCGCTCGGTCCTGTTCCGGTCCCGGCGGACAACCCCATGACACCCGAAAAGATCGAACTGGGGCGGATGCTTTACTTCGATCCGCGCCTGTCCGGTGACAGCAGCCTGTCCTGCGCCAAGTGTCACGACCCGTCGAAGGGTTTTTCCAACGGCGTTCAGCTTTCGGACGCCTATCCCGGCACAAAGCACTGGCGGCACGTCCCCACGGTGCTCAACGCCGCCTATGCGAAGTTCCAGTTCTGGGACGGCCGCGCCGACAGCCTTGAGGCGCAGGCGGTCGGGCCGATCGCCGCCCCGATCGAGATGAACCAGAACTACACCCATCTCGTCGAGAAGCTCAGCGGCATTCCGCACTATCGCGACCAGTTCAAGAAGGTCTTCAACAGCGACGTGACCATGGACAATCTCGCGAAGGCCATCGCGGCGTTTGAGCGGACGATCGTTTCCAAGCCCGGCAAGGTGGACAAGTACCTTTCCGGCGACAAGTCGGCGCTGACCGATTCCGAGAAGCGCGGTATGGAGCTGTTTACGGGCAAGGCCAACTGCATTGCCTGCCACCATGGAGCGCTTCTTACCGACAACGAGTTTCACACGACCGGCGTGCCGGAGATCGAGCCGCTCCAGAAGGAGGCTGATCGGATCGCCACGCGGCACTTTTTCGCGACCGATCAGAAGTATCCGAACCCGCGGAGTGTGGATGCGGACTACGGTCGGGAATTCATCACCAAGAGCCAGTCGGACCGCGGCAAATTCAAGACGCCGTCGCTGCGCGAGCTGAAGTACACGGCGCCCTACATGCACAATGGCGCCTTTGAGACCCTTGAAGATGTGATCGAGTTCTACATGAAGGGCGGGGGCGACCATAAGAACAAGGACGCCCTGCTGAAGCCCTTCGATCTGACAGACCAGGAGTTTGACGACCTGCTCGCATTCCTCGAGGCACTCTCATCGCCGACGCCGATCACGGCCGAGAAGCCGGCCGAGCTTCCAAAGAAGAGCGACGGCACGCTGTAGGCCGACGCCGCCGGTCGTGCCGGCCGCGCGGCAGTAATCCATCGCAACAGGGCCCCGGATCAGAAGGTCCGGGGCCCTTTCCACGTCCCCTTGGGAACTGTTGGATTCGGCGGCCCGCCCGGTCGGATGCGTGGAGGGCGGGCGAAGCGGTCGGTCGTGCGGTCTTTCCGTATCGTGATGCCATGCGGGGTGGCTGACACATGAATGACCCAGTGCCACAGCGGTCCGCCGCGGCCGCCGCCCCGCGCGGACCGTTGGTTCTGGCGCTGCACGCAGCGGCGGTCTTCTGCCTCGGCACGGCGCACGCCTTGGTTTACATCCTCCCGTTTCTTGCCCGCGAGCGATTCGGCGCGACCAACTGGCAGACGACGGTGCTGACGGCGTCCGTGCCGGTTACGCAATTCGCGGCGATTTTCTGGAATCGGCTCTATGATCGGCTGGCAACCGGGCGTTACCTGTGCGTCATCGCGCTTGCGGCGTGTCTGCCGATCGCGCTGATCGGCACGGCGACGAACATCTGGATCGTGATGGGTCTGTTCTTTCTCGCCGCGCTGGGCGGGGCGGCGGGCGTTTCCGCCATGGCGCCACTGAGCGCCGATCTGCTGCGGACCTGCTACGATGCCGCGCGGCACGGGCGCGTTTTCGGTGTCATATGTGCGGCACAGTTTCTGGCGACCACGATTGCCGGACAGCTCATCGGCATGGCGTCCGACCGAAGCCCCGACGCCTTCCGCGTCTATTTTCCCGCCGTCGCCGGCGTAATGGGCTGCGGACTGCTCTGCGTGCGCGCGATCTCACACAAGCCGTTCTGGCGCGCGCGGGGGCGCGCGCCGGCCACGCCGGGCGGACCGTGGCATGCGCCGCTGCGCGACATGGCCCGTGTCCTGAAGGAGGACCGCCGGTTCGCGGGCTACGAGGCGGCTTTCATGTCGTATGGTATCGGATGGATGATCTGTACGGCGCTCATTCCGGCCATTGCGACCGACCGGTTGAAGCTGAACTACACGCAATTCGCCCAGGCCACAATCGTGGCATATCAGATAACGAACGTCGTGCTGCTCGCGCCGATGGGGTGGGTGGCGGATCGCGTGGGTCCGATGCGGCTCGCGGCCGGGTCTTTCGCGTGGCTGACGCTTTACCCCCTGGCGCTGATTTTCGTGCCCAGCGCAGGCTGGCTGGGTTTGTTCGCGATTCTCTATGCCGTCGGCATGGTGGGCGTGCAGCTGACCTGGACCCTCGGGCCAGTCAGGCTGGCCGGCGACAGCTCGAAGGCGCCTCAGTACCTGGCCATTCACAGCACCCTTGTAGGCGTCCGCGGAATCGTGGCCCAGGGGCTGGGCATGATCCTTTATGCGCTGACCGGGAGCTTCGCCTGGCCGCTGGTCCTCGCCGCCGCGGGGTTCGGATGGGCATCACGTCGGATGCGGCTTCTGGTTAAGGAAGGCCCGGACGAGGCCCATGTGCCGAGGGTCCTTTTGGACCGCACGGGCGATGTAATGGATATGTAATATTCTGTCAGAAAGAAGCTTATGTGTAGTTACGAATCGCCTGGGCGGGACCTGTTCGACTGACCGGAAAAAATTGCCTTGCTGATGGAATAGACAGGGCCCCGCATACGGTTACAGGTAGTGATTCGTCGCGTCAGCGTGGCCGCCGGGCCATCCACGTCTTCGACGCGGCTGTTTCCAACGCGTGTTCGGCCAGTGGATGATTGTTCGGCTCGCCCATCCGCTGGTCATTACAGCCCACTCGGTGGTCGGACCGGGTGGGCATTTTTCTGCGCCGGCGCTCTCCGGCAACCGTGCCTCAGTGAACATTCGGATCCGTCGGATCGGCGTCGATGCTGTCGAGGTATCCGTCGCCGTCATAGTCCGGGTTGTTGTCGTCGGGGTCGATTTCCGCAGGCAGGCCGTCACTGTCGGCGTCCTTGAACTCGCCGTCGAGCAGGCCCGTGTAGTCGGCGTCGTCGTGGTAATAGGGATCCGACCCGTCGGGAATCTCGTTGTTGTTGGCGTCGTCGTTGTCCGGGTATGAGTCGTTGGAGTCCACTAGGCCGTCGCCGTCGGAATCCGTCTCGTCCCCGTCCGGGATGCCGTTGCTGTTGGCGTCCGGGTTTTCCGGCTCGGGGTCGAGTCCGTCGATGATGCCGTCGCCGTCGGTGTCAGGATTGTTCTGGTCCGGGTCCGAGGCATCGGGGATGCCGTCGCCGTCGGAATCGACCTGCTGCCCGTCGGCCACGCCGTCGTTGTTGCAATCGGGGTTCTCGGGGCATTCATCTAGCGCGTCGACGGTGCCGTCGCCGTCCGAGTCGATCTCGAACCCATCGGCGATGCCGTTGCCATTGGCGTCGGGATTGTTGGGATAGGGATCGATTCCATCCGGAATCCCGTCGCCGTCTGCGTCGGCATTGAAGGGATCGGTGTCATCGGCGTCGTTCACACCGTCTCCGTCGGAGTCGGTCTCATGCCCGTCCAGGATTCCGTTGCCGTTGGCGTCTGGGTTGCCGGGTGCGGGGTCGACGGAGTCCGGAATGCCGTCGCCGTCGGAGTCGGTTTCGTCGCCGTCGGGTACGCCGTTTCCGTTGGCGTCGGGATTGGTGGGGAACGGATCGAGCGCGTCGGGGATGCCGTCGCCGTCGAGGTCGTTCTCCTCGCCGTCCGGAATGCCGTTGGCGTCGCTATCGGGGTTGAGCGGGTCCGTGTCGAAGAGGTCCGGGATTCCGTCGCCGTCGGCGTCCATGCCGAGCTGGTCCGGGTCCTGCCAGTTGGGCACGCCGTCGTTGTCGAGGTCGGAATCGGCGCCGTCGATGATGCCGTCGCCGTCGGCGTCGGGGTTGTCCGGGTGCTGATCGAAGGCGTCGGGGATGCCGTCGCCGTCGCTGTCAGGAAGGGCGCGGAGGGCGGCGAGGTTCATCGGGGGGACGGTGTTGCCGGGATAGATCGCCGCGAGGGCTTCCGCGAACTCAGCCGGCGTATCGCAGCCCGGCGATACGATCGCCAGAGCGGCGGTCAACAGGCCGATCGATGCCAGTCTATTGGCACCGCTGGCGCGAAGGGCGGCGGGGCACACCATGAGTCCGTCTTTCGTGGGCGTAGGGGCGTCGCGCCCGCCTCGTGGATGTTCGGCAGGGCGTTACATGTGATATCCAATAGAAGCGGGCGGCGGGCAAATGGTTATGAGGCGGCGGGGAGAATCGGGCGCGTTGGGATCGCTCTCCGCGCGTATTATCGGGAGTCCGGCAAGATTAATGTTTGTTGCGGGGCAGACGGCGACTACAGCCGGACCATTTCGTCGTAGCTTTCCGGTCGCCGATCGCGGAAGAACTGCCAGGTGTTGCGCACTTCGCGGATCATGTCCAGGTTCAGGTCGGCGACGACCACGTCGTCCTCGACGCGCTTGCCCTGGGCGATGATCTGCCCGCGCGGGTCGCAGAAGTAGCTCTGGCCGTAGAACTCGCCGAAGCGCCACGGCTCTTCAAAGCCGGGCCGGTTGATCGCGCCGACGAAGTACTGGTTGGCCACGGCGTGGGCCGGCTGCTCCAGCTTCCAGAGGTACTCGGACAGCCCCGCCACGGTTGCCGAGGGGTTAAAGACGATCTCCGCGCCGTTTAGCCCGAGGCAGCGCGCGCCTTCGGGGAAGTGCCGGTCGTAGCAGATATAGACGCCGACCTTGCCGACGGCCGTGTCGAAGACGGGGTAGCCGAGGTTGCCCGGCCGGAAGAAGAACTTCTCCCAGAAGCCGGGGGCGACGTGGGGGATGTGCATCTTGCGGTATTTGCCGAGGTACTGCCCGTCGGCGTTGATGACCGAGGCGGAGTTGTAATAGACGCCGGGCAGGTCCTCTTCGTACATGGGGACGACGAGGACGAGCTTAAGGCGCTTCGCCAGGTCGCACATGAGCCTGGTCGTCGGCCCGTCGGGGATCTTCTCGACCATGCTGTACCACTTGGTGTCCTGGTCGCAGCAGAAGTAGGGGCCGTAGAAGAGTTCCTGGAGGCAGACGACCTGCGCGCCCTTGCCCGCGGCCTGTTCGATGAGGGCGACGTGCTTTTCGATCATGGATTTCTTGATCTTTTCGATGGGGGCGTTGCCCGGCTCGGAGAGTGTCGCCTGAATGAGGCCGCCTCGGATGATGCGTGGCATGTGGGTACTCCGTACAGGGTTGATCCAGAGGGGTCATTGTATCGCAAAGCGGGAAAGGGCGAAAAGGGAACAGGAAACAGGGCACAGGAAGGCCAGGGGGCTGGTCGGGGGCGCGGGCGTGGCACTCGCGTCGACTCCGCACGGAAGCGACGCGGGGCGCGCGCGGGGGGGGGCGGGACGGCGCGGAGGGCGGTGCGAGGGGGCGGATAAGCAAACCTGAACGGGGGCATGCACAAATTATTTTTATCCTGAAAAACCGCGTTCCTTGCGCAGGAAGGCTGAATGAAACCTGAACAACCTGAATGC
>QEVG01000062.1 GCA_003576905.1 Planctomycetota bacterium | reverse complement strand
TTGGGGGTCCGGGGGAAGGGACCTTGGGGCCTCATGGTCCCTTCCCCCGCGCCCCGCCAAGCAACGTCAACTCACCCACGAATTCCGCTGAGGACCCCTGTGGTTGATGGCACGTATGCGGCGGGAATCACTAAACGAATATCGATTCGCGACGTACTGTGTTGTTATGAGGATATTCGGATAGCCGGCCGGACCAAAGCCAGAGTGAAAACCAGAGGAGTACAGCGCCGCATTTCGAGCAACGCTGGTCGGCGCCCCAGCCGCGCCAATTATAATGCTCGCAACTGACAGCGCGTGGCCATCGCCTACCCCGACATCAGGTCCTGGAAACATACCGTTCTTGAGTCGTGATTCGTCAGGAATGACGAACGCGTTCGAATTCGCGTCGCTGTCGAATCCCCGTACAGCAGCACGATCCAGCTCAACTTGACCAACGGTAATCCCCACACCAGTCAGCGTGACTCCGTCGGGCCTATTCAGGTTCGTGGCGTTGATGCCATTTCCGCCGACGCTCTGAGAATCCGCTGTGGCAATGCTTGAAAGTGCTATAGCGAGTATGCTTCCAAAGAGGCAGGTCCATCGCATTGCTACCTCTCATTCTCTAGGGCAATAAACGTGAACGAGTCGCAAACGTTGTTGATCTGACGTTCTCCGGGTTCGCTCAGGCCGAGATCGCGATACTTCTTTTCAAGCGGCAATGGGTCAATCTCTACGGAGTACTTTCCTACGCCGACCGGTCCGATCGGGATCAACGCGATGTATTGAGGAGAGTCCGCCTGCATACGCGGTACGAACCGGTATCGTATCGTGAAGTGATTCCCCTTTCGTTCGACCTGCTGGATCTCGACGGCGTGACCGGTTGCATTGGTGAAGAACACAAGAGATAGCGGTTCGTCGGGTGATACTTGACTCCGCTTCTCTCGGTTGACCCGGATGCGATAGACGTTTTCCAGCGCGTCCCTGCCTTCCCCGGGAACGACCATGCCTTTTTCCTGGTTCCATGTGTCGCGAATCTGGGCAAGTAAAGCGTGGACTAATGGCTCCCTATCTACATCCAACTCCAGGATGTCTTTGGTGTTAGGCATTTTGAAAGCCCAGATCTCCTTCAGCGGGATTTCCTCGGCCGCCGCCGAAGTCCCTGCGACCGCGACAACCAGGGCGTGTACAAGCGCGAACGGGCGAAACATCGGATAGCCTCCCAACATGATTGTCTCGCCGGGGATTGTACTCCGTCCACTGCAACTTGCGCAAGGAAGAAGTGGCAAAACCACGGGTGGCCCCGGTTCTTCGAACCGCGCGTGGCGCAGCCACAGGAGGCTTAAAACGCAGTCCGAGTAACAACGTCTTGCCGGCTCCGCCGGCCCTGGTTCAAAGAACCAGGGCCACCCGCGCAATGAAGGCGTAGCAAGGCCGAGGTGGACAGGCGCACGGCCTGCACCGCGGCGCCGCTGCTTTCTTGCTTCGCCGGCGCCGGTGGGCCAGAATATGGGCAAGGGCCTCGCTTTTCTGCCGTTGCGTGTATGGTGACTGCGCTTCAAGACGCCGACGACGCCAGTTCGTGCGCTCAGGGTCCGGTTCCGCTGGTCGACGGCGAATCGGCCGCGTGGGGATTGAGCCTGGTCGTGCACTTGATCGCCTTGGCCGGCCTCACCGCGGCGACGCTGGCGCTGCCTGTCAACTCCGGGCGGATCGATCTGGCGCTGGCGGCAGCCGAACTAGTCGAGGCCGAGGCCCTTTCGCAGGAGTTCGTTTCCAGCGACATCGCGCACGAGGCGATCGGGGCCGCGGCGGCGGGCGGGTTAGACGGGGCGCTGGCCTCGGCCGCGGCGTTCAGCCAGCGGTCGCTGGTCATTCCCGAGGCCGACCTGCTGGCGGAGATGGCCGAGCGTCCCGCGGTGGAACTGGTCGAAACGGAGATCGCCGTAGGCCCCGAAGCCACGGCCGCGATCAACGTGCAGGGGGCGGGCGCCGTCGGGGTCACCGGGACCGAAGGGGCCATCGACCGACTCACGCACGAGATTCTGGCTTCGTTGGAGCAGCGGCCCACGCTGGTGGTCTGGCTGTTCGATCAGTCGGGCAGTCTCCGCGCCGAGCGGGCCAACGTGGTGAAGCGCTTTCGGAGAATCTACGAGGAGCTGGGAGTCATCGAAGCGGCGAACAATCCCGCCTTTCGCCGGCACGAGGATAAACCGTTGCTGACGGCGGTCGTGGGATTCGGCGCCGAGCCGCGGATGCTCACCGATAAGCCCACGGACAGTTTCGAGGAAATTGAACGGGCGGTGACCTCAATCGCCGACGACGAGACCGGCCGGGAAAACGTCTTTCAGGCGATCGCCATGTCGGCGGAGAAGTTCCGCGGCTACGGATCGGCGAAGAACGGCAGACGGCGGGTGATGCTCATCGTGTTCACCGACGAAGCGGGCGACGACGCGGCCGCGGTCGACGAGACTGTCGCGGTCTGCCGGAAACTGGCGATGCCGGTGTACGTGGTCGGCCGCCCGGCGCCGTTTGGCCGGCAAACGGCGTACGTCAAGTGGATCGACCCTGATCCGAAGTTCGACCAGCGACCGCAGTGGGTCCCGGTGACGCTGGGTCCCGAATCGGCGATGCCGGAGTCGCTCAAGCTTCGCTTCGCCGAACGGGGGGACGAAGAAGAACTGCTCGACTCGGGCTTTGGTCCGTACGGGCTGACGCGGCTGTGTTACGAAACCGGCGGGCTTTACTTTGCGGTGCATCCCAATCGGGCGGTCGGCCGGCGCGTCAGCGGCGAGGAAACGGACAACTTATCGGCGCATTTCTCCGCGTTTTTCGATGCCGATGCCATGCGACGCTACCAACCCGACTATTTGCCGTTGGCCGATTACGCTCGACTGGTGCAGTCCAACGCCGCCCGCCGGGCACTGGTGCAAGCGGCGGAGATGACGTGGCTTTCACAGATGGAGAACGTGCGGCTGCGGTTTCCCAAGCGCGACGAGGCCGAACTCGCGCAGGCCCTGTCGCTGGCGCAGCGTTCGGCGGCCATCCTGCAGCCGAGAATCGATCTGCTGTGCCAAACGCTGCTGGCCGGCGAAGCGGAGCGCGACGCGCTGCGGGAACCGCGCTGGCAGGCGGGATACGACCTGGCAGTGGGCCGGGCGCTGGCCGTCAAGGCGCGAACCGACGGCTACAACATCATGCTCGCCCAAGCGAAGCAAGGCATGCCGTTCAAGAACGAGAAGAACAACACCTGGGTGCTCCGGGCCGACGAGCACTTCGCGGCCAGCGGCTTGGAAAAGATCGCCGCCAAGGCGCGGACCTACCTCGAAGGCGTGGTGCGCGACCATCCAGGCACGCCTTGGGCCATGTTGGCCGAGCGCGAGTTGGCCACGCCGCTAGGTTGGCGCTGGGACGAGGATTACACGTTCATTCCGCCGCCGGCGGAACCGGGCGAAGCGCGACCGCCCGAACCCCCGCGGCCCCAGCCGCAGGGCCCGCCGCGGCGCGATCCGCCGCCCTTGTGAGAGCGCGACGGTCGCCGGCGGGCTCGCACGGATACCGCATCGGCGAGACGCCCATCGCTACTGATTAGCCAGGGCGTCCAGCGCGAACATCGCGTTGGGATCGTGCTTGTAGAAATGCTCGGCGATTTGCCGCGAAAGCATGGCGACGAATTCTCGCTCGAAGATTTGCGCCGGCTTGTCCGCCGCCGGAATGCCGCTGTTCTTCGGATAGAGCACCTGGCCCAGGCGGCGCTCCCACACGAGCTTGCCCCGATCCTCCATGTCGTACACCGAGATCGATACGTCGGCCGTTCCCTGGAGCAGCGTCTTGCCTTTGTAGAGGTCGAAATCGTCGAGCTCGATGTAGACGATGCGCGTCGCTTTCACCGAGCGGCCGAGGTCCTTGAAGTTGTCCCAATCCTGCTCGTCGACCCAGTTATCGACCTCCTTGGGGCTGACGACGTCGATTTCTTTGACGTTCGCTTCGAGCATCGTGCTCACGCGCGAACCGATCGCCCGGGCCGCGCCAGCGTTGCGGTATTCATACGACGCGGGAGGCCGGCAAAGGACCACCACCCGCTCGCTCTCCAATCCCTCGTACTCGGCCGGAACGACGTTGCCGCCGTTCCAGAAGTAGATGCCGGTGGCAAGTATACTGCCGATGCAGCCCGTCGACGCGGCGCACCCAACGGCGATGCATGCGAGGATCGCGCTAGAACAGCAAGGTCGGAAAGCACGGTCCATGCCAATGTTCCTCGTGATGCGGAGAAGTCCATCGCCGGCGACAGGACACGCCAAGCCGCCGTACTATGGAGACGACGACGCCCGCTTTTGAGCGAAGGTCGCCACGCGCGGCGCGAAGCGTAGCAACCGCGAGGTCCCGTCGCAAGACGAGTCGCATGCCGGCGCCGCGGCGGGGTGCATCCTGCACTTTGCGCCTTGGGCGTAGTTGGCGATGATGCGGGAGGGCGTTTTCAGGGGGGCGGGCCTGATGCTGGCAGGAAGCTGGCGAAGAGAGGAAATCAAGGATGATAACTGCGGAGGTGGTGGGGCGCCGAATTTGGGAATTCTCCGCGAGCTGCAGGAAGAATTCGGCCCGCTAGCGGTGGGGGAGCAGGGTCGTGTTTGGGAAGCTGCAGAAGTATGGGGAGTGCAGTTTATATCAACAGCTTGGACAACTCGCTCAGCCAGAATTTCACCCACGAATACTGCTGAGGAGACTTTTCTTTGAAGCCTGACCGCGCAGTTTCATCGGCGGGAGGCCTGATTGACTCGATTGCCGACGATGTAGCCATGGGTCGCCAACGACGCCTTCAAACGCTGCGATCCAAGGGAATCGAGCTCAGCGCTGGCTGCGTCGTCGACTTCTCCGCTCAACTCGGCGAAGTGAAAATCGATTTCGCGGTGCGCTTCGTCCGACGACAACCTCGTGAGTGGGGCGTCGATCTTATCCGTGACGGCCGGAATGAACGCGAGGCGGGCGGCCATGCGCCACGTCGGCCGCGCCGCGGGCGGGGAGGCCGCACGCGCGCGGAAGCTCGTCTCGGCTTGCGCCAGGGCCACCAGCGCCGCATCGAAGGCTGCTGGCTCGCTGAGCCGCACGGCGACATCCTGCTCGGCGACCGCGGCGGCTGCGGCCGCGGCGCGGGGCGTGCCAAACCATTCGCGCCACACGGCCAGGTCGGCCGCGTCGACGGTTCCGTTGTCGTCGCCGTCGGCGCCGCTGCCGCTGGGGACGGCCGGCGACCCAAGCTGCCGCTGCCAGAGGAGGAAGTCGAAGCCGTCGGCGTCGCCGTCCTCGTCGTAGTCGCCGTGGTTGGTCGCTTCGAACGCGCCGATGTCGATGCGGCCGCCGTTGACGCGCGCGAATCCACTGCCGCGCTGGTCGGTGGTCGAGAGGTCGACGGTGTGGATTTCAGTTCTGAATGAAATCAGTTCGATTTGTTCCAGAAAGGCCATCTTATTCAGGTCCTGGCCGACTAACTGAATCGTGTGCGGGCCCTCCGTGACGGTGAAGGAACTGGACGTGTGGGGGGTCCAGTCGAATTCGAGATACGGCACGGCGATGCCCACTTTCACGCCGTCCACCCACATCCCGACGGCCTGGTACTCGTCGAAACTCGGGAGGTCTCGCGGCTGGGCGCCCCTGAGACTGAAGAGGTACCTGCCAGCATCAAGATAGACCACCTGGCTGATCGAACTGTCGTTGCTCTGCAAGAAGACGACCTGGGCGCCCTGCAAGGCAGCGGGGTTTTTTAACGCGCTGCCGTTGCTGGCCAGACCGGCACTGCCGCTGAAGGTCCACGCCGAGCCGATGGGGTTATAAGCGTAAGAGGCCGCCGGCAGGGAGGGCGTCTCGAAGCTCGGGTCGGAGATCGCCTCAACCGGGCCGTCCAGGATTTCGACCCCGTAGTCCGCCCCGCCTGCGTCGATCGCCGGGCTGCCGGCGAGCAGGGCGTGGGTCTTGGTTGGTCCGCCGTTGTCGGCCAGCGGGCCCAAGAGCGGGTCGCCGGTGATCGTGTTCTTCAGACCGCCCAAGGCGTCGTGGATCAGAGTGTGACTGCCGTCGCCGATCAGATTGTGGCTGCCGATGATTGTGCCGCCATCCTCTAAGGAAACCAGCATGTCAGCGCCCGAAGTACTGCCCGCCACGATGTTATTGACGAGCGTCACCATTCCTACAGCGCTTTCGCCGAAACCGTCGATGATGGCGATTCCGCCGGCCGCGCCCGCCCCGGC
>QEVG01000040.1 GCA_003576905.1 Planctomycetota bacterium | reverse complement strand
GACGCCGTCGCGCGACGTGGAGTGCATGCGCGGACGGGGAGCAAGGGATTCCATTAATCCGCGTGGGGCGGGCCGTGGGGGCTGTCTCCTGGGCGGGGGGTTGGGCTTCGCGTCGGTGCATGGACGCGGGGACAGTTGGAGGAAGAGACATGGAAGGCGACGAAAAGGCGCAGCAGGCGGTGGAAGGTGATTCGCGTTCGTCGGTGGTGGAGCGGGTGCCGGAGTCCATTCGGCGAATGGTCGATGAGTCGATCCTCGAAAGCCCTTCGGGAGGGTACAAGAAGTGGTACCGGCACTGGGGGCTGGAGGGATATGGTGTCAGCTTCACGGCTTTTTACATGTATGCGCGTGGGCTGCGGCAGCGGGCCGCGGCGGCGCACCTGCGGGAGATGACGGGCGAGCCGCAGGCGGATTTCACGGAGCGGCTGCCCGGCCTGGTGGCGCAGCGCATCGCGGAGCAGCTTGCGTACGCGGATTCGGACCGGCCGATCGACCTTCAGAGGCTGCTGGGTTGTTACCGGATCGCGCTGGACGCGGTGCGGCGGAAGCGGCTGGCGGAGGCGGAAGCAGAGAAAGCGGCAATTGAAGAGCGCAAGCGGCGGACGCCGGTCGCGCGGTATGGGCGCAAAGAGGATGGCACTCCGTACACGCACGCGGAATTCCTGAAGACGCTGCACGAGGCGGTCGCGGATATCTACGGCGTGGACCTGGACACCGGCCAGGAGGTGTTTCATCCGACGCCCGAACAGCCGACGCCCCCGCCGGGTTTCAAGGGGATCGTGCGGGCGGAGGACGCGGGCGGCGCGGGGTGTGTCGAGTGAACTTCGCGAGGCGGTGCCGGGCGGAGGCGTGACCATTTGTCCTTGGCCTGGCGGGCGTATGATGGTTGGCAGGTGATTCAATCGGGAGGCGGCGGGGCCAAATCACAGGTCTGTTCGGCAGGTCGGAGCGGGTTTCGCAAATGGGGCCGGCTGGCTAGAATGGTCCCCCGATTGAAGCATGCCCGGCATCGGGGCGGCCCGGCCGGCCGGCCGGCGGGTGTGAGTCCGGAGCAGGAAACCAGAAGAGCCATAGGGTCTCGTCCCCAGCGACATGGCGAACGACTCCGAAGGGAGGAGCTGTGCCTCGAGGAAAGATCGAACTTGAGAACTACGTGGAATCGTTGTCGATCCTTGACGCGGAGGGCAACGTGGATTCGTCGCTGGAGCCGAAGCTTGAGCCGCAGGAGCTGCGAAAGATCCTGCGGGCGATGCTGCTGGCGCGGCGGTATGACGAGCGGATGCTCAAGCTTCAGCGTCAGGGGCGGATCGGGACGTATGGCCCGGCGCTGGGGCAGGAGGCGGCATCGCTCGGCCCGGCCTACGTGCTGAGCAAAAATGACTGGCTTGTGCCGTCGTTTCGAGAGCCGGCGGCGATGCTGTATCGGGGCTGGCCGATGGAGCGGCTGATCCTGTGGTGGGGGGGCAACGAAATCGGGGCGCGGACGCCGGACGGGGTGCGCGACACGCCGATCTGCGTGCCGGTGGCGAGCCAGTGTCTCTACGGGGCGGGGATCGCATGGGGCTGCAAGCTTCGGCATGACGGGACGGTGGCGGTGTGCTTCGTGGGTGACGGGGGCACGAGCGAGGGGGATTTCCACGAGGCGATGAACGTTGCGGGGGCGTTCAACCTGCCGCTGGTGTGCATCATCCAGAACAACCAATGGGCGATCTCGCTGCCTCGGAAGAAGCAGTCTGCGGCGACGACGCTGGCTCAGAAGGCGATCAGCTACGGGTTCAACGGGATGCAGGTCGACGGGAACGACATCCTCGCCATGATCACGGCGGCGGGGGAGGCGGTGGATCGGGCGCGGCGGGGCGGGGGGCCGACGATCATCGAGGCGGTGACGTATCGGCTGGGCGTGCATACAACGGCGGATGATCCGAAGAAGTACCGCACGGAGGAGGAAGTGGAGCAGTGGAAGTGCCGCGATCCGCTGTCGCGGTTCTACAAGTATCTGAAGAAGCGCGGGGTGCTGGATGACAAGGCGCGCGACGTGATGGAGGAGGAGATCGGCGCGGAGATCACGGCGGCGGTGGAGAATGCCGAGAAGTACGAGCCGGACATTCTCGAGCCGTTTCATCATTGCTTTGAGACGATGCCGAACTACCTCGAGGCGCAGCTTGGGGAGTTTCGGGCATATCTCGATGCGGCCTCGGGCGGCGAAGGGGGCGCGTCCGGGCAGGACAACCCGGCGCTGTATCGGCAGGTGCATTGAGGATCAACCGGAATCGGCAGCGACACGAGCGGGCGGCGCCCGACGAACCATGAACAGGACAATGCGATGGCACAACTGACAATGGCAAAGGCCCTGAATCTCGCCATGCGGGAAGCGATGGCGGAAGATCCGACGGTGCTGATCCTCGGGCAGGACGTGGGTCAGGACGAGGGCGTGTTTCGAATTACCGAGGGGCTGCTGAAGGAATTCGGCCCGGACCGCGTCGTGGATTTTCCGGTGGCGGAGTCCGCGATTGCCGGGGTGTCCGTGGGGCTGTGCATGGCGGGGTTCAAGCCGATCGCGGAGATGCAGTTTTCCGGCTTCGGCTACCACGCGTTTCACCAGATTGAGAACCACGCCAGCCGGTTTCGGAATCGCACGCGCGGGCGGTTTACCTGCCCGATGGTGGTACGCATGCCGTACGGGGCGGGGATTCGGGCGATCGAGCATCACAGCGAGAGCCGCGAGGCGATCTGGGCGCACCTGCCGGGTTTGAAGGTGGTGATCCCTTCGGGGCCTCGGAACGCGCGGGCGCTCCTGCGGGCGTCGATCTTCGATCCGGACCCGGTGATGTTTTACGAGCCGAAGGCGTGTTACCGTGCGTTCAAGGAAGAGGTGCCGGAGCAGCCGGAGACGATGGAAATCGGGAAGGCGCAGGTGGTGCGGGCGGGAAGCGATGTGACGATCATCAGCTACGGCGCGTCGATGCGTCCGGTGCTGGAGGCGGCGGACGAGCTGATGGAGGAGTACCAGATCGACGCCGAGCTGATTGACCTGTTGTCGCTGGTGCCGCTGGATACCGAGGCGATCACGGCATCGGTAAAGAAGACGGGCCGGTGCGTGGTGGTTCACGAGGCGCCGCGGAATTGCGGACCGGCGGCGGAGATCATCGCGCGGATTGTGGAAAACGCCCTGATGTACCTGGAGGCGCCGGTTCAGCGCGTGACGGGATACGACCTGGTGATGCCGTTTTTCAACCTGGAGCGCGCGTACCTGCCGGACAGCACGAAGGTCATCACGGCGGTGAAGGAAGTGGTGAATTTCTAGGAAACGGCGAGACGGTGAAATGCGGCAACGTTGAAGTGACTTGACGGGTGCCAATGGGAATGACCGGGCTAGAAACTCTTGGGCTTTGGAGCCATGGGGGCGGAGTGAACGAGCGGATTTTGCCGTACTTTTGAACTTTCGATTTTTTTACGGTTTCTGCAACGTGGTGTCATCGGGAAAACTCTCTTATGGGTAAAGAATTCAAACTGCCGGACCTGGGCGAAGGCATTCACGAGGCCCAGATCGTAAACGTGATGATCAAGGAAGGCGACTCCGTCAAGGCCGACCAGATGGTCATGGAGGTCGAAACGGACAAGGCGGCGGTCGAGCTGCCGGTTCCGTTCGAGGGCGTCGTCTCGAAGCTGAATGTCAAGGTCGGTGACACCGTCAAGGTGGGCACGGTCCTGCTGGAGATCGGCGGGAGCGGAGCGGCCTCGGCGGCGAAGGCCGCGCCGGCCGCGGCGCCGGCCGCGACGAAGTCGGCCAGCGCGCCCGCGGCGTCGGTCGGGGCTCCGGCCGTTCGGCCGCAGACGGCGGCGGTCGGCGGTGACGGATCGGTGTCCCGCGCGGCGGCGGCGGTGGCGGAAGCGCCGCGCCCGGCCGAAGGGCCGATCCCGGCCGCACCGGCGATTCGGCGGCAGGCCCGCGAGATGGGGGTGGACCTCAACCAGGTGCATGGCACCGGACCGGGCGGGCGAATCGTCCGAGAGGACCTCGAGCGGTACATGATCGCCGGGCCGAGCGGCCAGGGCGCGGGCCCGGTCGCGGCGCCGGCGCCGAGCGCGGCCCCCCGACCGGCGGCAGCCCCGGCTCCGACGGCGGCACGGGTCTCGCCGGTTTCGGCGCAGGTCTCTAGCGAGGCGCTGCCCGACTTTTCGCAGTGGGGGCCGGTGCGGGTTGAGGCGGTGCCGCAGATTCGCAAGACGATCGCGCGGGCGATGGTCCGATCGGTGACGACGATCCCGCACGTGACGCATGCCGACGAGGTGGACGTGACGGACCTGGAGACGTTCCGGAAGGAGCAGTCGGCCATCTTCGAAGAGAAGGGGGCCAAGCTGACCCTGACGGCCTTCGTGGTGAAGGCGGTGGCGGGGGCACTTCGGCAGTTTCCGCAGTTCAACGCCTCCTTTGACGAGGCGGCGGGCACGATGATCTTCAAGGAATACGTGCATATCGGTATCGCCGTGGATTCGCCGAAGGGGCTTATGGTGCCGGTGCTGCGCGACGCGGACCGGAAGGGGCTGATGACGATTTCCCGTGAACTGAAGGAACTGGCCGACCGGGCTCGGGACTTCAAACTGGACATCAATGACATGCGGGGCGGCACCTTTACGGTGACGAACGTCGGGGCACTGGGCGGCACGATGGCGACCCCGATCATCAACTGGCCGGAGGCGGCCATCCTCGGCATGGGCAAGCTGGAATGGAAGGCGGTCGTGCGGGACGGTCAAATCGTTCCACGGAAGATGCTGCCCCTGTTCCTTTCGTTCGATCACCGGATCATCGACGGCGCCGACGGCGCGCGGTTTATCCGTACCGTGATGAGCTACCTGGAGAGCCCCCTTAATCTGCTGCTGGTGTCGTAACGGTGCCGTCCGGGCAGGGGCGGGGCGATAATCATCGCCTTTTTTTACTGGAACTGGGGTTAATGAGGCTTGCGGACCGATATACTCCTTGTTAGGATTTCGCGCACATGTACGGGTAGCCATGTGGCTGCCGGAATGTACTTTTTTGAGAGGTGTAACATGAGCGAGTGGCTTTGGTTGCTTGGAATCATCCTTGTGTGGCCCATTGGAGCGGTGATTTGGCTCGCAGAGCTCGCGGCCTTGGGGTTCATCGCCCTGTAATCGGCTTTCGCTCGACTGCGAGTGTTACTCCGCTCTCCAAGAGCGTAAAAAGTCCGCCCGGCAAAAGACGGCCTGGCGGACTTTGTTTTTTTCGCCGACCCGACTCGGCCCTTCCGGGCCCTCATTTCTTGACGACGGCAAACAGATCGTAGGTCAGCCAGCGGCGGCGCAAAAGCTTTTCGACAAAACAGAGGTAGAAGAATCTCCCCCGGAAGCCGCGGGCGGCGCCCCATCCGCGCCGGCCGATGTCGGTCAGGCCGTCGTGTAGGGAGTCGGCGGACTGCCGCGAGACATCCTCGTGGCGAAGGAGGCTCAGGCCCAGCGAGCCGAAGGTGTCGATGTACCTCGCGGCGGACCAGAGGGAGGCGTGCGTGCTGAATTGCGTGCGGATTCGGTTCAGAAGCCCAATCAAGGCGAAGAATCGCCTGTGTTCAGTGCAGATATCGCCCAAGCACAGCGTCCCGCCGGGCTTGAGGACCCGCTTGCATTCAGAGATGAACTTCCGCTTGTCGGCGTAGTGGAGGGCCGACTCGAGGTTGAAGATGACATCGACCGATTCGTCGGCAAGGGGCAGGCGATGGGCATCCCCCTGAAGAAAGTAGGGCCGACGTACCTGGCCGGCCCAGCGCTGCTCGGCGGCACGCACGCTGGTCGGGCAATACTCCACGCCGATCAGCCGCGCCGGCCCGTAGCGATCGAAGATCCAGCCGCTCGGACCGCCGATCCCGCACCCCACGTCGATCACCGTGCTTTCAGGGCCGATGCGGACGTCCCCCAGGAGCCGCCAAACCAAGTCTTTCTGATGCTGGTCAAACGAATCGCGGCCGACGACTTCGGCGTAGCCAGCGTTATAGCCCAGGAGCCCGTAGGCGCGGGTCAGCCTGAGATTCGGCTCGTAGAAGACATCGAGGTTCTGCTGCGACATCAGGTTCTGGCTCGCTAACCGGTTCGTCAAACGATCAGAGCGGGGTATTGTAGGGATGCGGGGGGCCTTCTCAAGCCGCGCGACGACGTAGGCTCGGTCGCGCGACGGGGCCGGGACCTGTACATACGCGCCAATTGCCCACCGGCTCCGCACTGACGACGGGGCAGTCGTCTATGGTCCGCCGGGCGCGGGGCGGCCGTCGCTGCCGGAGCGGGGGCGATTCGACAGCGTCGCCGATCGGGCCTTTGCGCACATCTCCTCGATCATGCGCCGGGCGGGTTCGGAAACCAGGATCGAGCCGTGGTCGCAGCCGGGAACGAGGATGATGCGGGCATCGCTGCCGAGTTCCTGAAGGGCGGACTTCAGCCGCCGGGTGGCCCCTTCGAGAAAAAAGTTGTCCTCCTCGCCCATGATGACGGTGATCTTGCCCGCCAGCTTCGGACCCAGGAGCGCCCAATCCCGCCGGAGCCTGTCGACGATGTCATAGCGACGCCAATGCGCGACGGTTTCGGGATCGATCGCCCCGGAGTCGCGGTCCCAGAGACGCCGGGGACGTCCGTCGGGTCCGCGCGGGCCGAAGACCGCCTCGAAGGAGCCGAGCTGGCCGCCGGGCCCGATTACGTCCTCCATGCGGGCGAAGTCCTCGAGTTTCAGGACGATGTCGTTTCCTCGGCGCATGATGGGGCGCGGCCGGCTGTCTGCACTCCTGTAGAAATTGGAAGCAGGATCGTACAGGTTGATCCCGGAAAAGTCGTGAAAGTCCACTGAGTCGGGCGAGGTGGCCCAGACCCCGCCGAAATAGTCCGGGTGGCTGATCTGCACCCACAGGCTGCTCCAGCCCCCAGAGGAGTGCCCGGTCAACAGGCGCGCCCACGGTTCGGGGATGAGGCGGAGCTCCTTTTCGAGATGGGGAATCAGTTCTTCGACGAGCGCCTGTCCCCAGGGGCCGTTGTTGGCCGAGTCGGCCCAGGCATGATGGCCGAGGGCACACATTCCGGCGAGCCCGACACGGACGACGGGTGTGGTCGGCGCTCCGAGGAATCGGAGATAGCGAAGGGCCTCGCGCTCGTCGCCGCCGAAGCCTGGAATCGAGTAGATTGCCGGAAAGCGGCGGCTCGGTTCGCTGGGGTAGTCGTCGGGAAGTTGGACGCGGCAGCGCAGAAGTACGTCTCGGCCATGAAACCGGGAGAGGCAGGCGCTGCGGATGGAGACCGTCCGCTCCAGTTCGGTGTCGGTCTCGGCGGGGGACGTCGTGACGCGGTGCTCGATATCGATACGATGCGGCCCGCCACGTTTGGGATCGAATTCGAGGAGGAGCGGCGCGGAGTAGAGATTGCCCGGCGCGTCTCCGGAGTGAGGCAGGTCGGGGTTGACGTGCATCACGGCCTGGACGGCGTACCTGCCGGGCGGAACGTCGCGGAGCGAAACGGGAAATCCGCGAAGGCGGTCGAGGCGAAGCGGGGTGTCGGGCTTCCAGTCGCGGACATCCTGACTGAAGAGCGGCTGGCGGCTGGTCCAGCCGGACTTGAGTCGAGGTTCGCCCTGGGTATCGGAGTTCAGAAAGAGAAGCACCCGGCCGGTGAAGGGTTCGGCGCGGAGGCGCACCGCGAAACGGACCTCGAATGCAGCGGTCGCGCCGTCGTCGCCGGCGCGCGCGCATAGCGGCATCGGCGCAAGGGCGAGGTACAGCGCGGCCGCCGTGCCGAGGAAACTTCGTGAACCAGAGAAGCGCTTCATGCCGCGAACCTCCGGGTGTGAAAATCGGGGGAGACGTTAAACTGTCGCGGGTGCGACAACAAGGCGAAAAGGGAGACGCCGCGCGATGGCGATGGACAGGGACATCCAATTGCTCGGCAGCCTGCTCGACGCGATCATCACCGAGCGCGAGGGGGCGGGGCACATGGAGACGCTGTCCGGGCTTCGCAGCGCGTGCGCTTCGGGCGGGCTGGAAGAACCGGCGGCCGCCGCCTCGCTGGCGGCACGAACGCGCGTCCTGTCCGACGCGGAAATCGACCGCCTGCTCAACTCGGTCACCCTCCAGTTTCATTTGCTCAATCAGGCAGAGAAATGCGAGATCATCCGGGTGAACCGCCAGCGCGAGCGGGAGGCGACGGACGCCGCGCCGCGGGCCGAGTCCATCTCCCATGCCGTGGGGCAACTCCGGGCGCAGGGCCTGACGATTGAGGATGTTCTGGAGGTTATTGCAAGGCTGGACGTGCAGCCGACGCTCACAGCGCACCCGACCGAGGCCCGTCGGCGGACGATCCTGCGGAAACAGAAGGCCATCGCGGACAATCTGCTCTCGCTGGATGACCCGGCGCTGTCGCGCGGCGAGCGGCGGCGGTGTCTGTCGGACCTCGGCGCGCTGGTGCTGATACTGCACGTGACGGAGGACATTCGCACCGAGCGCCCGACGATTGTCGACGAAGTGCGCAGCGGGCTGCACTTTCTGGCGTCGTCCATCTGGGAGACGGTCCCGCTGTTGTACGAGGACCTTGAGGCGGCGCTCGAAAGCCATTACGACTGGCGCGGGACTCTGCCGACATTTCTGCGCTACCGGACATGGATCGGCGGAGACGCGGATGGAAACCCGAATGTCACTCCGGATGTCACACGCGAAGCCCTGCGGCTTCACCGCCGCACGGCGATTCAGCTTCACATTCAGGCGCTCGAGGAGATCTTCAACGAACTGAGCATCTCCGATCGCCATGCCTCGGCGCCCCCGGGCATCGCCGCGCTGATCGCCCGCGACGCGCCGCGCGTGACGATTCCGCCGGACATGCTGCGGTACCTGGCCTATGAACCGTTTCGGCACCGCGTCGCCCAGATGATCGGCCTGCTTCGCCTCGCTCTTGGCGACGATTCGGCCTACACCGCGCCGCAATTCATCGACGACATCGAGAAGTTTCACGGCCTGCTCGCGGAGGCCGGACTTGCGACGCTCGCCCGCAAGGGCCGGCTTGCACGGCTGGAGCGCCGGGCTCGGACGTTTCGATTCAGTCTCGCGGCGATGGACGTGCGTCGGCACAGCGACAGCCACGCGGCCGCGGTCGCGGAACTGCTGCGGCTCGCGGCGATCTGCCCGGACTATGCGGGGCTGGACGAGGCCCGGCGGCTGGAAGTTCTCGAGCGCGAGCTCTCGACGCCGCGGCCACTGCACGGCCCCTCGACGGCACTCTCGGACGAGACGCGGCGGATTCTCGAAGTCTTCGACGTGCTCGGGTCGGCCATCGCCCTCGATCGGGAATCGGTCGGGGGGTACGTCGTCAGCATGACTCACGAAGTGAGCGACGTCCTCGAAGTCCTGCTGCTGATGAAGGAGGCGGGGCTGTGGACAATGGTCGGCGGCGCGCCCGCGGGAGTGCTCGACGTTGCGCCGCTCGTGGAAACGGTTCAGGACTTGGAGCGGGCGCCCGAGCTTCTGCGCGGGATGCTCGCATCCCGGGCCTACCGGGCACACCTGCGTGGCCGCCGGGACTTTCAGGAGGTGATGCTCGGGTATTCCGACAGCAACAAGGACGGCGGGTACTGGATGTCGAACTGGGCCTTGCAGAAGGCGCAGTCGGACATTGCGCGCATGTGCAACGGGGCGGGCATTTCGCTGCGGCTGTTTCATGGCCGGGGCGGGACGATCGGCCGCGGCGGGGGCCGCGCCAACCGTGCGATCCTCTCATCGCCGCCGGAGTGCCGCAACGGGCGCATCCGCTTCACGGAACAGGGTGAGGTGGTTTCGTTCCGGTACGGTCTGCCGCAGATCACGCATCGGCATCTCGAACAGATCATCAATGCCATGCTGATCGGAACCGCGCGGGCCGGCTCGCAACCTGCGGAGCCTGGCGCGGCGGGACCGGCCGGGCCGGCGCAGGTCACGCGCGAGGCGCGCGTTGAGATCATGGACGAGCTGTCCCGGCGCTCCATGGCGGCCTACCGGGAATTGATCGGGGACCCGGCTTTCTGGGACTGGTTCTGCGCCGTGTCGCCGATCGAGCACATCGCGGGGCTGCCGATCGCTTCGCGGCCGGTGTCGCGCAGCGCCGGGAGCCTGACGTTTGAGAATCTGAGGGCGATCCCGTGGGTCTTCGCGTGGACGCAGATGCGGTACACGGTGCCCGGCTGGTACGGTGTCGGGTCAGCGGTGGAATCGCTCGGCCGTGAGCGGCCGGACATGGCGGGGCAGCTTTCGAGGCTGTACGTGGAGTGGGAGTTTTTCCGAACGGTGGTGGACAACGGCCAGCAGGAGCTGGCCCGCGCGCGGATGGCGGCGGCGGGACTGTACGTCGGGGCCGATCCGGCGCTGGCGGCGGTTCACCGGAGGATTCGCGACGAGTTCACTCGGACCGAGCGGGCGATTCTGGCGATTACGGGGCAATCGCGCATCCTCGATAACAATCGTGTGATTCAGGCGTTGATCGCGGCGCGCAATCCGGCGACGGACGTGCTGAATCTGCTTCAGGTGGAGTTGCTCCGGCGGTTCCGCGAGGCGGAGGGCGACCGGCGAGGGCACCTGGGGCTGCTGATTCAGAGAAGCATCAACGGCATCGCGGCCGCCATGCAGAGCACGGGGTAAATCTCTGCGCGCGGCGGCCGGGTGAGCCGCGGCACTTTGGGCGGTGCGGGGCGGTCATCCGTGGGCTGTGTAACGGTCGGTGGGGAGGATCGCGCGTCAGATCGCCGAGGCGCGCGTGATCCGGTCGCGGACCCAGTCGAGCGTGACGCCCTTCTCTGCGAGCATCTGCGTGACGAAACCGTCCGGTTCGCGTAGCAGGGCGAGGAGAAGGTGTTCGTCCTTGATCTCGCCGTGGCCGAGCCGGTTGGCCGAGTCGACCGCGAGGATGAGCCGATGCCAGAACTTGGGCGAGCGGAAGGCCTTGGCGAGTTCCTGCTGGTGAATCCACTCGTGGCTGTCATGGCCGGCGGCGGTGGGCGTGTGGTTTTCGTCGGTGCTGGATCGGAGGAGGGTGAGGATTTCCTCGCGCAGGGCTTCAATCTTGACGTTTCGGGCGGTGAGGGCCAGGGCGGCGACGTTCTTCCCTTCGCGGAGGGTGCCGAGGAGGAGGTGCTCGGTGCCGACGTACTTGTGACCGAGCTTCCGGGCCTCTTCGATGGCGAAGGCGATGATCTGGCGCGTCTCGGCGCTCTGGGCCATCTTGGTCTGATGAAGTTCCTTGTGGCCGGGCTCGACGCGCTTGTTGAGTTCCTCGCGGATCGAGTCCACGTCCACGTCCATGTTTCGCAGGGAAAGCACGCCGACGCAGTCGCCGATGCTGAGAATGCCCAGCATGACGTGGACCGGGGCCAGATTTTCATGGTGGAGCCGAATGGCTTCGAGGTTTGCAAGTGCCAGAGCGCGTCGGGCGCGGTCGCTGAATCTTTCGTGCATGATGAGACCTCCGGAGGGTCGTATTTGGATTGATGAATCGCATTCGCGTCGGGGTCGCGCGGCCCGGGAGGGCGCGGGGCAAACCATTTCGACGCGGTACGCCTGTCTTACTTCTTGCTCTTCTTCGCCGCCTCGATGATCTCCTGCTGGATCGCATTCGGGACGCGCTTGTACTTGAGGAACTCCATCGTGAACGAGGCCTTGCCCTGCGACATCGAACGGACGTCGGTGGCGTAGCCGAACATTCGGGCCAGCGGCACCTCGGCGTCGATGACGGTCAGCGGGCCGCGGTTTTCCGTGGCCAGGACGAGGCCGCGGCGGCTGGAGAGGTCTCCGATGATGGAGCCCTGAAACTCGGACGGCGTTTCGACCTGGACCTTCATGATCGGTTCGAGCAGGACGGGCTTGCTGGCCAGGAAGGCCTCTCGGAAGGCGTCTCGCGCGCAGATCTGGAAGGCCATGTCGGAGGAGTCCACGGCGTGGCTGGAACCGTCTTCGAGGATCATCTTGACGCCGGTGATCTGGTAGCCGGCCAGCGGTCCCTTGCCGAGCATGGACTGAAAGCCCTTGTCGACCGAGGGGATGTACTCGGTCGGGATGCGTCCGCCGAAGACCTTGTTTTCAAACTCGTAGCCGGTCTCGTGCTCCTCGGGGAGCGGTTCCAGGGTTCCCACGACATGCGCGTACTGGCCCGAACCGCCGGTCTGTTTTCTGTGCTTGTAGTTGTAGGGGACGGTCTGGGAGGGCGATTCGCGGTAGCTGACGCGCGGCTGACCGACGTTGAGCTCGACCTTGTACTCGCGCCGGATGCGCTCGCAGTACACGTCGAGATGCAGTTCGCCCATGCCGGAGATGATCGTCTCGCCCGTCTCGGGGTCGCTCGATACGTGGAAGGTCGGGTCTTCCTTGGAGAATCGGCCAAGGGCCTTGGAGAACTTGTCGCGGTCGGCGGTCTTGGCCGGTGAGACGGCGAGCGAGATGACCGGGTCCATGACGTGCATGGACTCGAGCGTGTAGTTCGCGCCGTCGGAGCAGAAAGTGTCGCCGGAGACGCAGTCGATACCGACGACGGCGACGATGTCGCCGGCCCCGGCGGTTTCGATGTCTTCGCGGTCGTTGGCGTGCATGCGGAGGATGCGGCCGAAGCGGGCGGGCTTCCGCGTGCGGCTGTTCACGTAGCGTTCGCCGCGGACCATCTTGCCCTGGTAGATTCGCATGTAGGTGAGCTGGCCGAAGGTCTCGTCGACGAGCTTGAACGCGAGGCCGACAAAGGGGGCATCCGGATTGGGCTCGAGCGGCACTTCGGCTTCGCCGTTATCGACGTCGTAGGCGAAGATCTCGCGGTCGAGGGGGCTGGGCAGGTAGCGGACCATGGCGTCGAGGAGGAGCTGTACGCCCTTGTTCTTGTATGCGGAGCCCATCAGGACGGGGGCGAGATCGCCGGCGATTGTTCCGCGTCGGACGACCGCGTGGATCAGGTCTTCGGGGACGGGCTTTTCCTCGAGCATGATGGCGAGGAGTTCGTCGTCGTAGAGGCTGAGGGCGTCGAGCATGCCGGTGCGGGCGTTTTTCGCCTCGTCGAGGAGGTTGTCGGGGATTTTCTCCCAGCGGACGCGTTCGCCTTTTTCGCCGTCGAAGAACGCGGCCTGCATTCGGACGAGGTCGATGATGCCCTGAAGGTCGTTGCCGAGGCCGATGGGAAGCTGCATCTGGATGGTCGTCAGGCCGAGCTTTTCCTCAAGGCCCTTGATGACGTTGACGGGATCGGCGCCTTGGCGGTCGAGCTTGTTGATGAAGCAGATGCGCGGGACGCGGTAGCGTTTCATCTGGCGGTCGACGGTGATCGACTGCGACTGAACGCCGGCGACGCCGCAGAGGACGAGAATCGCCCCGTCGAGCACGCGCAGGGATCGCTCGACCTCGACGGTGAAGTCGACGTGGCCGGGGGTGTCGATGATGTTGATAAGCGAGTCTTCCCACTGGACCTGGGTGGCGGCGCTGGTGATGGTGATGCCGCGCTCCTTTTCGAGCTCCATGTAGTCCATGGTGGCGCCGTCGCCGTCCTTGCCCTTGACCTCCTGAATCTTGTGGATGCGACCGGCGTAGTAGAGGATACGCTCGGTCAGCGTGGTCTTGCCCGAGTCGATATGGGCGGAGATTCCAACGTTTCTAAGCAGGGCCAGGGGCGACGCGCTCATCTGATCACCTTCGAGCTTCGCTTTGACTTTTGTCATCATACTCATGGGTGCACATCTCCGCATGTCGTCCGTGACATGCCGTAATCTTCCGGGCGATTCCTCAACAGCGGCTGCGCGCCCGGATGCAGGGACTGCATCCCACCGGTCCGCGCGGGGCGGATCGGCGACTGGCTTCCCACACTATTCGGCAGGGGAAGGAGACGGTCGGGCAACGAGACCCGGAGGAATCACGCCGAGCCCCACAGGGTATCGGACGGGGGGCTGGCCTGTCAAACATATTTCGCCGCAGGGCGGTTTTCGGCCAGTGGAGGGGGGTTTTTTCGGGCTTGAGGGGCCGTGTACGCGTCGGTCGTTCGCTCGCGCGCCGTGTGCGTGAGAGGTCACGGTGTACGCGGCGGGGATGGACTTGGGAGAACTCATCCGGCGTGCCCGTGAGTCGATGAAGAAAGGGGATGATCCGCGCGGCCGCGCGGACGGACCATGCACGCGGCAGGCGTGCGTCGACTGGGGATGGGGGTTTTCTGATGCGTGCGTTCAACGAAAGACTGCTGTGTGCGATCGTTTTCCTTGCCGCGGCGGCGCGCGTGGGAGCGGACTCGTCGTCGCCCACGATGCTCATATACGCTCCGAACGACAGCAACACGCCGGCGTACCGCATCTGGAGCGGAACGGCGTGGGGCAGCCCGGCGAACCTTCCATCGGTGGGCGGATTCACGAACTGGGTGGTGGCGCGGAACTGCCCGACGCGGAACGAAACGGCTTGCGTCACGCTCGATCAGAACAACGATGCCAATGTCGCAATCTTCAACGGCACAACGTGGGGCGGGGTGACGGAAGTCTGTTCGGATACGGCGGAGTCGTGGATGCGGTCGATGGACGCGGCCTATGAGTCCATTTCGGGCGATCTCGTGATCGGCTACTGGAACGCCGCGGCGACCAAGATCGGCTATCGCACTTTTTCAGGCGGGAGCGTATCGTCGGAGAGCCTTTTGACGCTTCCCGCGAACAACACGGCCTCGTGGGTGCGACTGGTCCCGAGTCCCATCAACAACAACATCCTGCTACTCGCGCAGAACTCCAGCGGCAACCTGTATGCGTGCATCTGGAACGGAACGGCGTGGGGATCGGTGAGCACGCTGGAGAGCAGCGTGAGCGCCAGCAGCTACGAGTGCTTTGCGGGGGCGGCCGAGTCGATCAGCGGGCGCTTCATCGCCGCCTACGGCGAGAACGGAAACACGCGGCTCCGGTACCGGGTCTGGGATGGCTCGGGATGGTCGGGCGAGGCGTCCGGCTTCGACACCGGGGCGACGATCCGTTGGGTACGCATGGCGTCCGACCCGGTGTCGAACGAGGTCCTGTGCGCCAGCCTCGATGATCAATCCGATGTCAACGTCGCCGCCTGGAATGGAAGCGCGTGGGGCTCGCACCTGGAGCCTACGGTCAACGTGCATTGGAACGACCGGCGCCAGGTGGACCTCGCCTATGAAGCAGGGGGGACCGCGGCCCTGCTCATGTACGGGCAAAAAGACTCGAACACGCTGCGCTACCGCACGTGGAACGGGTCATCGTGGTCGTCGGAGTCGTCGGCGTCCAACGCCGGCAACAAGGCCCCGGTCGTGGCCCTGGTGACGGGCACGAGCACGGGCGAGATTTTTCAGGCCGACTTCGACGACGGGAACGACCTGAACGCGCGGCGGTGGAGCGGGACGGCGCTGAGCAGCCACACCGAGCTGAGCGGCACGATTGAAGGCGGCCAGCAGACGCAGTCGTTCATGGTGTGTGTGCCCGCCACCGCGCCGCTCGTTCCGGCGGACATTCCATACGCCACGGATTTTGAATCGGCGGTGGGCGCGGAGTGGTCGTCGGCGACAATCACGTCGAACGGCGACCTGACGAAGTTTGCCGGGCGGTTCGCGGGGACGGACCGGATCAAGCTTGCCCTTCACACGACGGCCGGCGAGTCTTATGAGATTGTCTTCGATCTGTACGTCATTGACGGCTGGAGCGGCGAAAGCACCGAGGACGGCCCGGACTCTTTCGAGGTCCTGGTTGACGACGTGGCCCATTTTCACGAGACCTTCACGCAGCGGGCGGACGAAACGTCGTCCTATGCGTTTCCGCCCGATCAGCAGGGGCATTACGGATGGGACTCCGGGCACGAAGAGGGAGCATACCGGCGCGTCTCCGTGAGCTTCAGGGCGACAAACACCGTCACCCATGTCACGTTTGACGGAAACCCTACGGGAGAGATCGAGGAAGAATCGTGGGGGATCGACAACGTCCGGGTGGATGTCGCGCGGTTCCACGAGGTGACTGCATTGAAGAAGCTGTCGTTTACGGGCGCGACCTCGGACGAATATCTCGCGGGTCTGCACTGGGCCGACGTGGACAATGACGGCGATCTCGACTGCGTGACCACCGGCGCCTCCACGCAAGGAGGCGTCGTTTCCAACACGGACGCCGGCGCGGAATTGTCATGGTCGAAGACGGGCAGCGGCAAGCTGTACGGGCAGGGAGCGATCTTCGACTTCGATCACGACGGCGACCTGGATTTCTGGGTCCCGGCGCATAACCAGTCGTGGCTTGAGAAGCTGTTCCTCAACAACGGCGGCGGCCTCTCGGAGGGCGGCGGCCCCGGTTTCACGGAATCGAGCGGAAACGAAAACTCGGTGGCCACAGACGTCAACGGCGACGGATGGGCGGACATCGTCATGTTCTCTGAAAACGGGAACTGGATCGGGCATCACGGCGGGAGCGCGTCGGCGTCGCTGACGGCCACAAATGCATCGAGCTACGGGCTGAATGACGCCGGCGATTCCGGCGACGGGCTGACCTGCGCCTCGGGCGATGTGAACAACGACGGGCTGGTGGATTTCTTTTATCTCCATGGCGCCGGGAAGCTCTTCTTGTCCAACGGCGATGGGACCTACGCGCGCAACAATCATGGCATCGCCATTTCGGTAAACGCGGCCAACAAGTGCGGCGCGGCGCTGGGGGATTACGACAACGACGGAGACCTGGATCTCTACGTTGCCCGGTACGATGCGCTCCAGAGCGGCTATTTCTGGAAGAACGAGGTTACCTGGTCCTCCGTGCCCGCGTCAGGGAACTTCACAAATGCCGCGATCGCGGCGGGAATCACCGATCGTTCGGGTCGGCGGAGCTGCGCGTGGGGAGATTACGATAACGACGGCGACCTGGATCTGCTGGTTGCGACGCGCACCGGGCGGACGATTCTCTATCGCAACAACGGGGACGGATCGTTTTCGCATGCGGATGAGGGGGCGGGGGTAACCGGCGACTGCCTCGACGCGACGTTTGTAGATTTCGACAACGACGGGGACCTGGACATTGCCGTTGCGCGGCTGAACCAGTCCACGGTGCTTCTGGAGAATCGAACCGACAATATGAACTATCTGAAGGTGCGCGTCGTGGGCGCCGGGGCGGGCAAGACGAACAAGGCAGCCGTGGGGACGCGCGTGGAGCTTTGGAGCGCCGACGGGACGCAGCTCCTGGCCCGGCGGGACGTGGGCGGCGCACGGGGCGGAGGCATCGAGCCACTCTGGCTGCATTTCGGCGGCGTCGATCCGGCGGCGACGTACGAACTCCGGACGTATTTCGCGGGCGGCACGATAAAGAAGAGCGTGACGCCCGGCGCGGTCTCGACGGCGATCGGCGGCCGGGTCATCCCGCAGATGATCACGGTGGAGGAGAAGCCGGGCGTACGGATCATCCAGTGGTCGGAAGTTCGAAACCGGGCTTCGGGCGGCTGATGGTGCCGTACGTATGGCATTATCCAGCGCGCGGGCGGCCGCGCGGACGGCATTTGCAGGCGGCGCCGGTTGGCGATTCTCTCCCGCCGAATATCCCAAATTCGCGGCATTTTCTTGACTCCCCCTCGGTGAATCCCTTACACTGACGCGCATCGCGCCGGGAGGGATTCTGCAGCGCCCCGCTTTGATCATGCCAGGGGCCGCGCGACGTACTTTGGACCTGCCGCATCGCATTTTCCGACCGCATGCGACTTTCGGGGAGGATCGCATCATGCTCGAAACTCGACACGGGTGGTCGTACCGCTTCAAGGCGCTGTTCTGCGCGGCCCTGATTCTCAATCTGAACTACTGGAGCGGCTGTGGCGCGGGCGGTTTCGGATCGGGCCGGGTCGTACAGGTCGCCCTGACCCCGGACCATCCGCTTGCGCAACTGCTCGCGGACACCTCGTTCGCCGGCGCGAAGATTCTCGAAGTCTATCCTGACTCCGGCGGCTTTCGGCTGATTTATGACGACGCGTCGCGCGGCCTTTCCGGCGGCTTTGCGGGCGGTCCCTTCGGGCTTGAACTGACCGGGCTTCAGGCGGTCCGCCGCGGAAGAACGTCCACCATGGACATCAACCCTGCCACGAAGCAGGTGACGCGCATTGTGTCACCGCGCGGCGACGAATGGCGGCCGGACAAGATACTCTCCGCCCGCGAGGTCACGCCCGGCGCGCGCGGGGCCGAAGCCTACGCCGCGGCGAATCCGGAGCTGGCGGCATTCGTGGCCGACCCGGCCCTGATGAATGACACGCTGCTCGATGCCCGGTCAAAGGACGGCGCCGCGCAGCTGGATCCGACGATCATCCTGCTGGCGTTCCTGTTCAATTTCTGCCCCGGCTGCATTTATTACTACCTTCTGTTCCAGATAATCGCGGTGATCGTCGAGGCGATTGTCAATGCCATGACCCTTCCAGCCGGCGACGACGACGGGGACCCGGACCCCTCGCCCACTCCGCCGCGTCCGCCGGTCGCTGCGAACGACTCGGCCTCCACCGCGGAAGATACGGCGGTGTCCATCGCGGTCCTGGCGAACGACAGCGCTCCGGACAGCCTGCTTGTGCCGGGGACGCTTGAAATCCTCCAGCCGCCGGCGAACGGCAACGCGGTCGTGGACACGGCGAGCGGAATCGTTACGTATACGCCGGACCCGGATTTCAACGGGAGCGATTCGTTCGGCTACGGCGTCTGCGACAACGGCGTGCCATCGCAGTGCACCTCGGCGCTGGTCTCGATCACCGTGCTTCCGGAGAATGACCCGCCGACGGCGAACGACGATTCGGGCAGCGCGGTCGAGGACGGTCCTCCCGTCGAGATCGCGTTTGCGGAGCTGCTGCAAAACGATACGGACCCGGACGCCGGCGATGTTCTGAGCGTCGTGGGCGCAGGCACATCGGCGTCGGGCGCGGACGTGACGCTCGTGGGTGATAACGTTGTGTACGACCACACGGGTCTGTTCCAGGAACTGCCGGAGGGCGGAAACGCCACGGATACCTTTGCGTACACCGTATCCGACCAGGCCGGCGAAGAGGCGACCGCGACGGTCACGATGACCATCACCGGTGTGAATGACGCCCCGGTGGCGGTTGATGACGAAGGGGCGGCACAGGAAGACGGTCCGCCGGTGGCATTGGCGATCCACGTGCTGCTCTCAAACGACAGCGACGTGGATGTCGGCGATGTGCTCAGCCTCGCGGGGGTCTCGAATTCCGCGGCCGGAGCGAATGTGACGGTGGTGGGCGACGACGTGATTTACGACGCGGCCGGGCTGTTTCAGGACATCCCCGGCGGCGGCAACGTCACGGACACTTTCACCTATACGGTGACGGATATCCTCGGGGCGACCGCGACGGCGACGGTGACGATGACCGTCTCGGGCGCGAACGATCCGCCGACGGCGGGCGACGACATGGGCGAGGCGATTGAGGACGGCCCGGCGGTGGCGTTTGGTATTTCCGCGCTGCTGGCGAACGACTCGGACCCCGACGCGGGCGATGTCCTGAACGTCATCGCGGTCACGAATTCCGCCGGCGGAGCGGTCGTGTCCATCGCCGGGACGGACGTGATTTACGACCATGCCGGGCTGTTCCAGGAACTGGCCGACGGCGCGAACACGTCAGACACGTTTACGTACACGGCGGCGGACACGTCCGGAGCGACGGCGACGGCCACCGTCACCGTCACGGTCGTCGGCGTGAACGATCCGCCGGTCGCCGAGGACGACATGGTGGGCGTCTCGAAGGATGTTGCCCCGGTGACATTCCCCGCGGGCCTTTTCCTCGCGAATGACACAGACATCGACGCCGGCGACGTCCTGACGATCGTGAACGCGACCGACTCCGACGCCGGGGCGATCGTTGATATCGTGGGTGGCGACATTGTGTACGATCACACCGGGCTGTTTGAGGACCTGCCCGAGGGGGCCAACGCCACCGACATGTTCACATATACCGTGCAGGACCTCGCCGGGGCGACGGCGACAGCGACGGTGACCGTGTTGATCTCGGGCGTGAACCAGCCGCCCGTCGCGCGCGACGACGGCGGTCAGGCCGTGGAGGACGGGCCGGTCGTCAACTTGCCGATTGTCGATCTGCTCTCGAACGACTTCGATCCGGATGCGGGCGACGTGGTGTCGCTCCAGCAGGTGAACAACTCTGCCGCCGGGGCGGTCGTGTCGATCGCCGGGGCGGATGTGACGTACGACCATACGGGGCTCTTCCAGGAGCTCGCGCAGGGCGCCGAGGCGACGGATACATTCACGTACACCGTGCAGGATACTGCCGGCGCGACGGCGACGGCGACGGTGACGATGACGGTGAGCGGAGTAAATGACCCGCCGACGGCGGGCGACGACGATGGCGCCGCGACGGAGGACGGAGGGCCGGTGACGCTGCCGGCCGCGGAGATACTGGCGAACGACTCGGATGTGGATATCGGGGACGTGCTCACGATTTCAAACGTGACCGACTCCGCCGCCGGCGCAGGCGTGGAGATCGTCGCGGGCGATATCGTTTACGATCCGGGCGAGCTGTTTCAGGAACTGGGCGAGGGTGAGACAACCACGGACACGTTCACTTACACGATTCAGGACATCCCCGGCGCGATGTCCACCGCGACCGTGACCGTGACTGTCACGGGCTTCAACGATCCGCCGCTGGCGGGCGACGACCTGGCGGACGTGCTCAAGGATGCCGGGCCGTTGATCCTGTCCATCGCGCAGCTGCTTTCAAACGACATGGACCCGGACGGCGGCGACGTGCTGTCGGTCGTAGGGGTGACCAATTCCGACGCCGGGGCGGCGGTGTCGATCGTCGGCTCCGACGTGGTGTATGACTTCGCGGATTTGTTCGCGGGGCTGGGAGACGGCGAAAGCTCGACCGACACGTTTACCTACACGGTCGAGGATGCATCGGGCGCTTCGAGCACGGCGACAGTGACCGTGACCATTAACGGCTCGAACGACCCGCCGGTCGCGGCCAAGCCGTCGTCGCTTGAAGTGGACGAGGACGCGCAGGACCTTTCGCTGGGCATCGCCGCGCCGACGGACCCGGATGCGGGCGACGCGCTCACGATAAAAGTGACGGGCCTGCCCGATCCGGCTATCGGCGTTGTGACCCTTTCTACGGGGACGCCGGTCGCCGTGAATGACGTCCTCTCCGAGGGCGATCTGGCGGGGCTCCAGCTTGACACGGTTGAGAATGCCTCCGGCGCGGCGGGGATGTTTACCTATGACGTGTCGGACGGGATCGCGACGGTCGGCGGGTCGGCGACGATCGACGTGAGGGCGGTGGCCGATGCGCCGTTGCTTGCCGTCACGGATGCCGCGGGGGGCACCGACGAACAAATCGCCCTCGACATTCAGGCGGCTCTGGTCGACACCGACGGCTCGGAGACGCTTTCCATCGTGATCGAGAACGTGCCGCTCGATGCGGTGCTGACCGAGGGAATCGACGAGGGCGGCGGTCGGTGGGTTCTCCTGCCGACAGAACTGCCGGGACTTGCGATCGTCTGCTCCAGCAGCGGCACGTTTCCGCTGAGCGTGACGGCGACGGCGACCGAGGCCTCCAACGCGAACGCGGCCATCTCGAGCCAGACGCTGACCCTTACGGTCGAGTCCGGCGCGGCGTTTGTGACGCGTCAGTAACACACTATTGACACTCGCGTGCGGCAGGGGGCGGGGCCGGGCAGGCGGTCATTGCGCCTTTTTTCGCGCTGCGAGGATCGCGCGGATCAGTTCCTCGGGGGCGTCCTGAGGGACGGGGCCTTCGGGGTCGCAGAGGGCCTTGCGGCCGAGGCGAATGGTCTCCTCGTAGCTCCTGAGATAGGACACGCACGAGGGACAGAGGCCCATGTGCCGTTCGAATTCCACGGCCTGCGGCGCGGGTAGCTCGCGGCTCCGGTAGGCTTCGAGAAAGTCAATGAATTCCCGACACGTCATTCGCCACCTTTCCTCATGTGCGGGTCGAGCAGGGTCCGCAGCGCCTGCCGGGCGCGATGAAGCCGTGTTTTGACGGCGTTGGGCTGGATGCCCAGCATCTGCGCGGTCTCCTCGGTGCTCAATTCTTCGATGTCGCGGAGCATCAGGACGATACGGTAATTCTCGGGTAACTGGTCGATGAACCGGCGGACGAGGGCGGAGAGCTCGCGCTCCTCCGCGGCGGCGAGGCCGTCCTTCCAGGGCGTGCTGCCGTGTGCCTGATGTCCGTCATCGCGGAAGGTCGGGAGCAGCTCGTCGATGCTGGTTTCCTGGCTGCGCCGCCGGGAACGGAGCTTCATCAAGGCGGCGTTGACGACGATCCGGTGCAGCCACGTGGAGACTTTCGCTCCGCCTTCGAAATGGGTGATCGATTTGAAGGCGGAAAGGAACGCCTCCTGCACGGCGTCGCGGGCGTCCTCCTCGGTTGACAGGATGCGCCGCGCGACGGCCAGCATCGGGCCGGTGTGCGTTCGGACCAGGGCGGCATAGGCGGCGTCGTCTCCGGCGCGCAGCCCTGCCAGAAGTGCCGCCTCGTCGTCGTACTTGTCGGACCCGGAATGAGTGCCCGACAGATCGTCCATGGCGACACTGTATCGGGCAAAAAGGGCCGTGAAAAGGGGGAGCGCGCGGTGCAAAGCGTCAACGCGCGCGTACGGGGTGTGCCGATTCAACTTCCCCGCGGCGGGCGGCAATGGAGCGCCGGCAGAGTGTTTTGACCCGACTTTGGCGGATCGGTATCTTTCAGGCCCGGCGGGGCGGAGGGCATTTGGGCCGATCCGGCGCGTGCGCCGGCCGGAGCAGGGTTCGAAACATGCCGGATTTCCCGCACAACATCTGGGCGCCATGGCGAATGGAGTACATCCACGCCCTTGCCGGCGAAAGTGGGGGCTGCTTTCTTTGCGATTATGCCGCGCACCCGGCAAAGGACGCGACGAACCTTGTTCTGTGGCGGACGCGGGACGTCATGGTGCTTCTGAACCGGTTTCCGTACACGAACGGACACCTGCTGGTCGCTCCGACGGCGCACAAGGGAGACCTGGCGGATTTCCCGGCGAAAGCGCTCGGCGAACTCATGCGGCAGACGGCCAGGGCCAAGCGCCTTCTGGCCGCGGCGCTGGGAGCGCACGGGTTCAATATCGGCATCAACTTCGGGCGCTGCGCGGGGGCGGGACTGCCCGATCATCTGCACGTACACGTCGTGCCACGATGGAACGGCGACACGAACTTCATGGCGGTGCTGGGGAACGTGCGGGTGATTCCCGACGGACTCGAACAGTGCCGGGCGCGGTTGCTGGCAGCACTGAAAGCGTCGCGCGGACGCAAGGGGAAACGGACGAGGGATCGGAGCGGCGGAGCGGCAGGTCCGCGCAGAAAGAAATAGCCGCGGCCGCGGGGCGGAGGCGTTCGAACCATGGCGGATGGAGACAGCCTTGCGCGGTATGCGGTAACGCGGGGAAACTCGCGCGGGCGGGTGCACGCCGAGGGGGACGGCGTCGATGCATGCCCGTTCGAGGCGGATCGCCAGCGAATCCTGAACTGCATGGCGTTTCGCCGACTGATGCACAAGACGCAGGTGTTCGTCACGGACTGCGGAGATCATTTTCGCACGCGGCTGACGCACACGCTGGAGGTCGTGGCGCAGGCCCAGCGGCTGGCGCGGCGTCTCGGGCTGAATGCCCGGCTGGCCGGGGGCATCGCCCTGGCACACGACCTGGGGCACGCGCCGTTCGGGCATGCCGGCGAAAAGGTGCTGGCGGAGCTGATGAAGGAGCACGGCGGCTTCGAGCACAACGTGCAGTCGCTTCGCGTGGTGGATTACCTCGAACACCCCTACCCGGCGTTTCGCGGACTGAACCTGTGCTTTGAACTGCGCGAGTCGCTGATCAAGCACCGAACGTGGTATGACCGTCCCGAGGGCGTCGAACGGCTTGACGCGCAGACGCGCCCGCTGATCGCGTGCGGACCGTCTGCGCCGCTGGAAGGGCAGGTGGCGAATCTCGCGGACGCGATCGCGTATTCGCTGCACGACATCGAGGACGGACTCGGCGAGGGAGCGCTGACGGAAGAGTCGCTTGAGGAGAGCCGGCTGTGGCGCCGGGCGGCGGAGGAGATTCGCGCGCAGCACCCGAAGGCAATCCTGCACGCGATTCGGCGGCCGATTCTGGATCTGGTGGCGCGGCGGGTGATGGACGACGCCGTGGCGGAGAGCCGGCGGCGCATCGCGGAGGCGGGCGTCGAGACAATCGACGACGTGCGGGAATGCCGGGACGACCTTATCGCGTTTTCGCCGGAGATGCAGGCGGACATGGAGGAACTGGGGCGCATCCTGTACCGGCGTTTGTATCAGAATCACCGCGTGATCCGCATGGACTCGAAGGCGCGGCGGCTGATTCGCGAACTGTTTGAGGCCTACGTCGCCGAGCCGCGCCTCCTGCCGGAGCGGTATGCGGCCCGGGCGGAGGAGCAGGGGCTGCACCGCGTGATCTGCGACTACATCGCGGGGATGACGGACCGATTCTGCCAGGAGGAGCACCGGCAGATTTTCGCGCCGTTTCATTTCGGATGAGGCGGTGGATCCCGCGGGGCGGGCGGGTTTGACTTGGCCATGCCGGGGGGCCAAAATGCGGGTTGTGAGCGGATTTCTTGCGTCCGGGCAGCGCCTCGGCGCCGAGTCATTCAAAAGGGTGCGCACCATGCTGAGTTGTCGTAAATACGTGCTGATACTGGGGTTGGTCGCCTTGGCGGGATTGCCGGCCGCGGCCCAGTCCGCCCGGCCGTACCTGCCGGCGGATGAGGGCGACGTGCAGAAGCTGATCGCGGATCGCACGCAGTTCGTGCAGGACATCTACCAGCCCTCTGCGGAGGACGCGGCGAAGATCCTGGAAGCCATGCGGGACCTCGAGGGGACCCAGGCGCAGTACCAGCGGCAGAGCGCCCTTTCTCTTTCGCGGCTCAATCTCTCGTATTCCATCGTGTATCACGACACGAACCGCGACCCCGCGAAGCGCACCGAATTGATGAAGCGGTTCGAGCGACAGTATCACAATATTCTCGCCAAAGCGCCGCTGAGCCTGCGAAACGTGGTTCGACTTGCCGAAGCGACGTTGACACCAGACGTTGCCACGAAGGGCCGCGCGGCCATCGCCCAGAAGCTTGCGACGCAGGCGACGCAACTCGGCGAGACGTTCGACATCGAGCGCATCGACGGCATCGCCTATGGACCGCTCGTGCCGGGACCGCGACCGGAGATTCAACTGCCCGAACGCCCGACGGCGCAGCCGCTGGTTCTGACGCCGGACAAGACGCCGCCGCCGGCCGCGCCTCCGGCAAGCACACCGCCGACCCCGCCTCCGAGCACGCCGACGCCGCCTGCCGCGCCGCCGGCACAGCCGGTCCCGGCTCCGATTCAGCCGACCGCGCGGGATGCGACACCGCCGCCGCCGCCGGCACCACCGACGGCAAAGACGGCAAGCGCGGTCGTATCACCGGCGCCGGGCGTCTCCGAGTGGAAGAACATGCTGAACGTGGCGACGCAGAAGTACGGCTACAACCCGGCGCAGATGGAGGCGGCACAGAGCGTGATCAACCAGTCGCTGTCGATCGCGGAGAAGCATCGGGCGGCGAACGCGGGGGCGTACGCGGAAGTGGAGAAGCTGCCGGACTCGCCGGAGAAGGCCGCCAAGCTCAAGACGCTGAACGAGCCCCTCGACAAAGTGTACGACACAATGATGAAGCGCATGGAGTCGATCGCGTCGCTGGAGCAGCGCAACCGTGCGGCGGCGAACGAGAAGGCGGGCAAGTAGGATCGCAGCGGGGCGTCGGCGGACGGTCGATCAACACCAGTCGACTCGGTGACGAAGTGAGCAGCAGCGGAATCCGAAAGCCGGCGGTCCTGATCACCGGCGCGGGCGGCGAAGTCGGTCACGGCCTCATCGAGAAGCTGAGCCAGAGCGACGAGCGCGACATCATCGCGCTGGACATCAAGGAACTGGAGCCGGAGCTTCGGGGGCGGTGCGCCGCGGGCCTGGTGGGGGACATCCTCGATCAGAACCTTCTCCAGCGGCTGGTCAGCCAGTATGAGATTCACGCGATCTTTCACCTCGCGGCGCTGCTCTCCACGCGGGCGGAGTACACGCCGGACACGGCCCACCGGGTCAATGTCGAGGGGACGCTGAACCTGCTGCAACTTGCTCATGAGCAGGCGCGGTGGCACGGCAACCCGGTCAAGTTTCTTTTTCCCAGCTCGATCGCGGTGTACGGGCTTCCGAACCTCGCGACGAAGAAAGAAGCGGCTCGGGTGCGCGAGTCGGACTGGAACTTTCCGACGACGATGTACGGCTGCAACAAGCTCTACTGCGAACACCTCGGCCGGTATTACACGCATCACTATCGCCAACTCGCCAAGGAGAAGACGCTCAGCGGCGTGGACTTCCGGTGCCTGCGTTTTCCGGGCCTGATCAGCGCGGTCACCATGCCGACGGGGGGTACGAGCGACTACGCGGTCGAGATGATTCACTCGGCGGCCAAGGGTCAGCCCTATGACTGTTTCGTTGCGCCGGAGGCGAGGATCCCGTTCATGGCGATGCCCGACGCGATCCGCTCGCTCATGATGCTTTCGGCCGCCCCGGCGAAGAATCTTACGCAGCGGGTGTACAACGTGACGGCGTTTTCGCTCAGCGCGGCGGACCTGCGCGAGCGCGTGCTCAAGGCGTTTCCGGGGGCGGTGATCGACTTCAAGCTGGACGCGCCGCGGGCGAAGATCGTGGACACGTGGCCGGCCGACGTGGACGACGGTCCGGCGCGGCGCGACTGGGGCTGGAAGCCCGATTACGAGGCGGACCGGGCGTTTCAGGAGTACCTGATACCCGGCATCATTCGGCATTACCGCGGCCAGTGAGGACGATCGGCGATGACACCGGTATGGCAGCTAGTCGACAGGGACCTGGAGGTGCTCCGGGCGGCGGGGCAGTTCAAGCAGCTCAGGACGCTGACGCGGCCGATGGGGGCCGAGTCGGAGATCGCGGGGGTGGGACGCGTCGTCGTGCTGTGTTCGAACGATTACCTCGGGCTGGCGAGCGATCCGGCGGTGACGGCCGCGGCGATCGAGGCGGCGAGGCAGTGGGGGGCGGGCACGGGGTCGGTGCGGTTCATCTGCGGGACGTTCGACTATCACCATCGGCTGGAGCGACAGATCGCGGAACTGTCGGGCACCGAGACGTCGACGACGTATGTCTCGTGCTGGAACGCGAACGAAGCGGTGCTGGCGACGCTCATGGCCATCGGCGGCGACAGCGTCTGCGTCATCAGCGACGAATTGAATCATGCGTCGATCATCGACGCGATCCGGCTGGGGCGGCAGATCAACAAGAATTCGAAGTCGGCCGTGTACAAGCACTCGAACATGGAGGAGCTGGAGCGCGTCCTGAAGGAGGCGAGCGGGTCTTCGTGCCGGATCGTCGTCACCGACGGCGTGTTTTCTATGGAGGGCGACATCGCGAAGCTGGATCGCATTCACGCGCTGTGCACCGAATACGGCGCGATGCTGGTCGTCGATGATTCGCACGGCGTCGGCGTCTGCGGGCCCACCGGCAAGGGGGTGGCCGAGCACTACGGGCTTTTCGGGCGGATCGACTGCATGACCGGCACGCTGGGCAAGGCTTTGGGCGGCGCGGCGGGGGGATACGTCGCATCGCGGGCCAACCTGATCGAGCTCATGGTGCAGAAGTCCCGCCCGCAGATTTTTTCCAATGGGCTGGCGCCGGGATCGGCGGGGGCGGCGTCGAAGGCGATTGAGATTCTCCTGCGCGACACATCGCGGGTGACGAAGCTGCGAGAGAATGTGCGCTACATGCGCGAGGGGCTGAAGTCGCGCGGGTTCGAAACAGTTGAAGGCCCCAGCGCCATCACGCCGATCATCCTCGGGGCCACCGCCAAGGCCATCGCCGCGAGCAAGCGGCTCCTGGAGTTGGGCGTGTTCGTCATCGGCTTCGGCTATCCCGTCGTGCCGGAGGGTACGGCGCGTCTTCGTGTGCAGATTTCGGCGGCACATGAGAAGCAGCATCTCGATCGGGCGCTGGATGCGTTCAGCAAGCTGTAGTGTTCGTGTGAACGCTCAAGAGTCGCTAAGTAGTGCCGCAGATGTACTTGTCATGTGTGGCACAGGCTAATAGCCTGTGACGAACCGGCTATTAGCCGGTTCCACACCGGAATGCGGCCCTCATTGCCAAACGAACCATTCTGCGGCCTCACTTGGCAATTGTTCCCATCGCGTCAATCTGCATGCCGCATTCCGGGCATCGGTCGCTCGTGTTGCCGGTCAGGTTGTATCCGCACTCGTTGCAGATCGGTACCGTCGTGTCGAACGTCCAACGACGTGACAATACCTTGGCAGCAACATACACGACGATGTAGATAATGGGTCCGAAGGCAAACATGTAACAGGGCAATAGGAATATCGCAATGGGACTCTGGGGATTCGGATTCGATGCAATACCAAGATAGACCACTGTGATGAGTGTCATGCAGATGAGTGTACTGACGGCCAAGGCGATGGTTCGCGATGGAGATGTCGGCGAGTCAACGTCCAGCAAAGTGAAGATCAGCAGCAACACTTGAGGAAGCTGGACATAGCAGAGTATACTTATTGCAACAATTAGGTCGCTCGCCATCGCAAAGGTGCAGATCGACACGATCACAAGCGTGATACATATGGATGCGGTGCCCAAAGTCCGCAGCCGTCTCAATCGTCGTCTGACGATTCCTGGTGTCATGAATCCATCCGCAGACGGTGTTTTTAACAAGGCTGTTTCATCAGCGAAATGCCTTCGGTCAGGCCCCGAGCATCGCTCATTGGAATCGTCCTCACATCCAGACAAATTGCCCCTTGGTTAATCCTCACCAATACTGCCGGGTCGCCAATGCGTAGTTTTCGCGCGATGTCGTCGACTGACGTGCCGCCGATTGGCGTCCATCGCACTACCGCCGTCGGGAGCGGCCACGCAGGTAGCGAGCCACCGCCGGCGAAGCTCTCGTCCTGTGCGACCGTGAGAGTCTCAGCAGGCAGCGCCTCGCGCAGCATGGCGGCTAGTTCTTCCGCGCGATGCGTGAGCGAGTCGATCGGCTCCGACAATGCGGCTAGGATGGGTATCTCTGACTTTGCCTTTGCCGGGTCCTGATAAAGTTCGAGAGTTGCTTCCAGCGCCGCAATGATCAGCTTGTCCACGCGGAGGGCCCGGGCCATCGGATCCCTGCGAAGTCGATCGATTGTCTCCCGCCGGCCGAGGAGGACACCTGCCTGCGGCCCGCCGAGGAGCTTGTCGCCGGAGAAGGCCACAAAGTCGGCGCCGGTCCGCAGGCTCTCGATCACCGTCGGCTCGTTCGCCGCGCGCCAGATATCATCGTCCAGCAACGCCCCGCTGCCGAGGTCGTCAAACATCACCAGCCCGCGGGAATGGGCCAGCCTCGTCAGTTCCGCCACGCCGGGCGACTCGGCAAACCCAACCACGCGGTAGTTGCTGGTGTGGACGTGCATGATCATGGCGGTGTTGTCGTTGATCGCCGCCTCGTAATCGCGCAGGTGCGTCTTATTCGTCGTGCCCACCTCGCGCAGCACCGCGCCCCCGGCGACCATAACGTCGGGCAGGCGGTACGAGCCTCCGATTTCGATGAGCTGCCCGCGCGAGACGAGCACTTCGCGCCCCGCCGCCATGCCGCGCAGGGCCAGCATCGTCGCGGCGGCGTTGTTGTTGACGATCATCGCAGCCTCGGCGCCGGTGAGCTGACACAGGAGCTGCTCGGCGTACTGCCCGCGCCGGCCACGCTGGCCGGTGGAAAGGTCGATTTCGAGACTGCAATAGCCGGCGGCCACATCGGCGAGGCGGCGCACGGCCGATTCGGCGAGAACGCTTCGGCCAAGGCCGGTGTGGAGAATGACGCCGGTGGCATTGATGACGCGGGTCAGTCGCGTGGCACGGCGCGACGCGATCTTCTCCCTGGCAGACTGGAGTATCCGTGCGACGGCGTCGGCGGAATCGAAGGACCCCTCTTGGCGGCGCAGCCGGTCGCGAAGTTCGTCGGCGGCCTCGCGGAGGGCGTCGGTGAGCGGGCCGCGGGGGAGGCAGCGAAGCTCGGCATCCGCGGCGGCGCCCTCCAGCAGCGTGGTCATCGACGGAAGTCGAGAGAAATCGGGCGTTGCGGGTCCCTTCATGTCGCCTTCTC
Source organism: Planctomycetota bacterium (assembly GCA_003576905.1). Lineage (GTDB taxonomy): Bacteria > Planctomycetota > Phycisphaerae > UBA1845 > UTPLA1 > UTPLA1. The sequence goes on along the minus strand of QEVG01000040.1, from coordinate 6,419 downwards.
CGTCAGGACGCGTTCATCGCCGACGCGCCGGGTGAATTGTATGCGATCGAGGTGTTCGAGAAGGGGCTGCACCACGCGGCGCGATGCGTTGAGGGCGTCGCGGACCTCGGCCAGCTTGAAGGCCCGGCCGCGGCCCAGCCGTTGAACGACCCGCTTTAGCTCGTCGAGCGCCGCGGTGGAGATGAACTGCTGCGGGGCGAACTGCACGAGCCTTGGCTCGGCCCGGGCGATTTCCTCCAACACCCTGGCTCGCTGCCGCGAAAGCGGCGTGATGGTCGCAAGCGCCGCCCATGCCGGGGGGTCGAATTTCGCGGCAGAAATCTCCGTGACGAGCTTTTCGAGAAGCGCGGCGTCTTCGGCGGACAGCGCCGGGCGAAACTCGGCGTGGGCGACGTACGGGCCGCGGACGGTGATGGCGCGGGCGGACTCGAGCCGGGAGCAGATTATGCGGCCCAGCCCCGTGTCGGTTCGCCGGTCGAGCCAGCCGATGAACCTGTCCCGCTGGATGCCGGGTTCGAGCGGGTTCGAAACGTGGTGGCGCTTGAGCCAGGCTAATGCGCGGATTTCGACGGCGGCGAGGACGTCGGCGTGGACTTCGCGCCCGGGGGCAAGGGCAACGAGGCGCGCGGCGGCGCGGAGCTCTTCGAGGAGGCCGGGCACCTCGTCCGGCGCGATGCCGGCGCGGCAGGCGATGGACGCGGCGTGATGCGGGCCGAAACCGTCTCCGCGCACGGCTTCTTCACATCGCGCGGCGGAGTCGGCGGACATTGCCCGCGCGAGGGCGTCGCGTTCGCCGGTGTCGCGCGGGCGCATGCGGCGCGAGGCGGGGCGGATGATCCGCCCTCCGCCGAGCGTGCTCTGGGAGTTTTCGTTTCGGAGGATGAAGCGCTGGCCGTGCGACGCTACGACGTTTTCGATGAACCGAAGCTGCACGAGGCCTTCTTTACCCGGTTGGATTGCGTTGCCGCCGATGACAACGGCGGCAGCGGTCGCGTCGCGCGTGCCCATGCAGACGCGGACGCGCTGGTGAGAGACGAGGGGCTTATCGCGCGCGGGGCCCGCCGTCGTGCGCGTTGGGCCGATGAGACGGACCGAGGCGTCGAGATAACGGGACGGCGTCAGGTAGCCGGGTGTCGCGAGTTCCATCCCGCGCGCGATCGATTCGCGCTCGAGCCCGGTCAGGTTGAGGGCGGCGCGCTGCCCGGCGGCCACGTCGCGGAGCGACGCGCCATGGGACTGGACTTCGCGCACTTTGCAGGCGAGCCGGGGCGGCATGAGTTCGAGGGCGTCGCCGACGGCGGCGCGGCCGCTGAGCACGGAGCCGGTGACGACGGTTCCGCGCCCGTGAACGGCGAAGACGCGGTCGATCGCGAGGCGAAAGACGCCGGCCGTCTCGCGCTGGGGCAGTGCGGACATCTGCCGAGTGATTTCGCGGCGGAGTTCGTCGAGGCCCGCGCCTGTCCTCGCGGAAACTTCGACGACGGGCCAGGCGGCAAGGGGCGTGCCGGACGTGAGATCGGCGAGCTGGGACCGAACGACGGCGGAGCGATCGGGCGTGACAAGATCAATCTTGGAGAGGGTGATCAGTCCCTTCGCGACGCCGAGGAGGCTCAGAATATCGACGTGTTCTCGTGTCTGCGGCATGACACCATCGTCGGCGGCGACGACCAGCAGGGCCAAGTCGATGCCCGTGGCCCCGGCGACCATAGTGCGCACGAATTTCTCATGGCCGGGAACATCGACGATGCCGACCTGAAGGGCATCGGGGCGGCCGGCTTCGTCCGGCAGGAGGAGCCGGGCGAAGCCGAGCTCGATCGTCATGCCGCGGGCCTTTTCTTCCGGGAGGCGGTCGGGATCGGTGCCGGTAAGGGCCTTGACCAGTGAGGACTTTCCGTGGTCGATGTGGCCGGCGGTGCCGAGGATGCACGCGCGGACGCGGGGAATGGCCGTGGCCTGTGGCGAGATTGCGGCGGTCATGGGGGGATTTTAATCCGACGCGGGCAGGAAGCCGAAGGGTCGAATCGGCGGCATGGGAAACGGGTGCGGACGGCGCGGGGACGGGCGGATATGATCCGGGTGACGGAGTTTTCATAAGTCACTAGCGGCCGATCCGTGCGGCGATGCCGCCCGGCGGTCGCCGGTGGGGAAGACGTTGGCAGGGAGCAGCGTGGCGGGATTCTCTCCCGCCCGATCATGCTCCCTGCAACTCTTTTGTGGGAAGGCGCGGGAACCGCAGCGGGCCACGTGTGTTTTCTTCTTGCGCTTAGTCAATTCGTTCGGATACCGCCGAGGAAGTGGCCAGCCTACCCATGGCGGCATGGGTCACAGTTTCGACGCCCAGCCGCTGCATGCACGCGTGCTGGTGCGGGCATTGGCTCAGCTTCTTGAAGTAGCAGGGCGAGCAGTCCAGGTCGATTCTGAGCACGTCATTCATCCGATTGTACGGGCCCGTTCGCGTCGGGTTGGTCGGGCCGAACAGGGCGACGAGCGGACGATTCATCGCCGCCGCCATGTGCATGGGTGTGGAGTCGGCGGTGACGACGACGGCGGCGCACTCGATGAGGGCGGCGAGTTCGCGGAGTGTCGTTCTCCCGCAGAGATTATGTGCGGCGTCGTTTGACGCCCCGGCGGCGATGGCGCCGAAGGTAATGTCGGATGCGCCGCCGACAAGAATGGACCGGAGGCCGATCTGCTCGCGCAGGGCGGCGGCGACCCGGCCGTAGCGGTCGGGCGGCCAGCATTTCGTTTCCCAGCGCGTGGCAGGCACGAGCACGGCGTAGGATTCGTCTTCGCCAATGCCCGCCTCGGCGAGCACCGCGCGGGCCACGGCGCGGTCTTCCGGCTTCAGCGCGATTGAGAAATCCATGGGGCGGTCCTCGAAACCGAGCAGGGCGGCGGCGCGGTAGTTTTTGACCGCGGCGTGCTCTTCGCGCGTGGGGCCGAGGGGGATCTTGTGTGTATAGAACATCCACGCCATCTCCCGCGCGGCCGCGAAACCGATGCGCACCGGCGCGCCGCTGGCGAGAGCCAGGAAGCCGCTGCGGAAAAGGCCCTGAAGATCGATGACAAGATCGAAGTGCCGCGCGCGGAGCGATTTGACAAAGCCGAGGAACTCTCCGGTGATGGAGACGCTGCGCCCGAGGCGGCCATAGCGCTTTCGGTCGAAGGGAATGACCTCGCTCAGGGCGGGGTCGGCCTCGATCAGGTTGGCGAACGGCGTTGCGACGAGCCATGCGATGTGCGCATCCGGCAGCCGGCGGCGAAGGCCGTGCAACACCGGCAGGGCGTGGATGATGTCGCCCGGTGAACTGGGCTTCAGGATGAGAATGCGTTGAAAGTCGCGCTGGGCGAGATCCGCGAGGCTCATGCGGGTAGTGTAAGCTCAAGTGCCCGATCAATCCCGGCCAGGTCCTTGTAGCGACCGCGAAGCGAAAGCCCGGCATCCGTTTCGAAGAGCGTCGTTACCGCGTCGGCCTGATTTTGGCCCACTTCCAGCAGCAGGATTCCGCCGGGCTTGAGTCGCGCGCGGACATCGCGGGCAATGCGGCGGTACATGGACAGCCCGTCCTGTCCGGCAAAGAGGGCGACGGCAGGCTCGTGCTTTCGCACGTTTTCGGGAAGGGATTCGCGGTCAGCCTCGGCGACGTAGGGCGGGTTGCTTACGACGATATCGAAGCCGGAATCGGGGGCAGCGCCGGCGGGCAGATCGAGCAGATCGGCGTGGACGAGGCGGACGCGATCGGCGACGCCGTGCTTATCGACGTTTTTTTGCGCGACGGCGAGGGCGGCATCGGAGAGGTCGCAGGCGACGACGTGGGCCGACTTGACGCGCCGGGCGACGGCGATGGCGATGCAGCCGGAGCCGGCGCCGACATCGAGGATGTCGTGGCGATCGGAGTCGGTCGCGCGGCACGCGTCGATGGTGCGCTCGACAAGAAGCTCCGTCTCGGGTCGGGGAATCAGCACGTCCGGAGTGACAAGGAAATCGAGCGAGTAGAACTCCTTGTGGCCGACGAGGTAGGCGATGGGCTTGTGGTCGCCGGCGGCGCGGACGAGTTCGCGGAAAACAGCACGCTTGTCCTCGGGAGGGACCTCCTCGAATCGGGCATAAAGCTGTATGCGCGGGCAGCCGAGCGCGTGGGCGAGGAGGATCTCGGCAGAGAGCCGTGCGTCATCGACGCCGTGGGAGTCGAAGAAGCCGCGGGTCCAGGCGAGCAGCCGGCCGATGGTCCATTCCTGGATCCGGGGGGGCGGGGCCTCAGGCATGACGGCCTCCCCCCGAACGAGTCGAGGCGAAGCGCGCGGGCGCGGCGCGGGGGCGCCGGGGGTCAGGCTTCGTCACGGATGAAGCGACGAAGCCGCTCCATTTCCTGCTTGCTGCCGACGAAAAGGGGCGTGCGTTCATGGAGGGACTTCGGGGTCTTTTCGAGTATCCGCGTCTGGCCGTCCGTGGCCTCGCCGCCAGCCTGCTCCGCGAGGAAGGCGATGGGGTTCGCCTCGTAGAGCAGGCGCAGCTTGCCGTTCGGAGACTTCGCGGTGGCAGGATAAAGGAATATGCCGCCCTTGAGCAAGGTGCGGTGAAAGTCGGCCACGAGGGAGCCGATGTAGCGCGCCGAGTAGGGGCCGGCCTCCTCGGTCTTGCACCATTCGAGGAACTTCTGGACGGCACGGGGGAAGGAGTTGGCGTTGCCCTCGTTGACGCTGTAGCTCTTGCCCTTTTCGGGCATGCGAATGTCCTCGCTGTGGAGGATGAACGCGCCGACGGAGGGGTCGAGCGTGAACATGTGCACGCCTTCTCCGGTCGTGTAGACGAGGACCGTGCTGGAGCCGTAGACGATGTATCCGGCGGCGAGTTGCTTGATGCCGGGCTGAAGGATCTCGGCGGCCTGGTCGTCGCTTTTTTTCGCCAGGGCGGGGTCGCGCTGGAAGATCGAGAAGATCGTGCCGACGGAGACATTGACGTCGATGTTGCTGGAGCCGTCGAGAGGATCGAAGACGACGATGTACTTGCGGTCTTCCTCGGTCTCGCCGCGGGTGATGACCTTTGCCTCGTCGAGTTCCTCGGAGGCGATCATGGCCACGTTGCCGCGATAGCCGAGGCACAGCTCGATGGTCTTGTTGGCCAGCAGGTCCAGCTTCTGCTGCTGTTCGCCGTGGACATTCGCGGCGCCGGCGTCGCCGAGGACGTCGATGATGCCGGCGCGACGGACGTTCGCGGAGATGATGCGCGCGGCCAGTGTGATGCCGGAGAGCAGCCAACTGAAGCCACCGGTCGCCGCCGGGTGTTGGCGCTGCTCGTTGATGATGTGTTCCTGAATCGTAACAAACCGATTTGGAGTCGCGACATTGTCGCTCAATGGTAATGCTCCCTTTGAAGTGGGTGGCGCATCCAAGGGTCTTGCAGGCTCCTTGAAAACAGATATGAATTGTCCTATGAAAGAAATCGCGTAGAGTAACGCTTTCGGGTCCGTCGTTGAATGAAGCCAGTTGTGAGGAGCCCGCCCGGTAGGAATAGTAAAGGTGTGGCATCCGTAGGCCCACACGACCCCTGGTCGGGTGGAGGCGGATAGCCGTATTTACATGACTTTATGGTACCGCTTGGTGCAACACAAGTTTGCTGATTGCGGCAATCGTCCTCTTCGCAGCGATCTGACGTACCAACGCACATACATTCCGAGGGTGTCGGTTCAATAATTGCGGCGTACCCATTTTGGGTATTCAGAACGCCTGCCGTCACATTGCCTATCCACCAAACTGATTTACCATTTACATGAAGATTGATATATAAAAAGCCATTTACCACGTCAACTCTGCCTTGAAACGATGCATGCACAAAAGTGGGACGACCACTGGAATCAATTGATTTGACTAATGGCACTTCCTGGCCATCGGAGAAAAAGCGGATATTGTCACTTTGCGCGTCCCCTCTAACTACTCCATAATTAGTGAATGACGCTAACTGGCCTTCCACTAGGATTTGATTGTCTAAAGCTTCAAGAATATTGCACACGTTTAGAGTATGTTCGGAAAGCGCCTCAATTGGCACACCAACTCGGGCCGATAGATTGGCGAAGTAGCTTATCATGTGAATATTGTTTTGGATTTCTTGAGCAGTCAATTGACCTTGCCCAATCGGTGTCTGACCCTGAGAATTGGCCAACAGCGTGATGGAAAGTAATAGCGTACTTAGCTGAGACATCACTGGAACCTCCTTTGGTCGTCTCTGTTAGTATTGATCCTGAAGATTCTTGTCGAACATCGATTGCGATTGTCTCTTTTGTTAGATCACCTCTAAATCTTTATTCGTTTGAATTCCGCACCGGTCAAGTCCCAAACATGCTGTAAACATGGCGGTCTGAGTTAAGCCGCGACTGCGAGGTGACGCACCTCGAAGCCGTCGGCTCTTCGGGCCTTGATGT
>QEVG01000001.1 GCA_003576905.1 Planctomycetota bacterium | reverse complement strand
GTAGGTGCTCTTCGTGTAAGCCCGAAGCACCAGGCAGGTCATGAGCTGCCGCTGCGTGAACTTGTGCGGGCTCTTCGGGTGGCCGTAGGGCAGCAGACAGCGACCAGCGGTCTTCATGCTCAGCGCCGCGACGTTCAGCAGGAGATTCGTATTCTTCGCCATGAACGGTGCTTACAAAATCAAGGCCGCAAAGTCAAGATGTTTTCAACGGAGCAGGATAGCTTCTAATGACCGAAATCGCGATCAGTCAAAGTCGGACCCTCAACCCGCAGGACTGGAAAGCCGGATCGTCTCCAAAGCCGCCGCGCTCTCATTGTGCGCAGAACGCGGCTCAAGAGAAATCCAGTTGTCGAAAGAACGACAAAATAAGCAACAACATTCGCCAAGAATCCCAGCATTCGAAAGGGGTCTCTACCAGACTCATCAGCCTTTATCTCAATGATCGGTGCGGGCCCGCGCGGCACGAGAAACACGATTGAATATGGACCCTCCGATGCGAAGGGCCACCCTCTTCGGGTTAGGCCTTCGGCCTGGAAAGGAACAAGGTAGGCATCAGCGATCTGAGCGCGGGCGATCGTCCCAGAGTGCTGAATCCGATTGGCAATCGCTAGCAAGAACTGTTGACATTTTGGATCATCTAGCACGCCTAGTTCTTTCGCCTCGAACTCAGGAACGGTGGGCTCCAAACCGACCAGGTCGTTTAGGTATATTGTCCAACCGACACATGCCATTGGTGGCGGTACAGCAATCCGAATGATGAACCTATGTGCCAATGCCGCCCCGCCAATGCCAAGGAGGAGTGCACACACCGGGAGAATGATGTTGGCTATGTACTTAGGTCCTACAATCCGCAAGTTAGGTTCCATTTCATTGAGGAAATATGCCCGGATTCTTCTCCCAAGGGGAAGAAAAGGGGACATTCTAGAATGCCATTAAGATAGCACTCGAATCGTCGTAAGTTGTTTTACACGGCGCGCTTACGCGCGCTGGCGCGAAGCGCGGCCTCCGGTGAGGATGTGGTTGGTTTCGACAACGTCTTCACAAGGAGGCCACGGATGGCCAGTATCAGGCGAGCCCTCCGGCGGATCAAGGAGAATCTGCCAAGCCATCATGCCAAGCACCAGCTTCAATTCATTCCTGCTCCCCCAGCCTTGAAATCTGCGCGAATCCGAGCAATCCGCGGTTAAAGGTCTTCCATTCCGGCCTTCCACCGCCCTCCGCTCCTCCCCATTCCCTTCGTCGCTTCGTATCTTTCTTCCCCTTCGTTTGGGCATTTTGACGTTTTGCCGTTCCGCCGTTTCGACGTTGCGAGAAGGCGCGCACGGCGAGCAAGGAGGAAGGTCATAACCCGCGAGAACGGGCCGGCGATCGCGCGGATTGTCCCGCGCCCATCGTCCCGCTCGCTCCGCGCCCGGAGGACGCCCCTATGTCTCCCACACGAAATCCGCGAATCACCGTTCTCGCCCCGCCCCGCCCCGCCCAAAACCTGAGAGCATTCAGGTTGTTCAGGTTCCATTCAGCCTTCCTGCGCAAGGAACGCGGTTTTTCAGGATAAAAATAATTTGTGCGTGCCCCCGTTCAGGTTCGCTTTTACGGACCGGCCCTGTGGAGCGCGCCCCCGGTGCATCCGTCGACACCGGTCGCGCGATTCGGTGCCCGCCGCAACGGCTTTGCCTCGTTTCCGGCGCGCAGTATGATGCCCTCCTGCTTTGGAAGTCCGTCAACCACACCAGGAGCCTTCACCATGCGACGTGCCAAGATCACCATCATCGGAGCCGGAAACGTTGGAGCCACCTGCGCCCACTGGGCCGCCGCCAAGGAACTCGGCGACATCGTCCTGCTCGACATTGTCGAGGGAATGCCCCAGGGCAAGGGTCTGGACCTGCGCCAGGCCGGCCCGGTCGAGCGGTTCGATTCCAACATCATCGGGACCAACAGCTACAGCGATACGAAAGACTCCGACATCGTCATCATCACCAGCGGAATCGCCCGCAAGCCCGGCATGAGCCGCGATGACCTCATGTCCACCAACATGAAGATCGTCCGCTCGGTCAGCGAGGAGGCGGCCAGGCAGAGCCCGAACGCGGTGTACATCATCGTCTCCAACCCGCTCGACGCGATGGTCCAGACCTGCTGGAAGGCCACCGGGCTGCCCACGAAACAGATCGTCGGCCAGGCCGGCGTGCTGGACACGGCCCGCTACCGCGCGTTTCTCGCGATGGAGCTGGGTTGCAGCGTCGAGGACATCGTCGCCGTGCTGATGGGCGGCCACGGAGACGACATGGTACCGCTGCCGCGCTACACCAGCGTGGCGGGCATTCCGGTGACGGAGCTGATCCCGAAGGACCGGCTCGATGCCATCGTGAAGCGCACGCGCGACGGCGGCGCGGAGATTGTCGGCCTGCTCAAGACGGGCAGCGCGTACTACGCTCCCGCCGCGGCAACCGTGCAGATGGCCGAGGCGATCATCAAGGACAAGAAGCGCATCCTGCCCTGCGCAGCCTACTGCAAGAGCGAATACGGTGTCGGCGGCTACTTCGTCGGCGTGCCGTGCGTGCTTGGAAAGGATGGCGTGGAGAAGGTCATCGAGCTCAAGCTCGACGCCGACGAGCGCAAGCTCTTCGACGCCAGCGTGACGCATGTCAAGGAACTGGTCGCCTGGGTGGAGAAGAACTGGGCATAAGCTCGCATACCATGCCTCATGTATGACACTTGACCCCTGCGCGGCGCGCACGCCGCGCAGGGGTTTCTTCATTTCGATGCGGCCAGCGCGGCTTTTCCTGCCGAGGGAAGAAGGAGCCCCAGCACCGCCGCGACGGCGCAAGCCCCAGCCCCGATCATGAACGCCGGCAGCCAGGCACTGAGCCCCTGGTGCTCGCCCAGATCGCGGAAGATGCCGGCCATGATCGGGCCGAGGATCCCGCCGACGCCGTAGGCCGTGAAGATGTACCCGTAGTTCGCGCCGACGGTCTTGCTGCCGAAGTAGTCCGCCGTCGCCGCGGGAAAGAGGGCGAAGTTGCCGCCGAAGTTGAACCCGATCACCGACGCACCGAGGAATAGCAGGGCCGGCACGCCGCCCATGAAGTAGAACAGGGCCATCATCACCGCCTGCGACGCCAGCATCAGCACGAGCGCCCGGTGGCGGCCGATCTTGTCGGAAAGCATGCCCCACACGATCCGCCCGACGCCGTTGGAAATCGCATAGAACACCGCCATGGCCGTGCCCGCCGTCGCCGCGGCCTGTGCCGCGGACATGCCCGCCCTTGCCTGCAGCGCCTCGATGCCAAAGAGCTGGATGATGCCGATGACCATGAGCCCGGCCATCGCACCGAAGACGAACATCGCCCAGAGCATGTAGAACTGCGGCGTGCGAAGCATCTGGCGCGGCTCCAGGTCGCGGGCGACGGGCGCGGTTCCGCTCCACGTCGCGGCGGCCGGCGCATAGCCGGCGGGCAACCATCCCTCGGGCGGGAACTTCATCCACAACGAGCCGAGGGTGACAAGGAACCAGAAGGCAATGCCGTACGCAAAGAACACATTGAGCACGCCCCACCGTTCGATCAATCCACCCCACGAACCGGCGAGCTTGATCCAGATAAGCGCGCCGAAGCCGAAGCCGGCGACGGCTAGCCCCGTGATCAGCCCTTTCCGGTCGGGGAACCACTTCACGCCGACGGCGATGGGCACGACATAGGCGAGGCCGATCCCCGCGCCGCCGATCAGGCCGATGCTGACGAGCAGGCCGAAGAATGAAGTGCCGATGAGCTTCGCGAGCACAAACCCGAGTGCCAGCACAAGGCCGCCGGTACGTGTCAGGATCACAGGCCCGATCCGTGGCATCCACCGGCCTGCAATCACGGTGGTGATCGCAAAGGTGGCAAGGCCGACCGAGAAGACGACCTGCGTTTGTGTTGCCGTGAAGGAGAACGGCTCGGCCTTGAGATGCGGCGTGAACACGGACCAGGCGTAGATCACGCCGAGGCAGAGCTGCACGAGCACCGCCCCGAGGATCACATACAGACGGTTCATGACAACCGGCGCGGCCCGCACATCGAGGGGGGCAACCGGCCTTGCGACGAGTGGATTGGCCATGGGCAATCTCCTGAATCGAAGCGGGCACACACGTGACGCGTCCGCCATGCGCCTCAGGCTCGCACGCCGTATGCCAATGGCACGAATTGCTGAATAATCTACCGCGGGGCCGGATGCCCCGGCCTGAACCCATTGCAGATCATGAAGTTACGAAGAGTTTCCAGAACGCGCGTGAAGAGCGCAGGAGATAACTCGCACAAAGAACCAAGCCGGCAGCGCGGCTCGAAGTCGGGGAAGATTCCAGTAGCCCCGTCACATCGAGCCGCGCCGCGGCCATCCTCGCGACAAAGAACGAAGGGATCGGTGTCACGATGAACGGAAGCAAGCTTAAGACTCTCGTGGTTGGTCCGGCGGTTGGCAGTCTGCTGATGGTGCTGGGAGCGTGCGGGACGGGAATGACGCCTGGCGGGATGCCCCTGCCCGGCGGTCAGCAGGTCAAGGCGGACACCGCCTTTGACCGCACCGGCACGCTGCGAAGTGACGGGGCGTATACGTCCATGACAGCGATCAATTTCGTCAGCACGGGCGATGAAGGCGACACGAATCTCGGACAGCGCGCGATTGTCAGTGTCGTACTGAACCAGGTGCCGGCCGGGGCGAACGTGTCGAAGGCGGTGCTTCGCATTCGACGGTTCATATCAGAGGGAAATCCCTACAACGACTTCGGCTCGATGACGGTTGACCATGTCAATGTCGCTTCGAGCATCAATGCGGGGTCGTATCTCGGCAGCACGCTGACCCCCACGATCGCGACGATCAATCCGCAGGCCGGGATGTTCACGGATCCGATCATGGAGATCGATGTCACGACGCAAGTCAAGGCGGACCTCGCTGCCGGACGGCCGATCTCCTCTTTCCGGTTCCAGTTCAATAACGGCCCGTCACTTGACAACGCGTTTGACCAGGTGTTCATGTACGCCGATCAGAACGACGAAACGCTGCGCCCGATCGCGACCATCACAATCGATCCGTAATGTCGCCGACAAGGTGACGGACCAGAGCAAGCCCACCACGTCTCGCCGGCGTGGTGGGTTTGCCTTTTTGCGGCAGCGTCCCTTTGAGCCGTCCCCGGTATACGCCACACATTCGGTCGCCCGTCATGGACAGGGGCCGGACAGGAGGAGCTGAACCAAGCCGACAATATCGCGTGCGTCGATCGTGTCATCCGCGCTGATGTCCGCGCGGCTCGCTTCGCAACCGGGGAAGGCTGCTTCATAGGCAGGGGCATCGAGCAGCGCCAGCACGAACGCGGGGACATCGTTGATGTCGCGCCCCCCGTCGCAATTCAGGTCGGCGGCGCAGGGCGGCATCCATTCATAGGCCCCCAAATCACTCGCCGTACCTCCCACGACCCGCGGCTCGTCCGATTGATGCTTCACGTACTGGCGCGTGACCGCTCCTTCCGGAAGCACCGCCGGGTGAAGCGCCGTGGACATATCGATGCAGTCGGAGCTGCCATCGAGGCGAAAGTTCTGGCCCGTCTCGTCTACGAATCCGGGCCAGGCTGTCTGGATCTGCGTGCCGTCGTTGTTGATCGTGCCCGACAGTCCGCCGAAGGCGGCCCCCCATCCGGGTTTCATCCAATTATGCGAGAGATCGAGGACACCGCTTGCATCCAGCATTGCAAGCTCGGTTCCGGGCGTGGTGACGTAGATGATGTTGTTGCGCGCGTCGCAGTGTTCTTCGTTGGTCGAAAGGCGCATCAGGGTCGTGCGGTCGGTGCGCGTGGAGACGACGGTATTGTGGTAAAAGTAGAGTGTGCCCTTGCGATAGTCCCCCACGGCGCCGCTGTCGCCGCCGTAATGAAGGATCTGCCGGTTGCCGGCTCCCGGCGGCTCGATCAGCAGGTTGCCGTAGACGTCGGTTCGGCGATACGAAGGGTCATCGCGGATGATGGTGCTGTCTTCGGCATCAACCAGATCGAGCTGGCGGTTGCCGCCCTCAATCCAGTTGTAACGCACGACCAGGCCGGCCGAGCGATCCTTCAGGTTGTTCCCACCCGCGCCCGAGAGGAGCGGTCCAAACCGGTTGCATCGGTAGACGATACCGATCGCGGCGGTGTAGGTGTTGTGTTCGAGATTGCTGCCCACGTTACCGTTTGAGTGAATGTAGTTGTTCTCAATGAGGATGTCGCGCGAGACGTCCGGACCAAATGAACTGACAAAGATGCCGTTTCCGCTGTCACGGATGACGCAATCCCGGATCGTGATGTGTTCGCCGAGTTCGACATGAATCGCCGCGGCGTTCATCGAATAGGACTGCACGGCGCCGTTGTCCCCCGTAAAGGTATTCGGCGGGCGGGCGCCGCGAACGTCCAGGCCCTCGATAAGGATCCACCGGGCCACGCTGTTTTCGGGGACATTGGAGCCGCCCACCTTGATGACCGATCGGCCTTCGTTCCAATAGTTCAGCGGCGACGGGGTGACGGCGCTGTCGCCGTCGATGACCGGGCGCTGGCCGCCGGGGCCTGGAACGCCTCGCACGCTGATCGGCGCGGCGGCCGAGCCCTCGCGCCCGATGACCCATTTCTCGCGATATGGAGACTCACGCCAGTGAATCCACACCGTGTCACCGGGCTGCAAAGTGTGCCACGGCACGGAACCAATTGAGGCATGCGGCCGGCCGTCGCCGACATGGAAATCGACCGCGGCTGAATCGCGGACCGAAGAAAAGGAGACCGCGCCGACGACCACGAGCAGGCGGACGCTTCTCGCCGCGCAATTGAAGTACGCGGGCGCCAGGCACAAATTGCTGCACAAGGGACAACGACGGGCCATGCCGCATACCTCCCACCATTGAGGGCCGCCACCGCATAGCTTATCACGCCGCAAAGGCGCGCATTCAAGAGGACATAAAAAACTGCTTCGGGCCGCTGGCGACGACAAGATGGAGCGGCGTACCTCGCGGCGGTCGCCGCTTCAAATTCGAGAGATACCGACTCTTGAACTTGGTTTATCACAGACAGGCCTTGGACCTCGCCCGCCGAGCAGTTGGAAACGTCGAACGGTTGTGGTGAAGCACTTCGATGGCGCAGCGCGGCGGTCTGAAGCCGGAAGCTCCTGTTAATCTCCGGTCGCGTGGGTCCACCGTCGGCCAGGCGCGGCGGCTCGGAAAGGCGCTGGAGGCGGCGCGAGGGTCTGGACAAGCAAACCTGAATGGGGGCATGCACAAATTATTTTTATCCTGAAAAACCGCGTTTCTTGCGCAGGAAGGCTGAATGGAACCTGAACAACCTGAATGCATTCAGGTTTGGTAGGGGGCGGGGCGCGAACGGTGATTCGCGGATTTCGTGAGAGAAACATAGGGGCGTCCTCCGGGCGCGGAGCGGGCGGGGCGAGGGGCGCGCAGGTTGTCGCGCGATCGCCGGCCCGTTCTCGCGGGTTATGACCTTTATCCTTGCTCAGCGCGCCGCGCGGGAGCGAGAATTTCGAAGCAGGAGCCTGCATTGATTTGGGTGTCAAAGTCTATGGGGAGCCAGCGGACTCAGGGCCAGGGAATGGCGGGAAATCCGGCATGGGGGTGAATTCGATGTCCTCGGGGTTAGGAAGCCTATCTCGCTTCAGATCAAATATGTCCGAAGTGACTGGCGGCGCGCCTGTCCTCTTGCCATCCTGATCGAACTCAAGGTACAGGTCTTGCTGATCCTCATCCAAACCAAATCTTATCCGCAATTGAAATGTCTTACCCCGAATGGTCCCGCTTTCAATATCTCGAAACCCTGCATCAAAGCGGACGCGGTTCTGGGCGGGTGGTTTGATCCAGTGAAACCAGAGTGGACTGTGTTTGTCTACGACACGTCTGACTGGCAGAAATTCCCTCTGGCGAGTACCCATTTCGGGTCTGATGGCAAAGACGACATCGGGCTTGTCTATTTGTCCCTTGAGATACTTAGCGGACCTCGGATGCTTGAAGTCGATATCGCTAAACATGCCAGCGCAGACGAGTATCCCCGCGTCTTCCATCCAGATGGCGTGCTGGACGCCACCGTCGTACCACACTTCATACAAGAGTGTTCCATCCAAGGCGTAAATCCGAATCGGCCATTGCGAGTTTTCGCACATGTATCCGACCACAATTTCCTGCCCAGATTTCTCGGGAAAGATGTCGGCGGCAAATGACCAGTCTACATGAAAGGGGATATCACCTCGTCCCCAGTCAATCAGCTTTTGTGGCCTGTCCTCTCTGGCAATTCCGTGTGACCAAATTGTCCTATCAAGATTGCCACGGGCGTCGAGCACAACGAGCTTTCCATTCCACGCGTGATCTTGCTCATTCTTGTGGCATCCGAGGACAACAAACTCTCCGGAGCCGGTTTCTGCCTCGGGCGCATTCACCATAAAAGCCGCCGCAATCTTGGGGTAATCTGGCGGGCCCCATGTCTTGAGGGGATTGCCGCTTACCGAAAAAAGACTCGATTTGCCCGTCGCCACCGCCAAGATATGGCTCGGCGTCGCGTTCGCCCAGCGAATCGCCAACATGGTCGATCCCACAATCAATACACACACCAAGGTCGTAAACCCGATTGGATGCCGCGCCACCCAGTGTACCGCCTTGTACCACGCTCCCGGCGGCCGAGCTTCGATTGGCTCCTTCTTCAAGTAATGCTCGATATCCCGCGCCAGGTCCGCCGGGGACCGATACCTCTTCTCCCGGTCCTTCTCCAGCGCCTTAAGGATGATCGTCTCCATGTCGCCGCGCAACCGCCGGTCCACGCCGCTCGGCCGCAGTGGCTCTGCTTTGCACACCGTCTCGATCGCCCGGTGAATCTCGCTTCGCGTCACGTCGTACGGCAGCCGCCGGCAGACCAGTTCATGAAGCACGACCCCGAGCGAATACACGTCGCTCCGCGTGTCAATGTCCCGCGCGTCGCCGGCGCACTGTTCCGGGCTCATGTATTGCAGCGTGCCGACGATCTGCCCGGCCTGGGTATGCAGTGTGGTGATCGCAATGTCGGAATTGGTTGATCTTGCCACGCCGAAGTCGATGACCTTCACCAGGCCTGGCCGCTCGCCCGTCACCAGAATGTTCGCCGGTTTCAAATCCCGGTGAATCACGCCCTTCTGGTGCCCGTGCTGGATGGCCTCGCACACCTGCGCGAAGAGCCGAAGCCGCTCGTCAAGATCGAGTTTTTCGGCATCTGCATAGTCGGTGATCGTCTTCGCGCCGTCCACGTATTCCATCGCGAAATAGGACACGCGCTGGTGCGGCGACCCGCCGTCCGACGCCGCGATATCCGTCGTGCCCGCGTGGTAGACCTGGGCGATGTGGACATGCTGGAGTGCGGCCAGGGCCTGAGCCTCAAACTCGAAGCGTCGCCGGGCCTCGGTGTTGTGCAGGCCCGTCCGCATTACCTTGAGCGCGACCGCGCGCCGCGGGTGCTCCTGCTCGGCGAGATAGACCACGCCCATCCCCCCGGCGGCGAGGACACGCTGGATGGTGAAGTGATCGATCCGTCGGCCGATGAGCGGGTCGGGCAGGTCGTCGAGCCGCTCCAGCCGCCGAGCGGCATCCAGCTCCACCGGAGCGAGAAAGCCGCTGTCCAGGCGGCGCTGATGAGCAAGGAGCGAGGCGACTTCCGCGCGCAGTGGGGCATCGTCCTTCGCGAGTGCGGCAAGAAGGGCATCCTGTTCGGAGGGCGGCGCGGCGGCGACCCGCTCAAAAACCGCCTGCACGCGCTCGAAGAATGCGGTTGAAGCGTCGGGGGTGTGCGTAGCAGGAGGAGCTTGTGAGGGCTGGCTCATGTTGCACGTTCAACGACGCATTCAGGTGAAATCATGCGTCACACGACAATGAAAAAAAGCGAAGGCACTACACCAGCCCGAAGCGCCAGCGAGGGCGAACTCGATGTATCACCGGGCTGCCTTACAGCCCCGCCAATTCCCGGCCAAGCCATGCCCGGGCGATCTGCCAGTCGCCGTCCACCGTCCGGGCGGAGATATCCAGCGCCTCCGCCGTCTCCTCGACGCTGAAACCGCCGAAATAGCGAAGCTCCACCACGCGCGCCGGACGCGGTGCGACCGCCTCGAGCTTCCTGAGCGCTTCGTCGATGGCAAGCACGTTGCCATGATCCGCGTCGAAATAGACCGGCTCATCGTCGCGAAGCGCATGAACGCGAGCGGGCCGAATGTCGATCGTCTCAACCCGCCGCGAATCCTTCGGCACCGGCTGCTTGCGTTCGTTCCCGCCCGGCGACCCGGCGTCGCCGGCCGATACCCGTAGGTCGCGCGCCTCGGTCCCGTGGGCGTCGGCATCCGCTTTGTCGCCGGCGGGTGCGCCGAAATCGAACGGCGCGACCCGCCCGTCATCCCCAACTCCCGGCCCGCCGCGTTTGACTCGTCCCTTTCGACGTACGTCGTCGACGAGAAAGTGGCGCATGGCTTTGGCGGCAGCGGCGAAAAAATGCTTTCGGCTGTGAAAGAACCCTCCGCCTTCAACCCCTTTGTAAAGCCGCAGATAGGCCTCGTGGACCAGGGCCGTTGGCTGCAGCGTGTGCCCGGCGGCATGGGGGAGCTGCGATCGCGCAATTTTTCGCAGCTCGTCATAGACGGCGTTGAAGAGAAGATCGCGCGCCGCTGCATCGCCATGCGAACAGGCGGCGAGAAGTTCGGTGATGGGGGTTGTACCGGTCTTACTCATCGCTTGGCCCGCCTCGCTTGCAGTGACGGCATTAGTCAAATCGAAGGATAAGCGAGAACCATTATCCACAAATCAGCGAGGAATTTCAAGTTTGCACGTGCGTTAGATGCGCTAGTCAAGGATGTTCGACGTACGTCGTTGGGGATGGTCGACCGGCCGTCCGCAACCGAAACCGAAACATCTGGAGGACTTGGGCAATGTACCGAAATCAGATTGTATTTGTAGCAGCACTCGTTTTGTCCGCATCGGCGGCATCTGCCCTGGGTGATCCAATCCCCTGCGGCTCCGAACTCGAACTGGTTCGCACGCTCATGTTCCCGGGTGATTACGCCCACGGTATTGCATGGCATCAGGGCGAACTCTGGATCGTCAATGGTAGCGGTGTCCTTCGGCGCATCGACCCACTGACGGGCGAAGTACTGGCGACGACGTCTCTCAGCGAAACAACCCACAATGGACTCGGCAGCGATGGTGCATCGCTTTTTATGAGTTACGATCCAGGTGGCAACACGTTGTTTCGATCCGTGATCCCCTCCGGACCTTCCTTTGCGACGCCCACATCCGGCGCGAGGGACTTGACTCACGAGGGCGGCGGCCTCTGGTACGCCGACTTTGATGAGGGAAAAATCGTTAAGATGTCCACGACTGGAGGCCTCCTCGCGCAATACCCTTCGCCAGACTGGAATCCTCTTGAGAACCGCCCCTCCGGAATCGAATGGGACGGCGAACATCTGCTCCTAACCAATCATGATCGCAACACGCTCTACTTGATTCGGCCCGGCGATGGTGTTGTAGATTGCGAAATTGATCTGTCTGCTTTTAATCCGACGATTGCAGCTGGGCTCGCCTGGGACCCCGCTTCGATGCAATTGTACGCGGCTGATAACGAGGAAGTTTACGTTTTCGGCGTCGTATCGCCAGTGGTGAACATTGTGACACCAGCTCCCGGTGACCAGATGCTCGAAGGATGCGTTTCTCGTATCCGATGGACGTCGACAGGGATCAGTAATCCAGACTGGAAGTTCTTCCTTAACCAGGGGCCTGAAATGACATTTCTGCGACAGCTATTTCCAACACCTGTCAATGAAGGAAACGGCAATTGGTATGCCGACTGGACCGTCGACACGGATCTCCTGGACGATTGCTACTACGACATTGTCGTCAAGGATGATTCTACCGTTACCGACGATCACTCCGGTCACTTCTGCATCACATGCCGCACCATCGACATCGCCAGGCCGATGGCAAGGCAGGTCGTTCAGAAGGGCTGTAACCTGTCAATCCGTTGGCAAACTCAAGGTTGCCAGCCACCCAACTGGAAGTTTTTTCTTGATAAGAATGGTGTATTCCAGGAACAGCTTCAGCCTATTCCAATTGATGAGGGCAACGGCAATTGGCGTGCCGACTGGAACGTGCCGGCAAACCTAATCGATGGCGTTGACTACTCCATTGTCGTGAAAGACGACAGTTGCGTTACAGATCGGCATTCTGCCGAGTTCGCAATCCTTGACACAATTATACTCGGCGATATGAACGGCGATGCATCTGTCGACGGGATGGATGTTCAGCAGTTCGTGACTGCCGCGATTGGGAATTGATTCTCCTGGATTCAGCGGGATTGCAACGACGGCTGGAAGTTTGATTCACTTGATCTCCAGTGTCACGTATCCACGGTCTTGAGCAGCTGTACGGGAAGGGTCGCTCGGGCCGGATTGTAACTCCTTGGAGACCCTTGATGTTTCCGTGGACCGTCAAGGGTCTCCTTGCTTTTCCGCGCTACACATGATCGCCGCGGCGTCTCCTCTTGCTGGGCACAGCGGGAAAGACTGAGCGTCACAAAAAGGAGGATCTAGAGCCGGACATGCAGCGGCTGTTCCGCGCCCACGGTGTGGAGCTTGGAGAGAAGTATGTATTCGATTAAGTACGGTGTCAGGCCGGCGTTTCCTCTAGCCCTTCGGTGCAGGAGGGGGGACGCGACCGGCGAGACGCCGATGCTCCGCGAACGACACCCGTATCCGATTCGGCAAACGTTGGTCCCATGGGTGTTTGGCCCTAGAATCGGCGCTCGCCTGTTGCTGTGCCCCGTGAGGGCGACGGGGCGGTGCGCGGAGGAGACGGACAGTAAGGGCGACGGCGCAGCCGATAAGTGGCCGGCGGTCGGGCGGCGGTGTGAAGTGGTCGGGGGCGAGGCGTTCTTAGTAACTGCGACCCATGCGTGCGAATCGGCGGATACTTCTGGGGCTGACGGTCGTGCTGGTCGGCGGCTCGCTGACGTGGACGGCGGCCTATGGGCTGCGCCTGCGGAGCGACGCCTATCGCATCGAGACCGAGGCGGACATCTCCGACTTTTTTGATCTGCCCTCCGAAGTCGGGCGGATTCGCGGGCGCACCTTTTCCAGCCGCGTCTTCGAAGACGTCGCCATCTGGCTGCCCGACCGGCGCGACCGAGTGTTTTCGTGCAAGCGGGCGATCTGGCAGGAGTCGAAGCGCGGCGGGCGCGAGGTCAACGAACTGGACCTGATCGACGGCACCCTGGCCCTGGGAAGCGACCGCTGGGCCCGGGAGGATTTCAAGACTATTCTCAAGTCCGGGCTCGAACATAACTTTGAGGATCTGAATCTTTCGCGGGTGGGGCTGGAGGGGTTCACCATCGTCTTTGACCGGGGGAATGTCTCGCTGGCCTGCCGCAATACCTCCGGCGAGATCGACATGTCCAACCCCGGCGACGGGATTGCCCGGTTACAGGCCAGCGAGTTGAACGGGCACCGATTTACGCAGGGTGTGCAGATTCATGCGCGGTTTCTTCCGCGACGGGGGATCCAAGTATCGGAGTTCATGATGGTCTTGCCCCGCGTACCGCTCTCGGTGCTGGGGCTGGATCGAGTGATCGGCGGGACGATCACGCAGGGCTCCTTCGAAGGACGCATGCAGTATCTCGACCGTTCGGGGGATCCAGAGGTCTGGCTGCGCGGGGAGCTGGAGGACCTGGCGCTTTCGGAGGTGACGCCGCGGCTGGGATTCGGCCCGTTGGAGGGGCAGTTGTCGGTGAGCGTGGATGCCGCCCGGCTGTCGCGGAATGCGGTAACCCATTTCAAGGGTCGGGGGCGCGTGGAGGGGTTTGAGCTTGACCGGGTCACTCGGCTTCTGGGCTTGCCGGGGCTGGCGGGTCGTGCGTCGTTCAGCTTTGATGCGATTGATGTGGCGCTTGGGCGGGTAAATCGGCTCCGGTTCAGCGGCGGGGTGGCGGGTATCTCGCTTCGGGAGTGGCTGGCGCCGCTGGGGAAGGGCACGGCGACGGGGCTGGTGTCGATCCGTGTGAATAACGTGGATATCTCGGATGACGTCATCAAGTCGGCGGATATTGAGGTGAACGTGGTGCCTCCGGCAGGTCAGCCGGGTCTGATTGACCGGCAACTGCTGTTGACGGCGATTCAGGAGGTGCTTGGCTTCTCGTGGCCGGCGGCGGTACCCCAGCGGCTGCTGCCGGAGCAGGTGGAATACCTGGAATTCGGGATGCGAATGCTGATCCGGGATAACGAGTTGCGCGTATTGGGCACCCATGGGCCTGAAGGTGACACTATTTTGACCATCAAGGCCGCGGGAATGGCATTTGGGGTGGCCCGGGAACAGGCCGGATCGATCGATTTAGGCCCGTACCTGGCGAAACTGCGGGATCGGGCCCGGCATTACGACTCAGACCGCGTTCGGGAGTGGTTCCGTTCGCACGGCACGATGCCGGGGGGCGGGCGTTGAGGGGGCACGCCGGTTGCACGGAGCCGGAGCGAGAATATCGAGATCTGGAAATGGGGGTGACACGCCGTTGGACGAGTGATAGCATCCCTTGTGGCTTAAGTGGGAGGATTTAAGCCGGGGCTTTAAGTCAGATGGTGGGGGTCAGTAGGCACCTTTGGAGACCACGGCATGTCACGCACTCTGGTTGTGGATGGAGATCATCTGAAGCGGCTAATGCAGTTGTGCCGCATCCTTGGCAGCGGCGGCGCGACGCTCCAGCAGCTTCGCTCGAAGCTGAAGGCTTCGCGGCGGACGGTGTTCCGGGATCTTGCGGCATTGGGCGACCTGGGCATCAAGGTTGACCTGACCGACAAGGGCTACAAGATCAAGGTGAACGCCGCGACGTGCCGGAAGATGATCATCGACCGCACGACAAAATCGCTCGACCAGCTTCTCAGCTCCTGCCTGAAGTGAGAACCGGCGAGGACTGAATGGACGAGCCGGAGCGCGGCAGGTGGGCCCCTGCCGCGCGACCGGTGGTTCCGCACCGGCCTGGCGTGCGCGGGGGGCGCCTCATTTCGACCGGCAATTCTAACGGGTTGTATCCGCACATATAAAGGTTGGAGATCACGGAGTGACGCCGTCGCGCGTATGTGGCGACGCCGTCGCGGGGTGGCGGTTCGCTATTCGATGGCGACGAACTTGCGGATGTTGCGGACGAGGTCTTCCACGGTCTGCGGCCGGGAAAGGTCGAACGGCAGAAAGGTGCCGTGATTGTGATCGCTGGCGAGGATGATGAGGCGGTCGAACTCGACGGTGAAGCCCATTTCCTGAGGCTGGTGCCCGGTGATGAATATTTCGGCGTCGAGTGCAGAGGCCAGGGCTGCGAGCTGCTCGGCGGTGTGCCTGCGCCCCCAGACAAGATTGAAGACGGTCTTGTTGTTGCGGAGATCGTCAAGGGTAAGGTCGCGCTGGAAGACGCCGACGTCGAACTCGTCCATGTCGTGAACGTTGGGCAGGCTGTGGGACATCCAGATCCGGTTGGGTGTGACGACGGCAAGGGAGAATGAGGCGATGAACTCATTCATGGCGGCGAGGACGTCGGGGGCGTGCTTTGCGCCATAGGCCAGGGCGACGGAGTCGTTGTAGTCGTTGATGACGAGGCGGCCGTTCTTGGCAATCGGGTAACCGGTGAGCTGGGCCAGTTCGTGGTTGGACTGGAGGAAGTGAACCTGTTCGGGGAATTCGCATTTGAAGGCGGCGGCCATGAGCAGGACTTCATGCGACAGGTCGGGCGCGTCGCCCAGTTTTTCGGCGTGGACCATTTCGTGAAGGATGACGTGGCGGGCCGGGGCGCGGTCCAGCATGGCGTATCGCTGGAGTTTTTCAAAATTCTTCTTGTTCCCGTGGATATCGCCGGTCATGACGGCTTGGCCGTAGCCGGGCAGGCGGAGAATCGACCCGGTGCGGAGGGGGTCGGCGGCGTTGAGCCGCGCGGCTTCGCGAAAAGTGTCGCACGCGTACTTCGGGTCATAGGAGGTGGTGGACTTCACGCTGAATAACGCCATTCATGAATCTCGGGTTCGGGGCGCCGCCGGGTCTCGACCGTTCCGGGTTCGAAGGAACCTCAAATCCCCCTTTGTGATCTCGGGTCGCGCGGTTGCCGCGTCGCAGGCTGGCGGGCGCCTCGCCCGCATCGGATGAGGATTGCGAGCATCGTAGGTTCCGGGAGCGGGGGGGTCAAGAATCGGCGTGGCCCGAGATGAAAACGGGTTCACTGGCGGCAGAGGGCTTTTTCCACGCCGGTCAGCGCGCTGAGAAAGGCGTCGGCGTCATCGGCCTCTCGAAGGGCGGCCAGGAGATTTCGATCGACGAGCAGCCGGCAAAGTCGACCGAGGTAAAGCAGGTGGTCGGTGTGCGTTGGGCAGCACACGAGGAAGAACAGGTCCGTAAGTCCGCCGTCGCGCTGGCCGAAAACCACTCCCTGCGCGGTGCGCGCGATGGCAAGAACGGGATTTTCGAGGTGAAGCGGCCGCGCCGGATGGGGAATGGCGACGCCGTCCTGCAGCGCGGTCGTGCCCTTGGTTTCGCGGTCCATGAGGGATTGATACAGGTATCGCGGGTCGATCGAAGAATCGGCGATCTCCGCGAGCTGCGCCAGCTCGCGCAGGACCGATGACTTTGTTTTGGCCAGGAGCGAGACGTGAATGGCGTGGCGGTTGAGGACCGGGGCGATGAGCGGGGCCGCCGCGGGCTCGGGATCGCGGTCCTTTTTCCGGCGCTCGGGAAGGGTATCGAGGTTCTTCTCGATCCAGTTCCAGACTTCGCCGGCGCGAAACTGCCACTCGCCACGCACCAGGGCTCCGGGAAGGATCTTCTTCTCGGCGAGGCGCACGACCTCGCGCGGCGAGACGTGCAGGCTCGCGGCCACTTCCTTGACATTCAACATTGAGCGAGGCATGGCGTTCGATTGAGGCCGGCTTCGCGTTCCGGGCGGCACCGCGCCGCCACGGTTGATCCGGGGGAGTATCCCTGATTCTAACATCCCTTTCGGGCGCGGACCGACCGGGCCTGTGCACAAAAGGGGTTATTCGACGACGAGACGCCGGGAGTCGCCACGGCTTGCGATGCGAATGGACGCCTTGCCGTGCAGGACGCGATCGAGCAGATCGCCGACGGCGGCGGCGCGCCAGCCCTGGGTCAAGGCGGAGCGCGGGACGCCCGGCGGGTCGGGGTTGTCTCCCCGCAGAAGGTTTCGGAGATCCTGCTTGGTGGCAAGTAGGGAATAGGCGAGGTCGTGGTCGTCGCACCAGGCGCGGAGGATGGCCGTGAGAAGGGAGAGAAGGACTTCCTCGTCGGGGGCGGGCTCGGAGGGCTCCTGGGCCGGCCAGGAATCGGGTGACGCGGCCTTTGCATCGGCGATCGCGCGGGCCAGCCGCTTGAGATCGGCGGCGGCGAGGTTGATTCCGCGGAGCGTGCGAATTTTTTCGGGGTCGGTCCAGCCGTGGCGGGCCAGTTCGACGACGAGATGATCCTTGAGGACTGTGCGCGGCGGGCGGTTCAGGCGGCGGGCCAGTTCGTCGCGCTGCACGAGGACGGCGTGGACGATGGCGAGCTGTTTTCGGGTCATGGAGGCTGTGCCGCGCAAGCGCCGGATTCGCTTTTCGTCGGTGCTGTTTCGCGTCGCCGTCTCGCAGAGGGCGAGGCATTCCTCGGAGAGCCACTCGGCGCGACCGAGCTTTTCGATGCGCGTCCGGATTTCACGCCACATCGCAGGCAGGTGCACGACGTCCTCGACGGCGTAACGAAGCTGCTCTCCCTGGAGGGGGCGGCGGCGCCAGTCGGTGAGCGTCTGAGACTTGTGCAGCTTGGTGTGCAGCGTCACCGTGGCCAGTCGGCCCAGGCTGATCGGATGACCGAAGCCGACGAATCCGGCGGCGATCTGGAGGTCCACGATGTTCGCGGGTTTCAGGCCGAAGTGACGCCATGCCAGGGCCAGGTCTTCGGTGCCCGCGTGAAGAATCTTCTCGATCTTCGGATCGGCGATCATCTGCCAGAGGGGCTTCGTGTCGAGCCCGGCGATGGGATCGACCAGGGCGTGCAGTTCGTCGGTTGCGACCTGGAGCAGGCAGATGTCGGGCTTGTAAGTCTCCTCGCCGACAAACTCGGTGTCGAACGCGAAGCTGCCGGCGCGGCGAAGCTCCTTGCAAAGGCGCTGGAGGTCGGCGGGCTGGGTGACAAGGAGTGGTTCGAAGGGGGCGGACATAGGCTGCTGTCAGTGTAGATGTCTCTCGCCGCGTCGGCAAATCGGCGCGGCCGGGCGATTCGCGAAGGCCGGAAGGCGGCGGTACTGCCCTGCGCGCAAAGGCCCGGCGGCACGAAGGACACTCGATCCAAATAGAAGGGGATTATCTGGGGCGGCGTCGGCGAATCAGCGCGAGGCCGGGCAGGAGCATTGCAAGCGTGGCCGGCTCGGGAACATAGTGATACTCGACCTCGATCGTCGCGCCGATTGCGAGATTGGCCTTGGCCGAGACCGCGCCGGTGTTGCTGGAGACGGTGAACTCGCCGAGGCCGTTAATGCCGAAATCGAAGGAGCCGAGCCCGATGAAGTTGGCAAACCCGACGTCCATCGGGTCGCGGGTGACGTCGGCCAGGAGGACCTCGCGGGGATTCACCGGGGTGTACGTGAACGAGGTGCTGCTGGGTCCCATGAAATTCAGCACGCCGTCAAACGGCGCGACCGGGTTTGACTGAAGCGGGATAATCTGCATGTCGTTAAGCGGCATCGGCGCTACAAACGGAGGTGGAGTCACCTGAATTGTCTGTGTCGACATGGCGGAGATGATCGCGCTGGACTGGCCGATATTCTCGGCCTGAATGAGGGCGTCGTAATTCGCGGTGATGCGGACGACGGCGAAAAGCAGCGTCCCGTTGGACGGATCGAACTGGGGAATGGAAACAATCTGAACCGCCGGGTAGTTTCCGATGATCGGGGCGAGCGTCTGGGTCTCGACGATTGTGAAGACAGGCCCGGCCTGCGCATTGCCCACCGGCATGACGACACACGTCGCCAAAAGCACTACCGCGGCCAGATGTGGGACTTGTCTTCTCACCGTCTCTCCGAGCAGGCGCACCCAATTAGCGTCTTCCGCCCAGTAGATGCGCGGAGGGCGCGGATGCCCCTGAACCCATATTACTTTACCGGGCCAAGGCAGGCCGGGTCAAGGAAACTGGGGGTGATTTTTGGCACGAGCTTGGAGATCGGTGTGCCCCATCTTCTTGCGCGACAATAATTTGGAATTGTCAGGTCCGAATATCGGCTTCGGACGAGGGTGGGGTGGCAGTTGGCGGCACATCCGCACTCCTCGGGCAACGGGACCTCGCTCGAAGCGACACCCTACGCAATCAGTGTACGACGCCGGAGCAGACCCATGTGCCGGGCGGCGGACTTTCGTTTGAATCGTGCCCGCGCTAGCATGCTCGGCGGGAAATTGCGACGCGACCCGCGGCTGAACCGCCGCGCGCCTGCTGGAAACGGAGTGAACGATATGTCGGGAGAAAAATACCCCTGCGGAACCCCCAAGCCACACTCAGCGACTGGCGACAGGCGTTCGGAACGGGACACGAGCGGGGATTTGCAGAAGCAGCTCCTATCCGGGCGGCAGGTTGAGCCGATTCGGCTGAAGGGGAACGAGAACCTCGCCGACATGATCGACCATTGTTTCGCGGGCAGCGGCTTCAACGGCCGACGGCTCGCGGAGGCGTGCGAGCTCTATTCACGCATGCTGAAAAAGGGGGCGACGGTGGGCCTTACGCTCAGCGGTGCGATGACGCCCATCGGAATGCAGGGCGTACTGATGTCCCTGATGGAAGCGGGCTTCGTGGACTGGATCATTTCGACCGGGGCGAACCTGTATCACGATCTGCATCGCGCGTTTGACTGCCCGGTGGCGCAGGGGCATTGGGCAACGGACGACAATGAGCTGGCCGACATCGGCGTGGCCCGGATCTACGACACGTACATCGGCGAAGACAGCACGCTGATGGCGACGGACAAGGTTATTCTGGAGGCCGCACGGTCGCTGGAGCGCAACAAGCCGGTGTCGACGGCACGGTTTCACTGGGAGCTGGGGCGGGAACTGGCGAAGCATGCGCCGCACCCGGAGAAGTCGATGCTCATCGCGGCGCAGAAGTTCGGCGTGCCGATCTATACGTCCAGCCCCGGCGACAGCAGCATCGGGATGAACCTGGTCGTGCCGCAGTTATTGGGACAGCCGATCGTGCTAGACCCGGTGCGGGACATCATCGAGACGGCGGCGATCGTGCGTGCGGCGGATGAGAATGGCGTGATCCACGTGGGAGGCGGCAGCCCGAAGAACTTTTACCTTCAGACGCAGCCGACCCTGCACCAGATTCTCTTCGACGACACCGGCGGCGGGCACGATTACTTCATCCAGCTCACGACGGATGCTCCGCACTGGGGCGGGCTCTCCGGCGCGACGCCGAGCGAGGCGCGAAGCTGGGGGAAGATTGCCGACGCGAATGTGAACAACGTCGTCGTCTACAGCTGTGCGAGCCTGACGCTGCCGCTGCTGGCTCAGTATGTGCTGATTCGCAACGAGCGGCGACCGCTGCGGCGGCTGTATGAGACGATTGACGGAGCGGTGGAGGAGCTGCGGGCGCACGCCGCGAAGAATCCGGAACTGAAAGGGATGTCTTAGGTCGCGGGCTGGTCTTGGGATGGCAATGTCATGCCGGAAACAGGAGATTCTTTGGTATGATTGTCACCAAGTACCTTGGTGACCATGACCTGCCTCATTTTCAAGTAAGGTATGGTGAGCAATAGGCCCGGTTTCGATAGACGAAATCCTCATGATTGGCGGGCAGCTGAGCCCGCGAGTCCGCGGGATTGTGACAGAATGGGCTTCTCTCCATCGGGCGGATTTGTGGCAGGACTGGATTCCTGCAAAGTCAAACCGACCTCTCGCGAAGATCGATCCATTGGAGTAATGACGATGGGAAAGGATGTCATCGGGGTCGAGCCAATCGGCGACTATCGCCTGGCTCTCGTCTCTGAAGACGGCGAGCGTCGTGAGGTTGACGTTTCCACGATTGTCACTCTTGACGGCGTGTTTGAGCCGCTGCGCGACCCGAGCTATTTCCGTAGAGTTCGAGTTGACCCTGATGCAGGTACGATCGTCTGGCCGAATGGAGCTGATATTTGTCCGGACGTCCTGCACGAACGCAGTCAGCCCATCGCCAAGCATTGAAAGTCGATTTCCGCATAATGCGAATTATCCTGAATGGCTGAACTGGTTCCCGCATCCTTTCCTGATCTGATCCACCGCATCCGGCTGGAGAACGCCCGCGAGCAGGCCATCTTTCACCTGCCGCAGCGGAAGTGGTGGGTGCCCGATCCGGCGGGGCCTGATCTTTCGGTGTCGTTTCATGGTCACCGCGCGGGTACGCCGGTGGGGCCGGCGGCGGGTCCGCACACGCAGATGGCGCAGAACCTGGTCCTGTCATGGCTGGCCGGTTCGCGGATCATGGAACTCAAGACGGTGCAGATCAACGACCGGCTGAAGATCGGCCGGCCCTGCATCGACGCCACCACGATCGGCTACAACATCGAATGGTCGCAGGAACTGCGCATTGCCGAGGCTCTGCGCGAGTACGTCGCCGGGGCGATGCTCATTCACATGCTCATCCACGGGGGAATCCTGCCGAATTCGCCGATTACCTCGCACGCGACCGAGACCATCTTCGACATGAGCGTCGGCTACGACCTCGCGGGCATCTCCTCCGCGCCGATCCGGGCGTTCATCGAGCAGATGAAGGATGCGGCGGCGATTGTTCAGCAGTTGCGGGCGGAGATTCCACCGGAGCTGAAGGCCCTTCGGGACCTTGATTATCCCACCCGGCTGTCGAACTCGATCACGCTGTCCACGTTTCATGGATGCCCGGCGGATGAGATTGAGAAGATCTGCACGTTTCTGCTGTGCGAGATGGACTGCGACGTGGTGGTGAAGATGAACCCGCCGATGCTGGGCAAGGAGCGGCTGGAGCATCTGCTGCACGACGTGATGGGCTACACCGAGCTTCGTGTGAACCAGTCGGCGTACACGAGCGGGCTGCAATTTGATGAGGGCGTACAGCTCTGTGGGCGTCTGGCGGCGGTGGCGAAGTCGCGAGGCAGGGGCTTCGGGGCGAAGTTTTCAAACACGCTGGAGGTGGAGAACCACCGCACGTTTTTCCCGCCGGATAACAGGATTCAGTACCTCTCCGGCCAGCCGCTTCACGTCATCACGCTGACACTCGCGGAGGAATTCCGCAAGGCCGTCGGGCCCGATCTGCTCTTCACCTTCAGCGCGGGGGTGGACCGGCAGAACTTCGCCAACATGGTGGCCTGTGGATTCAGGCCGATCAGCGTGTGCACCGACCTGCTGAGGCCGGGGGGGTATGGTCGTCTGCCGCCGTACCTGGCGACGCTCGTTGCGGACATGAAGCGGCTGGGGGCCGCCCATGTCGATGCGTTCGTGTTGAACGCGCGGCCGGGCCGGGCGGCTGACGCCTCGGGAGTCATAGTGCGGGCGGCTGAGAACCTTCGGGCCATCGCCGATGAGACACGCCGCGATGCCCGATACTATGCCGCCTCCAACCGAAAGGAGCCGAAGCGGATTGAATCGCACCTGGATACCTTCGACTGCATCACATGCGACAAGTGTCTGCCGGTATGCCCGAACGCGGCGAACTTCCTCTACACGAGCGAGCCGGAGCGGGTGGCGTTTACCGACCTGGTGGTGGCGGGTGGCGAGTTGAAGCCCGGCGCGTCGCGTGAGATCCGCGTCGAGCGCGAGGCCCAGATCGCCAACTTTGCCGACTTCTGCAACGACTGCGGCAACTGTGACACGTTCTGTCCGGAGTACGACGGGCCGTTCATCAAGAAGCCCAACTTCTTCGGCAGCTTCGGCGCGTGGCGGGCTTTCGAGGAGCGGGACGGTTTTTTCGTCGACGCGGACGCGCCGTCGCCGCGCATGCACGGACGCGTTCGGGGCCGGACATTTCTACTGGAGCGGGAGATGGGTTGGGATGGCTGGCGGTTTGAGGACGGCCGGGTGTGCGTGTTTATACGCGCCGCGGATCATGCGGTGGAGCGGTGGTTCGCCTTCGGTCCGAGCGACGCAAGCGGGCACGTGGTGGACATGCACGCGTATCACACGATGCGGATACTGCTGGGGTCGGTTCTGCGAACGGATCGGGTGCACCAGGTGAATGTAAACAATGTGGCTATCGGGAGCATATTATCCGATTAATCTTTCTGACCTTGCCCGTATTGACATTTTTTGCCTCGTAACCTGTCAAGGTGCCTGACGAATCCACGCTCTTTGAGATCCCGAGACGTTCGCCCACCGCATTTTGGGCACTTGTTTCCGCGACGTTCGGCGTCTGATGTTTTCATTGCTCGCCTCCTTCGCTACACGTTTTATCGGATGTTACTGAACAAATCGACGTCCTCAAGTTACTTCAAATTCCCTAGCTCCGGCCGCGTCAGCAGCTTTTGCACGAGCAGGTAATTCACGCCGTGGTACTCGGTCAGTTCGCCGCTGATGAGAAACACGACCGGCCTCGTGCCCCCGGCAGTGACGATCTCCATGTCCTCCAGCAGGCGATTCGGCAGCAGGCGGATCGGCAGTTCCGGTTCGCCTCGGCCGCGGCTTTCGAAAGCGAATACGTAATAGTCGCCCTCGCGGGCCAATCGCCCGGGCCTGTCGACGATGCGGTAGCCGTCGGGATAGAGCTTGGGGGTAACCGGCGCCACGGCATTGGGCGGGATGGCGCTGGGGTCCACCTCCTTCCGGCGGACGGTCTGGCCCGGCTGCGACGGAAGAATGACCGGCCTGGGCGGGGCGTCGTCCGGTCGGGTCAGCTCGCGCAGGATGTCGGTCGCGGTCGGTTCGCGCGGCGGTTCGAGTTCGTCGGAGTCGGCGGCCGGCCGGGTCGTCGCGGGCGGCGGCGCGGCCGGGGCGGGTGTCGGTGGTTCGGCATCCTGCGCGGCGACGACGGCGGCCAGCAGAATAATGGCCGAAGCCATCGGGATCGGGGAAATCGGGCCTCGCGTTCTGTGAATCGTCGAATGAGCGCGGTTCATGGTCTGCACCTCCGTGGCGAACGGGCGCCGGGCCCATCGTGGATGGCGTCTCCCGGCGTCCGGACATGAGATTATGCGCTCATCGCGCCAATTCTTCACGCAGCTTTGCCGGGTCGCTGGTGGGCGCCCGGCATGCGTAGTTGCGGCAGACGTAGGCCGCGGACTTACCGTCGAGCGGTTTCTTTTCAGCCAGGAGTGGAATGCGCCGGGCGGCGGCCGCCGCCTCGGGCGTACCGTCGATCGCCGCCGCGATGACAAGATTTGGCACGTAGGTCCGCCATGCGGCATTGATGAGCGCCTGGCCGCCGGGCTCGTCGCCGGGGGCGATGATGACAGCCACCTCGCGGGGCCGGCGGTGATAAAAATCGACGCCGGTGAGGAATCGCTCCGATCGAAACGGAGACTCCGAAAGCTGGCCCCCAAAGGCCTTTAGCGCGCGATCGGCTTCGTCGGAGAGGTCCTTTCGGTCGAGCAAGACGGCGAGGCGCTGGAGATTCATGAACTGGACCGAATTCCCAGAGGGAATGGCGCCGTCGTTGGCGTCCTTTGCCCGGACAAGGGTCTTTTCGGCGTCGTCGGCGGAGAAGAAGAAGCCCCCGGCCTCGTCGCGGAAGTGCTTGAGGACATCCTCATTGAGCGCGGCGGCTCGATCCAGCCACTTCACATCGAAAGTCGTTTCGTAGAGATTCAGCAGGGCGTCGATCATGAAGGCGTGGTCGTCGAGGTAGCCGGGGGTGTGCGTTTTCCCCTGGCGGCAGGTTCTCTGGAGGCGGTCGTTGACCATCATCCTCGTGCAGACGAAATCCGCGGCCCGGGCGGCGCTGTCGCGGTACTTCTCATCGCCGAGGATGCGATAGCCTTTCGCCATGCTGGCGATCATGAGCCCGTTCCAGGAGGCGAGAATCTTGTCGTCGAGATGGGGCTTG
This sequence comes from Planctomycetota bacterium, assembly GCA_003576905.1. Lineage (GTDB taxonomy): Bacteria > Planctomycetota > Phycisphaerae > UBA1845 > UTPLA1 > UTPLA1. Next base: position 285,187 of record QEVG01000001.1, on the reverse strand, counting down.
ACGCGCTTCTCGCGGGCGGCAAAGAGCTTTGATCGGGCGGCGGCGAGGCGCGATTCGCACTCGTCGGGCGAGAGCTTGTGAAGTCGGGCGACGACGTCGAGAGGGCGTTGAACGTTGAGGATGTTCGTGCCTTCCCAGTTGCCTTCGGCGCTCACGTCGTAGTAGTCGCAGAAGATCGCTGAATCCGCCGGGCCGAGGAGCGCGTCCACTTCCTGCTTCGACCAGACGTAGAACCTGCCCTCGTGCCCTTCGCTGTCGGCATCTCGCGTGGAGTAGTACCCGCCCTCGGGACTTTGAAGGTCCGCGATGACGTAGTCGAACGTCTCACGGGCGATACGGGCATACAGCGGCTTGCCGGTAAGTTGAAAGGCCTTCAGGTAGATGTCGCTGACGAGGGCCTGATCGTAGAGCATCTTCTCGAAGTGGGGCACGAGCCAGTCGACGTCGGTGGAATACCGCGCGAATCCGCCGCCGAGCTGATCGTAGATGCCGCCGTGGGCCATCTTGTCGAGCGTCAGTTCGACGAGCTGCAGCAGTTTCTTGTCGTCGTCGGTCGGGCCGCCCGATTTGGTCTGAGCGTGGTGATAGGCGCGGAGCATCAGGTCCATGGCCATGGACGGGGGGAACTTGTTCGTGCCGCCGCCGCTCATGCCGCCCTTGACGGGATCGAATGCGCGGCCGAGAAAATTCGCGACGCGGAGCACGACCTCGTGCGGGATGGTCTCGCTGCCGGGTTTGACGGTGGTCAGCTCCCTGACGGCTTCGGTGAGGGTATTGGCCTGTTCGGTGATGTCGTCGCGCCGCTCCTTCCAGGCCTTCGATAGAAACAACAGGACCTGCTTGAAGCCGGGACGCCCGTAGCGCTCCTCCGGTGGGAAGTATGTGCCGGCGAAGAAGGGCTTCTGATCGGGCGTGAGCCAGACGGACATCGGCCAGCCGCCGGACTTGGTGAAGACCTGGGTGGCCATCATGTAGATGTCGTCGAGATCGGGCCGCTCTTCGCGATCGACCTTGATGTTGATGAAGTGCTCGTTCATGACGGCGGCGATTTCTTCGTTTTCGAAGCTCTCGCGCTCCATGACATGGCACCAGTGGCAGGCGGAGTAGCCGATGGAGAGGAAGATGGGCTTATCCTCGCGGCGGGAGCGGTCGAGCGCCTCGGGCCCCCATTCGTACCAGTCCACGGGATTGTGCCGGTGCTGAAGGAGGTAGGGACTGGTGGCGTTGGCGAGGCGATTTGTGTGGCGCGGCTGGGACGTCGCGGTGTGCGTCATGGGCGTGGTTCCTTGCGATGGGGCGGAGGTTGCAGGCGGATCGATGAAGGCGACCGCGGTCAGGACAAGGGAGAGGCAGAGCATGGTACGCCAGGATCCTTCGCGGCGGTGGTTTTCACTTTAATCCGGAAGCAGCCGAACAATAGGGCAGTATAGGCGCGCGGAGGAGACGGGCCAATCCGGGCAGTCGGACATGAATCCCCGCGGCGCAGTCTATTCGCTATCGTGGAGGCGGTGGGGGAGCTGTGCCGGATTCGGCGGGAAGCGGGAATGAAGCCTCGGAATGCGGGTGCGTACCGAGTTGTGCGAGCAGCGAGACGATCGCATTGTGGTTCTCGGGCGATTGACGCACGACGAGGCGGTTGTCGAGAACGGTGACCGACGCGAGGTCGGGCTCTCGCCAGCTTTGCGGGTCGATGGTCGTTTCGATCAGGCGCTTCAACCTGTTGGCACGCTCCATCGAAAGGGCCGACTCAATCTGGTCGATCGTGTCGCGCGTTTCGCGCTGACGCGGCGTCAGCGAGCGGTCTTTCAGGGCCCGGCTGCGGCCCTCGCGGGCCCAGTGGCGCGGCTGGCGGTGCCAGGGCGGGGAGAAAACGTGGTAATGCTGCTTCCAAAGCTCGGCGATGGACTCCTCAATGCGAAGTCGGTCCTCATCGGAGAGCGGGGCGTTGAGAATAGCGCTAATGTCATACACGCGGACTTCGGTCTCACGGGCCAGGTCCTCCCTCGACGAGACGATCACCTCCCGTCCGCGGACGACGAAGGTCGCCCCGGCGGCGTCGCGGTCGGCTTGACGAAGGGCTTCGCGCAGGGCGTCGGCAATGGTGCTTCCCTCCAGGGAGAGGGTCACCGTACTGTCACTAAAGACGCCGATCCGGTTCAGCTCCACCCAGCGGATCGTCATGGTCACTCCGGCCAGCTCGCGCATATGGTTCAGAAACGCCCTTAGCGGCATGCGCTGCACTTCGACCGGGTCGAGCGCCTGCTGGAGCGGGTCGGCCGGTGGGGCCGGCTGCGGATCGCCGGTCGCGGGGCGCGTTGCGGTCGGCTCCGACCGCTGGCCGGCGGCGATCGAGCACCAGAGAACGGCGGCCGCTGCCGCGAACGCGCTAATTCCACGCATGGTCATTCCCCCTTGTTCACTTTAGCGACCGGCATAAGCCCGGCACTCAGGCGGCGGGAACGCCCGGCTCGCCGCAGTTCCAGCACAGTTCAAAATTCGGCGGGCACTCCTCTCCGCAGTGGTCGCACGTCCATTCCTCCTCGCGGGCCGGCGGAACGGCGGGCAGCGACTCTCCGCAAGCGCGGCGGCGAAGGAGGTCGATCACTTCGAAATAGCGCTCGCGCGGGACGGCGAGCGCGCCTCTGCCGGCAAGCGGCACCTCGGCGCCGTAGACATCGAAGGGGCCGGCGCGCTGGAGGAAGCCGATCTGATATTGGCGGAGCAACTCCGCGATGTCGGCGGTGATCCGCACCTCCTCGCCGTTGAGGATGACAAGCGGGACGTCGCCGGGCGGAATGTAGGACTCGATGTCGAACTCAGTGCCGCACTCCGGGCATCGATGGCGGGGCAGGTGGGCGAGGTTGTACCCGCAGCGGAGGCACCGCAGGCCCAGGTCCGGCACCGGAAGGGCATAGGGATCGAACGCCATGCACCCATTGTAACGATGAGAGGGTCGGCGGCGTAAAGAGTTGGCCCGGTCGGAGAGTTTTGTGCCTCGCCGACCGGGCCATAGGGTGGAGTGGGAGCTGTCTTGGCGGCGGCTGTCTCAGGGCCGCGGCCGGGTGTTTATCGGATCAGTTGAGGCCGGGGACGCCGGTCGTCGTGCAGGCCGGGCCTACCATAAGAACGCATTCCCTTGAGAAGAGTTCCATCTGAATCAGGAAATTCCGTAGGGCACGGGCCTTGATCGGATCGACGGTCTGTACGGCATCGAGGGCGGCCGCGACGGTGGGCAGCTTCGCGAAGCGCGAGCCGATCGACGCCTTGATGGAAACGAAGTTCTCCGAATCGTGGTCGTCGCTCATGCCCTCCAGAAGAATGTCGAAAAGTGTTTTCTGTTCGGGGTACAGGCGGACTTCGTAGTTCGTGCCGAGTTCGGCTTTGCTGGCCGCGAACTTGATCGCGTCGGCCATTCCGCCGAGCCGATCGACCAGGCCGATCTCGAGGGCCTGTTTTCCGGTGTATACGCGGCCGCCGGCGAGCGGTTCCAGGTCGCCCTTGATTTTGTCCTTCCGGCCCTCGAGGACACGGCTCTTGAAGTCCTCGTAGATGCGATTCATCCAGTCGGAGACGAGCTTGCGTTCCTCGTCGGAGAACTTCCGATTGGTGTTCATCAGGTCGCTGTACTTGCCGCGCTTGTACTCGTGGCCGGTGATGCCTATCCAGTCCCAGAGGCCCTTGGTCACGATCTTTCCGCCGACGACGCCGATGGAGCCGGTGATCGTAGCCGGCTCGGCGAAGATGACGTCGCCGAGCGTCGAGACGTAGTAGCCGCCGCTTCCGGCGACATTGCCCATCGAGATGATGAGGGGCCGGCCCGATTCCTTAAAGCGCTTGGTGGCCTCGCAGATGATGTCGCTGGCAATCGCCGACCCGCCGGGGGAATCCACGCGGAGGACGAGTGCCTTAACAGTGTCATCCGCCGCGGCCTTCGCGATGGCCTTCCGGACGGTGTTGGAGCCCGCATTGGAGGCGCCGCCGAAAATACCGGACTCGGTGTCGCCCTGGGTGATCATGCTTTCGACGTGGACGACCGCCACGGCGGGCTTGGTGGAGGGCTTCTTGCCCTTCATCATGTCGGAGAACACCTGGAAGAAGGCGAAGGGGTTGGAAAAGTCGATCTTCGGCGCCTTGTCCCGGCCGTACTTGGTAGAGATCTTCGCGTCGCCGTAGTTCTTGCGGATGCTGGCGATGAAGTCCTCGCGATAGCCGAGCTTGTCGACAAGCTTCTCCTCGAAGGCCTGCCGCGGGGTCAGGGAGCCGCGGTCGATCAGCTCGCGGACCTTCTCCGGCGAGAGGCCGCGGTTCTTGGCGATCGTGCCCACCATTTCCTCGAACATGCCGTCGAGCAGCCAGTTGGTCTGCTCCTCGGCCTCCTTACTCGGTCCGGTGCGATAGAACGGTTCGCCGGCGGACTTGTAATCGCCGCAGTGGAGGATATCCGCCTCGACGCGGATATGGTCCATCATGTTCTTGTAGTAAGAAGCTTCCCCATAAAGGCCGTTGATGTTCACGTCGCCCGTCGGCAGAAGCCAGAACTGGCTGGCCGCGCCGCCCAACATGAGCTTGGCGGGGGTGAGCGTCTCAACGAAGACCCAAACGTCCTTCTCGGTCGCCTTGATGGCTTCAAACTGGTCGCGGAGTTCCTGAATCTGGGCCATGCCGAGAGCGGCCTCGTCGATTTCGAATACGACCGCCTCAACGTTTGAATCTGTGCGGACGGTCCGGAGCCGTTCGAGCAGCTCGAACATGTTTACCGGCGTGGCCTCACCGAGGAGTTCGCCCAAGGCCATCTGGGACGGGGCCTCGGCGAGCGGGCCCTTGATCTTGAATACCGGAATGACGCTGTCGGCCAGGGCCGCAACGGGAAGGACCGTAAGCGCGGCCACGATGGCGAGGAGTGGCGGTCTGATTTGCGTGCGACTCATTGTCGATCTCCCTGCTGACTGATTCTGTTCGACCCCTTGATTTATTTTCAGGAACCGCCGCCGCGATGAAATCCGCCTGCGGCGGCGCTGCCCCGAATCCGGCTCGCCTGGGTCGATCTGCGAGGGCGCCAAAGCACAGGCCCGGGCAGGTTTAACGCAATGGCGGATATGTCCTCACTGCGTTTTGAGAAACGCGTGACGGCAGACGGGGCACCAGGATGGTGCGTTCGGTTCCGACACACATGCCTAAAGTACGGGGTCGGGGCTATTCCTGGGCCTCACGGCGGGCGGGCCGGTCGTCAATACGCTTGGCGGGCGGGGGCGGCACCTGGGCCGAACTGAAGCCCTTGATGGAAGGCATGTCTTCCGGCTTTTCCTTGGGATGATAAGAGAAGACTTCGACGCGGATGATGTCCTCGAAGGGGACGGTGACTACGAAGGCACCCACCTTGTAGGCATCGTCCGCCGGGGTGCATTCAAAAGTCAGCGCGCTGGTGCTGCGCGACGGTATGAGTTCCCTGATCTCATAGGAGAACCCATCGCGCAGGTAGACAATGGTTCGCGACTCCAACTGGTCGTAAAAGGCCTTATAGGCAGCGTCTTCCATTGCCTTGGCAGGGTCAATGTCGGGAAAATGCCCGGCAGCGCAGCGGTGCCGCGCTTCGTCGAGCCGCTCTCGGTACGACGTGTCAAACCACCATTCAAAGTTGAAAATCATCACCCATCCTTGCATGAAGCCGGGTCCGAATCCGGCAAACCCCTCAATGTAATATGCGCAGTTAGGCAATGTCAATCTACGGCAACCCGGCGCCAGGCGTGTGGGCCGATCGCGCTGGCATGCCGCCGGGACCTTGCGACCCGTCGGGAATACGCTTATCACGTACGGCGGAAAGACGCCGAGGAGGGCCCCACATGGACAAGATGAGCGTCATTGTCGTCGCCGCGGGCAGCGGGCAGCGGTTTGGCGGCGAGGAAAACAAGATATTCGCGAAGATCGGCGATCAGTCGGTGTTCCTTGTGGCCCTACAGCTCTTCGTCAACCGCGAAGACGTCTGTCAGACCATTCTCGTTGTGTCACCGTCGGACATCGACCAGATGAAATCGAAGTTTGGCGCGAACATCGGTTTCATGGGGGTGAAGCTGGTGGAAGGCGGCGCCGAGCGCCACGACTCGGTCGCCGCCGGGCTGGCCGCGGTTCAGGAGGACGCCGCCCTTGTCTGCGTGCATGACGCCGTACGCGTCTGCGTGGCCGCCGATTGGATCGAAGACGTTTACCGGGCGGCCGTTAAACACGGCGCGGCGGTGCCTGTCTGTCCGGTTACTTCAACTCTAAAGCGCGTTGATAAGGGCGGGGTCGTCACGGAAACAGTCAGCCGCGAGGGGCTCTTCGCTGCGCAGACGCCGCAGGTCTTTCGGAAGGAGCTGATCCGCAAGGCGTATGACGACTTCCGTTCGGGCACGCTGAAGCTGCCGGCGGGCGTTCCGGTCACGGATGACGCTCAGATCGTCTCTGCCGCAGGACACCCGGTATATGCGGTGGAAGGCGACCCGCGTAATATCAAGATCACGACGCGAGGCGACCTCGCGTTGGCCGGCGCGATCATCAAGACATTGCCGCAGAAGCCGGTGTCGCGCCGCGGCGCCTTTGAAGAGGCACAGTGGTGACCGCAGAGGGCCGACGCTGCATGAACACGGATTCCGCCAATCCGCCCGGATTCGAAGTGCTGCCCACGCGGGAGGGCTACGACCGCTGGGCGGCAATTTACGATTCCGAAGACAATCCACTGATCGCCCTGGAAGAGCCGGGCGTGGCTGAATTGCTCGGCGACGCACGCGGGGTCGAGATTCTGGACGTGGGATGCGGGACCGGGCGGCACGCCGTCCGGCTGGCGCGGCAGGGGGCGCGCGTGACGGCCATCGATTTCTCCGCTGGCATGCTGGAACAGGTTCGCGCCAAGCCCGGCTGGGAGTCGGTGCGGTTCATTCATCACGATCTGACACGGCCGCTTCCCTTCGAATCCGCGGCGTTTGACCGCGTGATCTGTGCGCTGGTCGTGGATCATATCGCGGATTTGAAGTGGCTTTTCGGCGAGATGCGCCGCGTCTGCCGCGCCGACGGATTCGCGGTGGTTTCGGTGATGCATCCCGCGATGATGCTGCGGGGCGTTCAGGCGCGCTTTACCGATCCGGCGACCGGCAGAGAGACGCGACCGGCAAGTCATCCAAACCAGATCAGCGACTACCTGATGGCGGCCCAGGCCGTGGGATTTCGGGTCGATCATATGAGCGAACACGCGCCGGACGAGGCCCTCGCCCGGCAAATGCCGCGTGCGGCGCGATATGTCGGATGGCCGATGCTTCTGCTGATGAAGCTGGTGCCAGACCTGGCGTAGATTGAGGTCTGGGCAATCCGGTCCGCGCAATTCTCTAACCTTCTCGCAGATCGAGAGTTGAGGATCGATCACCGCCTGAGGGCGGCGCGGGCGCGGCCTCGCACTTTTTTTGACAGGAGTTTGCGATCCCGACCGTCTCAAGTGTACGCGCTGCCCCGCCCGTCAAGTATCGCGATGGCGGGTCATTACTCCAATTTCTACATGGGCTTATGTCGGACCGGGTTTCGGCGCGACCGGGCGGAAGCGGGGTTGACGACCCACGAAGCATTAACTACAAATCGAGGCTCACTGCGTGACTGCCCCGTCCGTTGGAGTTTGTAGTCGGGCTGGCATCCGGTGTGAGGGCAGGCGGTGCATTCCGCAGCTACGTTTCGCCGCATGACGATCGTTATTCGTAATTTGCCGCAGGGGCAATCGCCCTCGCGGCATCGAGGCGTAGAAGGCTCATGATTCATGTCCAGAATCTGATCAAGGAGTACGGGGACCGCCGGGCCGTCGACGGTATTTCGTTTTCAATCCAGGAAGGCGAGATCGTCGGCTTCCTTGGACCCAACGGCGCCGGCAAGACAACGACGATCCGCATTCTCACGTGTTACATGCCGGCTACCGACGGTTCCGCGACGATCGGCGGCTACGACGTGTTCACGCAATCGATGCACGTCCGGCGCATCGTGGGGTATCTTCCAGAGAGCACCCCGCTCGACATGCAGAGCCGCGTCCGCGAGTACCTCAATTTTCGCGGCAGAATCCGCGGGCTGGACCGTGCGGCGCGGGAGGCGGCGATCCGCCGGGTAACGGAGCAGTGCTGGCTCGGCGACTTCGTCGATCGGCCGATTCATCAGCTCAGCAAGGGCATGCGCCAGCGTGTCGGGCTCGCCGATGCGCTGCTGCACGACCCGAAGGTGCTGATCCTGGACGAACCGACGGTCGGCCTGGACCCGGCGCAGATCCGCGAAACGCGAAACCTCGTCAAGGAATTGGCCAAGCGGCACACGGTGCTGCTCTCCAGCCACATTCTTCCCGAAGTCGAGGCCACGTGTCAGCGGACGATCATCATCGCCGGCGGCAGGATTGTGGCGTCGGGGTCGCCCTCGGAGCTGAAAGAGCGCATCCGCGGCGGCTCTCGGCTGATCGCCGAGGTATCCGGTCCCAATGGGGAAGTGCGAAGCGCGGTCGGCGCGGTGCCGGGCGTGAGCGGCGTGGAGGTCGAGTCCGACAACGGATGGCATCGCCTGACAATTGAAGCGCGGCAGGGGGCCGACCCGCGCGAGGAGATCTTCAAGCTCGTGAAACAGAAGAACTGGTCGTTGCGCGAGCTGCGCCTCGAAGTCGGCAGCCTTGAGGAGTTCTTCGTGCAGATTACCGCGAAACAGCTTCAGCAGGATCAGTCCAGGAAGGAGGCCCGGCCATGACACGAAACGTATGGGCCCTGACCCAGCGGGAGTTGCAGGCGACGTTCTTTTCGCCGATCGCCTACATCGTGGCGGCGGTGTTCCTCGTGGCGACCGGATACCTTTTCATGGGGTACACGCTGAAGCCCGGCGAGGAAGCCTCGGTCCGTGTGCTTCTTCAGAACATGGCTTGGATGCTCATCTTCGCGGTGCCGCTGCTGACGATGCGGTCGCTTTCCGAGGAATATGCGACCGGCACGATTGAGACACTGATGACCGCGCCCGTCACGGATGTAGAGGTCGTGGTGGGCAAGTTTGTGGGGGCGCTGGTTTTCTTTGCGGCGTTACTTCTGGCGACGCTTGTGTACGTGCTGTTGTTGTCCTGGTACGGCGCGGCGGACATGAGCGTTGTGGCATGGGGCTATATCGGGATGCTGCTTCTCGGCGCTCTTTATGTCTCCGTCGGAATCTTTGCCAGCGCGCTGACGCGGTACCAGCTTCTCGCGGCGCTGGTGGGGGCGGGGCTGCTCGGTGTGTTTACGCTGTTCGTCGATGCCCTCGCGGAGATTCAGGGCGGCGCATGGCGCACGGTGCTGGGATATATCAACATCCTTTACCGGTTTGAGGATTTCACCAAGGGAATGTTCGACACGCGTGGGCTCGTGTTCTTCCTGAGCAGCACGGCCTTCTTTCTCTTTCTGACGGTCAAGGTACTGGAGTCTCGGCGATGGCGGTAGCAGCAACTTCAAGCGCTTCGGGGACCACCACGGCGAGCCGGCGCCTCAGCATCGGGGCGAACGTGACCATCGCGATCGTCGCGGCGGCGCTTCTTCTCGTCCTTGTCAACTGGTTCGCGTCGATCAAGAACGTGCGGCGCGACATCGCGTCGTTCGGCAATTACGGCCTCAGCGAGCGCACCAAGAGCGTCCTCCAGACCTGCAAGGAGCCCATCGAAGTCTCGATGGTCTATATGCCGGACGAGGAGGACGAAAAGCAGCAGACCTACATCAGCCGGCTTCAGGATTATTTCGATGAGATGACGCGCTTCGACAAGAAGGTGCAGGTCAGCGTCGTTGCGACGGACAGCCAGCGTGAAAAACTGGTTTCCCGGATCAGCACGACGTTTGGCTCCGAGGCGGATAAGCACAAGGCGGCGCTGGCGGCCTACGAGGCGCTCAACTCGGAGCTGCGCAACGAACTGCAGCAGAAGCTGGTCGCGGCGCAGGCACTGATGAGCGGCGAAAGCTGGCTGGGAGCCTTTCCGATTTTCGCGAGCATCGTCAATACGATCCGCGGCGATATCGAAGCCCTTAAGACGGCTGACGAGGCGGTGAAGGAACTGACCCCCGCCGGCGGAATCCCCAAGTACGGCGAAGCCACGACCAAGGCGAAGGAAGCCCTGGCGGACGTCAAGGATCACATGCAGCTCATCGAGCGAAGGCTGTCCGACCTTTCCTCGCTCGCCGATGAAACCACCAAGGGCGATTCGAAGTACATCGCCATGCTTCGCGAGGTCGCCGCTGAGACCAAGTCGCTCATCGCCTCGTTGCGCACCACCGTCGGAGCTGAAGACGCCGCGATGCCCGCCGATCCCGCGGCCTCGCTGAAGCTCTTCGCGGACCGAGGCGTTGAAGTCGGCAAGGGGCTCGACGCGCTGGTGCGCCGGGTGGACGAGTTCGCCCGCAAGTTTCCGATGGTGACGCAGCATCCGAACTGGGCCGCTTCGGCGCAGATGGGCCCGCTGGTTACGCGCATGGAGGTCGCGGATGTCCTGCACCAGGCGGGCAGCACGCTCTCCAAGGCGCGGCTGGTCATTCTCGGCCTGATCGACAGCGGCGACGCGACCCAGCTTCAGAATGCTCTGAATGACGCGCGAAACAATTGCACCGTGCTCGAGAAGAACGCCCAGGTCTGCGAGGAACTGCTCACGGGGCTGGCGGCGGGCCTTTCGACAATGGATGACGCCTCGCGAGCCATGCTCGATGCCGCCCGGTCGAAGAGCCTGTTTGCCGCGCGCGTCGAGTCGATCGACGCGCTGACCAAGCAGATCGACGAGCTGCCGGAACTGAAGCTTGGCTCCGTCGCCGACCAGCTCAAGCAGCCGAACATCGTGGTCATTGAGACGGCCGGAAAGATCCGCGTGGTCGACTTCAACGAGGTTTGGCCGGTGCGCGAGAGCATCGCGGACCCGACGGCGAAGTCGGCCGATGCCGCGCGGACGTTCAACGGCGACAGCGCCCTCTCTTCCGCGATCCTCGCCATGACGCGCGAGGGGCCGTTCGCGTCGGTCGTACTTACCTTTTTCGAGCCGCCTCCGCCCCAGCAGCGCAACCAGTTCATGCCGCCTCCGCCGCAGAGCTGGGTGCCGTCTTCGCAGCTTTCGGAACTGCGCAAGCGGCTCGAGGCGGCGAACTTCAAGGTCGTCGACTGGAACATCGCCCAGCAGAAAGATCCGCCGCCGCCCGAGCAGGGCGTGCCCAGTGTATACGTCTGTCTTCCGCCGCCTCCGCCACAGCCTCCGAACCCGTTCGGGCAGGCTCAGCCGCCGGACCAGGTCTTCGGCGACAGTCACCGCAAGATCATCAAGGACCTGCTCGATGCCGACTCGCGCGTGCTTTTCCTCGCGACGTGGGAAGTTCGCAGCAGCGGCTTTTTCGGCGGACCGCCGACGTCGCCCCCGTACGGATACGGCCCGCTTCTGGATACCGACTGGGGCCTGACCGTCGACAACGGCAAGCGCATCACCTGGGTGGATCCCGATACAACGCGGGATAACAGCTTCTTCATCGTTCCCCAGCGCTTTGTCCATATGCCAGGATACGGATTCACGGACAATCCGATCGGCGCTCCGCTCAAGGGCACGCGGTTCCTGATTACGGACGCCTGCCCAATCGTGGTAAAGCCGTCTCTGCCGGCCGGCGTTCAGGTCGAGCCGGTGCTCAGGATCCCGGACAGCCAGAATTACGTCGGCGCGTCGATGGCCGAGCTGGTCGAGATCATTGAGAAGGTGCAAGACCCGTCGAGCCGGGGCTCGATCACGATGGTCCCGCCGCCGGCGCACGGGCCGTTTGACGTGATGGTGACGGCGGAACGGTCCGCGGACGGCAAGTCGAAGGGCAAGATCGCCCTGGTGTCGTTCGGCGCCAGCGTGCGGGACGATTACCTCCGGCAGCCGGTGATGGGAGAGGGCCAGCAGCTTCGTCTCGAGCCGCCCCCGACCGAGAATGTCGACCTTTTCGTCAACGCGCTGTACTGGCTGACCGGGCAGACCCAACTGATCTCACGCGGACCGGTGCCCGTGCCGCGCATCGAGCCGATTGCATCGGCGGACCTGAAGGCGCTCCGCGTGTTTGTCTGGGCCGTCTGGCCGGCCCTGGTGTTCGCGCCGGGCCTGATCCTCTGGTACGTGCGGCGGCGGTGATGTTCGTCGCGGCGAGCGGTTTTCGGTCATCGGTGAACCCTACGACAGAAGACGACAAGCAATGAATCCGAAAACGACAATTGGTCTGATTATCGCGTTGGTGATCGCCCTTGGCGGCGTATGGTGGGCCCAGTCCTCCGCGGAAAAGCAGCAGCAGAAGGTTCCATCCGGGCCCCGCGCCCTGTTTGATCCGGCTGTCGGCGAGGTCGTGGCATTCGAGATCGTTCAGACGGCGGCCGGCCAGCCCATGAAGTTTGAAACGGGCGAGGACAAGAAGTGGCGCATGACCGCGCCCCTGTCGGGCCCGGCTGAGCAGTTCATGGTGAACGGCGACGTCGAAAAGGTCAAACAGCTTCAGTACATTAGGTCGTATCCGCAGGGCGACGCGGATCGGCCGACCGATGAAATGACCTCGCTACAGAGCCCGAACCGCATCGTCAAGCTCACCGCCGCGGACGGTAAGGTGCATGTCTTGAAGATCGGCGCGACGCAGATGCTGTCATCAAACACCTACGTTCAAAAGGAAGGCGACCCGACGATTTATCTGGTCAACGCGGACCTTAACAAGGACCTTCGGCGCGGCATGTCGGAGTATCGCGGCAAGAAGGTCGCGGAGTTTGCGCAGGCCGACGCGACCCGCGTCGAAGTCACCGGGCAGACGCCTTATGTGCTCGTGAAATCCGCGATGAAGTGGACCGTCGAGCAGCCCGCCAAGGCCCGGGCCGACGCCGGCAAGGTGACCAGCCTTCTCTCGGCACTCTCCAACCTTCATGCCGAGCGATTCGTGGAGGACAACCCCGCGAGCCTGCGGCCGTACGGGCTGGAAACCCCCCGTTTCGCCGTCTCGGTGACGACCGAGTCGAAAAAGGTGAAGGAACCACCCGCGCCGCCCGCTTCGGGACCGGCCGAGCCGGAAATGGAAGTGAAGGTGGCGACGGTGCGGCTGCTCATCGGGGCCGAGGCCGAGGAAAGCGTCTTTGCCCGCCTGGACGATCCGAACAGCCCGGCGGTCTTTCAGATAACCAAGGCCGTGGCCAAGCAGATCATGCAGCCGCTGGACGATCTGCGCGATCGGAAGGTCGCGGACATCGGCCCGGCGCGGATCCAGAAGCTGTCCATCGCCGTTGGCGGTCAAAGTGTTGAGCTGACCAACACTCAGAACACGTGGCAGATCACGGCGGGCCTGCCCGGCGAATCGCCACAGCAGGCCGAGTTCGCGGCGGTCGATGACGTGATCAAGGCACTTCGCAATCTGACCGCGACGGGCTTCGAACCGGTCGAAGTGCCCGACCAGGGTTTCGCGAACCCGCGGGCGGTGATTGATGCGGCCTTTGAGGGAACGGTGGAGCCGATCCGGCTGATCGTCGGCGGGACGACGCCGAGCGGGACCGGCGCCTATGTAAAGAATGAGAAGGAGAACTTCGTCGCCGTCGTGAAGGCCGACCAGGTTTCGGCCTTCATGGCAACTCCTGTGTCGTTCATGACGCGCGAAATGCTGCGCCTGACGCCGGAGAACGTATCGCGCATGGAGTTCACGGTGGAAGGGCGATCCTATGCGGTGGGCCGTCAGGGCGACGTCTGGCGCATGGTCGAGCCGATCGAGGATGCCGCCGAGACAGCGGCCGTGACGACCATTCTGAACGACCTGGCGATGCTGCGCGGGCGCAAAGTTGTGGGAACGGCCACCGATGCCGCGTCCTTCGGCCTTGACGCGCCTCCGGTGGTTGTCGCTCTTACGGAGCAGACGCCCCCGCCGGACACGCAACCCACGAGCCAGCCTGAGACGCAGCCGAATCCGCCGGCCCCCGTGGTTCATCGGCTGCGCGTCGGTCAGAAGGGCGAGTCAGTCTTTGCCACAGTGGAGGGCAGCCGGACAATCTGCGAGATCGACCCCAAAATCCTGACGGACCTGAAGGCCGAACTGCTTCATCGCAAGGTGGCGGGGATCGAGCCCTCTCAGATTCGCAGGCTGACCCTCACGGGCGAGCGATCGATGACATTCGAGAAGGCGGGCGATACCTGGCGGCTCGCCGGCGAGGCCGCCTTTGCCGTGGACCCGGTGAAAATCAGCGAGGTCCTCAATGCACTGCGAGATCTACAGGCGGAGCGTTTCGTAGCATATCGAGGGGCCAGTCCGGGAGAATTCGGTCTGGACCAGCCGGCGGGAACGATCACGGTCGAGGACGAGAACGGCGCTGCCACGACCCTTGCCATCTCGGCGCGGGGCGCCGCGGCCGAGGATCGTTACGCGACGATCGCATCGCAGGCCGGGCGCGTCTTTGTGATCTCGTCCGAAAATGCGGCGAAGTTCATCCGCAAAGTGGCGGATTTCCAGAAACAGGGCTAACCTGAGACGTCCTGTTGAGGGCGCCGTATCGCGCGGCCGGTTCGACGGGGGACAGCGAGCGAGGCTTCCATGCGAATCGAGAGCGGACCGACCGGTGAACGGAAAGTCCGAACCACCCTGATGCTCCTGATGGTCGCGGTCTTTGCCGTCTGGTTCGCCTATGACGGGCTGGTCGGCTACCCGGCGAAGAACGCGCGGGAATACCGCGATCAGCTCGCGCCCGAAGAGCGCGAGACTGCCGGCGTGCTTCCGATCCTGCGGGGCGTGACCGCCGAGAGCTGGGAGGCCCTGAAACCAAGTGTCAAGTCGGCGTCACCCACCGAGCGGCGCGCGCTGATCGAAAAGGCGTTCGGCGGCAAGCCCTCGTACGAGAACAAGGAGGCGCTCTTTTACTTCGGACCTGCCTACCAGGTGAAGTTCACGGTGCGCGACGGAAACCCCGTCGATCCCATGATCGGCGCCGCGCCGACCACGTCGGCCACGTCCATCGCCACGCAGAAGTACATCGCGGTCGGACTGGCCGTGCTCGCCGTCTACCTGCTCCGGTTCGTCATGAAGGTGCGCAACACCCGCCTCGTGCTTGATGAGGCCGGGCTCGTCTACAACGGCCGGGGGCCGATCCCCTGGGCGGCGATGAAACGGCTGGATTCCACACGCTTCAACGACAAGGGCTGGGTCGATCTGTACTACGACGAGGGCGGCGCTGAGAGGGCCCTGCGGCTTGACGAATACCACCTCGCGCTCTTTGACGACATCATTGATGAAATCTGCGCTCGAAAGGGCTTTGAGAATCCGCTGCCTGTGGGGGAGCCGCCGGCGCAGACTGAAAAAGCCTGAACGGGCAACCTCCGGCGCGGAATAGGCCTTGCCTCACTGTGAATCTGCGGCGTCGTCGAGCGCTTGTCGCGCGACGGCAGCGTCTCGCCTCGTGAGTGACGATTGGTCACGTAGCGGAGCCCGCCGCACCTACGATACACCGGCGCCGCGGCGAAATGGTGATCGCATCATATGCCCGTCGGACGCATCGGCCGGGGGCGGGCGGTTTGCGAGACGGCCGCCTCCTCGCCGCGCGGCGAGGGGCCCTGGTCCGAAAGTGGTTGCTCCGGCTGGTCAGCCGCGTGCGACAAAGCGGCGTCCGACTGTGACGATTCCGAAAGAATGGCCGTCCGCTCAAATCGGCCTTGAATCGAGCCACCATCGCGCACGACGAGCTTCGGGGCGCGGATGTGGCCGATCACGAGGCCGGACGGGCCGATCTCCACGAATTCATTCGCGCTCACCGCACCGTTCACTCGGCCGTTGACGACGACGCGATTGCCGATCAATTCGAGATTCAATCTGGCCCCGGCCTCGACGAATATGTCGCCGGAAGTCGCCAGTTTTTTGCCCGGGTGCGATCCGACGATCCGCATGTCTTCGAGGGTCACCCGGGTCTGGCAGTGCGGGCAAAAAACAGAGAGGGCGCGGGCGGTCACGCGCATCATCCCGCGGCAATGGCAGCATCGCACGATCTTGGAGTTTCCGGCGGCCGCTGACAAACTTCGCCTCCATGCGCGGGGTGGCCGCGCGTTTTCAGGATTCTTCTTTCCGATATACGCGCGCGGAAGTCAAGCCATAGTCGGAGTCCCGGCCTGCATCTCGGGGGCCCCCTGACCCGAATCGAGGATTCAAGTCCACGGGTCACAGGTATAGCGCACGATTAATCTATAATGCGGTGCCGGACATGCCCCGGTCGGTGCCTGCTGAATCGAACTACCAGGCCTCGGACAACGTTGAACTAAGAGCAAGTGCCTGGCGACTCGATAGGGGTTTACCCTTATCGGGCTCGGCCAAGGGCAGGAGTGTTCGTTACTGTGCGGTGTGTTAGGTAAATGTTTTGCTCTGGCTGCGGTCCAACCAATTGGTGATAACCTCTTTATAGGAAATATTTTACGGTGAGTGGCGCGCGCGTTTCGCGGGCTGGAATCTCCCTTTTTTCTTGATTTGAGGGCCACAAGCCTATAACATGGCCGATCTTATGGCAAGGACCATTTCAGTTGAGCGAAAGCGTGATGGGGCCGGACGCAACGCACCTGCCTCCAAGGCGGACCCTGCGCGGGCTCGAAAGACCGCAGGCAAGCCTGTGAAAAAAAGCACGAAGTCGGCTGCGAAGCCCGCTGGAAAGTCGACAAAGGGTGGGCGGTCATCCATCCGCACATTCCGCCAGGCATTGGAGTTTCTCAACGCCCAGGTGAATTACGAGCGCCGCCCGCCTCTCAATCGGGCGCGGGCCCGGGGAGTGTTCACGCTGGCGCGGGCCAAGCGGCTGCTCGCGGATCTCGGCAATCCGCAAAAGAGCTTCAAAAGTGTCCACATCGGCGGGACAAAGGGCAAGGGGTCCACGGCGACCATGCTTGCCGCGATGCTTCAGAACAATGCGCTGAAAGTGGGGCTGTACACGTCGCCGCACATCCTGGACGTACGCGAGCGCATCAGCATTGACGGCGACATGATCTCGGAAAACGCCTTTGCGAAGGCAATCGGCCAGATCGCCGACATTGTCAGCGGTTACAAGTCGGATCATCCGAGCTACTTTGAGATCCTCACGGCGGCGGCGTTTCTCTATTTCCGCGATAAGAAGGTAGATGTCGCCGTGATCGAGGTCGGTCTCGGCGGTCGGTTCGACGCCACGAACCTGATCCGCCCCGAAGTCTGCGGCATTACCAGTATCAGCATGGACCACATGGCGATCCTTGGCGACAAGATCGAGGAGATCGCCGAGGAAAAGGCCGGGATCTTCAAGGACAACGTGCCGGTGGTCAGTGCGCCGCAGCCCCGCGAGGTCAAGCAGGTCCTCCGCAAGGCCGCGGAGAAAACCCATTCGCCCATCTTTTTCGCGGGCAATGAGCCGGGCGACGAGATCGAGTTCAGCTACCGGTTCGAGTCTTCGCGCTCGGCCGGGCCTCAGGCGCGCATCTGCATCTCGACCGAGAGCAGTCACTTCGACCATCTTGCGGTGCCGATGGTCGGCGAGCACCAGGCGATCAACTGCGGCGTCGCGATCGGAATCCTCGATCAACTCAAGAACCGCGGCTTCAAGATTGACGACGAACTGGCCGTCGCCGGACTCGCCCGCGTTCATCTGCCGGGGCGCATGGAACTCGTCTGCGAAGAGCCCCGCGTTCTGGTTGACGCCGCGCACAACGCAGCGAGCATCGAAGCCCTCATGCGGGCGATCGGGCAGAACGTCTCCAGCGAGACGATGGTGGTCATCTTCGGCTGCTGCAGTGACAAGGACGTCGTCGGCATGCTCCGGCAACTTCAACTTGGCGCCGACAAGGTCATCTTTACGCGGATCAACTCGCCTCGAAGCGCCGATCCGGTCGAGCTTTCGGCCCGGTTCGCCGAGGTGAGCGGCAACAGCCGAATGGCGCAGGTTTCCGGCAGCCTTGAAGAGGCCCTGGAGATCGCGCAGAAAGCCATCACGCGAGAAGACCTGATCTGCATCACGGGGTCGTTTTATCTCGTGAGCGAGGCGAAAGCCTTTTTCGCAACTCATCCTCATCGCGTGCAGTCCACGTCGACTGGAGCGATTTAGGGTCGGGCGGATTCCGTTTCATTTCCTCGTGACTCACGCCTGCGAGCAGGTGAAGGACGGTCCACAGGATCGCCATCATGCCCGGCGTCACGATGCGACCCAGACTGCCCGGCAGGAGCAGCAGGGCTGCGACCAGATAAGCCCAGAAAAACACCGCGAGGGCCAGCGTCACGCGCCGCGCCCAGACTGCGCTGGGCGGGCGGTCGTTCTGCATGCCGATTCCGAGCGCGGCGATCGCCAGCCCGCCGAGGAAAGTGAGAGTGACGCCGCCCATGGCCCAATGCGCCGGGCTTCTCCATGCCGGTGCGGCCGCCGCCTCGATCGCGACTTCGTCGTGAATGCGCCCGCTGAACGACCACCAGCAGCATGCCCCGAGCGCGAGGAGCATCCCCGCGCCCTGATAGACGAACCCCGTCGCGTGACAGAATGCGCGCGGCGAGGGAGCAGGCGGGGTCGGTTCCGAGATGTCGCTTTGCGAATGGGTCATGACGCGGCCGGTCAGAAGCGAGGCTGCTTCTTGCGCTTCTTGGCGGCGAGTTCCTGCTGCCGGGCGGACTGGACTTTCCTGGCCTCATCGGCGGCTTTGGCGATGCGCTCAAGCCAGCCCGGCTTGCCGTTGGCGCCGCCGGGGCCCTTGCCGCTGGAATCCTCCGGAGGGCGGCGCTTCACTTCGAGCTCGCCGCGCTCGTCCTTCTCGCGAATGTGCTTCTTGATGCGGTACTGCTCCAGCATTCCGAGGAGGTTGCTGGAGAGGATATACAGGTTAAGCCCGCTCGGGAAATTGTAGAAGAGCAGCCCGAAGAAGATGGTCATGAAGTTCATCATCTTCTGCTGCTGGGCCATCGGGTCGGGGATGGGGTTGCCCTGCTCGTCGAGCTTTGGCGGGACGGGGACGGCAGGCTTGGTCAGTTTCTGCATGAACTTCTGCTGCGCGTACATGGTAATGGTCATGATGATCGGCAGCAGGTTGAAGGAATTAATCGGGCCCATCATGTGCCAGAGCAGCGGGATCTTGTAAGACGAACTAAACGGGATCAGTGCGTCCGGGGCGGAGAGATCGCGAATCCACCAGAAGAACGGCTCGTGGCGCAGGTCCACGTTGGTATTGAGCGACGTCCAGAGTGCCACCCATATCGGCATCTGGAGCAGCATTGGCAGGCAGCCCAGGATTCCCCCGGCCGGATTGACGCCCTCCTCGCGATAGAGGCGCATCGTCTCCTCCTGGAGCTTCTGCTTGTCGTTCTTGTGCTGTTGCTGAATGGCGTCGAGCTTGGGCTTGAGCGACGCCATGGATTTCTGCATCTTCATCATGTTGATCTGCCCCCGCTTGGTGATGGGGTGCAGGATCGTGCGGACAACGAGCACAAGAATGATGATGGCGATGCCGTAGTTTCCGACGCCCTTGTAGGCCAGAGTCAGCAGCCACAGCATGACCGCCGTGATGGCGCGAAACGTGCAGCCCGACTGGTCCGCGTGCTGCGAAATCTCGTAGTGCCGCTGCTGTGCCACCGGCATTGCGTCCCAGAGTTGCTTGCTTTTCGGGCCGCAGTAGGCCTCGATCGTGTATTCACGGATGGCGCCGGGGGCGATATCGCCTGTGGTGAAGTACTGCGCAAAGCTCAGGTCATCGGTCGCGGCGGCGTCGTCGAAATACGCCCGGCCGACGACCTTCACGAGACTGTCGGAATAGACCTGCTTGCTTTCTGAAGTCGGCAGCGGACACACGATGCACGCGAAGTACTTGCTGCCCAAGGCCGCCCAGACGGTGTGCTTGCTCTCGCCGGGCAGAAACTCCTTGCTCAGCCCCTCCTCCTTGGCGATGTCGGACCGCAGGGCGTGCGCGCCGTCGATGAACTTGCCGTCGGCGTCGACGACCGCCGTGACGATGCGGCGAAACTCCCGCTGGGGGTCGTCGTTGCGGATTCCGACCGGCCCGCGCTCGGTGATGATGACTTTGCGCGGCTGCTGGGAGAGGTTTTCCACCGACGTGGCGATCTTCAGGTGATAGGTCCC
This sequence comes from Planctomycetota bacterium, assembly GCA_003576905.1. GTDB lineage: Bacteria > Planctomycetota > Phycisphaerae > UBA1845 > UTPLA1 > UTPLA1. The sequence goes on along the minus strand of QEVG01000001.1, from coordinate 265,117 downwards.
GCGATCGAGTCGATAGGTTCGGCTCAGGCGCAGCAGCGGCGCGCCGCCCGACCGGACGACGGTTCGCAGCAGCGCAGTTTCCGCCTCGCCGTCGGTCGACTTGGTCAGCTCCCATTTCGCGTTTGATAGGTCGAGCGTCTGGGATGAGCTGCCCTCGATGAGCTTGATCTGCTCGATCACGAAAGAGTGGAGGACGCGGCCGTCGCGGGCGTCATGGACCTCGTTCAGGAGCTGGTATGGGTCATAGCCCGGGTTTTTCTTGTCCTTGGGGACATGATTGCGATACTGCGAGAGTTTTATGGATCGGACGCCCGCGCCGACCGGTGACACCTCGACGGCCATCGCGAACTTGTCGGTGGGCAGCTTGCCCATTCCCGGCACGAAGTGATCGTCGCCGAGCAAGACCGGCTCGGCCGCCGCGACATCGGAAACGGAGAGTCCCGTGGCCGAGGTCGCGCCGACAGGGGGAGCCGTGATTCCCGCCGTCGCGCCGGCATCAGACGGGCTCGACGCTGCGGTTGCGCCGTCGCCGGGCCGGCTCGTGGCGTCGGCCGTTGGGGCCGGCACTGCGGGCCGCGGAGGGTACATCATCTCCATCATCTTGACCCACCCGAACATGACAATCAGGCAGAGTGCGATGGCGATGAGGGTGCGACGGGTTTGAGGTTCCATCAATGGCTCTTTCAACGGTGGCGGATGAAGGGGACAAGCTTAACTTCAACCGGGTCTGCCTGCCAGCGTCCGGCCGGTGAGGCCGGGGGGCTACTTTCCTTCGAAGAGGCGGGCGCCCAGAAAATCGTCGAGATTCGGGTTGTCTCGGATCTTCTTGGCGGTGACCTGGATGTTGTACTCGACCCGAATGAACTCGACCTCGTCGCCGTCGACGACGACGTACGCGGCGCGGGGGTCGCGGTCGCGCGGCTGGCCCACCGACCCGACGTTGATGATGACCTTTTCGTCTCCGATCGTGTACCGCCGGTCGCCGCCCAGCTCATCGGGAGGCTCGAAATAAGGATCGTCCACGAAGACGCCGGGTACATGGGTGTGTCCGCAGAAGCAGGTGAGCTGTTCCATGCGTTCGAAATTGGCCAGGAGCTTCTGCGGGGCAGTGAAGACGTCATCCGGAAAAAGGTATTCGTTGATCGGCTTTCGCGGCGAGCCGTGAACAAAAAGCAGACCGTCCATCTCGTTGCGCGGCGAAAGGCCCCCCAGGAATTTCCATCGCGCGTTGCGCCGAGTCGTGTCGGTCTCTTCTTCAAGCACGGAGCGGGTCCAGAACGCGGCCTTCTCAGCGGCGACGTTGAAATTGGCGGGCTCGAAGAAGACGGCGTGGTCGTGGTTTCCACACAGGCTCCACGCGCAGACCCTGGAGACAAGGTCGAGGCACTCAGCCGGGTCCGGCCCATAGCCGATGATGTCGCCCAGGCAATAGATCGTATCTATCTTGCGGCGCGAAATGTCTTCGAGGACGCGCCGGAGGGCTTCGAGATTCGAATGAATGTCGGAGATAATGGCAAACATCGGGTTCTGTTCTGGAGGTGTTGCCCCCGTGCGCCGCGATATTCCTAACCCTGGCGCGCTGGGCCGGCCGGCGCGACTGCTTCGTCGATCAGCATGATGGGGATCCCGTCACGAACCGGGTATCGAAGCCCACAGCCGGCACACATAAGCCAAGCCTGCGCGCTGTCGCCGGGGCCTGCGTCCTGTTTCTGAACGGCCTTTTTGCATTTTGGGCAGACAAGAATCTCAAGTAAGTCTTTGTCGATCATTGTTTTATGGCGATGACATAGTCAAGGCCGGTCCACCCGGCACCGAGACCAGAGAACCATGGTAGGGGCCGGATGCGCGGGCGTCAATTCGCCCCGGAGTCAGCTTCGAGGGCGCGTTCCGCGCCTTTCCGGAGAAACGGGATGATCATGGGGGTCCTCTCGCGATAATCCCGGTAATCCGCGCCGAGGATGCTGCTGAGGTCCCGCTCCTCAAAGGTGATTCCGACGAAGATGTATCCGGTGGTCATGATGCAAAAGAGCAGGTGCCCGCCGGTCATGTCCGGCGTGGCCCAGAACGCAATCAGAAAGCCCAGCATGAGCGGGTTTCGGACGAGCCGGTACAGGGGCGGTTTCTTGAAGGCCGGATGAATGTACGCCTGCCCGCGAAAGTGGAGCCAGACCTGCCGCAGCCCGAAGAGATAGAAATGGTCAATCAGAAAACTCGCGTAGAGGACGATAAGCCAGCCCAGCCCTGAGACGGAAAAAAGAAGCAGGCGTAGCGCGCTTTCCTCCATGTGCCATAGCGTCGAAGTGATCGGCCGCCACTGCCAGTACATCAGGTTCAGCACGACGCACGTGGCCAGTACAAACGTGCTTCTCTCGATCGGCTTCGGAACGATGCGCGTCCACATCACCTTGAACTGCGGGCGCGCCATGATGGTGTGTTGAACGGCGAAAAGGCCGAGAAGGACGGAGTTAATGAGTATCGCCGTGGGCAGCGGTGACTGCGGACCGGAGTCTATCGATTTGGGGACGCCCACGTTCCACACAAAGCCGATGGCGTACAGAAATGTGCCGAGAAAGCACAGGTAGGCGAACGACCCATATGCAAGGAATATCACGCGCTGCATGACGATTGCCTCCCAATTAGCTCAAATATTGTGGTCGCCGGCGGCCGTCCAAACATGCGGGGACCGGCGGGGAAAGTCAGAAAGTTGAGCCGGCCGGCGCTCCGACGCTCAATGGCCCGCAGCCGTGCGAACCTGTATGCAATGCGTCAAAAGCGCTTCCAGGGCGTCAAGCGGATAAACCGTCGCAGGATCGGACTTTGCGTCGTCCGGGCGATCATGCACCTCAAGAAACAGGGCATCTGCGCCGGCGGCCATTCCCGCCTTTGCCAGGAGCGGCACGAATTGGCGAAGCCCGCCCGATTGATGGCCCTGTCCTCCCGGTATCTGGCAACTGTGCGTGGCGTCAAAAACGACGGGGCAAAAGGCCTGCATGATGGGAATGCAGGTAAAGTCATTAACAAGCCGGCCATACCCGAAGAATGTGCCGCGGTCCGTCAGTAACACGCGGTCGTTGCCGGTGGAGCGTACCTTCTGGACCGCCTGTGCCATCTGTTCGGGAGCCATGAACTGGCCCTTCTTCACGTTCACAACGCGCTGGGTGCGTGCCGCGGCGAGGATCAAATCCGTCTGGCGGCAAAGGAAGGCGGGTATCTGTAGCACGTCGCAGACCTCGGCGGCCGGCGCGGCCTGGCTTTCGACGTGGATGTCGGTGACGACGGGCACGCCGATCTTTCGCCGGACCTCGGACAGCGTCTTCAACCCGCTTTCGAGACCGGGGCCTCGAAACCCTTTGACGCTGGTGCGGTTGGCTTTGTCGAAGCTGCACTTGAAGACGTAATTGATTCCCAGCCTGCGGCAGATCGCGGCCGCTTTTTCGGCGACGAAGAGGCAATGGTCTGTCGACTCGATGATGCACGGTCCCGCGAAAAGCGTGAGCGGGTTGCCGCGTCCGACCTTGAACGAGCCTAACTCAACGTGGGGAATCGACATGGGTCCGCCTCTTGGCTCGAAATGATACACCGACACGGGATTCGGCAAAACGCGGTACCGCCGGGCCGTGGTCCGTGAGCCTGCCTGCGACGAAGGGCCGCCGAATCAGCGGATTGGGGGAGGCACCTTTTTCAGCGAGCCGTCGCTTTCGTAATTAGCGATTTCCGGCGAGGGGAGCCCGATGAGATGCGACATCTCGTTCAGGCACAGCAGCGTGCTGACCCCGTTTTTCCATCGAAGGGCTGAGACGCCGGCGTTATCCACGACATACCGGTACGAGGGGCCCGGGTGTTCCGAGAGCCACGCGTCCACGAGTTTTGCGAGGGGACTTCCGTGGCTCACGACAAGGACTGCCTCGTCCGCGTCTCCCCACCGGGACTTCAGGTACGACGCGAACGATTTCATGCGGGCAAAAAGATCGACTCCGCGCTCGTCGGCGGGCGGCCAGACCACCGGCCCGGCCCAGTCATCGCAAACCCTTGCGAGGGGGCATGATCGGGTGATCTCATCGAGCGGGGGCAGCTCGTTTTCGACGCGAGTACCTGCCGGGAGATGGTGGCACTCGTGGAGCTCCGGACGGATGCGGATTGGCAGCCCCCTGGCTTCGGAGATGGGGAGGACCGTCTCAAGACACCGTCGAAACGGGCTGCAATAGGCGGCTGTGATTTGGAGCCGACCGAATCGCTGGGCGAGGGCTTCCGACTGGCGCCGTCCCAGCGGCGACAGGTCTGGATTCAGACTGCGCGAAAGTGCGGCGTTGGTCAGGGACTCGGCATGGCGAACGAGGTACGCGATCATTCGTCCTCCCGGTGGTGGCGGATGATAACGAACGGCGCGCCCGATTTCAGGTCGATTTCACGGAGTTTTGTTGACATGACGCTCGGGCAGTCGTAAGTTGATGGTGAAAAGGATGTTCACCCGCTCGAACCGCCTCGGCGCCCTTTGGCGCGAGGCGCTACACGGAGGTACGCAGATGTTCCGGGCGACTCGCCAATCCATTCTCACTATCGTTCTCATTTCCGGCTTTTCGGGCGCTGCCCGCGGACAGGCCGCCGCATTCCCCTGGGAAGGTGAGGTCAGCGGGACGAATGTCTATGTCCGCAGCGGCGCCGGGGCGAACTGGTACCCGACGACCAAGCTCAACGCGGGACAGCGCGTCCTCGTCCTGGGCGAAAAATACGGCTGGTACCAGATTACGCCGCCGTCCGGCAGCTTCAGCTACGTCGACATGGCGATGGTCGAACGCGCGCCGGGCGGAAAGACCGGCGTCATCAAGAGCGACAAGGTGTATGTCCGGGCCGGCAGCCAGATCGAACAGCGAAAGAACGCGACGCAGCTCGTGCTGAACAAAGGGGCGGTGGTCGACATCCTGGGCGAGGCCGAGGGCTTCTTCAAGATCGCGCCGCCGTCCGGAGCCGCGCTGTATATCTCCAAGCAATACGTCAAACCGATCGATCCAAAGCTGAGTTCCGGGCTTGTCGAGCGTCACCAGGTGAACCGGCCCGCGCAGTCTTCGACCGCTGTCGCCGCGCAGCCGCCGCCGCAGCCCGAAGCTCCAAAACCCACCGCGCCCGAGACCGCGCCGCCCGCGCAGATTGCCATGAATGCCCCGGCCGATGGCGCCTCGAAATCGACACCTCCGGCCGCGTTTCCCAGCGCCGCGGCGGCTGATGACACCCTCGAGCCCGAACCGGCTCCCGGCGCAGTGGCCCGCGGCCCGGCAGAGGATTCACTGGTCATTCCGAAGCCGGCGGGCCAGGGCGAAGCATTGACCGCGGCTCCACAGCCGGCGACGCCGATCATTCCCTCGCCCCGTCCCGCCGAGGGAGGGCAGACGCCGTCTGCGAGTGTCGCATCTTCGACACCCGGATCACAACCCGCGCCCGCGAAGCCGGTCACACCGGCGTCCGCCGGGCCGAGCGATGGCAAGGTCGTCAAGTTTCCCGCTGTGAACAACGTCCAGGCGGCATCCGCCGGGACGAAAGCCGATGCCGCGCCGGCTCCGACCGTCGAACCGGTGCGAAATCGGTATCAAACCATGCTGGCGACGTGCGAGAGCGAGTTGGTCAGCCTGCTCGCCAAGCCACTCGAACAGCAGGACCCGACGAGCCTTCTCGCAAAGTACGAAGAAATCGCGTCCCAGTCAGGTGAATTCGTGCCCGCCGAAGTGGCCAAGATTCGCGTTCGCCAGTTGAAAGAGCGAATGGCCCTGCGACAGTCACAACTGGCGCTGGGCAGCGACGAAAAGGCGATCGCCACCTATCGCGCCAACATGGAAAACGAGCGGATGGCCATCATGCGACGCCGCGTGGAGCAGGCGCTGGACACCTTCGACATCGAGGGCGAGCTGCGCCGAAGCCTGGCCTTCGGTCAGGAGGAGCGCCGCTACCGTCTGGTGAATCCTGAAAGCGGCACGACGCTGGCCTATGTGGACATCCCGAAGTCGGTCGACGAAAACCCGGACCACCTCATCGGACGTCGCGTCGGAATCAAAGTAGCCGGAAGGACCTTCAGCCCGGCGGCCCGCGTGCCGATCGCCGTCGCCCGGCAGGTCGTGGACGTGTCTGCGCGCGAGCGTCTGCCCCAGAGCGATCGGCTGCCGTTGCCGGAGACGCCGGCGTACCAGTCTCAGCCGTCGCTTGAGGCGGCCCCTGTACGGCAGGCGCCGCCACCTGCGCCTTCGCAAGAGCCCAGCGAGGCACTGGAGCAAATGCGCCAACTCGAACCGGGCATTCATCTCGCGCCTGGCTCAACGGATGATGGCCAGGAGTCAGCGGGTCGGACGGACCGGGCGATCTCCTCGTCGGGCCAGTATGACGACCAATAGTCGGGTTGATGAGTCGGCGGGGGCTCGGTCGGGCGGAACGGTGTTACCTCAGTGCTTCTGACATGTCGGTCGCGACCGCATTGCTGAGCACTTCGCAGCCCGTGTCGGTAACGGCCACGACGTCCTCGATTCGCACACCGAATCGGCCCGGCACATAAACGCCCGGCTCGACGGTCATGCACATTCCAGGCTGGAGCTTGAGCGCGTTTCCTCGCACAAGGTAGGGTGGCTCGTGCACGTCGATGCCGATGCCGTGGCCGAGGCGATGCGTGAAGTAGCCGCCGAAACCTGCATTCTCGATGACGTCGCGCGCGATGCGGTCGATCTCCTGGCATTCAACGCCCGGTCGGATCGCTTTGATCGCCGCCCGCTGGGCCTCTCGGACTGCGGTGTAGGCCTGGACCAATACTTCAGACGGCTGCCCGACGGCAAAAGTGCGGGTCATGTCGCCGAGATAACTGTCGCGCTCCGCGACGAAGTCGACGATGACTGAATCACCGTTCACGAAGCGTCGGCTGCCGGTCGGTACGTGCGGAATCGACGCGTTCTCGCCTCCCTGGATCAGTTCGCCGTGCGGCGATACGCCCGCGCGCTGGAGCGTGTCGATGACTTCTCGAGCCAATTCGGATTCGGTGACACCGGGTCGAAGACGCTGGGCGACGAGAGGATAGATTCGGCCGGTGTCCTCGCAGGCGGCGCGAATAGCAGAGACCTCTTCGTCGCTCTTTCGGATGCGGACCGTTTCGATCAGGCCGGTGTCATCGATGAGTGTGGCGCGAGGCAGGGCCGCCTTGAGCGCGGCGCGCGCCGACAGCCACATGTGACCGTCTACGAGAAGGGCGGCACTATCGAGTCCGATGACCTGCACGGCCGTGGCAACGGCGGCATACGGGTCCTGATGCTCTTCCCATGTGGCGACTTCGCTGCCCGGCGGAAGCGTGGCGGCCTGTTCGGCTTCGAACGCCGGCACGACGAACGCAACGCGCCCATCGGCGTTAATGATGCCGCAGACAAGTCGATCCGTCGGCTCGAGCGGCACGCCGCAAAAGGCGAGAATGTTGCTGCGTCGAAATACGATAATCCCTTCCGCGCGATAACCGGGCAGGAGCGAGGTCGCGCGGTCAATATGCTGCTGGACGAGCTCCGGCATGATGACCGGGCGAGAAATCGCGACAGACATGGGCACCTTCCTGTCCGGGTCGGGCCGGATGGTATTTTTCAAGGCCAAGTTTAACGTTATCTATCGACAATTGCACGAAAAAACGGGAGTGGGGGAAACCCGAAAGACGGATAGGGGGCAGCCCGGTGATTCGTATCAATCTGCTTTATGCTTCAACCGGGCCTTCGCCGACTACCCAGAAACGGCTCTTCCCAGCCAGCTTTGCCTTGAGGAGGGCCTGGTCGGCGGCTTCGATCAGCTCCAGAGGGGTGCGCGCCTGCCACGGAAAATGAGCCAGTCCGCCGCTGATGGTGAGGCAGCCCTGCGATTCCGGCCCAAGGCGGGCAAATCGATGTGTCTTCAGGGCGCGCCGAAACCGCTGCACGATTTCAACGAATCCTCCGGGATGCCGCGATCCGAGAGTCCGGGGGCCTTCGGGATCCCAAAACACGACTACGAATTCGTCTCCGCCATAGCGCGCCACGAGATCGGTCTTGCGGCTGCATTTCTGAAAGAGCTGGCCGACATCGACAAGGATCTCGTCGCCGGCGTCATGCCCATAGGTGTCGTTGTACCTCTTGAAGTCATCGATGTCGAAGACAAGGGCCGTAACCGTGATCTTGCGATGTTCGGCATCCGCGAGCTTTTCTTCGAGGAACTTGAGCAGGTGCCGGCGGTTGGGCAGTCCGGTCAGGTCGTCGGTGAGTGCGAGGCGCTGCCAATACTGTGTCTTCTCAGCGCTTTCGAGAAGCCTCCCCAGAAGCACGCCATAATGGCGCAGCTTGGCAGTGTCCTCATGCGAGAATCCGCCTTTCAGGCTGGGGCCCACGCGAATCTGGCCGATGCGCTGGGCCTCGCGCGTTATCGGCTCGATGAGCACGGCTTGTGCGGATGTACGTGCATCGCTTCCGGCCCGACCGATCCGGCCTTCAAGCACGATGGTAGCATCTTCCGCGTTGAGCGCGGTGCACACAAGCGCCGCCAGCGAATCGAGAAGATCCGTCGCGCCCGAGGCCAGGCGAGGCATGAGATCGGCAAGTCGCTCAAGCTCCTCGACCGTCGGAATCGGCGTCTGCGCCGGGCGCTCGATCCATCGGCGCTGTGTCTTGCGGGACGGAATGCCGAGCGCGCCTTCGAGATCCACGGCCTCCGGCGGAAAGATCACATAGCTATCGGCGCCGTGCCGTGTCAGGGCCCGGGCCTGCGCCTCAAACGCGGGCTCGCAGCTGAGAACGACCGGCGCGTCTCCGGCGACGGACTTCAGTGCCCGGATCGCCGCTTCCGCCTTTCGGCACTGCGGGTCGTACCCGACAAGGACGGCGCGCGTCGGCGACCGCGGTATCTCGGCGATGCCGTCGAGGTAGGTGTGTACGCCGTCGATGCGATGGGGGGCGAAGCAGTCGGCCGCAATCGGTCCCAGCCGGGTCAAGTCGCCCACGATCAACAGGCGCTTTTCGGATGTTGTCGTTGGCGCGCTCATGCCTCGGGCGCCTCCGCATCACCCTCGGATGCGCTGCCGCGCCTCGGGTTCTCAATGTTGGACAGCAAGGCCTCGACTTCGTCGCGCGACAGGGCAGCGCCGTCGTCCTGCGGCCGCGCCTCCGCCGAGAGCGGGCCCTGAGACATCGGCGGCCTTCGCCGGATGGTGCGAGGGTCGTTCGCTGCCATGCGCCGCCGGACGGCTTCGTGCAGCGGGGGTTCGGGTTCGGCGGAGGTTGCGATCTCGATGCTCTGCGGCGGGGCCTCGGCCGGTTCGTCGGGGCCAGATTCGAATGCGGAGGCCGCTGGCCGGCGATCCAGTACAAAGGGCGTTTCGGCTACCGGGTCAGCAGATTCGCCGTCAGCGGGTTCTGTCGGGGGGATCTCAATCGCATCGAGCACGAGGGATTCCGGCGGGCCGCCGGTCGGCGGCTGGGACGCGAAATCCGTGTCGTCGGCGGGAGAATCTACGGCCGCCGGCTCACTGAGCGGTGCGAGCTCGGAAACGAAACGGTTCAGATCGACGGGCTGGCGGAGTATTCCGAGCGTCCGCAAGCGATCCTCGACACCCGGCACGAGCGGAATGATCATTTCGACCGATGGAAAATAGCGAGGCGCGAGGTTGATGAAGGCCGCCTCGGCTCGATCCAACGACCGCACATCGACCACGGCATAGCGGATGTTGTCGAGCGTGGTGAGGCGGGACATGGCCTGGTAGACGTCCGCCGCCTGTTCGACGGCGATACCCCTACGGTCGAATGCGTCGCGCACCGTACCGGGCGATTCGGGGCGGCTTTCGCCGACGAGAAGGATCATGGGTAGTGGGCTCGCGGACACGTCGGATACCTGCCACCGAAAGTCGTTGTTGGACGGTGTCGAAAACCCACGGACTTCGCGGAGTCGGCACGACCGGCAGTTGTCCGGATGGGTTACGCTCTTCGGACCGAGGCCACGGAAAGGGTGCTGAGGAGGTGACGGAACTCCCCTCGCACCGGCATCGATCTCTCCCCAAGTGAGTCTATGGGTGGGTAGAATTCAAGTCAAAGCTTGTTCCCGCCGCGAAGGACCGTAATATCGAAATGCACGGAGGCCCAGCAGGTGAATAATCGGACGTACACTGAAAGTCGGCGAACTTACCGCGGCGGGCTACTATCCGCTCTCGTCTTTGCTCTGGCCGCCCTAATCAATTCACAAGGGGCGCTCGGCGGAAGCCCCGCTGTTAACGACTACCGCAAAGAGTTGGACCGCATCCTCACCGGTCACCGCGACCCGAAGGCAAAGCTCGGAGCGCGCGTGGTAAATCTCTCCACCGGTCAGGTCCTGTACGAACACGATGCGGAACAGCCGCTCATCCCGGCCAGCAACATGAAACTCGTGGTCATCGCCGCGGCACTTGATCGCTTCGGCAAGGACTACCAGTACAAGACGATGCTGGCCATCCGCGAGCGCGACCTGGTCGTCGTCGGATGCGGCGATCCGACCTTCGGCGATGAAAAGCTCTTCCAGGCGCGAGGCGATTCGATTACGGCCGTCTTCCATATCTGGGCCGAAAAGCTCGCCGCGGCCGGCGTCAGGCAGGTCTCGGGAAACATTGTCATCGACGACAGCATCTTTGACGACCGATTCGTGCACCCCAATTGGCCGGCGGACCAGTTCCAGGCCTGGTACGAGGCGCCCATCGGCGGGTTGAATTTCAACGCCAACTGTGTCAGCGTTCAGGTCAAGCCCGGCAAGTCGGGCGCTGCGGCCATCGCGACGCTCATGCCGGGCACCAGCCTGCTCAAGCTGGAAAACCGCCTCAAGTCGGGCAGGAAGCACGCACCGGGCCTTACCCGCAGACGCGACAGCGACACACTCGTCGTCGCCGGTTCCATCACGCGGGCCGATACGCTCGGTCCTGTGACGATCCGCGATCCGGGCATGTACTTCGGCTACGTCTTCAAGACCGTGCTCGCGGCGAAGGGGATTCGCGTGCAGGGCAAAGTCGTGCGAGAAAAGCTCGCCCTGGGACCGGATCGCGTTCCGGCGGGCGGCCACGGCGTCGCCTTTCACCAGGCCCCGCTCTACGACGCGGCGCGGCGCGCCGGGCAGGACAGCCTGGGAATGATGGCCGAAGGGCTGATCAAGCTGCTCGGCAGCCAGGAAAGCGGCGTCGGATCGTGGGAGACGGGCCGCGCGGCACTGAAGCGATTCCTCCTGGAAGCCGGCGTGCCGGAGGGCCAGTTCGTCATCGACGACGGCAGCGGCCTGTCGCGAAAGAACCGGCTGAGTGCCCGGGCGGCGACCCAGGTTCTGGCTTACATGTATAAAGCTCCGGGAGGGCGCTTCGATCAGCTTCGCAGCAGCCTTGCCCGGCCCGGCCGCGACGGCACGCTTCGAAAGCGCCTGCGCGGGCCGGAGACGCGGGACCGTGTTTTTGCCAAGACGGGCTACATCAACGGTGTTCGCACGTTGGCGGGCTATGTACAGACGAAGTCGGGCCAGTGGCTTGCGTTTGCCTTCTTCTACAACGGCACCGGCAAAACGCGCCCGCTGGCCCAGATCCAGGATCAGGCCTGTGAACTCCTTGTGAACTGGCCGATCGAGTCCACCGCCCAGACTCGGTGAGGGTTTGCCCAAGGGCGGCGGGGCACGGTCAGATGGGGCTGGCGCCGGGCGTCGGAGCGGCCCCGCGGACGGTCTCGACGTACGCCATGCGAAGCTGGTGTAAGGTCGTATCGAGCAGGCGCTTTTCCTCGGGTGTCAGGTTGCCCTGGGTCTTCTTGTCGAGAACGTCGAGCATGTCAATGTGGTGTTTGGCAAGTTCGAGATTCGCCGGGATTTCCTGCCCGCCCGGCCCGGCAAAGCCCCCGAGCCCCACGACCGCCTGCATGGCGATTATCTGAATGAGTCCCACAAAATCGGCGGCGGGCAGATCGCGCGGGCCGGACTGCTCAACCTGTTCTGCGAGGCGCTCCTTCTCCGCCTGCGCCTGGCTTTTCCAGTCGTCATCTATCTGGAGTTTTTTCCCTTCGTCCGCCATGGTTAACGCTCCTCGTCAGCGGGTTATCGGATTGAAGCCCAAGCAATAATCCATCGCGCGGGACTTGGCAAGTTGCGATGCGGAGATGAGTCTAGAAAAAGGGCCAGGGTCCGGGCGCGGCTGGGGGGAACCGCGTTGATACCGGAACGCCTGGCCGGGAATGCCAGTCTATCAGAATCGGGTCCGCAAAAACAAGACATTTGGGTCGCGCGGGCGTTTTTATGGGCACTCATTTCGGTCCGGTTCTGGCGCCGTCGGGCGCATCCCGTCTTGAGTTATGCACATTCCAATCTTATCTGTCGAGTTGGGGCTGAGGACTCTAATGCTTGAGAGCGCGAGCGTTTGCGCAATCCGGGCCGGCATCAGCGCCGTGTGAAAACATTCGCACCGTTCACCCAGACGCCGCTGACTCCGTGTTGGGTCTCGAGGACGGCGCGCCCCACGTCCCGGACGAGAACTTCCGGCAACGGAATCGTTACGAAGTCCGCCCATTTGCCGGGCGTGAGAGTGCCAAGCCGCTGACCAAGGCCCAAGGCCTCGGCACCCCGGGCGGTTGCGCACTCCAGCAGCGTCATCGAGTCGACGCCTGGATGCGCCGCGTGCAGAAAGCGGAGCTCGTCCAGAGCGGACAGACTCGGGGCGCTGGCAAGACTGTCTGTGCCAAAACAGACCGGGATTCCGGCATTCAGCATGTCCAGCCACCGGTGCGGCGCATGCCCGAAATAGGCGTGCGTGCGCGGACACCAGACGATGGCCGCTCGGCTTTTCTTCAGAATCGCCAGATCGTCGTCGGTGACGTAGTTGAGATGGGCCAGAAGCGGTCTGTGCCGCAGAATGCCGGTTGTGCGTAACAGCTTCAGGGCTGAGCCGCCTGGCCTGCGCGCGCCGCCGCCGACCCCGTATTTTGCGAGATATGCGTCAAGGCGCGCAGAGCCCTGCGCGAACCAGTCCCGCTCATCCTGCGTCTCAAGAACGTGGACTGTCAGGGGGCAGCCATCATGGGCCGCGAGCGAGGCGGCCGCCGCAAGGTCCTCCGGCGTCACGGAATACGGGGCATGCGGCGAAATGCCGATCCGCAGCCGGTCGTCCTGCGCGCGGGTGCGTACCTTCGCGAGGGCGTGCTCCAGCGAGTGGGCATCGTACGGCGGTGACTTCGCACCGCTGATCAGCTCGATGTAACAGGTCTTTCGAATCGGCGAATCCGACAGCAGCGCGGCGTTCTCTCCGCTTCGCGAGATATCCGCGATGCAGGTGACACCCGCTTCGAGCGATTCGCGAGCGCCCTCGATGATGGATTGCCGACGGAGCGGGCCTGCGTCGGGCCGGCGGTTCAGTTCGATTAACCGGTCAAACCAGTCCCACAGCGGGCAGGGCGGTATCCGCCCCCGGCAGAAACCAAGCTCCAGGTGCGTGTGGGCGTTGATGAACCCCGGCATCAGCACGACGTCGCCGAGATCCTCGGCGGCGAGGTCGCGCGCGGTGTCGCCGGGCTGCAAAGCGAGTATGACTCCGTCGCGAACGGTCAGCACGCCGTCGTCGATCGGCGGCCTGTCCATCGGGACGATCCATCGTGCCCGATACGATTTGATTTCGCGGGGCTCGGACATCGGCCTGATGTTACCGGCGTTCAGAGCTTCACGCCGACCCATAGTCCGTCGCCGATTGGGATGATGATGCTCTGAAGCTCCCGGACCGTCGCCATGTAATCGTTGAAAGCGCGGACCGCGAGCGCCTCGCGGTCGGTGGGGGCGTCGTCAAACAACTGCCCGAAGGCAAACGCGTTGTCGGCCATGATCAGTCCCGCCGGCCGGACAATCCGCAGACACTCGCGCAGGTAAAGCTGATAACTTGCCTTGTCGGCATCGAGAAAGGCGGCATCGGCCGAATTGGCCGCAAAAGTTGGCAGCACGTCGGCCCCCGCGCCGCGGTGTACCTCAATTCTCTCCGCCACGTCGGAAGCGGCGATCCGCGACTCGGCAAAATCCGCGTGCTTCTCCGACACTTCGATCGTGCGAACACGCCCGTCGGGCGGTAGTGCCCGGGCCATGCAGATCGCGGAATATCCCGCCAGCGTGCCCACCTCAACAACTTCGCGCGCCCGGGCGGCGCGAAGCAGAATCTGCATAAGCGCGGCCTGTTCGGGGGCGATCCAGATCGGTGGAATCCCGGCGGCGCGGGCCTCGTCCTTCAGCCGGCGGAGGAAGTCGTCCTCGCCGGCGGTACGCGCCGCGATGTAATCGAAGTGTCTCAGCGTAACCGCCGACGAGCGTTCAGACATAGCGTCCCCTTGCAATCGGGGTGCACGATTCTGCCCCATCCGCCCGCCTGCGGATCGTCCGCGTCGCCGCGCGCATCAGGGAACGGCGACCGAGTCGAGGACCAGATTGAGCGTGTTTTGCAGGGACGGGTCATCTCCGAGGGCCGCTATGGTGATGCCCAGCACGTTTCCGCTGCCCAGCGTGGTCAGGGCGAGGTAACTGGTCGCGCCGATCGATGGCACCGAAATTCGCGTCACTGAAAAAACGACGCCGTCGGTGCTTGTGACCGCGGGCAGGTCGGTGCAGGTGCCGCCGCCGTCACACGTTGAGGTCACCGATCCGGAGGGACCGAGTACGACGGACAGCGTCGGGCCGCTGGAGCCCTGGCGGTACCGTACGCTTACCAGAAACTCCGGCTGAGGATAGACGTCAATGCACTGGTAATCGGAGGGGACGGTCAGGGTGAAGCCGAATGCGGACGCGTCCAGATCGTTCGCGCACGTCACGCCGATGCTGGGAACGGGACTCACCGTCCCGCAGGTGCCACCCAGCATTACCATTGATGCCAAGAGAAGCAATGCACCCGTCAACTTCATATTGCAGACTCCTTTCGCGAGGCGGACGAGCCCGTCCATGAAAACACGCGGCGAATGGTAGCTGTTTCCGCTGCGTCCGGCCAGAGCGGCAGGGTTTTTTGAGCATGAGCGCTTGCGGGGAGCGTACCGCCCCAAAAGCCGATTCGCGGGCTACGACAGCCGGACGCCGAAAGACTCCAGGGCCGCCGTATCGGAGGGGTAGAACTTGAACAGCTTGTCGAGGCCGGTCAGGCTGAAGACCTTCATGAGTTCCTTCCGCAGGGCCGCGATCACCATGACCCCTTTGATGGCGTTGGCCTTTCGCTGAAGAGTCATGAACACCCCCAGCGCATGCGACGAAAGGAACTTCACATTCGTAAAATCCAGCACGAGCTTCTGCTTGTTCTGAACGTCCGTCAGGTGATACAGGTCCTTGCCGATCTGGTCGATCGTCGCGGCATCCAGGATCGAGCTGTCAGTGAACGTCACGACGGTGACACCGGCGTAGTCTTCAATCAGCAGGTGCGAGCTGGCCACGGGAACACGCTCCTCAGGAGTCCGGGTGACTTGGTCATTCCTCTCAGGCCCGCTATCCTACCCGCGAAGGGACCGCGGAGCGAGTCGAACCCGGCATGACCGAACCGTTCATCATCGCCATCGAAACGTCGGGCCGATCGGGCTCGGTCGCCCTTGCCCGGGGGGGGGACCTGCTCGGCCAGTGCCCGTTTTCGACGCAGACCGAACATGCACGCGAGCTTCTGCCCGCCCTCCAAAAGATCCAGGAGGACACCGGCGTGGTGGCATCCGCCGTTCGCCAGTGTTACCTGTCGATCGGGCCCGGCAGCTTTACCGGCCTGCGGGTCGCGGTCACGTTTGCGCGCCATCTGGCCCTGGCCTGCGGGGCAAAGATCGTCGCCGTGCCCACGCTTTCCGTGATCGCCCGTGCCTGTGCGGATCTAGCCGATCCGCCCTCACCGCTTGCTGTTATCCTGGACGCCAAGAGGGGCCAGGTCTTCGGCACAGTGTTTCGCTTTTCCGGCGGTGCATACGCTGAGGAACAACCGCCGCGAGTGACCCGTCCTGCGGAACTTCTTTCGCACCCGTCCGGCTCGGTTTCAGTGATGGGGGAGGGCGTCGAGTATCATCCCGACGCGGTCGCCGCCGTCGGCGCGCGGGTCGTCGATCGCGCTCTGTGGACGCCGACCGCCGCCAACGTGCATCAACTGGGTTGGCCGATGGCCCAGGCCGGGCAGTTTACGGCCGCGCGCGACCTTGTCCCTCTGTATCTTCGAAGACCCGAGGCCGAAGAGGTCTGGGAACGGCGCGAGCGCGAGCGGACGGATCGCGGCGCATAGAAAATGGATCGTCCGCGATCGCGCTCTTCAGATTCCGCCGAGGAAGAACTGGCGGATGATCGTATTGACCGGAAGAGTTATGGAACTGAACGCCGTACGAAGCCCGAACAGCGCTGCATCGCTGCGGCAGGTTGATAACTGAGCGGCCGAACCGAGACAGAGCGCGGCCAGCAAGATCCAACGCCGATGACGTTTGCGTCTCATCCCTGATCGCTCCGATTGGGTCTCCGCCGGCGGGGGTGGGGCACGATGCACCGACCCCTCCGGAAAAATGACCTGCCTGCCGGTATTCTCAACCAGTATAAGCATCGGCTGCCCGGTCCGCGAGGGATGAAAGAGAACGCGGTCGCGCCCGCCGCATGGCAATCGCCCGCGGCGCGCCGTATATTCGGCAGGCCGTGTGGCAATGGTGAACAAATGACGGCCTTTCCCTATGACTTTTCGAGTGACACCCAGACTCGCCCATCGCCCGCCATGCGACAGGCCATGGCCCTTGCCGAGGTCGGCGACGAGCAGAAGCGCGAAGACCCGACGGTCAATCGACTCCAGGAAATGGTCGCCCATCTGACGGGCAAGGAAGCCGCACTCTTCCTGCCGACGGGTACCATGTGCAATCTGATCGCCCACGCCGTGCACTGCCGACCTGGTGACGAGATCATCCTCGAAGCCGGAACGCACCCCGTGCATTTCGAAGGCGGCGGTCCGGCCGTCCACAGCCGGGCAGCGATGCGCCTGATCGAGACCGAATCCGGAATCTTCACGGCAGAGCAGCTGGAGGCCGCGATCCGGCCGGACGACCCGCATTTTCCGCATACCCGCCTGGTGTGCGTCGAAAACACGCACAACTTGAAGGGGGGACGCGTCTGGGCGCTCGCCGCGATTCAGTCGGTCGCCGCAATGGCCCGAAAGCACAGATTGCTCCTGCATCTCGACGGCGCGAGGCTCTTCAACGCCGTCGTGGCCAGCGGTGTGTCCGCGAAGGAGTTCTGCGAACCCTTTGATTCGTGCTGGATCGACCTGTCAAAAGGACTCGGCTGTCCGGTGGGCGCCGTGCTTGCGGGAAGCCGGGAATTCATCGCCCAGGCGTGGAGGTACAAGCATACCTTTGGTGGGGCGATGCGCCAGGCGGGTATCATTGCGGCCGCGGGCGTCTACGCCTTGGAGCATAACATCAACCGGCTGGCCGATGATCATGTTCGCGCAAGAAAGCTGGCGGAGGGTCTTGCCGTGATCAAAGGCGTTTCGGTCGACGTGAAGGCGGTCGAGACGAACATCGTCGTCTTCGATATCGCCGGTACGGGCGTGTCGCGGGCGGAATTTCTGCGGCGACTGGCTTCTCATGGCGTGAGATTCAGCGGCCTGATGAAGCCGACACAACTGCGCGGGGTGACCCACCTTGATATCCCGCCGGACGGCGTCGACAAGGCCCTCGCGGCGGTGCGAAGCGCGCTGACCTGAGGAAGCCCTTTGTCGGGCGCAAGCCCGCAGCGCGCTGCGGGTTACCACTGAAGCTCCTCGTCCGAGGGGACAGGCATCCAGTTGGAACGATAGAGGTGCTTGATCTGTTCGCGGATCGCCTCGCGCCGCTGGTCATCGGACCAGTCCTTCCGGCCCTGCGCCCACAGGATGAACACGGGAATCGGCCGGACCATCTCGAACGGCTTGGCAAAAGAACTCGCCATGCGGCGGACGACGCTTCGGGCTTGTTCTTCGCTGATGTCGGGCCGCTTCTTTCGCAGCGCGGCGATGCCGACCTCCACGCCGGACTGCTCGGCCAGGGCATGCGACGGCGCGGCCACCGCCCACGGGGCGGACTGATTCGCAAAACCGAGCTTGCGCAGCTCCTCGCGCGAGAGCGGAAGCGGGCTGGCGCGCACCATGGCCGCCTCGGGTATGCCCTCTTCGCGCATGCGTTTTCGAACGTCTTCGACGCTCTTTGGATTGCGCGGGCGCGTTACCATCAACGACGGGTCGCGCTCAATCGCCATCTGGTCTTCCAGCGTCGTCGCCAGCGGGACGTCCTCCGGGGACATTACGACAACGATGCCCTTATCCAGTTCGCCGTCGTATTTGTCGCGGATGTACTTCTGCATGTCACGGAGCCAGCGATCCGCATCGCCCGCGTCGGCGTCGAAGCGCGCGTAGATGTACGCCAGTGGCGTGTGATAAAGCTTGCGGGCGCCGAGGACAGCGGGGTAGTCCGGCGGCGCCTCGAGGATCTCCTTCGGAGCTTGCGGACCGCAGCCCGCACCGATGGAGGACGCAAATGCGGCGACGAGGACGACCAAGCCGACGTGCATGAGCCGATGAGTGTTCATAAGTCTATCTGCTATGTGTGTTCGTCCACAATCAGTGGCGGGCGGACTGCGTTTCTTGATTAACGGTCCAGTTCCGCTGCAATGATGTTGATGCTCCCCAGCACCGCGACGACGTCGCTGATGCAGTGGCCCACGACGAGCTTGGGAAACACGGAGTAGTTAATGAAGCTCGGCGGGCGGCACCGCGCACGATACGCACAGTTGCCCCCGTCGGATGCAAGGTAGAAGCCCAGCTCTCCGTTCGCGGTTTCATTCGCCCCGTAGGCCTCGCCGATCGGCGGCTCAAAGCCGCGGTTGGTCATGATGGTTTCAAAGTGGTGGATCAGCCCCTCGATGGAGAAATAGACCTCGCGCTTGTCGGGCAGGGTCACCTTGTCGTTGGGCAACGTGTTGACGGGGCCGGCGGGGATGTTGTCCACAAGCTGCTCAAGAATCGACAGGGACTGCCGCATCTCCTCCATTCGGACGAGATACCGGTCGTACACATCGCCGTGCGATCCGATCGGCACCTTGAACTGAACGCCGGATGATCCTTTGCCGTCCCAGTTGTCGGCGTAGCAAAGGTACGGCTCGTCCTTGCGCAGATCGCGCACAACGCCGCACGCCCGGGCGATCGGTCCGGTCCAGCTCCACTGAATGGCATCCTCGTATGAAAGAACGCCGATCCCGCGCGTCCGCTCGATGAAGATTCGGTTCCGCGTGAGCAGCGATTCCGTGTCCTCGATGGCCCGGGGCAGCCGCTTCATGAACGCGCGGACATGGGCCGGCCACTCGTCCGGCATGTCCTGCATGAGCCCTCCGACACGCGTGTAGCTCGTGGTGAACCGCGCGCCGCAAATCTCCTCGAACAGGTCGTAGATGTGCTCGCGCTCGTTGAACGTGTACAGGAACGCCGTAAACGCACCGAGGTCCAGCCCCGCCGTGCCGACGCAAAGCAGATGATCCTGAATCCGGGCCAGTTCGGCGATGATGGTGCGGATGACCTTGCAGCGCGGGGTCAGCTCGATGCCGAACAGTTCCTCGCAGGCCGTGTGCCACGCGATGTTGTTGGCCATCGGGCTGATGTAGTTCATGCGGTCGGTAACAACGACGTATTGATTGTAATTGAGGTGCTCGCCGAGCTTCTCAAATCCGCTGTGCAGGTAGCCGATGTGCGGCGTGCAGGCGATCACCGTTTCGCCGTCAAGCTCGAGCACGAGGCGGAGCGTCGTATGCGTGGCCGGGTGCTGCGGCCCGAAGTTCAGCGTCCACAAGTCGCCGCCGAGTTCGTCGCGTTCGAGTCTCGTCGGGGCGATGTCCGGCATGGTGGCCATTCGAGTTTTCTCCCGTTTCCGCTTCCATGGTACAGGATAGGCCGGTTCGCTCAATGGAGCCGGAGCCCACGTCAGATTTTTTCGGAATTCCGGTCGTCCCGGAACCGGCGCGGTCAACGCAGCGTGCTCGATTCGTCGCCGCGCGGAGGATCGGATCGGCGCGTGATTCTTCGACAAAACGCCATGGTCGCGCCATAATCCCACCATGTCGGGCAAACGACACCATGTTTACATCGCCATCGGCCTGATCATGGGCGCCGCGGCCGGCGTTGCCGCGGACTGGATCGCCGGCCCTGCCGAATCCGGACCGGCGGCCGTCAGCACGCAACCCTCGGAAGCCCCGGGCGCCTCCCTCCGCGAGGGCCTGCATTGGTTTACCTACAATGTGACCGACTCTGTGGGTAAGGTTTTCCTCCGCCTGATCTTCATGGTCGTCGTGCCGCTGGTCTTCTGCGCGCTGACCCTGGGCGTGGTCGAGATCGGAGACATTCGCAGGCTCGGCCGCATCGGCGTGCGCACTCTGGGCTATACGCTCGTGCTTTCCAGTATCGCCGTCATCCTGGGCGTATCCCTTGTGAATTTCTTCCGGCCCGGCGAGTCGCTGCCGCCCGAGCAGCGCGACGCCCTGCGCGCCCAGTATTCCGGCAACGCTGCACAGGCGGTCGAGCACGCAAAAAAGGCCAAGAGCGTCCGCGACACCCTCCTCGACATTATTCCCGAAAACCCCTTGCAGGAGATGGTCGGCGCTCTCGACGGCAGCGCCAAGGGCGGTGGCATGCTCGCCGTGATGTTCTTCGCCCTGGTCTTCGGCGCGGCAATCACACTCATCCCGAACGAGCGGGCCCGGCCGCTTGTCGACTGCATCCAGGCCGTTTTCGATGTGTGCATGGTGGTCATCGGCATGGCCATGCGCATCGCACCCGTCGCCGTCGCGTGCCTGGTCTTTTCCGTGACCGCCCGGGTCGGCGCGGATGTGCTCAAGATGCTGCTCGGCTTCGCCCTGACGGCCCTGGCGGGCATGGCCGTTCAGATCGGGGTCATATACCCTCTCATGCTCAAGACCCTGGGACGAACCAGCCCCGGACGCTTCTTCCGAGATATCTCCGATGTCATGGTCACCGCGTTCGCCACGTCTTCATCCAACGCGACCCTGCCGACGTCGCTGCGCTGCGCGGAACAGGATCTGAAACTGCCAAAGGAAATCGGCCACTTCGTGCTTACGGTCGGCGCGACCGGTAATCAGAATGGCACGGCGCTCTACGAGGGCGTCGTCGTCCTCTTCCTCGCACAGGTCTTCGGCGTCGAGCTGAGTTTCGCTCAACAGCTGATGGTCGTTCTGATGTCCGTGCTTGCCGGCGTGGGGACGGCCGGAGTACCCGGCGGATCGCTTCCCCTCATCGCCGTGGTGTGCAGCAGTGTGGGCGTTCCGGCCGACGGGATCGGGATCATCCTCGGAATCGACCGCATCCTCGACATGGTGCGGACCGTGCTTAACGTGGTGGGAGATCTGGTGCTGGCGGTTTGCGTGTCGAAGGGGGTTCGCCCAGCTCCTGCCCCTGCAATGTGATCGTCCGTTGAAAGACCGTGGCTCCCTTGACATCCTTAATCGAAAGCGTGGCGCGCTCCGGGATGGAGACCGTATTGAACTCCAGCAGTCCATAATTGACTCCCCCGGCGTAACAGGCTACGCGCTCAGGGTTTTTGAAGCTCGGCCCGTCCTTGTAGTGATCGTTGGCCAGCGGTGAACTCGTGAGTTCCCAGAGGTCCGGCCCGCGCTTTTTCGGGTCCGGCTTTCGCACCAACTCGGCGAAATGGCGATCGCCCGCGACAAAGAGGACTCCGGTGATCTTTTTCTCCCATAGCCAATCGAGGAATGCGTCGCGTTCCGGGCGGAACTGGACGCCCCAGCTTTCGTGGGGGTGCGTGTCGGAAAGAATCTGGTTGCCGCAGGCCACAAGTTTGAACGTGCTCTTCGATGCGGCCAGCCCGTCCTTGAGCCAGGCAAGTTGCCTCGCGCCCAGAAAGGTCGTTCGATTCTCGTCCCTGTTCGGGTCGCGATACGTCCGGTCGTCCAGCATGAAGACGTCGATGTCGCCCCAGGCGAATCTGTAATAGCAGCCCGGCGCGTCGGGCAGTCCGTAGTTGTTCGGAAAGTAGAGTTTCAGTGCCTCCAGGGCGACATCCTTCCACGGCCAGGTCCGATCCGAATTGTTCGGTCCGTAGTCGTGGTCGTCCCAGAGTGCGAAACTCATGGTGGAGCGCAGCAGCGACTGCATTTCCGGCACCCGCCGCTCGCGATCGTAGGTGTCGCAGTAGAGCCGGAGCACTTCTTCGCGTGTCGCCTGGTAATCGCTCGCCCGGTTGGGGAGGTAGATGTTGTCGCCGATGAAGAGAAAGCAATCGGGCCTTTCCTTTGCGATGGCGGTCCAGATGGGCTGGCTATCGCCGAACTTTTCCTGGTGCGAGCAGGAGCCGAATGCGAACGTGGAGAGCCCGGATTTGCCGTCAGGCGGCGGACATCGGTAGGCAAGGCAGATAATCGGCTCAGCGTTCGCCGTTGACGCCTCAGAGGCTGTCTGTTTTTCATAAACCTTCAATCCATAAATGGCGCCGGCCCTGACCTTGAGCTTTAGTGTCACGCAACTCCGGTTTGAAGCCGCGGCGTCGAACGCGTCGCGGTCGTCCTTTCCCATCCAATGGCAATGCGTTTCGAAACGCAGTCGTGCGGGTCGGTTCGTCTGAAGCCAAACGGTGATTTCGTCCTTTCCCGTCACGGTGAACATCGGGCCGGCGACGATCGTTACCGGCTCCGCCGCGCGCAGTTCCATGGCAAACCCGAGCAGCAAAATCACAGCCATATGCCGAGGGATGAAACAAGCCACCGTTGACCCTCGCTTCATGCGGCACCTATACTCATGGTTTCCTATGTGCTGAGAGACTGAATCCGACTCAAGTGCACGGACGCCATGCCCCACATCAGACAGCTTGATCCCTCCCTGGTCAACAAGATCGCCGCCGGAGAGGTGATCGAACGCCCGGCCTCTGTGGTGAAGGAGCTCCTCGAAAACGCTCTCGACGCCGGGGCCACGCGCATCGACGTGGCGCTCGAAGAGGGCGGCGTCGGACTCATTCGTGTCACCGACAACGGCTGCGGTATCGCGCCGGAGGATTTGCTGCTCGCGGTGGCTCCACACGCCACCAGCAAGTTGACATCGTCGGACGACCTCTTCGCCATCCGCACCCTCGGCTTTCGCGGCGAGGCCCTGGCCTCCATCGCTTCGGTCAGCCATCTCCGCATTTCCAGCCGGACCGAAGATCGCATCGATGGCCACGAATTGCTCGCCGCCGACGGACGGATCGAAGGCCCCCGGCCGTGTGCCGCTCCTATTGGCACCACGATCGAAGTACGGAATCTTTTTTTCAACGTGCCCGCCCGGCGAAAGTTCCTCAGGCAGGGGCCGACCGAGTTTTCCCACGCCACCGAGCAGCTTGCCCGCCTGGCGCTGGCGCACCCCGGCGTGGCCTTCACCCTCACCCATAACGGCCGAACAGCCCGAAACCTCCCGCTGGCGCAGGGCCGCCGCCAGCGCATCGGAGATTTTTACGGCAACGATCTGGCCGACTGTCTCCTCGTCGTCGATCGACAGGAACGGTCCGCCCGGATTGAAGCGCTGATCGCCCCCCCGGCCCACTCCCGAGCGTCCTCGAAGTGGCAGTACCTCTTCCTCAACGGCCGCTACATCACGGATCGGCGGATCAACTACGCCATCCGTGAGGCCTACCGCGGACTGGTTGAGCACGATCGCTATCCGGTCGTCTTCGTTTTCATTACGACCGATCCGACGTCCTATGACGTAAATGTCCACCCTACGAAGATCGAAGTGCGCTGGCGCGATTCGGGGCTGATCCAGTCACAGGTGCTCGCAGTCCTCAGGGAGACGCTTCTTTCGCACGACCTGACGCCGAGGCTCGGATTCCGGCGAGAAGAGCCCGGCGAAGCGGCCCCGGCCGATACCGCGCATCAGCAGCGGACGCGGGAGGCTCTCGCCGACTATCTGAAGTCGATTGACCCGACCCAGGCCAGGCTGCGGTTCGCGCCGCCTCCGTTTCCGACGAAGGGCATTCGCCCGTCGATTCTTGCGACGCCGGTCGCCGCACCGCCGCCGTCTGCCCTGGCGCACGGCCATGATGATTTCACACGCGTCGCGCCATTCGCCCCCTGCGCATTCGGTGATTCCAATGTGGGCGATGGTACGCCGGATACACCTTCGGCGGAGTCAACCTCGCAGCGTGCGGAAACACCAGCCGAAGCGACCGTTTCCAAGAGCCGGCTGGACGCGCAGCCCGCCGCGTCCTCGGTGATTCAAGTGCACAACACGTACTTGGTCGCGCAGACCGATGACGGCATCGTCATCATCGATCAGCACGCCCTGCACGAGCGAATTCTGTACGAACGCTTCCGTGAGCGGTTTCTCGCCGGTCCCCTTGAGTCGCAAAGACTGCTCATCCCCCCGACCTTCGACGCATCGCCGATCCAGATGCAGGTTTCGCGCGATCAGGCCGAGTTGCTTTCGTTGCTCGGCATCGAAGTGTCCGAGTTTGGCCCCCGGCAGCTCGCCGTGCAGAGTTTCCCGGTGCTTATGGGCGAAGTGGAGCCCGCCGTCTTTGTGGGCGATTTGCTCGACAAGCTTGCCGACACCGGAGAGGCGCAATCGCGCGAGACCCTTGTCCACAGCGCCCTCGACATGATGGCCTGTAAGGCCGCGGTAAAGGCCGGCGACCCCCTGACGCAGGAAGAGATGACGGCGCTTCTCGCACAACGCCACCTCGTAGATCGATCGAGCAACTGCCCCCACGGCCGTCCGACATCGCTGCAACTGACTACGCGCGACCTGGAGCGGCAGTTCAAACGGTCGTGACGCCCTGCGGCCGTCGCCCTCATTCCGAGCTTCATTTTTGCGAAGTTGGGCATCCCCTTTTGTCACCCTGCCTCCACCGCAAGGGGAGAATGCCTTGGGTAAAGGCCCACACCGCCTGTGCACATGTTCCCGATCTACGCGGCCTAGGTGTTTGATCTCATGTGGGTTGCCCGATGAAACCGAGCGGATTTTTCCGCGGAGCGCGACCCGCCGCAGGTCCGAGATTGCAGACGATACTCTTGAAGGTCAGGAATTTGGGAATAATTCCAAGGCGATGCGACATATAATGTGTGAGGGCTGAAACTGGACAAGCCGGTCGGCCCTGTTGAGGTTGGGGGGAATCTGCCGAGCGACAACCCCAGTGGCACGCTGTTTGCCCGTATCTTGACCGGGCAGGCACGCGCTGCCCTCGGACCAAGTGACCTTCCTCCGCAGGGGGCACACCCCTGTCGGCTCCCCAGGGTAACGCCGAGGCACCCTCCTTTGCGTTTCACCTGGGGTTTTTTTATGACCCGGCGCCGGTAGGCCTGCCGTCGCGAGATTCATTTCGGACGTACTTCATCCCATCGCCGAGGGAAGAAGGCGCCCCGCTATCTGTGGGCTCCGAAAACGGCGCTTCTCTGGCCGGCGTCAATCCAATGTGCATGACGGAGACCCTTTGCCCGAAATGGCGAGAGAGAACTCTCCGCGCGACCCGGCGACACCACGGAACTAACAGGGCCACACCGACGACATCGGTCAGAAAGCCCGGCGTGACCAGCAGTGCCGCGGCGAGCAGAATCATCGCGCCGTCTGCCAGCTCGTCCGCGGGCATGTGTCCAGCCGCCAGTTCCGTATGAATCTTGATAATCGTCCGGATCCCCTGCGCGCGTGCGAGTGCCGCGCCGACCACGCCGGTCAGAAGGACCAATGCCAGCGTCGGCCAGAATCCCAAGCCCGCCCCGCTGCGAAACAGCAGGAAGAGGTCGATGAGAGGCACGCACGCGAAAAGCAGAAACAGTCGCGGGAATGTCATCCCCAGATTTGAGCAGCCCGCGGCCCGCAGTTCCATTTGTCTTCTAAGATTATGCGAATCATGCAATTAGGTGTGCCGCCGGCTTTCGGCCCGCCTCGCCTTATCCCTTCACACCGATATATCGTCGTCGCATGACGCTGCCCCGACTGTTCAAATGCATGGTCATCCCAAACGCTGGGCCCCTCTGTCGGTACACTGGGGAATTCCTCGCGCGTTTTCACATTTCACACGAACTGCCCGGCCCTCTTTTGCGGTTCATTTGTTCTTTGTGTCGCTTCGGCCTGCGTGTATATTCTGCCGCACCGTAACGCGCGGACAGAAGTGTTCCCGTGCGTGGCAGAGGATGCGGATGGCGGCCGACACAGGGATGTTTCCAATTCACAGAGGCATTCGATCCCTCGCGATCGCCGTCTGCGGTGCGATCGCCGTCACGTCCATGATGGGCCTGTTCCAGGCTGGTCCGCAGGCCCCGTCCGCCCAGACTCCTGTTCAGACCGAAGGCCGAGTTATCGACGCTGTTCGGTTTGAGGGCCAGACCACGCTTGACGAGGCTTATCTCCAGAGCGTCGTGCGGATTCCGCCGGGGGCGACTTGGAACCGAGACGAAATCGCCGCCGCGTGTGCACGGCTGGCCGCGACCGGCAAGTTCGAAGGCAGCCCCTTCGCCGAGGCCCGGGACGAAGCGGGCAAGCTGGTGCTGGTCTTCGCGGTGGAAGAACGGCCGTTCGTCACCTCCGTCGACTTCGTGGGGAATGAGAAGTACAGCACTTCCGAGCTGCTCAAGGAAATCGAGCTGTCGACGGGCTCGCCGATCAGCGAGTATCTGCTGACGCAGGCCCGGCAGGCAATTGAGCGAAAGTACAAGGAAGGCGGCTATTACAACGTCAGCGTCGAGGTGGACCAGGAGACGCTTCGCGGAGAGCGCCGGGCGGTCTTTCGCATCGCGGAGGGGCCGCGCATAAAGGTGCGAAAAATCCTCTTTGAAGGCAACACGGCGTTCAACGACCTGACGCTTCGATCGAAGATCGAGACGACGACATACATCTGGCTCTTTCGGACGGGCGCTCTCGACGACGAAACCGCCCAGCGCGACACCGCGACGCTCAAGAAGTATTACAACGACAAAGGCTATCTCGACGCCCAGGTGGGCTACCGGACCGAGCTGGCCGACAACCAGTCCGACGTCACCGTCATCTTCCAGATCAGCGAAGGCGTCCAGTACATCATCAAGTCGGTCGAGTACGTCGGGAACACGGTGGTCAGCTCCGACGAGATCGCGGCCATGCTCAAGTCCAACGTCGCAGCGCCGATCGACGCCGATGCTCTCAAGGCCGATCGGCAGAAGCTTGTCGATCATTACGGCAGCATGGGATACATCTACGCCGAAGTGGTCACGTCCCACGTCTTCGACGAAGAGGCCGGCTACGTCAACCTGACCATCAACATCAAGGAAGGCGAGCAGTATCACTTCGGGCGGATCGTCGTCCGCGGCAATCAGTACACCAAGGACAAGGTCATCCGTCGTGAACTTCGGTTTTACCCCGAACAGGTCTATGACTCCGTGGCCGCGAAGAAGGCGGAGCAACGCCTGGTTGAGACGCGGCTCTTCTCTGAGGCCACGATCACCCCCCAGGGGGAAACGCCCGGCGTCCGCGATGCACTGGTAGATGTCACCGAGGCCCAGACCGCCAACATCCTCTTCGGCGTCGGTGTCACGACGAACAACGGGGTCGTCGGTTCCATTTCACTTGAGCAGAGGAACTTCGACATCTTCGACTGGCCGCGCAGCAGCAAGGAGCTGTTCTCGGGAAAGGCTTTCCGCGGCGCGGGACAGACCATGCGCCTTCAGATCGAGCCGGGCACGGAGCTGACCCGCGGACGCATCGAGTTCCGGGAGCCCTATCTGTTCGACAAGGACATCGGCTTCGGCACGGGGGCCTACGTCTTTCAGCGCGACCGCGACGAGTACGACGAACAGCGCATCGGGTTCTACGTGAGCCTCGACAAGCGATTCCGGGAGGGCATCCTTGAAGACTGGGCCGTCGAGGCGGCCTCCCGATTTGAGCACGTTGATATCAGCGACGTCGAGTGGCTGTCAGCCAGGGAGATCGAGGACGCCAAGGGAACAAGCTGGCTGACCTCGCTCAAGGGTTCGCTCGTCCGCGACAAGACCGACAGCCTCTGGCTGCCGAGCCGCGGAAACCGCCTCAAGCTTTCCTACGAGCAGGCCGGCGTCTATGGCGGCGACTGGACCTTCGGCAAGGCCCTCGGCGAGATGGACCAGTACTTCACGCTCTACCGAGATACCTTCGAGCGCAAGCACGTCCTCCACCTCGGCCTGAACATGGGGCAGATCTTCGGCGACGCGCCGGTGTTTGAAAAGTTCTACGGCGGTGGAATCGGTTCGATGCGCGGCTTTGAGTTTCGCGGCATCAGTCCCCGCGCCGGCATCCGCGACGACCGCATCGGCGGCGACTTCATGCTGACCACGACGACGGAGTACTCCTTCCCGCTTGTCGGGGAGACGCTCCGCGGCGTGACCTTCCTTGACATGGGCACCGTCGAAGAGGACTTCGGCATCGACGACTGGCGGGCGGCCGTCGGCTTCGGCGTGCGCGTCTATATCAAGTACTTCGGCCCGATTCCCCTCGCGTTTGACCTCGCCTTCCCGATTGCCAAGGACGGCGACGACGACGAGCAGATCTTCAGCTTCTCCTTCGGCACGACATTCTGAGCTCGCCGCTCACACGCTCGCACGCTTGCCGCGCCGCAGGGTCCGCGCGGCGACCGGCCTACGATCGGCCGGGCGCCTGCGGTCCGGCATCGGTGGACGTTCGGGCCGACTCCGCCGTCAGATCGTTTCGCAGGGGCAGGTGGATCTGTACCGTGGTCCCTTTGCCGATGCGCGACGCTACGACGATGCTGCCGCCCATCTCGCCGACCAGGCCGTGGACGGCGGCCATGCTCAGGCCGATGTTGGCCATGCCCTCGCTGCCCAGGCCGCCCTTGGTGGTGAAAAAAGGCTCGAACAGGTGTTCCAGCGTCTCTTCGCTCATACCGCAGCCGCTGTCGGTGATTCGGATGACCGCGCTGTCGCCCTCCTGCGCCAGCTCGATCGTCAGCCTGCCGCCGTTCGTCATGGCGTCAAAGGCGTTCTGGGCGATGCTGTTCAGGATGGATGTCAGCCGGTTGCCGTCGAAAAGCGCCGTCGGCACGTCGGTAATCCGCGTTTCGAGTTCAATCCCGGACTTCTCGCATCGCCCTCGCATCCGCTGAACAAAATCCGCCATGATCGGAGCCAGCTCGACGGCCTGGTCCTGGGCGTTTTCAGACTCGGCAAAGGCCGCGAGCTGCCTGGTGATTCGGCTCGCTCGGCCGATCGACTGGGAGAGTCCTCGAAGCGCCTGGCGCAGTTCGCGCGGGCTGTCACTCGGCAGCGCGCAGTCGATGCTCGTCTGCATTCCGCCGAGGATGTTGTTGAACAGATGCGCGACATTTTCGGCCATCGTGCCGAGGGAGGCCATGCGCCGCGCCTTTGCCAGCTCGCGCGACAGGCGCTTCCGCTCCGAGATGTCGCGCATGCTGATGGATGCTCCGTCCACGCGACCCGAGCCCTCGACGATCGGCGAGGCGATCAGGACGAAGATCTCGCGCCGTTCCTCGCCCCGCTGATAGCGGAGTTCCATCTCGCCGGGTTGGCTGTTCTCGATGCAGTCGGTGAGCAGCTTTTCGGCCGATTCGCGGTCCTGCGGGTCTACCAGGTCGAGGAACCGTTTCCCCTCCAGCGATTCGCCGCTCCGGCCGAACCGGCGGATCGCTTCCCGGTTGCAGGATTGAATGGTCAGGTCTCGGGCCACCGTCACACAGATGAACCCGAGGTGCTCGAAGACCTGCCGGTAATAGCTGTCCATTTCCGCCATGTTGTATTTTTCGGCCCCCGGCCGCGTCCGGTTGCACCCTAGGGTTGCGCCGCGGGGCTGCTTTCCGCCGGATCCGGGCGCACCGTCCGCAGAATGGGACTGATGATGAATATGCTCTCGCGGGCGGCGTCCGGATCCGCCCCTTTCCCTCCCGGGTCCTGTTCAATGAAGAACGGTCGTGCCAAGTAGGGGCGATCGTACACGCTCGGTGTCGCGCCGAGAAGGATGAACCCGCCATCGGGCACCGGCGTATCGAGGACCACGTCGCTGAAGACCTTTCGGCGCTGCTCGGCCACCTGTTGAAAGCCGCCCTCGGCGGTCCCGACCCAGCGGAGCGGACCGGGCGGCTCGTCGATCGCCGGGACGATCTGCACCCACACTTCGCGCATACGCTCCGCGCGGATCGCGAAGTTCATCAGAAACTTGGTGGTCGCGTTCAGGAAATCCTGTCCCGCGAGTGAACCGTCGCCCTGCACATAGAAGACGGGGAGGCTCGACCAAGAGACCGGGCCGATCTCCATCTCCATCGCGCGGGACGCATCGGGGGTGATGTGGTCGACCGCGCTGCGCAAATCCGTGGACTCGCGAAGCGTCTCAAGGGCCTCGGCCAGCGGCTTGCGGTCGGACTGCCGACCGATGGCAGCCCGAAAGCCGCTGTCGGCCAGGTGCAATGCCGTCTCGGCGCTGGGCAGCGGGCCCGTCACGACCTGCCAGATGACCGCCGAATCGGGCGTGAAGGTGCCGCGCGGGGCTGTGTACCGGTGAACGTTGAACTCGACCACGAGGTTCGTCACGGGGCGGCCGAAGGGCGACTCATCCTCGCCGGCCTGGCTCGTGGGCACGTCAAACCCAGGGGTATCGCCTTCCGGGGCCGGGTTGTCACCGTCGCGGCGCGACCCGAGACAACCCGCGACCGCCAAGGAAAGGGCCGTGAGCACAACGGGAAGGACCCGACGGACCCGGTGTCGGCTTCGCGGCAATGCAAAAAGGGCTGGCGTCGTGAGCATGGGGTGTCCAAGCCGGGAATGGCCGTGGCGCATTTCACAGCCGGCAGGCGACTGTAGGAGGGCCGCTCGGGCGCGTCAAACGGCCGGCCACGGCGACTGCCCTGCGTACCGCGCCGTGCACGTGATGTTGGGCGGCTCGCCACGGACAGGCCTCAGCCTGTTCGGCGCGGCAAGATTGAAAAGGAACCCGCATGCACGGCCGGTTGGCCGTCCGCGACCGCTGCGCCGCGAGTCCCCGGCTCGTCGGCACTCGTCGCTCCGATTGGGCGAGGCCTTCCCTTGCGCGGGCCGGCGCGACATCGACTCGACCCGATCGGAGTTCCACCCTGTAGAGAGCCTCCGGCATGACACACAATCGAGTGGACTCGGAACGCGGGGAGGCGCTGCCAGCCGTGCGATGCGTGGCGGAGGTCCGGATAAGCAAACCTGAATGGGGGCATGCACAAATTATTTTTGTCCTGAAAAACGGCGTTTCTTGCGCAGGAAGGCTGAATGGAACCTGAATAACCTGAATGCATTCAGGTTTGGGGCGGGGCGGGGCGCAAACGGTGAGTTGCGGATTTTGAAAGCGAGGCATTGGCGCGTCCTCCGGGCGCGGAGCGGGCGGGGCGTGGGGCGCGCGAGTTCTCGCGCGATCGCCGGGCGGCTCTCGCGGGTTATGACCTTCCTCCTTGCTCGCCGTGCGCGCCTTCTTGAAACATCAAACCGACGAAATGGAGTTGAGGCATTGCCGGTGATTTCACCGTCGCCGTCGCGCGCTTTGTGCTCCTAGCTGTCACTGTTTTCATATAACATGGGGCAGGGTCAGGACAGGTTGAAATGGATTGCGGCGGAGGTGCATGCATGGCCAGGGGCAGGTTTACACGCGTGGCGGTGGCGGTCTGGTGTGCGGGGTTGGCGATTCCCGGCGCGGCGGCGGAGAACTGGCCGCAGTTTCGCGGCGTGAATGCCTCCGGTGTTTCCGACAGTCACAAGCTGCCGCGAAGCTGGAGCGTGCCCGAGGGCGTGGGCGTGCGGTGGAAAACGCCGATCGCCGGATTGGGGCACAGCAGCCCGATCATCTGGGACGACCGGATCTACGTGACGACGGCCCTCAGCGGGGAGAAGGAGCCCGAACTGAAGGTCGGGCTATATGGCGACGGCGACTCGGCCAAGGACATGGGCGAGCAGCGCTGGCTGCTGATCTGCCTCGACAAGTCGACGGGGAGAGTGCTCTGGGAGCGGGAAGGGCATCGGGGCGCGCCGACGGTCGCGCGGCACACGAAGGCGACGCACTGCAACTCGACGCCGGCGACGGACGGAAAGCATATTGTCACGTTTCTCGGCGCGGAAGGGCTGTTCTGCTTCGACATGGACAGCAAGCCGGTCTGGAAGAAGGACCTCGGTCGGCTCGAGGGCGGCCCGCTCGAATTCGACACGATGGAGTGGGGATTCGCCAGTTCGCCGATCATCCACGACGGCCGGGTGATCGTGCAGTGCGATGTGCACGACCAGGCGTTCGTGGCGGCGTTTGACGCGGCCAGCGGAAGCGAAATCTGGCGGACAAAGCGCGACGAGGTGCCAACCTGGGGCACGCCGAGCATCTACAAAGAGGGCGGCGCGGCGCGGATCGCCGTCAACGGGTACAAGCACATCGGCGGATACGACTTCGCGACCGGCAAGGAACTCTGGAAAATCGTCGGCGGGGGCGATGTGCCCGTGCCGACGCCGGTCGTTGCGGACGGGATGATCTACATCACCAACGCGCACGGCGCGGCGGCGCCGCTGTATGCCGTCCGGCCGGAAGCCGTCGGGGACATAACGCCGAAGGACGGGGCACCGGGCGGGGCGGTCGTGTGGCACGTTTCGCGCAACGGGGCATACATGCAGACGCCGATCGTGTATCGCGGGCTGTTGTACAGTTGCATCGACCGGGGCGTGCTGAAGTGTTATGACGCCGGCACCGGGGAAATGCTCTACCAGGAGCGGCTGGGCAAGGGCATGTCGGGGTTCACGTCGTCACCCGTGGCCGGCGACGGCAGGGTGTACTTCGCGAGCGAAGAGGGGGACGTATTCGCGGTGGGCGCCGGGCGGGAGTTTCGGAAGCCGCGAGCCAATCCGCTGGGAGAAGTCTGCATGTCGACGCCGGCGATCAGCGAAGGCGTCATCTACTATCGGACGCGCGGGCATGTGATCGCCATCGGGGCAGAGGAACCCGCGGACCGCAAAGGGCGTCGTGACATCTCCGGCCAATGACAAAGAATGTTACTTCATTGACGCGGCGGCGGCCGCCGGCGTGTAGTTCTGCATATCGGGTACTTTCATCCCTTTCGGAGCGAATGTCTCTCCGAGGAAAATGCCGCCCTTCATCGGCGTGTACAGCTCGATGGCGATCTGGCTGATCGGCAGGTTCGTTTCGGCGAACGTCGGGTTTTGGGAAAAGGTGATCGAGGCGATGGTCAGGATGGGGCCCGCATCATCGGGTATGCCCTCGAGCGGCTTGCCCGCGCCAGCCCCCGGGAAGAATGTGCGCATGGACTCCCGGTGCAATTTGCTGTAGTACCAGTTTTCGACAGCCTTCTTGTTCTCAAACCAGGCGAATATGACATTTTTTCCGCTCGAAGTGCGGGCCGTCTCAACTCCAAGACATCCGGGCGTGTTTCGCAAGGCGGCCGGCAGATCGGGAAAGCCTCCGGGCGGCTGACCCGGCGCGGACTTCGGGCCGGCGCAGCCGGACGCGGCCAGAGTGGCAAGGATGGTTCCGGCGAGGGTCACGTATGTGGGGGTTGCGTACGAGTGCGTCATCACAGTGTCGCTCCTTGTTCGGCGGATCAGCAGGGAATTGATTGGTCGTCCCGGAATATTCTCAAGACCATCGAGAGATACTGCTCAGCGGGCCGGCCGGCAGGCGGCGCAGCCTGTGTCGGTGCACGGTTCTACATGGGCCGTCGCATCGGCATCGCCGAGGGACTGCTCGATCTCGAACTCAATCCGGCTGGCGATGTCATGCCCCTGCTCGATCCTCATTTCGGCGGGAATGACGAGGTGGAAATCCACCCAGTGATATCGGCCGGCATGGCGGTGGCGGAGCTTATGGTAGGAGCAGATGCGCGGTTCGGACCCGGAGGGTCCGGCGTGGGCATCGAGGATTCCCTCGAGCAGGCGGGTATCATCCATGTCCTGTTCGTCCATCAGCCCCGCGGCCGAGCGGCGAAGCAGGCCGACACCGAGTGAGGCAATGTAAACGGCAATCAGCAGGGCGGCGATCGGATCGGCATAGATCCACCCGGTAAGCTTGATGATGAGCAGCGCGGCCAGCGCCGCGACGGATGTCACGGCATCGGAGAGCAGGTGCTTTCCGTCGGCCTCAAGTGTCATCGAGCGGTGCTTCCGGCCGATACCGATCAGGTAAAGTCCGACCGCCCCGTTGACGAGCATGGCCAGGGCGACGAGGGCGAGTCCGAGTCCGAGGTCCTCAACCTGAATCTGATGGAACAGGAGCGTGTCGAGTGTCTTGACGGCGATGACGAGGGCGGCGATGAGGATCAGCCCGCCTTCAAAGCCCGCGGACATGAACTCGATCTTGCCGTGCCCGTAGGGGTGCTCCCTGTCGGCGGGCCGGTGTGCCAGGCGAAGGGAGTAAAAGGCGAATCCGGACGCGAGGACGTTGACGATGGATTCGAAGGCGTCGCTGAAGATGGCCGCGGAGCCGGTGATGAAATAAGCGACGAACTTAATGGCCATCAGTCCGCAGCCGACGGCGATCGACATGACTGCGGCGCGGATTTCGATGCGCGATGTATCGGCGGCGCGAGGTTCCACGCGCGGCATCGTAACCGGAAGGGTCATTTCGCCAAGACGGCGCACCGGCGCGTGCGGCGACTCGTGGCGCCGCGCTACCGGCGGGCGCTTGCCGCGTCATGGGCATGGGCGGCTTCGCGAGGACGGGCCTTTCCGGGCGGACGGTACTTGAGGATCGGGCGCAGGATGGGTTCCTGCCGGTCGATGGCCGCATGGATCCGGGCGGGGTCTTCGAGGACTTCCCGGTTGGCGTTGATGAAATCGCGCAGCATGTTCCAGTCCTGCATGACAATCGCATGGGAGCGGAAGAGATTCTCGTCGTTGTGATCGATCATGATCGTCAGGAGGTTTTCCATGGCATACGCTTCCGAGTCCGACTTGGCGTCGCCGATGCCGATGCGGATGTCGCCGAGGGCTTCCTGAAGTTCGTGAATCTTCATGGCCTTGAATGTCTGCGGAGTAATGCTCTGCGAGAGGGTCGGTGCGGAGATAAGCGGCGCGGGCGGGAAGCCGTGCGCGTCGAGCCAGCGGCGGGTCTTCTCGCGAAGAAACGCGGGCCGGGCGGTCAGGTAGATAAGTCCGAATCGGCGGCTCAGTTCCGTGAGGACCTGGGCGGAGTCGGCGATAGGTTTTGACGCCCGGTCGTCGGCGTCGAAGACGAGTTCGCGGTAGTGGGTGTTTGAGATCGTGCCGTCGATGTCGCAGATGATCACGGTGCGGCCGGGCGGCCAAGCGAAAACCTCCCCCTCGCCGGAGACCGTTTCATCGCCGACTCGGGCTTCGGTGCGAAAGCGGGTGACGCCCGGCGGGAGGACACACGTGAGCCGTGCCTGTCCGAGCGCATCGGTACGAGCCGCGCCAAGCGGGCGGTCCTTGTGGAAAAAGGTTACGTCGACGCCGGGTATGCCGACTGTTCGATCCGGGTCCGGATGGCGGTCGACACTGGCGGACAGCACGACATCGCCGGCGGGCGTTGTGACGCCGTCGCTGACGCAGATGCATGGTTTCTGGCATCCGGCGGG
This sequence comes from Planctomycetota bacterium, assembly GCA_003576905.1. Classification (GTDB taxonomy): domain Bacteria; phylum Planctomycetota; class Phycisphaerae; order UBA1845; family UTPLA1; genus UTPLA1. The sequence goes on along the minus strand of QEVG01000001.1, from coordinate 229,598 downwards.
CAGGGCCACTGCCGCGCAGGCGAGTGTGAAAAACGCAATGCGCCGAAGTAATTTTTCGATCGGAACGCGGGGGCTCATGTGCGATGCTCCCAAAATGGTCAGTCGCGCCGGCAGGCTGCGAAAACCGCCGCGCTCGGGTCGTCGGAAGACGGAACCTTTCGGGGCCCGGCGTGACAGTCATCTGAAGTCTATGACCGAGGGTTGGATGCCGGGAAGGGGTTGCCGGTCACGGGTTGTTGCGGGGCGGGAAGGGCATTTCAACTCGTCCGGGCGGCGATACAATCGCCGCGATGTCGGTGTCGTCCAGGTTCAACATCAGCCGCAACGCGATATTCGCGGCCCTGCTTGGGGCGTCATTCCTGGCATTGTTTCTACCTACCTGGCTTACCAATCCGCTCAAGCATATCGTGCAGTTTCTCGTGCCGGCGCAGGACCTATCTCGAACGGGGGCCGTTTACGCGGCGCGGGCGGTTCGGGAGACCGGGGGCGGGCCACTGGAGACAGGGTCCGAGGGAGCGATTGAGCGCGAACTTGCGGCGACCCAGGCGCTGGTGCTTCAGCTTGAGGGCGAATTACAGCGGCTGCGGGCCCTGCGCGAGAGCCAGCTCCCCCCTGCGATTCCGCTCCTGGACGCGAAAGTAGTCGGGCACGACGTGGCGGGCTGGCGCGAGTCGGCGCTGGTCTCGCGGGGATCGCTTCGGGGCGTGAGCTGGCGCGACTGGGTGGCGTCCCGGTTCTTTGTGAACCGAGGGGCGGCGAGCGAAGTGGAGAGCGGACAGGCGGTCCTGGCGCGGGAGACGCTGGTCGGCCGGGTTGAGCAGGTGAGCCCGTACATGTCCCGCGTGCAGCTCCTGTCTGATATTGACAGCCCGCGGATTGAAGTCCGCATCGCAAGCGTGTCTGGAGAGCGTGCGACGCTGATCGATTATGCGTGCAGCCTGCGCGGGATGGGGCGCGGGCGGATGGCGATCGAGAACGTCGAGTCAAAACTGATACAGACGTCCGAGGGTGATGAGGCCGAGGGCGCGGAAGCGCGCCAGAAGATTCGCGTGGGCGACCTTGTGTACTCCGCGCCCGGGCAGCTCGGGCTGCCGGTCCCGATGGCGGTAGGAAAGATCGTAGATGTGACGGAGAACCCGACCAAGCGCCTGGTGAGCACGCTTGTTGTCGAGCCGCTCGTAACGATTGTTGACGTGCGGGATGTGTTTATTATCCCGATCGTGCCGGTTGAGACACTTCGTATTCCGTAGCGCGTCGGGGCCGGAGGGGCGGTTGTAACGGGTCATTCGACCGACAATAATCATGCCGATGAAACGATATCGCCCCCGATTCGAAGATCGACGGCCGGAGTATCCGGATCGCGACGACGCGGACGAGCGAAAATTGTCGCTGGTCGCCGACGTTCTGCACCACGACGACGCGATCGTGGTGGTCAACAAGCCGCCCTATTTGAGCCTGGATGTTCCCATTGAAGAGGAGGCCACGGCGATTGACCAGTTGCGGGAGGCGGGGGTCATCGGTGCGGATGAGACGCCGCTTCCGGCGTATATGCTGGAGCCTCGGTTGAGCGGGCTGGCGGTTCTGGCGCGGTCGGAGCGCAGTCTCGAAGCCCTACGCACCCAGATTTCCAGCGGCGAGTTCGACATCATCTGCCTTACGCTCGTGCGGGGCCGGGTCGAGTCGGCGGAGGGCGTTGTCGAACAGCCGGTTCGCGAACGCAGCCGAACGAACCCGTTACTGATGGTGGACGCCGAGACGGGAAGTCCGGCGCAGACTCGGTATCGCCGCCGGGACGGATATGTCGGTGCGGCGCTCCTGGAATGTTCGCCTCGGCCGGCCGACCCGAACATCGTACGCGTGCACCTGCAATATTCCGGGCTGCCGCTGATGGTGGATCCGTCGTATGGCGGGGCGAACAGCCTGAAGCTTTCCTCATTCAAGGGCGGCTACCGGCCCAGCGCTCGGCATCCCGAACGGCCGCTGATCGAGCGCGTGTCGATGCACGTCGCTCAGGCGACATTTGCGCACCCTGTGACCGGTACGCCGGTGGCGTTCGAGGCGGCGTTTCACCGGGACATGAAGGCGACGCTGTATCAACTCGATCGTTACGGTCGGGCGGCGAAGTAGGAGGGGCGTCGCCCGAACAATCGCTGGGCGCTCGGTCGCCGCATTGCGGCGCATCGTTGACAGGTGCGGTCGCACTCTGAATACTCGCGCCCCGGCCCCTTTTTTTCGCGAGGAGCACAGCTCATGGCGATGGAAAAGAAGAATCTTCCGCCCCTGCGCGTGGTTTTCTCCGACGAAGCGCTGCTCGTGCGGGGATTCAAGGCGGTCATTGACGGGGTGCGGGCCAAGCGAGCCCGGGTGCTGCCGGACGAGCGCGGGCGTCTGGGTGAGATCATCCGCGCCGACGATCCCTGGTTCGAGAAGTTTGGACAGGTCTATTTCACGACGACGTTTCCGGGCATCGTAAAAGCGTGGCACTATCACCGGCTTCAGACCGATCATTTTTACACCGTGCGCGGGACAATCAAGCTGGCGATGTACGACGCGCGCGAGGATTCGCCGACCAAGGGCGAGGTCAATGAGATCTATATGAGCGAGCATCTGCCTTCGCTCGTACGGATTCCACCGGGCGTATATCACGGCTGGATGAACGTGTGCGACGTGGAGACGATCGTCGTGAACATGACGACGGAGTGTTACAACTACACGCAGCCGGACGAGTATCGCGCGCACCCGCACGAGAATGACATTCCCTATGAATGGGCGCGGAAAGACGGCTGATCGGCAGAGGGCGGCTCGGCGCCGGGATTCTGATCCGATTGGCCGACGTCGTGCGACAAGGGAGCCGTGCTGATATATACTTCCGTCGTGGCGCGGATTGAGAGGACATCGGATCCTGGGGGCGCGGGGCTTCGCGAGAGTTTCGTCTGTGAATCCGCGCGCCGCGGCGGGCGCGAATTCAATACGCCGAACCGACGGCCGAGTCGCGCCGTCCGGTCCTGCTCGCGGCTGTTGATTGCGATCATCCTCGTTTGCCCGGTCCGCACGGAGGCGTGGCAGGCGAATCGCGGCGCGGGCTCCAGCCAGCCGGCGACGAGCCAGCCGAGCGCGGTAGGGGACAGTGCGATCCCCGATGAGTCCTTTCCTGAAGTGCGGTTCACAACGCCGCCTCGCACGATCGCGGATGTGACGCGGCTTGCGGAGCAGCTTGACGTGCAGCTCACGGCGACGGCGGCGACGACCCAGCCGGCGACGACCCAGCCGACGACTCAGCCGAACGGCGACCTTGAGGCGCGGCTCGACGGTTGGCGACTGGAGTACTGGAAGAGTCTCCAGGAGTTTCGCGCACAGGTGGTCGAGCTCGAAAAGCAGGTCCTGGCGCTGGATGCACTGTCCCAGGATGCCGAAGTCGCCAAGCTGACCGAGGCGATCAACGAGCTTCGCTCCAAAACGACAGACGTGTCGCGTCTGCCGATTCCGGACGTGATCACGGAAGAGGCGGTCGCGGAAGCGCGGGCCGTTTACGAGCAGAACAACCAGATCATCGACGCCCTCAGCGCCACGCTGACCCAGCAGGAGGCGCTGCTTCGGGACGGTTTTTCCAATCAGCGGGCGAGGATTCAGGAGGACATCCAACAGGTCCAGGGGCGGAAAGAGAGCCTGGAATCGACGCTCGAAGTCGATCTCAAGGGCGCCGGTTCCGACGCGGAGCGCGAGGTCATCCGCCTGCGGGTTCGGTCCGCGGCGGTCCGCGTGGCGGCGCTGGAGACGGCCCGGGTCGTCGTGGAGCTCAAGGAGAAGCGGACCCAGCAGGAGCTTGAGCAGAACAAGCTGCGGCGCGACGCGATGCAACCGTACGTGGTCGCGCTGCGCGAGCGGATGAACGCGTTGATAGAAGCCCGGAGCCGAAGCCGTGCCGAGCGTCTGCGCGAGCGGCTGGCGTCAGGCAATCTTTCGCCCCTTCGGCGCGAGTACTACCGGCTGGAACTGCTCTGCGACGAAAACATCGCCGCGTTACAGAAGGACCTGGCCAACGCGATTCGCGATCGGTTTCCGAATTCAGCGTTCCAGTCGTGGTCCAGCCGGTTCGAACGGGAGCAGCGATTCTGGGATGAGTTCAGCCTGTCGCTGTCCCGCCGGTCATCGTCCGAAGTGTTGTCCGCCTATCGCGACGCGGAAAACGAGCTTCTGCGGGCGCGGCAGGAGCTCAAGCGGCTGCAATCCCTTCTTGACCTGAGCTTTCGGGAGGACCGCGAGCTGGAGATCCGCGCGCGGCAGGCGCTCGAGGAATTCGGGCGAATCGAGGCGGAGTTTCGGCGCCTTGCAGAGCGCGAGACCGACGAGGAAACGATCAAGATGACGCAGCAGGTCGGGCGGTTCCGGCTCGATCTGCGCAACGCCTTCGACGAGATGATCAAGCTCGAGCAGGAGGTCATCGGCCGTCTCCGAAAAGGCGTTGAACTCGCCGACAAGAATGTCACCCTGTGGGAGAAGGGAACCAGCACACTCTACTGGGCGCACCTGATCACTCGCGGACCGACGATCCTTGATCCTGACGCCTTCAAGGCGGTTGGGGAGGAGCTGCGGGCGGCGTGGCCCGCCGGGATTGGCGGGCAGCTCAAGTCCGCGCTGGAGCAGGCCAGGAGCCGGCTCGAAGTTGTGACACTGGTAGACTGGCTCGTGCTCATTTTCTCCGAGCTGGCCATCCTATACTGCGCCTTCCTGTTGACGCGCGCGTGCTTTCGCATTCGGCGCGAGTCCATCGAGGAGGCGCTGAATGAGAGCCAGGGCGAGGAATCGGCGTCGGTGCCGCTGTTCGGCCGACGATTCCGTTTTCATACGGCGCGCGTCGGCGTCGTTGCCGTGCCGCTGCTCGCGCTTTCCGCGCTTGGATTCGCGTTTACGATCGCCATCGACGTCGTTGGGATGCCCGAGCGGCTCATCGACACCGTGAGCCGGCTGGTGGCGGCGGTGACGATCTTCGTGTCGGCGATCAACGCGGCGTTCAAGGCGCCCAAGCCGCGTTTCCGGCTCATTCCGTGCAGCAGCACGATCGCCCGGCACTATCGGCAGTTCGGTTATACGCTCGTGATCCTGGCGACACTGCTCGTGGGGGCTGCCAACATTCTCAGTGCGCTGGAACTGGCGCCGACCGCGGCGCAGCAGTTTCGAAACTGGTTCAGCTTTTTCGCGACGGTGATCACGCTCCTGTTTCTGATCCGGCGCGACACGGTACTGAATGTTTTTCCGCGCGCGGAGCGCGGGCGGCTCGCGGGGCTGGTTACATTTCTCAGGGCCGCGCATCCGTTTCTGATCGTGCTTTTTGTCCTGCTTATTGTGATGCACCCCATCGGGTTCCGGGCCATGGCCGTTTATATCACGACGGGTCTGGCACTGACGATTGCCCTGATCCTGGCGGCGATGGTCGTGTATCAACTGGCCAAGGAGTTGATTCGCTGGTCGGCACGGCGCATCCGCGAGCTGCACGCGTCCTATGCTCCCGCGGCCGCCGCCGGCGAGACCGGCGCGGCGCAGAAACCGGCGGTTCAGGCGGGCGGCGCTCCGGCGGCGGAAGGTCCGGCGACGGCCAGTGAGTTTCCGCCCCTCGCCCGGGCGGCGCTCAGTGTTCTTCGCTGGGCGCTGATCGCGGGCGTCCTCGTTTCTTCGCTGAGTATCTGGGGTATTCGGCCCTTCGAGATCAAGCAGCTTCTCGATCTTGAGCTGTGGAGGCACGGGGATCAGCCGGTCACGCTGTGGCGCATCTGCGGCGCTGCGCTGGCGATTTTCATCGCCGTCGTCCTGTCACGGGCGACCCGGCAGACGCTTGAGTCCCGGTTCTACCCTTCTCATCCGACAATCGACCGGGGCGCGCAGGCGGCGATCAATACGCTGCTGAACTACGTGCTGATCACGCTCGGCGTGTACATCGGGCTTCAGACGCTGCGGATCGATTTTGGCGCGCTGGCGGTGCTGTTCGGCGGGCTTGGGCTGGGCATCGGCCTTGGTCTTCAGCCGCTCATCGTCAACTTCATCTCCGGGCTGCTGATGCTGTTTGAGCGGCATGTCAAGGTCGGCGACCAAGTCATGATCGGGGACAAAATCGGCGAGGTTGTCAAGGTCAGCATGCGCTCGACGACGGTGCGGACCGCCGACGGCATCCACCTGATCATCCCCAACGGCGAATTCATCAATCAGAAGGTGGAGAACTGGACGCTTGAGAATCGGCCGATCCGCGGGCAGGTTGCGGTCGGCGTTTCGTATTCGGCGGATCCCAAGCGCGTGCGGGAACTGCTGCTGGAGATCGCCTTCGCGGAGCCGAAGGTGCGCATGGACCCGCCCCCGGACGTGCACTTCACGGAGTTCGCGCCAAGTTCGCTGAATTTCATACTGGTCGCGTGGTTCAACAATCCGGCCGAACGCTGGGCCGGCATGCTCAACATGCGCTACACGATCATAGAGCGATTCCGCGAGGCGGGGATTGAGATTCCCCTTCCGGAGCGGACGCTTCGTTTCGACAAGGGCGAACCGCTGGAGGTGCGCATCCTTCCCGAGTCGGCGGCCGGAGGCGCGAGCGGTGCGGCGGCAGGCGCGAAGCCGGAGCCGGCGTGATGGATTACTCATCGGTGCGGGTGGGCGGATCCGCCTATGACGCGAGACGCATAGACGTCATCATTTTCTCCAGGCTGGGGCCGATGGGGGCATGGATCACAAGATCGGCAAGGTCGTCGAGCGGCGTCGGGTCTCTGTTGATGATGACAAATGTCGCGCCGTGTTTCCTGGCGAGTTCGGGCAGGCCGGCGGCGGGATAAACCTGGAGGCTCGAACCAAGGGCCACGAACAGGTCACACTCGCGTGCCCATTGCGACGCCTCGATGAGCACGTCGGGCGGAAGCTGCTGGCCGAACGAGACGGTCATGCTCTTGAGAAACCCGCCGCAGTCGTCGCAGATGAACTCCTCTTCGCCGGTTTCGAGCCGGGCTTGAATTTCCTCGCAGGGCCAGCGCTTGTCGCAGGAGAGGCAGTGGACCTTCATGGCCGTTCCGTGCACTTCAAGCACGTTTCGGCTGCCCGCCCGCTGGTGCAGCTCATCGATGTTCTGGGTGATGACGCCGCGAAGACGGCCGCGGGCCTCCAGCTCGGCGAGGGCCTTGTGCCCCGCGTTCGGCACTGCAGCCAGCATGAGCGGAATCATCTCCCGGCGCTGTCGCCAGAACCTGCGCCGGGCGTCCTCGTGGGCCATAAAGTCCTTGAACCACACGGGCTGGTGGCGCGTCCAGAAACCGCCGGGGCTGCGGAAATCCTCGATGCCGCTTTCCGTGCTGATGCCGGCGCCGGTGAACGCGACCGCCCGGGCAGCATTCATGCAGAGACGGGCCAGTGTTGGGATTTGCGTGTCGGGGGTCATTGGGTGAGACCTTCATGCGTCGGGCGAATCATAGGACGGCTCGCGAGCGCGGACCGGCCCTACGCACGCGCAATTGCATCGCGCTCCGGGCTCGCCGCCGCGGAAAGCTCGGTCGGGTCCCCGGCGGATTCCGGCTCGATTGGAGCGTCCACCCTGGGGGCGGCCATCGCGGGGTGCCTGCTTTTTTCGGCCTTGAGGAGCACGACGGCACCGATGAGCATCACCGCGCCGCAAAGCCACTGTGCGGCGGTAAGGACCTCCTTGAAGATTATCATGGATGCCACGCCGCAGATAAACGGCGCGAGCTGGACAACGGCGGCGGAGACGGCGACTCCAAGGCGGGAGATCGCCGCGTAGTAGAAGACATGTCCCAGGGCGATGCCGACCAGCGCGGAGAGGACCAGCATCAGCCAGTTGAATGCCGAGAGATCGACAACGGCCATGCCGCGCCGGTCGGCCAGCGCGAGCATGATGGCGATCATGGCGATTGCCGTGTAGAGCGAGATGACGGCAAACGAAGTCATGGATGGCACTCCGCGCATCCAGTAGCGCACGGAAACGCCGTACAGGCCGTAGAAGCCGCCGGCCACGAGGCCCAGTGCCACGCCAGTGGCGGTTGCCCCGGCGATCGGGGTTGCGCCCATGAGGACGGTGCCGGCCGAGCCGAGGAGGACGAGAACCAGCCCGGCCCAGAAGACGGCACTGCGGGCAAGCAGCCGTTCATCGGCAAAGAGAATGAGCGCCCCCGCCGTGGAGAAGATGATGTTGACCCTTAATAGGAACGCCGCCAGCCCGGGGCCGATGTAGTAGGGAGCCCACGCGAAGCAGACCTGGGCGATGCAGTTGAAGACGGCAGGAACGACCGCACGGCGCCAGAGACCGGCGGGCAACGTACGCCGCCAGGAGCCGCACAGGAGAATCGGCAGCCAAAGCAGGGCCGACAGGCCGTAGCGCCAGCCATTCGCGGTCCAGGCGTCAATGTAGGGCGCCAGGTGCTTCAGAAAGAGGAGGACGCTCGACCAGCCCAGAAGCGTGCAGACGATATAGACAATTCCGAGCGAACCCTGGCTCATCGAAGGGCGGGACGCGGCCGACGAGGGAAGTGACATGGGATTGACCTTGCGCCGGTCAAAGGGCCCGTTCGATCTTGTCGACGCGGTACTCGCCCGCGATTCCGTCCAGGCTCACGGCGACCGGGTCGCCGGGCTTCTTTCCGAGCACCTGGCGGGCCAGTGGGCTGTGATATGAAAACACGCGGCGACCAATGTCGGATTCGTCGAAGCCGAGGACGGTGATAACCAGGGATTGACCGCCGTTTTCGGGGGCGAGGGTGATGCGCTGCCCGATGCTGACGTGGTCGGTGGGGACATCCTGGGGATCGAGGAGCCTGGCGATGGAAAGCTCACGGTTGAGCTTCGCGACGCGGGCCCGGAGGAGGTCGCGCTCCTCGAGTGCGAACTTGTATTCGGAGTTTTCGGAGAGGTCGCCGTGGGCGGCGGCTTCTCCGATGGCCTTGGCGTTCTCGCGCATCTTGACGTTTACGATCTCCGCGAGCTCGTCTTCCTTCGCCTTGAGGCCGGCATGAGTGAAGTATAGCACGCTGTCGTCGTCCCACACGGCGACCTTCGGCTTGGCGTACATGTGCGGGAAGCGGGCGCGAACGATGTTGGCCATGTCATCCTGGACGCTGGGGCCGAGGCCCTCGGCGCGGTCGACGAGCCTGCGGATGGCCGGTCCCATGGCGTCATTAAGGTCCCTGACGCATGCGCGGAAGCGTTCGTAATCCCGGGCGGACAGGCCGGTGCGCACCTTGGCGCGAAGCTCGTTGACTGACTGGCCGGCGGCCTTGCCCTCGGACATGCGGGCGGGGCCGACCAAGCCGAGAATGAGGGTGATGAGTTCGGGAAGCGTCGGCACTTTCAGCTCGGTGGAGACGCCGGGGCCTTTCCAGATCCACATGAGGGCGTCGGTGTATCGTCCCGGTTCGGCGAGGGCGCGGTCGGCGATGGCCTGAAGGAGATCACCGCGGCCTGCTTTTTCGATGCGCTTGGCGAGGACGTCGCATTGGCCGGCCGGACAGACGAGAATGAGCTCTGCGAAGACGTCGGGCCATTTGTCGGGCAGGGCCTGTTCGACGGCGGCGACGGCGAGGGGCCAGAGCCGCGCATCGGTGACGGTCGCGACCATGGCGGCGGGATTCTTCGCTTCGCGGAGGGCCTGAAGTGCCATTCCGTGGGCATCAATGGCGGTGGTCAGGCCGTCGGCGGCAAGCCGTTCGAGGACAAGGGCCGTCGCGAAGGCCAGGGCGGGCTCCTTGTGGCGGCGGAAGCGGTTTATCCGCTCGACGAGGCCCGTCTGAACGCGATCGAGGAAGGACTTGTCTGCCGCTCGTTTCTGTTCCCGGCAATCGCGGAGGTAGCCTTCGACCTGTTCGAGCCATTCGCGCGGCTGTTCGGATTTTTCAAAGTTGGCCCACATATCGTCTTCGGGGGTGCGGCCGACCGGGTCGTAGATGATGAACATCGGCGACCGGCCCTCGATGCGCAGATTGGCGGATTTCTTGACTTCGGCGCGGAGACGGGACCACCAGTCCGACCAGCCGGCGGCGTCGAGGAAGCGCGGCACGAGGACGAGCTTGAACGCGTCGCGGTTCAACTTGTTGTTGTGGGCGCGAAGGATGCCGATCGCAAGCGTGCAGGGATCGTTCTTAAGGAGGTCCTCGATTTTTTCCGGATGAAGCTGCTGGAGCACGCGGAAGTCGTTTTCGTCGGCGACGTTGTAGTCATCGACGACTGAGGCAATGTCCAGGGTCTGCGATCGCCGGCCGGACTTGATCACGACCTCATCGGCGTCGAGATCAATCGAAATCACCTGGGCGGCCTGGTCCTCGGTGCGGTGAATGAGGAACGCGCCGTCGCGAAGCTGAAGGCCGACATCAATGAAGCGCAGGGCACGGCGCACGGATTTTCCGGCCTTGAGGCCGGATCGGTCCACCCATTTTTCAAGGTCGGCCCGGTCGGCGTAGGTCTGCCGGAAGAGGCCGAGGATCTCGTCGCGTAGTTCGCCGCCGTCGGACAGGTGGACAAGGAGATGGCGACCAATCTCGAGAACTTCGGCGGGCCTGCGCTTCTGCTTGAGTTGCGAGAGCCATGCCCAGCCAAGGGTGTCGGCGAGTTTGCCCTGGCCGGCCTTGACCATCAGATCGATGACGGAAAGCAATCCGTCTTCGTCGAAGTCCGGCTGTTCGATGGCGCTGAGCCACTGCTGTTCGAGGTCGGTCCAGCGATTGCTTCTTGCGAGGGATTCGAGTGCTTCGTATGGCATGCGGTCTTTGCCCGTGGTCTCCGGGGAAAATCGCCATTATGGCGCGCGAGCGGCCTTCTGTCGAGCGATCTAAACCATAGAGAAAGCGTGCGTTAAAGGCCGGCGCGCTGCCGCTGGGCCGTGGTCAAGAGACCGTCAAGGCGGGCCTTGAGCACGGAGAAAAGGTCCTCGATCGGCGCACGCAGTTCGGTGATTCGGTTCTGGCGCGAGACGGAGTCCCGGATTCGGGCGGCTTCCTGGAGCCGGTCGGCAAGCGCAGTCTCCATCTGGGCGGCGCGGGCGCGGATGTCCTGAAGAATCGCATACGCCGCGGTGGTCTGGGCTTCGGTCAGTTCGTGCCGGGCGATGAACTGGCGGGTGTAAACCTCCCACGGATGTTCGGCCTTGGAGTTGGGTCGGGCGTCGGATTGCGGGGTTGGAGGTTTTGCAGGTACCGCCTGGGCGGCCTCCGGCGCAGTTTGCGCCGGCGCATTCTCAGCCTGCAGCGTGGCGCGGCGGCCGCCGCGGTCTTCTCTGCGGCCCCGATCTCGCCGCCGATTCTCGAACTCCTGTCGTCGGTGGCGACCGCGTTCCACCTGCTCCGGCGGAAGTAGGGATTCAATGCGCTCTGCGGCGGCATCCCAGTCCATGGGATACTTCTCCTCGAACTCGCGCATCTGGTCGCGGAGCTGTCGGAATTCGGGGTTGTCGCGCAGCTCGCGGCGGCGTCGACGGCCGTCGCGATTCTGGTCATTCTCCGGGCCCGGCTCGCGCCGCTGGCTCCAGAAGTCGAACACACGCTCGCGCAGGCGGTCGTATTCTTCGGCGTCGGCGCCCATCGCGGCGCGCCGCTCGGCCTGGATGCGGAGCATCTCCTGTTTTACCATGACCCGCTGCATTTCATCGAGGTCATAGGTTCGGGTCGCTCGATCGACCATTCGGTCGATGCGCATTTCAGCTCGCTCGGCAGGCGTTGCATTGCGGATGCGCTCCCATCGCTCCCGCCGCCTTTCGCGGCGCGCTTCGCGATCGTTCGTACCGGCGGATTCGGGTTGTTCCTGCGCGCCCCCGGCGGGCGGAGCCGATTGAGGCTGCGCCCAAAGAGTGGACACGGTTGCGAAAAAGATGAGGACGCTGAAAGATGGGGTTGTCATCGTCGTGCCTCCATTCAGCGAGCATCGACCCGCGTGGACGTGCGTATCCACCCGGTCGCGGAGCGTAGCAACCCGGGAGGGGGAACTGCCGGGACCCGCACGCCCGGTCAGTACGCGATGGCCGCGGCCAGACCCTCCCCTGCACCGCCCACATACAATAACGGAAAAAGTCCTGACGTATTGCAGTTCATCGCGAATATCACACCAGTATAATCGACCGCCATGGAAACGCACGGCAGTCCGGATTGCGAGGTTCCCGAGTTGATTCACAGCAGGGATACGCGGCGTGCCGACCGGTTGCCGCCGGGTCAGATGCTGACCCGGAACTGGCCGGTTCTGCATCATGGAACAGTCCCGCGCATTGAAACCGCGCAATGGTCGCTGACGATCGACGGGGCGGTGGAGACGCCGGTGCGGCTTGACTGGGAGACGTTCTCGCGGCTCCCGCGGGCGCGGGTTCATTGCGACATCCATTGTGTGACGACGTGGTCGCGGCTGGACAACGTGTTTGAGGGGCCAAGCACGGCGTCGGTCATGGCGGCAGTCCGGCTTCTTCCGGAGGCGCGGTTTGTGCTTCTGCACGCGTACGAGGGTTCCGGCGGGGCGTGGTCGACGAATCTTTCGCTGGAGGACTTTCTTGGCGAGGACTGCCTGTTTGCGCTGATGCACGACGGCAAGCCGCTGACACCGCATCACGGGGGGCCGGTGCGGGTCGTCGTGCCGAGGCTGTATTTCTGGAAGAGCGCCAAGTGGGTGCGGCGCGTCGAAGTCATCACGACGGATCGTCCGGGTTTCTGGGAAGAAAACGGCTACCACATGCGGGGCGACCCCTGGCGCGAAGAGAGGTATCGCGCGGACTGACCTTCGCCGCAAGGAGCGACTCATTCATGGAACTGAAACCCATCGAGCTTCGCGTACTGGGGGTCCTGATTGAGAAGTCGATGACCAACCCGGATACGTACCCGATCACGCTCAATGCGCTCACGCTGGGGTGCAATCAAAAGACGAACCGCGAGCCGGTGATGAACGTGACGGAAGGAGAGGTTGCGGCCGCGCTGCACGAATTGCAGAACTGGCGGCTCGCGTCCCTGGGCGACACACAGCGCGGCGCGCGGTCCAACCGATTTCAGCATGACGTCGAGAAACGGTTCGGGTGGAACGCGGCCCAGCGGGCGATCATGGCGGAGCTCATGCTGCGTGGGCCGCAGACCCTGGGCGAGTTGCGTGCCCGCGCGTCGCGCATGGCTCCCCTGGGGGATGGACCGTTCCTTTCGGAGCTTCTAAAGGAACTTCAGACGTGCGATCCCCCGATGGCCGTCGAACTCTCGCGACTGCCCGGGCAGAGCACGACGCGCTGGGCCCAGCTCCTTGGCGGACGCATTGAATCGGCTGAGCTGCCGTTGTCGGTACCGACGCGAGAGGGCGAACTGATGCCGGAAGAACTGGCGGCGCATGCGGCACTGGAAGCGCGCATTGACGCACTCGCGGCGGAAGTCGCCCGGCTCAGAGAGGAGTTTCGGCAGTTTGCGGGCAGGCCGGCGAGCCAGTGAACAGGCCTTTTTCGTGTGAAGGTGATCCGGCCGATACGTATTCAAATAGAGGGTCGGGCACGGGTCGGTTCGCGGGAAATCCACGCGCCTTCCGATTCTGGACATCGGTTTACGATTTGCCGGGAGCAAATGAGATGAGCATGGATCGGGCGGGTCGGACAGCCTTGGCGGTGTTTGCCCTTGTGATCATGGCGGTCGTGGCCACGCGCACGCTTGCCACCCCGGAGGACCGCGTAAACGCAGAATTGAAGAATGCGACGCTTCGAGACATGAAAGGAAAGGAAGTCAAGCTTCTCGACTATCACAAAGGCAAGGTGCTGGTGCTCGCCTTCACGGGTCTGGGATGCCCGATCAGCGAGCGGTACATGCCGCGGCTCGCTGAGCTCAGCAAAAAATATGCGTCGAAGGGCGTGCACTTTGTGGGGATAAATGCCAGTCCGAAAGACGCTCTCAAGGCGATTCACAAGGAAGCGAAGGACCGGGGCGTCGGATTCCCGATGCTACAAGACAAGAACCAGGAACTGACCCGGCAACTCGATGCCCGGACATCGACCGAGGTATTTGTAATCGACAAGAAGCGGGTCGTTCGCTATCGCGGGATGATCGATGATCAATACGCACTGGGCGAGAAGCGAGACAAGCCGAAGGTCAAGTATCTGCAAAAGGCGATCGACGCCGCGCTGAAGGGGAAGGACCCGCAGGTGACGCGGACGGCGGCACCGGGTTGCCTGATTACTCGCGGCGAATCTCGCAGTAAGGGCAAATCCGCAGGATCCAAGATCACCTACGCGGGGCAGGTGGCGAGGATCATTCAGGAAAACTGTGTTTCCTGTCACCGCCCGGGCCAGGTCGGGCCGTTTCCCCTTGACAGCTATGAGCAGGTGACGGGCTGGTCGGCCATGATCGGCATGGTCGTTCGCGACGGCCGCATGCCTCCGTGGAACGCCGACAAAGAATTCGACGGGCACTTTATCAACGAGCGGAAACTATCGAAGAAGGAGAAGGAGACGCTGCTGGCGTGGCTGGACGGCGATATGCCGCGCGGGGACGTAAAGAGCGAACCGCCGCCGAAGAAATGGCCGAAACAATGGCGAATCGGTAAGCCCGACAAAGTTTATTACATGGCCGAGTCGTTCCTGGTGCCCAAGGATGGGACGGTGGAGTACAAGTATTTTGAGATTCCCACCGACTTCAAGGAGGACAAGTGGATCGTGGCCATGGAGGCGCATCCGGGCGCACCCGAGGTTGTGCATCACATACTTGCATTCATCGTCGATCCCAAGAATGGACGAGGCAAGACCGATCAACTGGGGCTGGAGGATGGGTTTCTTTGCGCCACGGTACCGGGCGATACGCCCTCCATCTTTCCGAAAGGCTGCGCCAAGCGGCTTCCGGCCGGCGCCAAGATCGTGCTCCAGATGCACTACACGACCAATGGCAAGCCGCAGCGCGACCGGTCGGCGATCGGCCTGAAATTCTCGAAGGGTGCGATTGAGCGCGAAGTGTCCACCCGGGGCATCTACAACATGAACTTCGAAATTCCTGCGGGGGCGGCGGGACACGAAGTCCGCGCGGAATTCTCCCCGCCGGAGGACATCGAAGTCCTTTCGTTTTTCCCGCACATGCACACACGAGGGAGATCGTGGAAATACATACTCCACGACGCAAGCGGCGCGCAGCGGACCGTCCTGTCTGTTACAGACTATGACTTCAACTGGCAGGAATCCTACATCCTGAAGAAGCCCCTTCTGGTTCGCAAAGGGTCGAAGATCGAGTGCATCGGCATCTTCGATAATTCCGACAAGAACTTCGACAATCCAGACCCCACCAAGCCGGTCAAATGGGGCGAGCAGACATGGGAAGAGATGATGATCGGCTATATCGACTGGGTCCCCGCGAAGCAACCGGAAGCGACAAGCGCCCTGGTGAACACGTCCGATCAGGGAGAGGCGCCTCATGCGGTGCGGCCGCCTGAATCCGCGAAAGCGTCGAGATAACGGAGCGTTTTAACAGGCGAGGGCTGGATTCGGACACTTGCGCGGCGGGTTCGCGCGAAAACCCGCTGCCTCCTCCCGGCCCTCGGTGCGAGCCAATCCGCAGATCGGAGCATCCCATGATCCGTCACGGAGCCATTGCGCCCTGGGTATACCTCCTGTCGGTTCTTCAGGTCCCCGCCATCGCGCCGGGGCTCGAGATCAGAAACAGCCCATCGCAGAAAAAGTACGTCTGCCCGCCGTGCCCGGTGGATTGCCACGACGCGGCCTTTGACAAGCCCGGCCGATGTCCCCGCTGCAACATGACGCTCGTTGAGAGAAGCTCGTTGCGGCACGTGGCGATCCTGTTGTGGGATGGCGTCGAACTCCTTGATTTTGCGGGTCCGGCCGAGGTGTTCGCCGCGGCCCGCGTCGCCGGGCAGCCCGTATTTAACGTGTTCACGGTCGGGGTCGATCAGAATCCGATCGTGAGCCAGGGATTTCTTCGCGTCACGCCGAACTTCACGATCTCTGACTGCCCCGCGCCGGATGTTCTGGTCATACCGGGTGGCGACAGCGGAGTTGTAACGCGAAACTCGGAACTGATGGACTGGATCGAGAAAGCATCCAACAACACCGAGATGATGCTCTCGGTATGTACCGGCGCATTCGTATTGGCCAAGGCCGGATTGCTGGACGAGATCGAGGCAACGACCTGGCACGGGGCGGTGGACGCCCTGCGCCGCGAGGCTCCTCGGACGAAGGTCTGGGATGCGCGGCGGTATGTGGACAGCGGGGACATCATTACCAGCGCGGGCGTTTCGGCGGGGATCGACGGCGCCCTGCATGCGTTGGCCCGACTCACCGGCCCGGATGTGGCGGCGAAGACCGCCCGGTACATGGAGTACGAATACTGGCCTGATGTGTCGGGCAAGAGCGAGGCCGCTCGCCTGCGGGAGCGGATCGCAACGAATCCGGACGCGGTGCTATCGATGATCGAGTCGCAACTTCGAGCGGGGATTCTGCGCGGCGGCGTCGTGTTGTCCGACCCGGCGCTGTTTGCCCTGCACGAGAATCCGAAGTTCCGGGAGCTGATCCGGCTTTTCTCGCATGAGGCGGAGGCCACGATGATTACACCGGACGAGCCGGGTGAGCGGCTCGTCGTGCGCGGGAGCGTAAGGGATACGGGGGGCAAGGCGGTTCACCGCGCGCTGATCTATGCGTTTCACACCGATCTTCAGGGCAACTATTCATCGAGCGGCGGAGACGTCGGAAGCATGGGCGATTCGCTTAATCCGCGTCTTTTTGCCTATCTGCGGACGGGCGAAGACGGATGGTACCTGCTGCGGACGATCCGGCCCGGGCATTACCCCGGAGAGGGTCCTCCCGCGCACATTCACCTGGAGGTCACGGCCGACGGGTATCGCAAACTCGTGACCGAAATGATGTTCGAGGGGGACAACCGTCTGACGTGGGAGAACCGACCGATCTTCGAGCGCGAGGGGTTCGTCATCGCGCCGCTTGAGCGTTCCGAGGATGGCGAGTATCGGGGCACCTGCGACCTTGTACTACGCAAGGAATGATCCGGGCCGCGACATACGCCTACGGCCCATCGCGCCGGTGATCGGCGCTGAACGGTACTGTATCTATCTGACCCTACAGGAAGTCAGCAGTCGCAATCGACCCGTACGGGTCTGGTGCGATGGGCCGTTTCTCATTAAACCAGAGGAAAATCAATGAACATCTACCAGGGAGAATCGACGCGGCGGACTTTTCTGGCGAGGATCCCTGCCGTGGGGCTGGCGTCCGCGCTTCCACTGGTCCTGACCGAGCCCGGTCTGTGTGAAGACGCACAGGCGAAGAAGTCCGCCAGCAAGAAGCGCGACAAGGGCCCCCGGCTCGAACTGTCGCTTGTTCAGGACTTCGTGGGAGTGGCCCATCGGGATTTCGACCGGGTCAAGGAACTCCTGGAGGCGCATCCGACGCTGGTGAACGCGGCGCATGACTGGGGCGGGGGCGACTGGGAGACAGGGCTCGGCGCGGCGGCACACATGGGACGGCGGGACATTGCGCTTTATCTGCTCGATCATAGGGCGCGGCTGGACGTGTTCGCGGCGGCCATGCTCGGCAAGCTGGACGTAGTGAAGGCGTCCGTTGCGGCGTTTCCCGAGACACCGAAGGTGCCGGGGCCACACGGGATTTCGCTGATCCGGCACGCCGAAGCCGGCGGGCCCGAGGCGAAAGAAGTTCTGGATTACCTGCGGTCGCTCGAGAAGGCCTGAACGTGCTCGGGCGGCGAGCCTTGGCAATCTGGGCGCCGGCCTTGCGCCAGCAAATTTCGGACCGCTGCGCGGAACGTCGGGTATCTCACATTATTCAGGAATGGCGACACCGCGTTCGCGGGCGACTTCCTTGGCGCGGTCATACCCGGCATCGACGTGGCGGAAGACGCCCATGGCCGGGTCACTGGTGAGCACGCGGAGGAGCCGCTCATCGGCGAGCTTTGTGCCGTCCGCGACGCAGACCATGCCCGCGTGAATTGAGTAGCCGATGCCGACTCCGCCTCCGTGGTGCACGCTGACCCAACTCGCACCGCAGGCGGTATTGGCCAGGGCGTTGAGGATGGGCCAGTCGGCGATTGCATCGCTGCCGTCCTTCATGCCCTCGGTCTCGCGATTGGGGGACGCGACGGAGCCGCAGTCGAGGTGATCGCGGCCGATGACGATCGGGGCCTTCACCTTGCCGCTTCGAACCAATTCATTGAATGCCTGTCCGGCTCTTGCGCGTTCGCCGTAGCCGAGCCAGCAGATGCGGCACGGGAGTCCCTGGAACCTGACGCGTTCGCCCGCGAGTCGAATCCATCGGGCCAGGTGTTCGTTTTGTGGAAAGAGATCGAGAATGACGCGATCGGTCGCGGCGATGTCGGCAGGGTCGCCTGAGAGGGCACACCAGCGAAACGGGCCGGAACCTTCGCAGAAAAGCGGCCGGATGTACTCAGGGACAAACCCAGGAATGTCGAAGGCGTTCGTGACACCCGCCTGTACGGCCTGCGCGCGAATATTGTTTCCATAGTCGAACGCGACCGCGCCGCGTTTCTGCATGTCGAGCATGGCGCGAACGTGCGCGCCCATGGATTCGAAGGAAAGACGCACATAACGATCGGGGTCCTTTTCGCGCAGGTCGAGCGCTTCGCGATAGGACACCTGATGGGGGACATACCCGGCAAGGGGGTCGTGAGCGCTGGTCTGGTCGGTGAGGATATCGGGCGTGATTCCGCGGCGGACAAGCTCCGGCAGTACGGCGGCAGCATTTCCGAGCAGACCCACGGAGAGGGGGCGCTTTTCCTTTTTTGCGTCGAGGACGCGCTGGATCGCGCTGTCGAGGTTGTCGGCGGCCACGTCGAGATAGCGCGTCTGAAGGCGGCGTTCGATCCGATGCGGATCAACCTCGACGCAAAGGCACGCGGCTCCGTGCATGGTCGCGGCGAGGGGCTGTGCGCCGCCCATGCCGCCGAGGCCGGCGGTCAGCACGAATCGCCCGGCGAGAGTGCCGCCGAAGTGGCGTCGCGCGGCCGCGCCGAAGGTCTCGTAGGTGCCCTGCAAGATGCCCTGGGTGCCGATGTAGATCCAACTCCCGGCGGTCATCTGGCCGTACATCGTGAGGCCCATCGCCTCAAGCCGGCGGAACTCGTCCCATGTCGCCCAGTGGGGGACGAGCATGGAGTTGCTGATGAGGACGCGGGGGGCCATTTCGTGGGTACGCACCACACCCACGGCGCGGCCGCTCTGGACAAGGAGTGTTTCGTCGTTTGCGAGGGAACGCAGGGCCCGGACAATGCGGTCGAAGTCGGGCCATGACCGGGCCGCCCTTCCCGTTCCGCCGTAGACGATCAGTCGATCCGGGTCCTCGGCGACGTCAGGGTCGAGGTTGTTGTGGAGCATCCGCAGCGCGGCTTCCTGGTGCCAGCCCTTGCAGGATATTTCCGGGCCGCGCGGGGCGTGGACGACGCGAGGCCCGCGGATGATCGGATCGGCCATGGTGGTCATCGTTATTCTCCGAAGGGATTGAACTGCCGGCGTCCGCCCGGCGCAAATTGGGGCGGATAATAATCGGTCGGCATGCGCCCGATCGCCGATTCGACGGGCTACTCTATTGATCGCGCAATCGACCGATGCTTATTATAGTGAAGGGTCAGATTGGGGGTGAGAGGGGACCGGGAGGTCTATCGCACCTGGGGGTTTCCCTGCACATCTGCCCGCTCGTGAATCGCGCCGGTGAGCCGAAGTCACCTCCACGCGGGAGTCTCCATGAACGCGCACGCACTGGTCTCTCGGATGATTCTCATCGCCCTGATAACGCTGATGGGTGAAGCCGTTGCCGTGGGGCAAGTCCCCATGAACACCAATGTCACTAATTTTCGGATGCCCGGCACGCAGCCCGGCGGGCTGAGCGTCGCGATTCACAGTTCGAGCAGTTGCTCGACGTGTCACGGGGGGATCGTATCGGGCGACGGTTCGCCGGTGGTGATCAGTGACGACTGGACCGGCAGCCTGATGGCGCAGGCGGCGCGGGACCCGGTGTTTTACGCGTGTCTGGACATTGCGGAGGCGGATGCACCGGGTTCGGGCGACCTGTGCATACGCTGCCACGTACCGAAGGCCTGGCTCGAAGGGCGCTCCACGCCGACGGATGGGTCTGCGATCGCCGCTGCCGATCGCGACGGAATCAACTGTCACTTCTGCCACCGGCTCGTGGACCCCTTTGATGAGCTGGGCGACGCGCCGTCGATCGACGCGGCGATACTGGCCGGTCTGGGCGCCGATGCCCCGGCACCGCAGATGGACCGGGGCATGCCGAGCTCAACGGGACACGGGGGCAACGGGAACTACGTCGTCGATCCGCAGGACCGTCGGCGGGGGCCGTTTCCACTTCCTCCGACAGGGGAAGAGCCTGAAGGAAATGAAGCGGACTGCGAGATCTACCACGATACATTTGAATCGCCGTTTCATCGCCGATCGCAGCTTTGCGCGACGTGTCACGACGTGAGCCTGCCGCACTTTTCGTACGACATGATGGGAACGTCGTTCGTGCCGAACGCGCCCGGGAATCCGCACGCGACCGGGAACAAGTACGACATGGTTCCAATCGAGCGCACCTACAGCGAATGGCTCAAGAGCGACTTTGCAGTCGGGATGGGGGTTGATCTCGGAGGACGCTTCGGGGGGCCGGGCCAGACGTACGTGTCACAGTGCCAGGATTGCCACATGCCGTATGACACGGCGCATGGGTGCCGCTGGGTACCTGCGCCGCGCGACGACCTTCCCCGGCACTATCTGAGCGGGGCGGCGACGTGGCAGCTGGATGCGATCGCACAGCAATACGGGCCGGGCGGAACCGGCGAACTGACGGCGGCGCGGGTCACGCAGCTTCAGAACAACAAGCTGCGTAACATCGACATGCTGGAGCGGGCCGCGGACCTCGAGGCATCACTGGATGATTCGCAGACACCGGGCATCGAACAGTTGAGAGTAAGGGTCGTCAACCAGACGGGCCATAAGCTGCCGAGCGGATACCCCGAGGGCCGCCGGATATGGGTCACAGTCGAGTTTTTCGATTGCACGGATTACGTGAATCCGGTCGTGACGTTTGGGGGCTACGACTCGAACACGGCGGAACTCGATACAGCCACGACCAAGGTGTACGAGATGAAGGGCGGGATCGACGAAGCACTGGCGGCAACGCTTGGGCGGACGGCGGGTCCGGCCATGCATTTCGTACTGACGAACAAGATTTACAAGGACAATCGCATTCCGCCGCGCGGGTTTTCGAACCTGAAATTCGCGGCCGTGCAGGCCAGCCCGGTGGCGTACAGTTACGCGGACGGCCAATACTGGGACGATACTTTTTTTGAGATTCCGGCGTACGCGGTGGGGGCCCGGGTTTCGCTCTATTACCAGGCGACGACGAAGGAGTACATCGAGTTTCTGAGGGACAACAACCCGTTTCCGGGGAATCCAAATAATCGCGGGCAGGTTGCTTACAACCTCTGGGTCGCCACTGGCAAGAGCGCGCCGGTCAAGATGGCCACGGTGGGGGCCCCGTCGCTCTTTTCGGTGGAGCTGAAGGGCGATGTCGATGGGGATCGGAGCGTGACCGTGGACGATATCCCGCACTTCACGGACGTTCTCCTGGGCCTCGAGACCGATCCACGCAAGGTCTGCGCGGCCGACATGGACAACTCCAGCGGTCCCAACGGCGCGGATATTCAGGCCCTGGTCGACAAGATTCTGGCGCCTTGAGTCCCGGCGCGCGGCACAAGCAGGTCGCGGCGGGCGAAGGGGATTGGCGGCGAGCGGCCGAATTCCCCGAAGTCGCCATTGAGAGGAATCGGCCGGGGTGTTAGCATTCTCCTCTTTCGTCGAGACTTGGTTGTGACTGAATGAAACTGACGGAACACCTGACACCCGCCCTGATCAAGGTCCCGCTCGCTGCCGCGGACAAGACGGGGGTTATCACGGAGCTTGTCGAGCTCGTGGCCGGGGCGGGATTAACGAGTTCGCGTGACCGCCTGCTTCAGGCCGTGCTGGACCGGGAAAGCCAGCGATCGACGGGTATCGGCCGCGGGTTCGCCATACCGCACGCCAAGTGCGATGCCGTGGATCGGCTGGTCGTGGCGATAGGCAGGTGCCGTGAGCCTATCGACTTCAAGGCGATCGACGGTCAACCCGTGACGCTGCTTGCCCTTCTGGCGAGTCCCATCAGCGCAACAAGCGCGCACATCCAGGCACTCGCGAAGCTGAGCCGTCTTGTGACCAATCCCGGCATCCTCGGGCAGCTTCTGGAGGCGCAGTCAGCGGATGACCTTTACCGCGTGGTCGTGTCCCACGATTCCGACTCCTGAATCAGGTGATTTTTCAGGGGATCGCGGCGACGGGATGTTTCTCATTGAGCCTGCCATGCGGCGGAAGCGGGCCATCGACGTAGTAATCCCGCACCATGTCCCACGATGATGACTATCCGCGCCTTCGCCCCCTCGAGGCTCGGCCTTCGCGCCGGCAGGTCGAGGCGGTCGAGCTGTTTGATCCATCCGGCATCGCCACAAGCGCATTGACGGTGTCGCGGCCGACGCTGTTTATTCTTTCTCGCATGGACGGCCGCCACAGCCGGGCAGACATCCAGGCAGCGTTCATGCTGCGGCACCAGCGCATGCTTTTCTCCGACGAGCTTTGCGATCTGATCCGGCAGCTCGACGAGTCCCTGTTTCTTCAGGGGCCGGCGTTTGACCGGCACATGGATGCGCTGACGTCCGCCTACCGAAACGCACCGGCGCGTACCGTGCGCGACCCTGACGGATTCGGCGTTGAGGCGGCCGCGCTCGCCGGGTATCTCGACCGAATTCTGTCTACACATCCGCCGGAGCGAGACGAGGCGGCACGCGGTCGGGTTCGCGGGCTTGTGGCCCCGCATCTGGACTATTCACGGGGAGCGCCGTGCTATTCGGCCGCCTATCGGGACCTGGCCCGGCGGACGGATGCGGAGCGATTCGTCATCCTGGGGACAAACCACTTTGGCAGGGCACGGTCGGTCGTCGGGACTTCGAAGGACTTCGAGACTCCGCTGGGGCGTGTGCCGTGCGATGTCGCGTTCATGAATCGCCTTTCCGAGCGATGCAAAAGCGATCTGACCCGTTTCGAGTACGACCACCTGGCCGAACATTCGGTCGAGCTACAGGTCGTGTTACTGCAACGCCTGTTGGGCGATCGATCCTTTTCAATTGTTCCGTTTCTGTGTCCGGACGTGTGCGGGCCGAACGGGACGGCCGCGCCGGATGGGGGCGCCGATCTGCGGGTTTTCGCGGAGGCGCTGGGTGATCTGATTCGTGCGGATGGCGTGACAACGTGCGTGATCGCGGGTGCGGACCTGAGCCACGTGGGGGCGTATTTTCAGGATCACCGGCCTCTTTCGGAAGACGCGCTGGCACAGGTCTCCGCATATGACCGCGCGGCCTTGGCGCGACTCGCGGGCGGGCGTCCGGAGGACTTTCGCGCGGGAGTGACGGCGGCGGCGAACGAGACAAACATCTGCAGCGTGGGATGTCTGTACGCACTGGGGGTCGCGATGGGAACGGGGGCCGAGGGGCGGCTGCTTGAGTATCACCAGGCCGTCACGCGGGAAATTGAAAACTGCGTGACCTGCGCGGCCCTGGAGTGGGTGCAATAGGCCTCGCACGAAGGCGGGGGAGCCAAAGGACGGACACACCGCCTACCAGCCGACAATGTTGTACCCGGCGTCGACGTAGTGGATCTCGCCGGTGACGCCGCTGGAGAGGTCACTGCACAGGTAGAGGCCGGCCTTGCCGACCTCGTCGGATTCGATGTTGCGGCGCAACGGGGACTTGGTGGGGTAGTGTTCGAGGATCTTGTCGAATCCGCCGATGCCGGCCGAGCTGAGCGTCCGGCAGGGACCGGCGCTGATGGCGTTGACGCGGACACGGCGGAGGTCGCCCAGGTCCGCCGAGAGGTAGCGGACGGTGCTTTCCAGGGCGGCCTTGCAGACGCCCATGACGTTGTAACCGGGGACGAACTTGACGGATCCGAGGTAGCTAAGGGTCAGGACACTGGCCCCCTCGCGCAGCATGTGGAAGGCCTTCTGGCATGCGGCAATCAGCGAATAACAACTGATGTCCATCGCCTGCTTGAAGTCCTCACGGCGCGTCTCCCAGAAGCGATTGGTCAGGGCGTCGCGATTCGCGAAGGCGACGGCATGGACGAGAAAGTCGATCTGGTCGTACTGTTCGCGGACTTTTCCGAAGAAGTGCTCGACGTCGGAATCCTGGCTGACGTCGCAGGGCAGGACGATCCTGGCGTTAATGGTCTCGGTAAGCTTCTTGACGCGGCGCTCCATTTTTTCGCCGGGGAGGTGATTGAAGGCCATTTCGGCGCCTTCGCGGTGCAGGTATTCGGCGATGTACCAGGCGAGACTGTGATCGTTTGCCACACCCAGTACGACGCCTCTCTTGCCTGACATCAATCCCATGGCCACGTTTCTCCTGCTACGCAGTCGCGTAAATCAGACTCGTATCTTGCACCCCGGCACGGGAGCAACTCCTGAAACGGGGTAATTTAGGTCAATTTCCGTTCCTTGTCCAGCCGAACAGGACCCCACGCGCGGTGGGCGAAGACAACTGTCATTCGCGCAACATCCCCATGCGGCTATACTTGGCTCCTGATCCGCCGAGGTATGACTGCGTGGACGAGCCCCGATCCATTCTGATTTTCATCCCTAACTGGGTTGGTGATGTGGTGATGGCCACGGCGGCGCTTGGTGCGATTCGGCGGACCTACCAACATTCGCATATCGCGTTTCTCATGCGGCCCTATGTGGCCGACGTACTTGCACACGCCGGGCTTGCCGATGAATTCCTGTTCTGGCCGGATTCGCAGGCGGGAATGGGGGCCACTGTCCGACATATTCGAGACCTGCGACGCCGCGACTTCGTCGCGGCCGTTCTGCTGACCAACTCGTTTCGCTCGGCCCTCGTCGCAAGGGCGGCGGGGATCCCCCGTCGGCTGGGCTATGCCCGAGACGGGCGCGGCTGGCTGCTGACGGAGATGCTCAGGCCATCCAGAAAAGACGGTGAGTACGTGCCGGTGCCGGCGCTGGACTATTACAACGACCTTGCGCGGGCATTCGGATGCGGGGAGGCCGGGGACCGTCTCGTACTGGCCACGGGCCCGGAGGACGAAGCGGCCGTGGATGCCCGGCTAGGGGCAATTGACGAAGATCGGCCGCTTGTTGCCCTGAATCCGGGGGCGAATTACGGGTCGGCGAAGTGCTGGCCTGCAGAGAAGTATGCACTGCTGGCGGAAATGCTCACGCGGCAGTATGACGCCCGGGTGGTGGCGTCGCTATCTCCGAAGGAGAAACCGATCGCAGATCGGCTGGCGGCGGCGGCGCGCAGCCCGATCGAGATCTTTGTTGATCCGCCGCTGGGCCTGGGTCCGCTCAAGGCGCTTGTCCGGCGGTGCGATCTGCTCGTGACGAATGACACGGGCCCGCGCCATTTCGCGGCGGCATTCGACGTACCGGTCGTGACAGTCTTCGGGTCGAGCGATCCCGCGTGGACCGACACGCGATTTGCCCAAGAGCGCATCGCGATGCTCACGTTGGAGTGCCAGCCGTGCATGGAGCGGGTATGCCCGCTCAAGCATCACAAGTGCATGCAGGACCTGCCGCCCGAGATGGTCATGGAGAAGATCAGGCAGCTCCTGCCGGCGTCGGGCCGGCGTCAGAAGAGGGGCGAGACGTCGCGCGACCGGGCGACCGTTCAATCGGAAGAAGTGCATGGCTGATTACATGCTCATCGATGCGCCCTTCCGGGAGCGACTTCAGAAGGCGGGACTGGACAGCGTGCAATCGGTCCTGCGCTGCGTCGGAGACCGACTTGCGGCCTGGAGCCGGACGACGGACACCATTCTGGTCAAGTTGCCCGGCGGCGACGGGAGCATTTACATCAAGCGGTATCATTACCCCGGCTGGCGGCGACGATTTCGCGGGATGCTGCGGGGGACGTTCTTGAAGGCGTCGCGGGCGCGGAGCGAATTCCGGGCTCTTTCGGCGATGCGGCGACTCGGGATTCAGGCGGTGCGTCCGATCGCGTTCGGCGAGCGTCGCACGCTGCACTTCGTGAAGAGCTGTTTTCTGATTACCGAGGCGGTTCCAGACGCCATGTCGCTGGTGACGTTTATCAAGACGTTTGCCGACCACGTGATGACGTCGCATACGCGCCGGGCAAAGGTGGAAATCCTGACATCGCTGGCACGGCAGGTGCGGCATATGCACGAGATGGGCTTCGTGCACCGGGACCTGTTCTGGCGAAACGTGCTGATACGTCCGCTGCCGGACGAACGGTTCGAGTTTTATTTTCTGGATGCCTCGGTGGGGCGGCGAATCCGGATTGCACAGCGGCGACAGGAAAGCATCGTCCACGATATCGCGGCGATGGGCGTGCTCGCGCCCGAGTTCTGTTCGAAGTCGGATCAACTCCGGTTTCTTCTCGAATATTTGGCGACGGACCGGCTCACGCCCGAAGACCGGCAGTGGCTTCGGCGCGTTCAGTCCCGACAGGACAAGTTCCGCGACTCGGAGCTTCAGCGGCTCGAGCGCGGCTCGGTTTTCGACCCGCCGATCCGGATCGCCGGCGCTGCCTAGTCGTCCCTCGGGGAGCGAGCCCGCATTTCTGAATGAGCATCCTACTTCGAATTCTCGAACCCGAAATGAAGGCCCCGCTGGCCGCGGCCGGGCTCATTCGCTACGCGGATTTCGTCGGATGCGCAGGCGGCGAAGTGGTCCATCAATCGGGTACCACGTGTACGCGGCGCCTGACTGTCCGGACGGCATCCGGCGACGACGTTCTGTATCTCAAGGCCTATCGGTATGACGGAAAGGCGGTTCCATTTCGCTTGACATCGAGTAAGCCGCTCCGCGAGGCGCGGAACTACCGGCTCCTGCGTGAGCAGTGCGGCATTGACGTGCCTGACGTGGTGGCGCTTGGGAGCCGGCGGCGCGGGCCGCTGATGACAGACGGATTTGTCGTCACCCGCGCGGTCCCGGATTGCCAGCCGCTCGACGCGTTCGCGGCGGGACGGCCGAACCTCCGCCTGGACGGCCTTCGTGATAAACTCTGCCGCGACGTGATGGAGCGGACGGCGGAGGCGGTCGCGCGGATGCATACGGCGCGAGTTTATCACATTGACCTCCAGTGGCGCAACATGCTGGTGTCGCTAACGAACCCGGAAGAGCCGCGTGTGTACCTTCTCGACTGCGCGCGCGGCGGGCGCCGGCGGCATCCGTGGCGCTGTGAGCATGGGCGACTGCGCGACCTGTCAAGCCTTTACAAGGAGGCGCGGGTGCGGCTGAGTCCGCGGCAGCAGATCTGGTGGTTGCGGCGCTACCTGGACGTGCGGAAGCTGACGGAGGTGCATCGCCTGATGATGGGATCGATCCTCCTTGATCGCGCCATCAAGGACCATGAGGAGTCCGCGTGAATCCGCTGCTTGAAATCGTGCCGGAGTACCGCGCCGCACTTCAGGCCGCCGGACTTGGCGATTTTGAGGGGTTCATGCGCGTTCAAGGCTCGGGTCCGCCGGCGAGCAGGCATGCCCATCGGGAGACCGTTCC
This sequence comes from Planctomycetota bacterium, assembly GCA_003576905.1. Lineage (GTDB taxonomy): Bacteria > Planctomycetota > Phycisphaerae > UBA1845 > UTPLA1 > UTPLA1. The sequence continues at coordinate 202,027 of QEVG01000001.1, read as the reverse complement.
GCTCGAGATCGTGATCGACGGAAAACCTCGTGCGTTCTTCCTCAAGCGGGTGTTTCGCGTCCCGCCGCGGCACGCAGTTGCACCACTCCTTCGCCTTCGGCGGGGCGTTTCGCAACCGAGGCATGAATGGGCCGTACTTTGGGACCTTGAGCGGGCGGGCGTTTCCGCGATGAAGAGGGTCGCGTTCGGCGAGCGCCGAGTGCTGGGCGTCCCCCGGGAGGCGTTTCTACTGGTTGAAAAGGTGCCGTGTGAGACGACGCTGCGTCACCTGCTGGTGCCTGGCTGGAAAAAGGGGGGAGGGCCTGGGGAGTCCGATCGGAGGAGGCTCTTCGAGGCGGTCGGAGCGTTGATGGCGGGGTTTCATCGGCTCGGAATGACATGGCCTGATATTGACGCCAAGCACATTTTCGCATGTCGCGCGAGCGAGGAACCTCTCGGCTGGCGGCTGTGGATGGTGGACGTGGAGCGAATGACGCGCGGCGGCCGGGACTCTGCGTCGACAGCGCATGACGGCGCGGTGCGACTTGCAGTGGACGGCGTTCGGCTAAGAGAGTCGCTCCTTCCGTGCAGGCTCACGCGACGCGACATGCTGCATTTCGGGAGGGGATACCTCGATGCGATCGACGTTCCGGCCGGCGTGTTGAGCGCTGCGGAACTTCGTAGCACCGCACGGCTTTTCGGCGAATGGATGAATCCGCCGCGGCTCCCGGAGGATCATGTGCACCCCGGCGCGCGGACAATGGAATGTGTGTCGGAAGTCGTCGCCACGCCGGAGGCAAGGAGCCTGCTCAAGGCGAACGGCATCCATGGCCTTGAGGATGTGTTCGGCCCCGTTGGGGGGCAGCGCCTGGGCAAGCCGGGCCTTGCGACGTACCGGGAGCGCGTGCGCCTGATCTTGAGAGACGCCACAAGCGGCGAAAGGGTCTGCTATCTCAAGCGGTACGACCGCCCGCCGCTGAGGGAGCAACTGCGGCGAATGCGTGAACACGATCGCCGCGACAGCACGGCGAAGCGCGAGGCGCATTTCATCAAGCACCTTTCGCGCATCGGCGTACCGACGATGCGGGCGCTGGCCTGGGGGCAGGAGATGTCTGGCCGATGGGAGCGGCGGAGTTTTCTCATTACCGAGGAACTTGCCGGGGAGTCGCTCGAAAAGCTGGCGCTGCGCGCCGAAAGCGATCCGACGGCGATTCCACGCCCACGCGAGCGGCACGAGATCATCCGCCAACTGGCCATTCTGGTCCGGCACCTGCACAGACACCGGTACTTTCATCGCGATCTCTATCTGTGCCATGTGTTCATCAGCCGAAACGCGGACGGTGGGATCGTCCTCCGACTGATCGATCTGGCGCGAATGATTGAGCGGCCGGTGTTTTTTGAAAGGTGGGTGCTCAAGGACCTTGCGGCCCTGGATTACAGCAGCCCGTCCCCGGTGGTGACCCGTGCCGACCGGATTCGTTTCCTGTACCATTATCAATGGGCCGGCGCGCGGCGGCTGAGGAAAGAGCGGGCGCGCGAGATCATCCGGCTCATTGCGGCCCGGACCCGTCGAATGGCCCGGCATGATGCAAACCGCCGCCGCCGGCGGACCGAAAGGCACGCTACTTGAAGATCGCACTGGTCATCGAACGATTCGAACCCTGGCGCGGCGGCGCGGAGACGTCGACCCAGGAGATCGCAAGGCTTCTCGCGGCGAGGGGGCACGAGGTCCACGTCGTGACCACGACCAACGCAGCGCCGCCCCCGGACCTGACAATGCATCGCATACCGGGGGGAACGCTGCTTCGGCCGCTGCGCATGGCGGCGTTTATCCGCCGGTCGACGGAGTTTCTTAAAGCGCGGTCGTTCGACATTGTTCACGCGATTTCTCCGCTTGGGACGGGGGACACTTACCAGCCGCGCGGGGGGCTCCTGGGGGAAACGCTGGAGAGAAACGTGGCGACCCGGTCGTCGCGGCCGCGGCAACTGCTCAAGCAGGCGCTGCTCGCGATGAACATGAAGCAGCGATCGCTACTCGACCTGGAGCGGCACGTATTCCGCGAGGGAGGGCCGACGATCCTAGCGGTCTCGAATTATGTCGCGCGGCAATGCGAACGGATTTACGGTGTGTCGTCTCCGCGCGTGCGCGTGGTGTTCAACGGTGTGAGCGTTCCGCGGGTTCCGGAGGGGCAGCGGCAGGAACATCGCCTGGACATCCGGCGACAACACCAGGTGCCCGACGGGCAACTGCTCTTGCTCTTTGTGGCGCACAATTTTCGGCTGAAGGGACTGAGCCCGCTGATTGAGACGATATCGCGGCTGGTTGTCTCGGGGTTTGAGTCGTTTCACCTGCTGGTGGTCGGCCGGGACAACCCGATCGGGTATCAGCGCCGGCTCCAGGAGCTGGGGATCGCGCGGTTTGTCACGTTTACAGGGCCCACGCAGCGGACGCTGAACTATCTGCATGCCGCGGACGTGCTCGTGCATCCGACCTATTACGACCCGTGCAGCCGGGTCGTGCTGGAGGGTCTGTCGGCGGGGCTGCCCTGCATAACGACGGCGTTCAACGGCGCGGCGGAGGTCATCACCGACGGCCACGACGGCTTCGTCATCGAGTCTCCGGATGCGGTGGGCATGTGGGCGCGGCGCATCCAAGAGCTCTCGGACGGCGATCTTCGCCGGCGCATGTCCCAGCGCGCGCTGGAGCTTCGCGAGCGGGTGGGCATGCAGCGGCACGTCGACGAACTCGAACTCGTATTCAAGGAACTGGTCGAAACACGGTCCGCGCGGTCGCAGCCCGTGTGACCGACCGTTTGCGCAATTGCCTCATGATTCTCAATCCGCAATACGCCGTCCTGATCCTCGGCTCCTACCTTCTGGGAAGCATTCCGACGGGGCTGGTGGTGGCGCGATCGCGGGGTGTGGATATCCGCCGGCAGGGAAGCGGAAACTTCGGGGCGACCAATGTCGGGCGGGTCCTTGGCAGGTGGTGGGGCGTGCTCGTGTTTCTGCTTGACCTTGCGAAAGGGGCGGCCGCGACGATCTGCGCGGGGCTGGTTTCCGGGCCGTGGGCTGAGGCGCCCGTCGCCCCGTTCTGGCGGGACATCCTCTGGCTTACTACGGGAATGGCCTGCGTGCTGGGAAACGTGTTTCCGGTCTTCGCCGGGTTCAAGGGCGGCAAAGGCGTCGCGACGTCCCTCGGCGTCATGCTCGGCATCTATCCCTATCTGACCCTCCCGGCACTGAGCGCGTTTGTTCTGTGGGCGCTTGTCGTGACGTTTACTCGGTATGTCTCACTCGGCTCGATTGTCGCGGCGGTGTTCGTGCCGATCTGCTTTCTTGTCATGGCCAAGCTGGCCCGCTGGCCCCTCGCCGAGCATTATCCGCTCCTCGCCCTCCTTGTTATTGTCGCGGCGCTCGTGGTCACCCGACACCGTGCAAACATCGCCCGTTTGCTGGCAGGCACGGAGAACCGTATCGGGCAGGGGGCGAAACCGCCGGCGGCCTGAGCGGGCAGAACCATTATCCGTCTCGGACATTTCCGACACGCTGAGTTATGAGAATAGGCAAGGTCCGGCCCGTGACGTGGTCCCAGATTGCCACTGCGGCGTTGCGGATGTTCCGCGATTTACACGCGTTCTATCGGGATAACATGGCTATTTTCGGAGCGGCCCCAATTCGCTTCGGATCGGTCCCGCCACCTTGATTGGGGAATGGACGCGACGTAGACTTTTGCGTAGCCGCCGGCTCCGCGTCGTCCCGATGTGCACTCAACGGGCTTTGGGCGGGATGATCGGAGCCATTGGCCCTAGGGGGCGGGCGTTCTTTGGGGGGTTTGGATTCTCGCAATCCAGTTCGATGCGGCGGGTTGTCATTGGCCGAGGGATCGGCAAGCGTGTCGGGTGTGACGCGCTTGAGATCGCGGAAATGACTCCCTGGGGCATCGATCGGACGGCTTCTGCTTTCAGGGCCGTTCCGCGGGAGGGTTTCACGATGATGAAGTCGAGACGATGGGCGGCGGCGCCCGCGATGCTTTTCGCGGTCGTCGCAATGGGCGTGTCGCTGAACGGCTGCGGCACGGACGGCGTGTCACTCAATCCGTTCGGCAGCATTACCTTCGTGCAGGTGTTCGATCAGCCGGACTACACGGTCGCGTTCAGCATTGACAATGCCGTGACGAACCCTTCGTCCGTGGCGAAGGTGAACTGGGTGTTCGGCGATGGCTCCGGCTTCGTCGAAGGCGCTCCCAATCGCACGACAATCAGCTATCGGTACGACAGTACCGGGCAATTCCAGGTAACGGCCTTCATTTTTGACACAAACGGACTCGTCGAACAGATCGACGGCACCGTGACGGTCAATCCGTCGGATAATCCCAATCCGGGGCCTGGCGAGACTGAGCTTCCGGGGCAGATCTCCGGCGCCAATCCCGCGGATGGCGCTCAGAACGTCGCCGTCACGACCAAGCTGGTTTGGACCTCCGGCGCTCGCGCTACCAGCCACGATGTCTACCTCGGCCTGGATCAGGCCGCCGTCAACAGCGCGAATGACACGACGCCGGACATCTTCAAGGGCGGGCAAACGACGACCTCTTTTGATCCGGGCGGACTCCTCCCGGGCACGACGTACTTCTGGCGGATCGACGAAATCAACGCTGTCGGCATTACGAAGGGAACGGTGCGGAGCTTTACGACAGCGGCCGCGCCCGAAAAGGCCAAGTCGCCGGTACCGCAGAACGGTTCGACCAACGCCCGCGTGGACCAGGTGCTCCAGTGGACGGTGGGTGCGAGCACGACCAGCCACGACATTTACTTCGGCACGGACATGACCGCGGTCACCGACGCGGACACGACGACTCCGGACATCTTCAAGGGGAACCAGAGCGGCAATACGTTCGATCCGTCGGATGAGAATGCGACGATCGAGGGCGAATTGATCGGCTCGACGACCTATTACTGGCGCGTGGATGAAAAGGGACCCGGGGGGACGACCAAGGGCGACGTGTGGATGTTCACGACGCGCGCTCCTCCGCCGATGATTTCGAGCCCGAACCCGGCCGACACGTCGGTCGATGTACCGGTGACGACCATCCTGAGCTGGAACGCTCCCTCGAGCGTGGAGAGCTATGACGTGTACCTGGGCATCGATCCCGTCGATGTCACGCTGGCCGACACGACCAGCCCCGAGTTCCAGGGAAATCGGACGAGCAAGAACTTCCAGCCGCCGACGCTGCTGTTTGATACGGACTATTACTGGCGAATCGACACCAAGGGTCCGGGTGGGACGACGATGGGCCTGGTGCTTACGTTCCGCACGGCGGACATACCCGCGCAGGTCATGCTGACCGCGCCGGCGGATAATGCCCTTGATCAGGACGTCGAGCTGGACCTGACCTGGACGCCCGGCGGGGGCGGCGGCCCTCTTAACAGCTTCGACGTGTACCTGAGCTCGAACCAGAATCAGGTGCTGACGCGCAATGCCGCGGCAAAGGTCGCCACGCTCAGCTCTGTGGTCACGACATTCTCGCCGGCTTCGCCGCTTGCGGCAAACACCGAGCACTTCTGGACGGTGGATGCCGTTGGTCCCGGCGGGCGTAATGAAGGGCCGATCTTCCGGTTCCGCACCGGCACGCTGCCGGGCACGGCTTCCGGTCCGCAGCCCGCCAACAATGCGACGGCGGTTGCGCCGGACGTCGCCCTGTCGTGGACGCCGGGCACGAATGTACTTAGCCACAACGTGTATTTCGGCACGAACCAGACGGCGGTGAACAACGCCGGAGAGGACGACGCCGAATTCAAGGGGAACCAGCTTCTTGGCAATGAGATGTTCAACCCGCCGAGCGGCGTACCCTCGGCCCTGGTCGCGAACACGCAGTACTTCTGGCGAATCGACGAGGTCGGCACCGGCGGCGTCGTGAAGGGGACGGTCTGGAACTTCAAGACGGGCCCTGGGAAGGCGATCAATCCGACGCCGGCCAATAACCAGGTCAACGTTGAAGTGACGCGAAACCTGACGTGGACCGCGGGCCTCGGTGCGACGAGCCATGACGTGTACCTTGGCGAAGACCTGAACGATGTGACCAATGCCACGCCGCTTACCGTGGGAATCTTCCGCGGCAACCAGGCGACGACGACGTTCGACCCGCCGGGCAGCATGGCAGCGAACCGGGCGCACTTCTGGCGTATTGACGAGGTTGCCTCGGACGGAAGCCGCACGAAGGGCGACGTATGGACCTTTACCACGGAACTTGGAAAGGCGACGGCCCCGAATCCGGCGAACATGGCCACCGGCATTCCGCTCGACCAGATCCTGGAGTGGACGAACGGAGCGGGTGCGGACACAAACGACGTGTACTTCGGAACCGACCTTGCAGCAGTGACGAATGCCACCACCGCAAGCCCCGAGTTCCGCGGCAACCAGTCCGGTACCCTGTTCGACCCGACAAGCGTCATGGCGATCTCGCCGAATACGACGTACTACTGGCGGATCGACACGGTCGCCCAGGGCGGCACGCCGGTGACCAAGGGTGACGTGTGGCGGTACACGACGCTGGCGCCGCCCGGCCAGGTTGGTAATCCAAGCCCACTCAACGGTGCGACAAACGTACCGACGAGCACGTCGCTGACGTGGAGCGGTGCGGATCGAGCTGAGAGCTACGATGTGTACTTCATCTCGCAGGCGGACAACGCATTGCTGCCGCCTGGGGATCAGATCGCGGTGGCCACGACGACGAGCCCGCCGTTCCAGGGCAACCAGACGACGCGAAACTTCAGCCCCGGAGCGCTATTGCCGAACACGACGTACCTGTGGCGCGTTGACGCCAAGAATGCCGCCGGTACGACCACCGGCGCGGTGTTCAGCTTCACAACGGCGCCCTAACCACCGGCTCATGCCGAAAGTCTGAAGGATGGGTCATGCAACACCAGGGGTTCGGTCGAAAGGCCGAACCCCTTTTCTCATGGGTAGGGACGGGTGAGCCGGCATGACGGAGAGGGGGCAAGGGGCTTTCTCGTCAGGGCCCGCGCTCTATTCAAAATGCCACATCATTCGAAAAAACGGGCAGAGCGATGTGTAGTTCGGGCCCGAGGCCATGCTCACCCGGCGCCCGCGATGCTCGCTCGAAGTTGGCGCTAATCCTTTCGAATCGTGTCCGCTGGTTCGAGAAGGTCTGCCTCGATGGTTGCCGGCGGCGGCTTGGGGGAAGCGCCGGCGTTCTTCAGCTCTTCCTTCGGGCGCGACTTCCAGCGCCGGTGGATCCACAGGTACTGTTCAGGGGCCACTCGGATCGCGTCTTCCATTGCCTTTGAGTACTGTTGCGTGATCCAAAGGAGCGGGTCATCCTTGTCGCGCCACTCGTGCGGGTAAACGATTCGGTTTACATCCACTTCGTATTCGAATCGCTGCGAAACGCGGCGGGCGCAGCCGCAGACGATCGGGACTTCCAACTGCATGGCGAGCAGGCCGATGGACTTGTACGTGGATGCCTTCCGACCGAAGAAATCGACGAAGACACCCTTGCTCCCGGCATTCTGATCGGCGATGAAACAGAGCGCGCCGCGCGACTCGATGACGTCTTCCGCTGACTGGGTCGCGCCCTTTTTATAAAGCAGACGAAGCCCGCTCTCTTCTCGGCGGTCGAGCAGGAAGCGATTCAGATACTCGTTGTCGAGGGGCCGCATGACCGCCACGATGTCGAAGCCAAGCGTGGCCAGTGTGAAGCCGAGCAGCTCCCAGTTGCCGTAGTGCCCGGTGATCATGATGCATCCGCGGCGGTCGAGGAGGACGCGGATGGCGTCGTCGAGCTTCCCGAGCTTGACGTGCCGGGCCCATGTCCACTGCGTGATGAGTCGCGGGGCGAGGAGGAGTTCGACGGCCAGCATGGCAAGCTGTTGCATGGATCCGAGGGCAACGTGGCGCACCTGGTCGTTCGTGAACTCCGGAAACGACGCGCGGATGTGGTTCTCCGCCCTATGGCGGTGATCGCGGAATTTCCAGAGGAGCTTGTTGGCGGCATGCTCCACACCCCCGAGCCACCGGAATACGCCGATGCGCTTGAGCCACGGCGGAAACCTTGTCTCGGGCAGGGCATAGGGCAGCGTAAACCAGAGACAGCCCAGCTTACGCATGAGCCGAAGATTCGTGTCGATGGGGAAGCACGAGAAGAGCATCGCCACCAGCCGGACGAGCACGTACTGCGAATAATCCAGCCATCGGCGACGGGCTCTCATCGCGGGGATTCTATCGCATTCCTGGATTCGCTGAAGCGCCGAAGCAAGCGCCGATGCGGACGGCGCTAGTTCATTCGTCCGGCGTGAAAGACGAGAGGCAGGCCTTCCGGGCGCGGTTCCGGCTCCATGTTGAGCTCGGGAAGCACGTACACGTCGATCACCGGCTGCTCGGGATCGGTGGTTTCGATGCGGATGATGTCTCCGTAGCGCGGCGGCTGGTACTGACCGAGCGGCAGTTTTACCTGGATCTCGCGGGTCTTCGGTGTGCCCGGCAACGGGGCCCGGAGAATAAGGACAAAGTCTGGATTGCTGCACGAGATCGAGCTGATCTCGAAATGCCTGTCGCCGTTGTTGTTGACCTTCAGGGATCGCATTGTCTGGATGGGGTATTTCGGATTGACCACCATCCTGGGCGGCATGACCTCGATCCTCGGCGGGACATAGGCGTAGATGCCGACCTGAAACTCCGACTGCTCGGCGATGCCTGTAGTAAAGGAAATCATGCCATTGGTGTACCCGGACGGAAACGGCGGCTCGCCGGTCACGCTCAATTCGAAAAGTTCCCTGGGCTTGATTTCCTTCAATTCGGCCTTGAAGCGCGGCGTCGGCTGATTGATGCCCTGGAGTTTTAGATCGAGAGGCTGCCCGCTTGTGTTTTCCATCCTGATCTTTCGCCAGACCTTCTGGTCGGTCTTGACGCGCCCGAAGTTGGCGGCGGTGTTTCGGATATTGGCGAATTCCGTGGTGCCCGGCTTGGCGACGCTGTCGTCGATGACTTCGAGCTTGCAGATGGTCTTCACGAAGCCGCGCATTTCGATCGTCATGTAGGGCTGGACCGGGTCACTGGTCTTGATGACAAGGCTTTCGGAGACCTGGCCCGACTTGAGTGCGGTGTTGAGCTTGAAAGGGATGTTTCCCTGTCCGCCGGGCGGGATTTCGCGGGTGTAGTCTTCAGAGACCGAGCAGGCGCAGCGCGGCTTGGCTTCGAGGATCTTCAGAACGTCGTTTCCCTTGTTCGTGACGATGAACGTGTGGGTCATCATCGTCCCGGCCCAGGTCGTTCCGAAGTCATGGCTGGCGGAGTCGAGCGACCACGACGCGCCTTCGGGGCTGGCGACAGGCGCGGGGCCCCCCGGCTTCGGGGGCGGCGGCGCGGCCGGCGCTTGTGCGCGAGCGGCAGAGTTAACGAGCACCGCGCTGAGTGCAAGAATTGTGAACAAGAAAGACGTTACGTTTCTTAGCATCGCGGACCTCTGAAAATGTGATTCGGTTTTCGCCCCGAAAACCGGGAGAAACCGCGGCATGCGCAGTGATTCGGAGCGAGCGGGCAGTTCTCTGGCACGACCCCCTAAGCGAGCAGTCTGAACAGGACCAAAAGCACGAGGCCGATCATTCCCATGCTGAGCAGAATCATGATCGTAAGAACCACGCTGGCAGCGGGCACCCGCGAAAGGCGCTCGCATCGCATGGTCTTGTAGACGATGCTGATGCTCAGCGTCAGCGGGATCAGCATCGCGAGCCGGCCGACACCGTTGATCGTCACCGGTTGCGTAAAAAAAGTTGCAAGGTTCTCACTCATCTATGCCCTCCCCCGAACCTGTGGAGGGGGCCGGGCGAATGACATGGCTTGCCTGGCCTCCACGCGGGAAAGTACGTCAATGATCACCAGAAGGTTGAGCAGACCGGCCACGCCGGCATACACGACGGAAATATTGGAGGCGGGCCACGGGGCCTTGGCTTCGTCCTTATGAGTAATGCTTCGCCGGTGGCTCCAGTAGAGTGCGCCCAGGGCCTGGCTTCCGACGCAGAGCTGCGCTGCAATCCACGCGCCGTTTTCACGAGGCGTAATGGTCGTCCGCACACCACCGACTGCGATTCCGCCCCAAAAAGTGACCGTAATCACGACGAAAAAGATCGCCCCGCGGGCGCGTTCGCCGATCAACCAGTGACCCAGCCCCGGCAGGACCCACGCCAGGAAAGCGGCAAGAGGGGCGGGAGGTACGCCAGCGGGCACGGCTTCTTTTGCGGGCTTTGCCATCCGGGCTGTCCTTACCAGGTGCGGGTCACAGGGCGCAAGGGCCAGACGGGTCTCCGCATCGGCCGCAGCCGCCCATGGGCAGGGGGGCGGGGGACGGCGCTGTGGTACCGGACCGGGCGGAAAACGTGCTGAACTTGCGAGTGACCCGTGGGCTTCCGCAATGGATGCAGCCGACGGACACGGCGTCTTCGGATGTGCGGACCAACTCCTCGAAGTCGCTGTCACACGCGGCACAATGGAATTCGTAAAGCGGCATTAAACCAACTCTTGGGGACTCGACGGCCGGAGCACTCGAATCGCTCGGCCCACATACCTTGAATCGAGTATATCGACCGTTGCGAGGGGTTACAACGCGGGGGTTGGACGGCGGGCGACGGGGCGGGCCAAGTGCTCGGAGACCTGGGCGAACGCAATCCGCGTCCCATCGGCAAGGGTGGGCCGAGTCGCCGGGGCCGTGCGCACGTTGGGGGGCAGATGAACACACCGGCTAACAGCGGGTGCCACGCCATACTGACTCCCTGTCGAGACAAGGGACTTGCCAGAACACCGGGCTTGGTCTTTAATACACCCGTCCTCCTTCAGTCTGGCTCGTTCGGCATGGCAATCAGGCCGGCGGGCGTATCCGGCCCCCATCGTCTAGTGGCCTAGGATATCAGGTTCTCATCCTGGAGACCGGGGTTCGAGTCCCCGTGGGGGTGCGTAAGCACGAGGCCCCGATGACCGCGCGTCGTCGGGGCTTTTTTTGTTTCGGGGTTTATTCCGCGACGGAGATGCACACGGCCTCGGTATTGCTTCGCGCATACATTCGGTTGTTGATAAGCACCGGCACCGTCCAGCAGCGGCCGTCGAGGATCTTCGATTTTACGAGGGGGGTGAAGCCATCGGGTGTTGCCCTGGCAATCTGCAACTCACCTTTTGCCGACAGAATGATCAAGTGACCATCGGCCAGCGTGACGGTTCCATGGGCGTAGCCGCGGGAAAGTGACCCGCCCTTGCGCCAGTGCGTTTTGCCCGTCAGGAACTCGACGCATTTGAGTGAGATCTCGTCGCAGGAATAGAGGTTTCCGTCGTACAGAACGGGCGTCTGGAATTTGTTCTTAAGGGCCTTGTTAGACCAGACTTCCTCGGCGTCAAGCCCGCCGTTTTTCGTCTCAAGCCTGTAGACGGCGCAGCCGTGCCCATACCCGGTCGAAAGGAAAAGGTGTCCTTCGTGGTAAATCGGCATGGCGACATTGACTCCCTCGTGGGATGGGCGGGGAATTTCAAGGACCTGACGTCCGCTTCCGACTTCGACAACGATCGCCGAATTCGCCATGACGGCGCACACATAGCGCGCGTCCCTGAATGAGAACGGCAAGGGTGTCGCATAGGCAGTATGCGCGGTCCCGGATTTCCAGATCGGCTCTCCGTTCGACTTGTTCACGGCGCAGAGGGAACCCCGGGAGCCGCCCGCCTGAAAGATCGCCTTGTCCCCCTCGATAAGTACGGAACCCGCATAGCCCCAATGCGGGCGGCCATCGAGCTTGAGGTTCCAGAGCTCTGAACCGGTGTCCGCGTCACAGCAGAGCAGGGTTTCGTGGCCGCCGACGATATAGACGCGGCCCGAATCGACCGTTGGCGTGGAGCGCGTTCCAAAGAGGTTGGGGTCGGGATCGGTGATCTCGCGCTCGAACGGTCGTTTCCAGATGATTTCCCCGGTGTCGGCGTGAAGGCATAACAGAACCTGACGCTGATCTTCTTCGCCGCAGGTGTACAGGCGATTTCCGACGACGGCGAAGGAACTGAACGCCCGGCCAAGGGTCCGGCGCCAGAGAACCTTCGGATTCTTTGCCCATTCGAGCGCGGGTAGCTTGACGGGGCTGGCGCCGTCGTGGGAAGGACCTCGGAAACAGGGCCAGTCGTCGGCGCGGACCCGCTGCGGCGTTTGCACGAACAATAGGATCGCCAGGACTGCCAATGTCGTTCGAGTTGCGCCGTGATCGGGGTCCGGATGGACCGGCGACGTCGGGTGAACGTACCTCAGATTGTGTCGGTTCATGGAAGGGGGCTCCGGCTTCGACTTAACGAGGCGGATTGTAACACGGACATCTGGGAAGGGGGCCGGAGGCGATTGCGGCCGGTAGGAGTCCGTCAAAAGCTCGCAGCGATGGGCATCCGCCGGCCCCCGCCGAAGGCGCGGCTGGTGACCTTCAGGCCGGTGGCGGCCTGCTTGCGCTTGTACTCGTTTCGATCGACCATTCGGATTACCTCGCGAACCGTCCCTTCGTCGAAGCCGGCGGCCTGAATTGTGTCGGGCGCCTGCTCCAGCTCGACGTATCGATGAAGGATTGCGTCGAGAATCTCATAGGGTGGGAGCGACTGTTGATCATGCTGGTCGGGGCGCAGCTCCGCTGAGGGAACCTTGGTGATGCTGGATTCGGGGATGATCGGCGGACGGCGGCGGTCGTTGTAGCGCCGCGCAAGTTGATAGACCATTGTCTTGGGGACATCGCTGATGAGCGCCAGCCCCCCGCACATGTCGCCGTACAGCGTGCAGTACCCGACGGCAAGCTCGCTCTTGTTGCCGGTGGTGAGTAGCAGCCAGCCGAACTTGTTGGAGAGGCTCATGAGGATGTTGCCGCGGATTCGCGCCTGGACATTCTCCTCGGTGATGTCGGGCCCGCGACCCTCAAACGCCGGCGCAAGACCCCGCTCAAAGGCTTCGTGCATCGGTTCGATGGGTATGACTCGATAGTCTATCCCGAGGTTTCGTGCCAGGGCTTCGGCGTCGGCAAGACTGTGATCGCTGCTGTATCGCGACGGCATGGCGACGCCGTGAACCCGGTCCTTCGACAGGGCCTCGACAGCCAGACACGCGGTCAGCGCGGAGTCGATCCCACCGGACAAGCCCAGAACGACCTCCCTGAATCCACACTTGGAGACATAGTCGCGTGTCCCGAGAACGAGCGCATCCCACACGGAGTCGAGGTCGTCGGGATATGTCTCGACCCGGCCATGCCCGGCCGATTGCGCATCAAAGCATAGGATGTCTTCAGAGAAGGCGCGGGCCCTTGCCAAGATGGACCCGTCGGGACCGAAAACGCAACTTGCCCCGTCGAATACAAGTTCGTCGTTGCCACCGACCTGGTTTACGTAGTAGATCGGGACACGGCCGTTGCGAGCATGGCCGGCCATGAGCCGCTCACGGAGGGCCTGTTTTCCAATGACGAACGGGGATGCGGAGGCGTTGACGATCAAATCGATGCCCGATTTCACGAGGTCCTGCGGCGGGTTCCGGTCATAGAGCTGGCGGCCCAGAAGCTGTCCATCGGTCCACAGGTCTTCGCAGATTGTAACGCCGATCCGCCACTTCCGGGCGCCGGCGTCGAGTTCGATCACGGTGGCGGACTCGGCCGGCTCGAAGTAGCGGTGTTCGTCGAAGACATCGTAGGTGGGCAACAGCATTTTGACGCACTCCGCGGCGACCCGGCCGTCGCGGAGGAGTGCCATCACGTTGCGCAGTGCTCGGCCGACCGGCTTTTCGGTGGGGCGCACGTAGCCTGCGAGTACGGGGGGGCCGGAAGCCAATGACTCGGCAAGCCGGCGCGCCGCGGCGCCGATGTCTTCGATGAAACGGGGCTTGAGCAGGAGATCCTTGGGTGGGTACCCGCAGAGGGTGAGTTCGGGAAACACCACGAGGTCCGCGCGCTGGCTGCGCGCTGCCGCGGCACACTCGATGACCCGGCGGCAGTTACCGGAGATGTCGCCGACAATGGGGTTTATCTGTGCCAAGGCGATGTTCATGCTGCCCGACATTCTAGTCGGGGGCGGGTGGTGCGAAACTCGAAAACGGGACTTGTGTGCGCGTCGGCATAGCGGTTAAAATTGCGGGCTGAGCCAATCCATACGTCGATCAAGGGCCTCTGCCTCGTCCCAGGCAGGGTCGGCGCTGCTCATCATCCCGGTTCGGGGGTTAATGAGCGCAACCTGGCAGGGCCGGGCACGCGTCGATCAGACAAGCGGCGGGCATCCTTGTTCGACTTACGCTGGAAGGCGGTCGCGCTCCATGGGCGCAATCGATTCGTGGGAGCTCAAAGATGATCGTTCAAATCGCAACGCTTGGGAGGACAGGCGCGAAGGGTTGCGTGCCGGGGCGGAAGGGTCGGTGCCTTAGTGGTCGAGCGCAGTCCGGCTGCATCGCAGTCCTGTTCGCGGTGTGCTCTTTGGCATGTCCGTCGGCGCGCGCGCAGGTTGTCGTTTCACAGAAGTCGGCGGTGGCGCAGCTGGCGAAGGATCGCGGGATTCTGGTTACGACCACTGATGCGGACGGGCGAACCTATTCGTTGCAAAAATTCGTCAACGGCATTCCGCTTTACTACAAGACGTTCAATGCCGTCGCCGCGAAGAGCGTCAAGACGAACCTGGTTCATCCGGAAGGCGGCGGCGGCCTTTCCTTGACCGGCCTGGGTGTTCGACTGGGAATCTGGGACGGCGGGGCGGTCCGGACGAGCCACACTGAATTCACCGGCCGGGCCTCGCAGCGAGACTTCGTCACCACGCTCAACTTTCATGCCACTCACGTTGCAGGCACGATGATCGCCGCTGGCATCAATGCCTCCGCGAAGGGTATGGCGTTTCAGGCTCAGCTCGACTGCCATGACTGGGACTTCGACCTCAACGAGATGCTGACCGCCTATCAATCGCGCGGGGTTCGTATATCGAATCATTCTTATGGATTGATTACCGGGTGGGAACAGTTCCTGATTTTTGAACCCGGCGGACCGGAAGAACCGAGGGGCGGTCCGATTCCGGTCGCGGTGTGGGTCTGGTTCGGCGACGTGAGCGTCAATGATTTCGAGGATCATTATTTTGGTTATTACAGCGACGAGGCTCGCGCCTGGGACGTGTTCTCCCACGCCAATCCGCGCTACCTGTGGGTGAAGGCGGCGGGCAACGACCGGAACCAGGGACCGGCCCCCGGCACCGGTCACTACTACTTTCATCCCGTTTCGGGAGAGCTCGAATACAGCACGGCGACACGAAGCAAGGACGGCAATAATGGCTACGATTCGGTGAGCCATTCCGCGACCGGCAAGAACGGACTGGTTGTCGGGGCGGTGAACGACGTGCCGGCCGGATACTCCAGTCCTGCCAGCGTGACCATGTCGACGTTCTCGTGCTGGGGTCCGACGGACGACGGCCGCATCAAGCCTGACGTCGTCGGCAACGGCGTTCAGCTCTTTTCGTGCCTCGAACTGAACAATAGCGATTACGGCAGCCTGTCGGGCACTTCGATGGCGTCGCCCAACGTCAGCGGCTCGCTCGGACTTCTGCAGCAGCACTGGGCAATGACCCATTCGACCGAGCCGGAGATGCTCTCGTCAACCATGAAGGGTCTTGCGATTCACACGGCCGACGAGTGCGGCGGTGCGCCGGGCCCGGATTATCAGTTCGGCTGGGGACTGCTCAATACGCAGCGCGCGGCAGACGTTATCAGTGCCGACGTGAACATGCCCCTGCTCATCAGCGAACAGACGCTCGGCGAAGGAGAGGAACTCCTGTGGTATGTGATTTCGGACGCATCCCATTCCGAGGTGCGCGCGACGATCTGCTGGACCGACCCGCCGGGCACCGTGCCGTCTCCTGCACTTGACGACCCCACGCCGATTCTTGTGAACGATCTCGATGTTCGGCTCGATGGGACGTCGCAGGTGCACATGCCGTGGGTGCTCAATCCAGTGCAGCCGGGCGCCGCCGCGACGCGAGGGGATAACGTCGTGGACAACGTCGAGCAGGTCCTCGTGAACAAGACCGGCGAGCAGGCCTATCGGCTGCGCATCACGCACAAGGGATCGCTTCAGGGCGGCAGCCAGGTATTTTCGATGATCCTCACAGGCGTTTCTCAGATCACGACGGAGGTCGAGCAAACGCCACCAAGCGTCGTTGCCACGGTCCCGGCCGCCGGGGGCAAGATCGGTTCGCTGCCTTCCGTGGCCGTCACATTCTCTGAGCCGGTCAGCGGCGTGACGGCTTCGCAACTTACGGTTAACGGGGTTTCGGCAACGGGTGTCACCGGGAACGGCAGCGGCCCCTATACATTCACAGGTTTTTCGGCTCCGGCCGACGGGATCGTGCGGGTGCAACTTGCCGGCGGTCAGAAGGACATATTTGAGAATGTGGCCGCGGGTCTTGACTGGGACTACACGAAGGCCGACTGCAATAACAACGGCGTGTTCGACCCGACGGACGTGGAAACCGGCGCCGCCGCGGACTGCAACGGAAACCAGATACCCGATTCCTGTGACCCGGCGGCGCTGCACATCAACGCTGCCGAGGAGCAGGTAATGCCATTTGGGCAGCTGATGCACCTAAACGGGGCGTCGCTGGTCTCGGGCGGCACGCCTCCCTACACGTTTGAGTGGACCCTGCGCGGCAACAACGGCGAGGAGAACTCCACGGAGGAGACACCGGCTTTCCAGCCCAAGCAGCCCGGCGTTTATGTGGCACGCCTTGTCGTGACGGACGCTCTCGGCTGTCGCGTCATCGGCTATATCACGGTTGAGGTGTCTCAATCCGACCTCAATAACGGACCGATTCCCCTTGGGCCGATCACGCTCGGCGGGGCGATGTGTCCGTTCGGCGGGATTCTGCCGCTCTCTGCCGTCCTGTGCACGCTGATGTTCTGTCGGCGCGTTCGGGCGGTCCGGCGACGCCTGCCGAATCGGTGATTAATCGGCAGGCGCCCTTGTAGAAAGCGAATTCCTGATGATGCGGGGGTTACGAACGTGAAGCAATCAAGTGTGAACTGGCGACATGCGGCGAAGACGACCCTGTGCGCGGCACTGGTGGTAAACCTACATGTCTGGAACGCAGGCTGCGGCGTGACCGGTCCGATTCCGCTTTCCGACGGATGGGTGCGCGTGCCGCTGGACGCCGGCAGCGCCTTGAAGAGCGCGCTTCGGGGCACGCGCCTCGAAGCTGTCTCGGCGCTCGAGGTGAACGCGGCGACCGGCCACTTTCGCATGGCGCTGGCCGACACCGGCGGGTCTGTGAGGGGCACGTTCGGATGGATCGACGGCTCTCCGGTTGTTTCTTCGATTGAGTTTACGCAAGGCGACGTATCGGCGGCATTTGAGTTTGACTCCCTGAAGCGAATTACGCTTGCGACGACCTCGACGGGTATTGCCTGGTTGCCCGATTCGCTCGACTCTCCGCTCTTATTTGGTCCGGGGGCCTCCGGGGTAGACGCCTACATTGCCGCGAATGCGACCCTGTGCAGCCGGACTCGCGCGACTCCCGCGCCGAGCCTGGGGGGTGGAGGGACAGGCGGCGGGTCGTCAGGGGGCGGCACCGTTCCGCCGTTCCAGTCGGGCGCGAAGGCCATCGCGGCTTCGCAGGAAATACCGAACGAGATCGCGGGCGTACTGGGTGTGCTTGGTTTTGTTCTCGCGCTTCAGGCCGGCGCGGCAATGTGGCCGGCGCTCTACTTTGTTTTTCAGGTCGTCGTTGCCGTGAACCTGACCATGTCGATCTTCGGAACAAATGGATCGTCGGGCGGTTCAGGTACAGGGAGCTCATCGACGATTACCGGCGACGCGACCGTGCGCGTCATCAACAATCGGACCGATGGCGTGCCGATCTGGTACGTCGTTCTCGTTCAGGATCCGGTGACCGGCGCGCCTGGCAGCAATTTGCTGGGAGACGAGGGGATTCCCGCCGGCTCCTTCAGGGATTTTGCGGTTCCGCCGGGCGTACGCACCTTCAACCTGGTGTCTCCCAATGGCGCGGAGTGCTACGAGATATTCGAAAGGGCAGGGGTTACACTGACCTCCAATGTGATCACCGAGATCAGCCTATTGGAAACCGATCCGGGCCGGAACTATCCCGACGGGTGCATACCGGATTAGCCTGGTTCGGCCGCGCCCGCGGGGAGTGTCAGTGATTCCGGCGTTGCCATTCCGCGCCGTCCCGCCATAATTTCGCGCACAACAGCCGCGCCGGCTGAATACTCCTCCTAGAGCGCTGAGCCATGCGATCAGGCCTGGAACCGGGCAGTCAATCCGAAATAACTTTCACGGTGACCGCCGACATGTGTCCGGCGTTCGACGGCGAGATCGTCCACCAGGTGTGCTCGACCTGGTCGATCGTGCATTATATGGAGCTTGCCGGCCGCAAGGTCCTCCTGCCGTACCTCGAGGCGCACGAAGAGGGCGTGGGGAGCCATGTTTCATGCGATCATCTGGGCCCGGCGCCGGTCGACACGAGTGTACGGGTGATCGCGACGGCGGCGCGCGTCAGCGAGCGCGAGCTCGTATGCGACTGCGTCGCTTTTCGCGGTGAAAAGCTCATCGCATCGGGTAAGACGGTGCAGCGGGTGTTTCCTCGCACGGTGCTTGAGCGTATCCTTCGCAAAGGTTCGTGAAACCGTTCGCGGCGTGTTGCAGGGGCCCGTGCCCCCTGGACCGCGACCGCGATGCCGGCCGAGATCGAGATCAAGAACACCGATCAGAAGGACGTGACGCCATGGTGAAACTCGTTGCCGTTTACAGCAAGCCCGAGAATCCCTCCGCTTTTGAGAAGCACTACTTTGAAACGCATCTTCCGATCGCGAAGAAGATGCCGGGGCTGGTGAAGTGCGAGATCGAGCGGGTGACCGGTTCGCCCATGCCCGGGGCGGAAACGCCATACCTCGCGGCGCACATGTACTTCAGCGACATGGGGGCGCTTCAGGCGGCCATGAAGAGCGAGGAAGGCAAGGCGGCCGCCCGAGACCTCCTGGGGTTTGCCGGCAAGTACGTGCGGATGTTCTTCACCGAAGTAGTGAACGCGTGAGCCTGCCGTGAGCGCGGCGAACTCGGCCGCGTGATCTGACGGTCCAGCGTCCATTGTCAGAGCGATACCGGGTCGGGTTGCTCATTGGAGACGACCGCTTGATCCCTGGCGGCTGCCACGTCGGGAGAATCCTGCCGAAGCGGGGCGGAGCGCGGCGTGGGCGACGGGGCGCTCGTCAGCCACGCTTTCATTCGCTCGAACAGTTCGGGCCACTGATCAGAAACCCGGCGAGTGAGATACGACGCATAGAGCAGGTCGATCGTCTGGGTTAGGTGGCGCACCTGTTCGATACGTTCCTCGATCGTCGCGCGTGGATTGCCGTTGGATTCGATCTTCGGCAATACGCCGCCCGACACGTTGAGCGTTTCGGCCTGGAGTGTGAACTCGTACTGTTCTCCCTGGCGCGAGAGCATGAGTCCTGCCCGGCGCGGGAGCTTGCCGGTCTGGATCGCCCGGCGGCTTTCGGGAAGGGACGCGGGGCCGTCGGCGCTGAAGACCGCCTTGCCCGATTCAGCCCAGGGGCACTCCACGGCGAGTTGCTTGACGATCACGAATGAGGCTTCGCTCTTGTCGGCGAGCTCAATCGTGT
This sequence comes from Planctomycetota bacterium, assembly GCA_003576905.1. Classification (GTDB taxonomy): domain Bacteria; phylum Planctomycetota; class Phycisphaerae; order UBA1845; family UTPLA1; genus UTPLA1. The sequence continues at coordinate 182,382 of QEVG01000001.1, read as the reverse complement.
CGGACTCTTCCGCGAGCACATACCAGAGCCAGAGTAGAAATTCGTTTCCGAGGTAGTCGCGCGAGTTCGGGTCCCGCGCCGTCCAGTAGACGTCGATGTGCCCGTTGCCGGCGGGATGTTCGACAAATTTCGGGCATTGCATCGACTCCAGCCTGCGCGAAAGCCCGCACTTTTCTGCCCAGTGGTAGGCAAATCCACCCGCCGTAACCGGCTCCAGCCGCTTGTCGAATGTCTCGCGAAACAGGGGAATCAGCCGCTCGATAATCGCGGGCGTCGTCGCGCCGACGAAAAGCGTGTCGTTTCGAGTGTCCCACAGGATGGGCACCTGGCGCATGCTGCGGTAGCGGCCGTCCTTGATCTCCTGCGTCGCGCGGTTCCGGGCGGCGTCCACGGCCTGTTTCTTCAACCTGGCGAAGGCCCGGCCGCGTGGCCGTTGCGTGGAATCGCCTGCGTCGTCGAGCGATGAGTCGCCGGCGGAATCGCGGTCAGGCGCGGAGCGCCGCGGTCGATTCACTTCGGCAGACCCATCCTTGAGCAGCGAGTCAAGTTCCATCTGGACATAGGCGTGCAATACATCCGGGGGAACCCGGCTCGCGTCGATTCGCATTCCGAAGTGGAGGCAGTCGAGAATGACGTTTTTCTCGATATCAAACTCGCGGTCGAGAAGGTGGCGTCCGCCGATCCAGCCGACTTCCTCTTCGCCCCTGGCCCCGCGCCGATTGCCGATTCGATGCTCGCGGAGCCGGTCAAGGAGGCGGTCATCGAGTCGTTTGGGCGAGCCGCCTGCCACGTGAAATCGAGCGAATGCCAACGTGCCGCCAAGTATCGGCATGGGAAACCCCTTGAACGTTTCGTCGATGAAACAGGAGAGAACAGCGGCGATTCCGTATGCCGCCCGCGAGGAGGCATGTTAGAATTCAGCGCATGGCGGGTCAACGCGACGTGGTGCAATATTCCGAATGGGCGCTAAGCTTCGAAGGGCGATGGGCTAAGCGATCGCCGCGGAGACTAATCACAGCGGGAGGTTGGGCAAATGACAGTATCCCGGTCAGATCTTGCGGCGATGTGCATGTGCATGTTCGTGTGCCTGGCGCACGGCACCTTTCCGCGGGCGGCGTCGGCGGAAGAGACGCTCCCACCGGAGCTGCGCATGCAGGTACAGAAGGCGATCGACCGCGGGCTTGCCTATCTGCGCAGCGCGCAGGGTGAAGACGGGGGGTGGACGAAGCAGTTCGGGCCGGCGGTGACCGCCATCGTCGCCGACGCCTTCGCCGCCGACCGCAACCACGGACCCGATCACCCTGTCGTGAAGCGCGCCATTGCGAACATCCTGCGTTACGAGCAGAACGACGGCGGTTTTTATGAGCGGCCGCAGAATCTTCACAACTATCAGACGTCCGTGGTGCTCAGTTTCCTGGGGTCGCTTCCGGGCAGCGAGCATCAGGCGCGAATCGCGCGGGCACAGAAGTTCCTCACGACTCTTCAGTACGACGACGGGGAGTCGATCGACCGAGCAAATGCCTGGTACGGCGGGGCGGGCTATAACGATAAGAAAAGGCCCGACCTCTCCAACACGCAGATGATGCTTCAGGCGTTGCACGACAGCGGCCTTTCGAAGGACGATCCCGTGTACCAGCGGGCGCTGGTTTTCGTCTCGCGATGCCAGATGAACGCGGCGACAAACGATCAGCCGTTCTCCAGGCAGTACAGCGACGGCGGGTTTATCTACACCGCTGCGGAAGGGGGAGAGTCGAAGGCGAGCGAGAAACTCACCGAAGGGCAGGCGATGCTCCAATCGTACGGCTCGATGACCTATGCGGGGTTCAAGAGTATGATCTACTGCAAGGTCGGCCGGGATGACCCGCGCGTCAGGTCGGCCTACGAATGGATTCGCCGGCATTACACGCTCGAAAAGAACCCCGGCATGCCGGGAAAACAGGCGCAGCAGGGGCTGTACTACTATTATCACGTCTTCGCCAAGGCGCTGGACGCGTGGGGCGAGCCGGTCCTCATCGACATCCAGGAGAAGCCGCACAACTGGCGCGTTGAACTGTGCAGAAAGGTCATATCGCTTCAGCGAAAGGATGGAAGCTGGATCAACGAGGCGGATCGCTGGCTCGAGGGCGACCCGAACTACGTCACGGGGCTCACGCTTCAAACTCTTCAGACCGCCATGAGGGAATGAGCCGGAGTCATGGGCGGATCACTTGGCATCCAGCCAGTTCCTGCCCCACCCGACGTCCACCTTTATCGGCACTGAAAGCTCGATGGCCCGGGACATCTCCTCGGAGATCATCGCGGCCTCGGCCTCAACGTGTTTCTCGGGGACTTCAAAGACGAGTTCGTCGTGGACCTGGATGATCATCTTTGAAGGCCGGTGCTCGCGCTGTATGCGACGGTCGATGTTGATCATCGCCCGCTTGATCATGTCGGCGGCAGAACCCTGAACGACTGTATTAATGGCGAAGCGCTCCGCAGCGTTTCGTGCCGCTTGGTTGCGCGAGTTGATTTCGGTGATCGGCCGTCTGCGGCCCAGGATCGTCTTCACATACCCGTGGCGCCGAGCGTGCTGTACGCACGAATCGAGAAACTCCCGGATTTGCGGATACCGCTGGAAGTACCGATCGATGAATATTTTGGCCTGGCCGACGTTCATGCCCGTCTGCCGTGCGAGGCCGAAGGCGGATTGGCCGTAGACAATGCCGAAGTTAACTGTTTTGGCGCTTGACCGTTGAGCGTGCGTAACCTCTTCGATTGGGACGCCTTCAATCTGCGACGCAACGAATGCGTGAATGTCGCGATCCGCCTCAAATGCCTCGATCAGCGCGGCGTCCTGAGAGAAGTGGGCGAGCACGCGCAGCTCGATCTGCGAGTAATCCGCCTTGAGCAGCACTTCGTCGTCCCGGCCGGGCACAAACGCGCGGCGAATCTGCGCGCCCATCGGAGTTCGAATCGGAATGTTCTGGAGGTTGGGGTCACTGCACGACAGACGCCCGGTGACCGCCACGGTCTGATTGAAGCTGGGGTGAATGCGTCCCGTTTTCGTGCAGATCATCTGCGGGAGGGCGTCGATGTAGGTGCTCTTGAGCTTGGTAAGCTCGCGGTAGTCGAGAATGAGGCGGGGGATGGGGTCCTGCGTCTGTTCGGCGAGGACCTCGAGGACCTCGGCGTCGGTGGAGCGACCGGTCTTTGTTCGCTTGACGACGGCGAGCTTGCGCTCGTCGAACAGCACTTCGGCAATCTGCCGGGTGGAGTCAATGTTAAACGGACGTCCGGCCTCGCGGTGGATCTGGTCACGAAGCTGCGTCAGCCGGTCCGCCAATTCGTGTCCGAGGCGGGAGAGCAGGCCGGTGTCGATCGACACGCCCAGGTTTTCCATGCGTGCCAAGACCTGGATGAGCGGCATCTCCAGATCGCGAAAAAGCGTCACAAGCTCCGGCTCGGTGAGCTGCTTTTCGAGCACGCCGCGCAGACGCCAGGCAATGTCTGCATCCTCGCATGCGTATTCGCACGTGCGATCGGTGGCGACCTGATCGAATGCGATCTGCGATCTGCCCCGACCAATCAGGTCGGTCGTCTTGATTTTCTCGTAGCGGAGCAAGTCGCGGGCGAGGTTGTCGATGCCATGGGAGTTTCGCGTCGAATCGATTACGAAGCTAGCGATCATCGAATCGAAGTCGACGCCGCGGACGTCGATTCCGAATCGCCTGAGCACGACCATATCGTACTTGACATTCTGGCCGCACTTGCGGATAGCCGGATTCTCAAACACGGGCTTGAGCAGTCGGCGTACGGTCTCTTCCGGCAGTGTGCGGCCGACACCGCGCACCGGGATGTAATAGGCGGTTCCCGCTTCGAAGGAGACGCTGATGCCCACGAGGTCGGCCGCGGCCGGAACCAGTCCCGTCGTTTCGGTGTCGAACGCGAAGGCCGGCACTCCTGCGAGTTTCCTGGCCAACCCGGCAAGCTGCTCCTCCGTATCGACCATGCGGTAATCGCCGCGCGATGTCGCTCGCGACTCGACGGCGTCGAACAGGCCCACGGGAGCCGGTTCCGACGGCGCCGGCCCAGTTCGGGCAGCGTTCGCCGGAGGCGTCGCTTTCTCATTTTGCGGGGCGGGCTCGGCCGTGGAGACGCGCTCGATCATCCGGTTCATGCCCAATTCGCGGAGAATCGGTGCGGCGGACGCGGCATTGAATCTGGCGGTTTCGGAAATGGACAGGTCGAACGAGATGGGAACGTCCCTTCGCAGTGTCACGAGCCTGCGCACGGTCTCCATCCGATCGCGGAAGGCAAGAATGTTCTCTTTCAGTTTCGGAGACAGCTCGTCGGCGTGGGCGATGATCTCCGACACGCTGCCGTACTTTGCCAGCAGGTCCGCCGCTTTCTTCGGGCCGACGCCCGGCACACCCACGACGTTGTCGACGCTGTCCCCGATGAGCATCTGGGCCTCGACGGCCATTTCGGGGCCGTAGCCCTTTTCCTCCAACATTGCTGCAATATCGATGACGCGATCTTTTCCGGGGTCGTACATGCGGACCTTATCGCTTAACAGTTGATCGAGGTCCTTGTCGCGGCTGACGAGAAAGATGTCGAGATCATCACCTGCAAAGCGATCGCAAAGAGTCGCCATGATGTCATCCGCTTCAAAACCCTGAAGGCGAAGAATGGGAATCCTCATGGCCTGAAGGATGGACACGATTCGGTCGATCTGGGGCGGCAGGTCTTCGGGGGGCGGATCGCGGTTGGCCTTGTAGGCGGGGTCTATCTCAACCCGGAAAACGCTCTCGTCTCCGACGTCGAGAACCATGGCGAGGTAGTCAGGCCGCTTGTCCCGGAGGATTCCGAGAAGCATCTGCATGAAAACGTGGATCGCCTTGGTCTGTTCTCCCGTGGGAGACGTCAGGGTTCGAAAGGGCGCGTAGTAGGCTCGATAGATCTGGGCGTGCCCGTCAATGAGGTAAAGCGTCTTTCGTGCCATCTGGGCGATCCTGATTCGGTTGTGTCCGAGGGCGCACCGCGTGTCAAGCCGGAGCTCGCGCCTGGGTTATTCGGGCGAAAGGCGGTTTGTCGGGCCCATAAGTCGATGCATCATTTCGGTTTGCGGCCGCCATTTGCGGACCCCTCGGGCAGGGGCAAGATGGGCGCGTGAAAACCGCTCCGACATTGACATTTGTCCTTGGTTCGCAGATACTTATATGTGCTTCGTTCGCGCCGTGAAACGCACTGGCCTACCGGACGGTTCCTACCCCGAACGACGCAGCAAGGAACATTGCCACACCGATTTGGGAGGGGCGGCGGCTGAGGCGCAATAGCCAGGCTGCCCAGTAAGCAAGCACAAGGGAGAGGTCATGGCGGGTGCAGTCCCACAACAGCGTGGAGGATCGAACGCGACGACGATCGGCATGGTCGTCTCCATCATCGTGGCCGTGCTGCTCCTTGGCGTTCTCATCTGGCTGATCACGCAACAGGAACAGCTCAAATCCAATGCCACCAGCGCGACCGCCGCGCGGGACCAGAAGTCGCGCGAGCTGGATGAACTGAAGAAGGGCGCGGCCCTTGTGATCGGGGGTATGACGGGGAACCAGAACGACACGGCCCAGATCGCGCGCGACCGGCTCGAGGCGGTTCTGGCGACGATTCGATCGGAAGGCAAGGTTGCGGATGCCGATCAGATGACCTCTTCTTTCGGCGCCGTCAGCGTCATCGAGAAGCTGTACCAGCTCTATTCCTCTCAGCTTGAGACCAGCGAGAAACTGACGGCGGATTTCGACAAGGCCAATGAAGATCTCAAGGGCTTCCTCGCCGCCAACGCCGAAATGCAGAAGAAGTTCGGCGATGACCTGGCGAAGCTCCGCGCGAAGGTCGAGGAGCTTCAGAGCGCCAAAAGCGATTTTGAACAGCTTAAGTCCGGCGAGACCCAGGCCCTTGCCAGCCAGATCAGCGCCAAGCAGGATGCTCTGGATGCTCTCCGCCGCGACCAGATCACCATGCGGCGAAGACTTCGCGAAGCGTTGGAGAAGCGGGAGGCCCTGCTCGGGCAGCAGCGCGAGGCCCTTGCCATGCTTCGTGGTCCGGGCGCTGAGGCTGGCCAGGAACTCGCCATTGCGCGCAGCGGCGTGGGCAAGGTGCTTCGAGCCCTGCCGGGCGACTCGCTTGTGCACATCAATCTCGGCCGCCAGGACGGCGTGCGGCTCGGCATGACATTCTCGGTGTACAACGCCGACGAGAGGATTCCTTCGGACGGCCGCGGGAAGGCACACCTGGAAGTCGTGAGCGTGGGCAGGTTGACTGCCGAATGCCGCGTGACGACTCGGCCCTCGCCCGACAATCCAATCCTTGAAGGCGATCAGATCGGCAACATCGTGATGTCGCGTGACAAGGGGAAGAAGCAGCGATTCTGCATCGTCGGCCAGTTTGACATCGACTTTGACGGCACGCCCGACATTCGCGGGAGCGAGGCGATCGCCGCGCTGGTACGGCGTTACGGCGGCGAGGTGGTCGATCATGTGGACGCGATGACGGATTACGTCGTCGTGGGCCTGGAGCCGCCAGCGGATTTGCCCCCGCCGGCTACAGAAGAGGTGCTGAAGGAAGAGCCCGCTGAGGAATCCGCCGCGCCCGGAGATGCCGAGTCTGAGGACGCCGAAGCAGCCGATGCCGACGAGGAAACCACTGAAGATGATGCCGGCGCGGAAGGCGAGGAGCCGGCCGCCGACGAAGATACGGAGGCGACCGACGAGGAGGCGGACACTTCCGAGGAAGAATCGGGCGATGACGAAGGCGAAGAGGAAGAAGAGCCCGAGGACGCGACCCTCAACGCGACGACGCCGCAAAGCCCCGTTCCCGCCGGGCCCGGCATCGTGAAGCCGCCAGAGATCGATCCGACCACGGGGCCGCGCACGCGGCGCGTGGTATCCGAGCGGCAGCGCTACGAAGAAGCGGTCAATCGGGCAATGCTGCTCTCCATTCCGCGCCTGCCACAGGACCGGTTTTTCAATTTTGTCGGCCTCGAAAGCGGCCGCGAGGCGATGCGGGCACTGGAGCAGTGACGCTCGATCCCGGCCTGATTCAACTCTTGTGACAACAGGCTCTATTGGGGGGCGGCGGTTGGACTGCGGGCCGATCTGTCTGTCTGCACGGCGGCGGTGAGATTCAGCGGCTTTCGCGTGGCTCGTCTCGCGTCACGTGCTCCGGGGACGGCGTGTGACGAAGCAGGATCGCCGTCTGGAAAAAGCACAGGAGCAGCCCCCAGCAGTAGAGTCCGGCGTCGAGCATGTTATCGCCGAGGTACTCGCCCCACGCAGAATCCCCGACGACCAGCAGGACGAACTGGACGCTCAGTCCGGCGACGTACCATGCCCGGAAGCGGTCGCTGCACGGGACGCAGGTCAGGACGTACCAGATTCCGAGGTAGATGAGGGGCAACGTCGTCAGGTGATGCTTCCATGTCCGTTCGGAGAGCAGCAGCATCGCGATCAGAACCAATCCAAACTCGAGCAGTCGAGCTGGGTCGCTTCTTCTCGTGCCGCGGCGGCGGCACCACCACGCCAGCAGGCCGACCGTGACGATGGAAAGGGCGGGGCGGAGCAGTCGCCCCAGCGCGGTCGCCGGGCGAGCCATGTGCTCCATGCCCGCGCGCATTGCCTCGTCGGTTGACATGTGCTTGATGCTCAGTATTCCCGCATTGGAAAGGAGCCGACTCAGGGTCCCGAAGAGGGACTGGTTGGCGATTTCGATGGTCGCGTAGCCCTGGAATGCGAAGGGCCTGACCAGCATGTCAAACCAAGTACTCAGATAGAGGAGATTCGTGTCGAAACCCAGGAGGGCTCCGGGGATGAGGAGGAACACCGCGACCAGGCCCACGAACGCCCACCCCACGACACGCCATTCGCGTTTGTAGGCGAAATAGACGAGCGCCAGGGCGGGGGTCACCTTGGTGACTATCGCGAGGGCGAGAAACACCCCGGCCCAGAGGTCGCGCCCGCGCAGGTAGAACACCCACGTCAGCGCGAGCCAGATCATCATGAAAATGTTCAGGTTGCCATGTTGAATGTCGGAGATGATCGGTCGGATACCGAATACCATCGTCATGAGCTGAACGCCCAGGGGAACGGGCGTACCCTGGCGGCGCATTTCGCGAAGCACGAGACATGCCGCCAGCGTCAAACCCCCGATCTTCAGCACGGACCAAATAATCCCGCCCGCGACGTACCCAGCCATGTAGAGCGGCACCAGCGATAGCAGGACCAGCGGGGGTGTGGGAAACCAGTGCCCGTAGTCGTAGGGATTGTCTCCGTCGTCGCCCTCGGTCAACTCGCCAGCGGTCGGCAGCCAGCGTCCTAGCGCTGTTCGATGTCTCTCGCCCTTTTCGCGAAACGGGCTCGTGTCGATTTTCTGGATGGTCACGACGAACTGCACGGATGGCACGATCAGGGCCGTGAGGGCGATAGCGGCAATGACATACGGCGCCGCCCTGTGGGACAGCACCTTCGCGTCAAATTGTCCGAGCAGCGTGTGCAGGTAGGTGGAGCTGAGCGTCCGCCCGGCATTGCATTGCGCGGCGGCCGGCGTCTGGTCGGTCCCCTGGCCGGCGGAGGATCGATGGCTCATATGCGGGTCCTTTCGTGAAGGGGGAGACTATACCGAAGTGCGGCGGCGTGTCGAACGGGGTGGAGAGGGGAGCGCTTGCCGGGGCGACAGGGGCTTGACAACCCGTACAACATAAGTTAGCATGTGCTACGTAAATGGGTTTAATAAATATTATGTTGTATGAAATACGGCGCGTCCGCCGGCTCTTTCTCGTGGCAGTTGCGGCCTCGATCGGAACGGCTGCGACTGCGGACGTGTCCGCGCAGGTAACCCCTGAGGGCGACGCGGCCAAGACCGGCGTGAACCTGCTGGGGCTTCCGGCGGCGCCGCTTACCGAACCGATCGTGACGGACCGCCCGGACTTTACCGAGTCGGCCCTGTCGGTGCCCTGGGGACACATGCAGCTCGAGGGCGGGTACACCTACATCGCGAACGATGAGGACGGACTCCGCACCGGCGAGCACGTATTTCCCGAGTTTCTGCTGCGAACCGGCATCGTCGAGGATTTCGAGTTTCGGCTCGGATGGACCGGCTGGTCGCTGACGGAGTCGCTCTTTACCGAGGAGAACGACGCGGGCCGCCGCGTGCGGGTAAAGGATCATGACGACGGCGCGACGGACATGAGCGTCGGATTCAAAGTGCATCTGCTCGAGCAGCAGGGTCTGGTTCCGGAGTTCGGCGTAATTGGTGAAATGAGCCTTCCCACCGGTTCGCGCTCGACGGGCAAGTCGGCGGGCGACGTGGAGCCAGGGGCGAAGCTGCTGTGGTCGTACGACCTGAGCGAGGACCTGGCGCTATCGGGAAACTTCAACTTCGCCGTTCCCTCGAGCGATTCGGGGCGATTCTTCCAGAGCGCTGCTTCGGTATCGCTGAGCTACGGACTCACCGACCGGCTCGGAGTTTACACGGAGTATTTCGGGTTCTATCCAAACGACCGCGGCGGCGACTGCGCACATTATGCTAACGGCGGTTTTACTTTCCTGGTCACCGACAACTTTCAGCTTGACATCCGATCCGGCGTCGGGCTGAACGAGGAGGCGGACGACTGCTTTGTCGGCGCGGGCTTTGCGATCCGGTTTTGATACAAGGGGACGAGACGATGAACTTTCTGCTGGACCTGCTCTTTACTTCTCTTCAAGAGATATTGACGTACGTCGTGACGGCGCTCTTTCAAGTCCCGCTCGACGTGCTGACCTCATACCTGACGGGGCTGGCGACTCCCGGCGCGTGACTGGGCGTCACGCCCCAGGCGTCTTTCGGGCAAGATGCTGCGGCGGCGGCAGGTCGCGCAGCTTCACCGCCGGTACGCCTGACCAATGCTCGCATTCGCCGACGACGGTAAACGGCGGAATCACGGAGCCTGCGGCGATCATGGCCCCTCGGCGGATGTGGACGCCGCCGAAAATAGTGGTATTAGCCCCTATGACCACGTCATCTTCGATGATCGTCTTCCGAATGACCACCATGTCGGGGAGCTGGCAGTGGCCGGCGATGTTCGAGCCGGAACCGATGACGACGTTGCGGCCGATCTCGACCAGGTGGGGATCGAGAATGAGCGGGTCGGTCACATAGCACGAGCGCGACTTCGGACCGAAGACGCGGCCCATGAGCCACCGCATGGGAATAGTGTTCGAGATGTGAAATACGAGAAATGCCGGAAAGGGGGCTTCGTATCGGGCCTTGGTCAGCAGGGCGATCAGGCAGGAATAAAGGAGCTGACGCCCGGCGAAGGTCCGGATGCTGGGAGGCTTAACTGTGGAATACACGCCCGGGGCCGGCGTGGGGATCGGCAGCCGAAGGAGCACCAGCTCCGCGACGTAGATCAGGTTGAAAAGCAGGACCCATTTGACAATGGCAGCCGCCCAGTCCCATGCAGCCTTGGCACCTGTCCCGAAGGGGCTGACTTCCGGCCACCAGCCAAGCGCATTTGCGGAAATCATGGCCAGAGCAATCGAAGAGCCCCAGATAAACAGGCGCGCGAAGAGGTCCAGGGCAAGGAATCCCTGGAGCGCGGCGCAGGGGTCCGGCGGCTTGAATGCCGGGGCGTCGGCCGCCCCAGCTTCGCCGTCGCACTTGACCTGTTGCCGGTCGGTCTGGTGAGCGGCTCGGTCGACATGGACTGGGTCGTTCGCGATTCCGTCTTCGCGTCGAGTGCTCACCGCGTTCTCGCCGGCGTGCGCTTCAGGTATCGCGGATTTCAAGGCGGCGTCTCCCGTCGGCCCGGGGGCATCTACCGGTCAGGCCGAACGCGACAGAGAATACCACAATCGACCTGCCAGCCGAAATCCCGTTTTTTCAGTATTCGAAGAGCATCTGACCGGCGGCCGTGCTTGTTGATGCGGTCGGTTCGCCTTGTGGGCGGCACGCCGCCTCCAGTCCGGGGGCCGATTCGGCCCGGAGACCGGACATCCCGTAGCGTGAGAGGCTGACGCGAAAAAGCGATCGAATGCTTTCCCAGTACTCTCCCTCTCCTTTCATGCGCTTGCCGAACCGTGATTCATTGAGGGTTCCGCCGCGCATCTCCCGTATTCGGGCCTCGACTCGTCCGGCCCGAAGGGGTGCGACCTGGCGAAGCCGCTCGATGAAAACGTCGGCGACACTGCCCGGAAGGCGCAGGGGGGTGTACGCAGCGCACACCGCCCCAGCCTGGCCTGCGCGTCGAAGGATCTCGGGAATCTCCTGATCGTTCAGGCCCGGAATGACGGGCGCGACCATTACGCCGACCGGCACACCCACCTCGGTGAGCCTTCGAACCGCCTCAAACCTGCGGCTGGGCGGCGGGGCCTGCGGCTCGATCAACCGGGCGAGCCTGTCGTCGGCGAAACAGATGCTCTCATAGACGTACGCCCCGGCCGCACGCGCCATACCGGAGAGGATGTGCGCGTCGCGGATGATCATGTAACTCTTGGTGACGATGGACACCGGTGTTCGAAAATCGCGGCAGACTTCAAGACAGTGGCGCGTGATGCGATAGACGCTCTCGAGGGGCTGGTAGCAATCGGTCACGCCCGAGAAGTTCACGGACTCGCCGCGCATCAGGGGCCGCGCGAGTTCCTTGCGGAGCAGATCCGCCGCATTGACCTTTACGACGATTTTCGTGTCGAAATCCGTGCCCGCCCCCATCCCGAGGTACTCGTGGTAGGGGCGCGCGTAGCAGTAGGCGCAGGCGTGCTGGCAGCCCCGGTACGGATTGACGGACCAGCGGAACGGCAGGTCCGGACTGTCGTTTTCCGAAAGGATGGTGCGGGCTTTCTCTTCGTATACCTCAAGCGTTGCGGGAGGCGGCGGCTCCAGCCACTCACGGCACTCGCTGAGATACGGGTTCGGCGGGTTTGCGACGAGTCGAAGCGCCATTGTACACCTGGAGCGGAGTATATTAGGTTTTTGTTTGGTATGCAAGCCCTGCCTGGTCCCCCTTTTGGCGCGCGGCCGGATGCGGCGGGACGTACCACCCAATTCGGCGCCGAACGAAAGGGCGGGGCGGTCGTTGACATCCCCGGCATCCGCCTCGAAGCTAGCGTTGTTGCCGACGAATTCGCGGCTGTGAACTGGACGAGGTCGTTGTCGATGTCACAACTCGCCGGGGGAAGTTCCAGAATCGCCATCCTCGTGCCCTGCTACAACGAGGCCGCCACCATCAGGAAGGTCGTGGAGGACTTCCAGCGGGAGATCCCCGAAGCGACGGTCTTCGTTTTTGACAATAACAGCACGGACGGCACCGCGGAGCTGGCCCGCGCGGCGGGGGCCGTGGTGATCCCGGAGAAGAAGCAAGGGAAGGGGCACGTCGTCGCCGCGATGCTTGAGAAGATCGACGCGGATTATTACGTCATGGTGGATGGAGACGACACGTATCCGGCGGATCGGGTTCGCGACCTACTCGAACCCGTTGCGACCGGCCGGGCGGACATGGTCGTGGGGATTCGCCGCGCCGCCGACGCCGGCGCGGCCTACCGGCCCTTTCACGTGTTCGGCAACCGCCTCGTCGTGACAATGGTCAACAAGATTTTCGGGGCCCGATTGACGGACATCATGAGCGGCTACCGGGCGTTTAATCGCGACATAGCGGACAATCTGCCGGTCTGCGCATATGGATTCGATATCGAAACGGAAATGACCGTGCAGTGCCTGTACCACCGGTGGGTCATTCATGAAGTTCCGGTTGCTTACGGCGTCCGCCCCGAGGGAAGCGAATCGAAGCTCAACACCTTTCACGACGGGCTGCGCGTCATCTTCAAAATCCTGAGCCTGTTTCGATCGTATAAGCCGCTGACATTCTTCGGTGGGCTGGCGATACTCTTTTTTGTCATGGGCTGCCTGTGCGGCGTATGGCTTTCGGCGGGGCAGTGGGGGCCCGATTCGGGCTACCGGCTTGCCATGATTGTCATCGGGGCAACGATGATGGCCATGAGCTTGATCGCCGCGAGCATCGGGGTCATCGTTCAGTTGATTAACTTCCGATTTCTCGAACTTGATTCGCTCCTGAGACGACGGCGGGGATCCTCGAACGGAGGCATGTGATGGCCGACGCGCACCTGACCGTTTCCCAGCGACTTGCGCAGGCGACTCAGGCCGCGGCGCGGCTGGCAGGCAATACGCCCGCGACGGATACGCGGATTGAAGACGCCCTTTGCGGGGCGATCAATCCGCAAAGACTGATTGACAACTTTGCCGAGGCGTGGCGCGTATCGGAGGCGGATGCCCGGCGGATGCTCGAAGATCATGGGCTCGGAAGGGTACTCGTGCGGCTGGCCCAGGGCGCTCCGCAAACAAAGGGACTCGACGAGACGCTTCCCGCGCTCGGTCGCAAATCGGTACTCCGTCTCGCAGACGGGAGGATTTCGGCCCGGGCATGGAACCCTGCGTTTTCCGAGCCTGTCGCGGCCGCGAGGTCCGCCCATGACTCGGTACGGACGAGCTTTTCGGCGTTTGCCGCAGGGGCAGAGTGCGATCCACTCGCCGTTCTTTATCGCGACCGGCCGGCCGCATATGCCGAGAAATGGCTTGGCACGGACGCGCCGCGCATTGATGCGTATCTCGGGACGCAATTCGGCGCCGGCGGCCCGCGATACCTCGTCAACAGCGGCATCGGGGCGAATGAGCAGTTCAATTATTTCGTCTCCGCCCTGGCCAACGCCCGGTCAGCGCGACGGTGCACCTGGCTGCTGGCCAATTCACCAAAAGAGGCGGCCCACCTGCCTTCCGATGCGACGGTCGAAAACACGCTCTTCATGGAGTTTTCCCGAAGTGGCATCACCGAGGAGACGATCAAGCTTCACGAGCTGACGCCGCGGGCGATGAAGCGCGTGGTATTTGCCAACAGCGGCCCGCTGAAGACCCTGGCCGAGCGCGATGGGAACCTGCTGCTCGAGCTGCCCAGCGAAGTTTCCGGCCGATATGGCCGAAACAAGACACCGATCCTGATGGCCCCGATGCACGTCGCCGGGCTTGACGTGCGCGCGTACTGGTCGATGATCCAGGCGGCGTGCGACGCCATGGACCTGTCGAGCCCGGAGTCGCTGCCGTCGATAATGGCGCGGGCGATCCGGCTTCAGCAATTGAGCCGCGGCGTGAACCACATCTATCTTGGGACGAACCACGCGCTCTTGAGGTATTCCGCGGATGAGTTCTGCCAATATTGGAACGAAGGCGTTAACCGCGACGGAAACGACATCACGATGTCGCGCTATCTCGGCCTGCCCCGCGACTCCCATATGAATCTCGAGGCAATCCTCGGAACCGCCGAGCGCAAGCTGGCAATCTTCGTGCTCGCCACACGACGCGAGGACGCGCCGCTGACGCACACGCTCCTGTCGCGGTCGGCCGATGCCATCGAAGCCGCGCACATGGGGCTCAGCCCGGAAGAGGTTGACCTCGTCCTCTGTCTCGCCAATGTCAAGCGGTGCAGCGAGAAGATGCCGACGATACTGATCACCGTCGATCGCATGGACCTTGGGACCTCCGCGTGGCTGGGCCAGTTGTGGGCCGACACGACGCTTGTCTATTCGCGGCTCATCGGCGTTGACCCGGGTTCAAACCCGGAAGTCAAAGCGGTGCGCACGCGTGCGGGCCAATGGCTGTCCGACAAGTGCGGGGCATATTCGATGCTGGAGGGGTAACGGCATTGAGCGACTGGTCCGCCGAGTCGCCTGTTGCACAAGTCCCATGACGCCCGAGCGCCTGTCAGAGCTGGTCAAGGCCGCGGCCTCCGAACTTGGTTTCGATCTCTGCGGCATCGCGTCAGCGGGGCCGATTCGTCATCCCGACTTCCTGCGTAATTGGCTCGCAGAGAAGCGCGCCGGTCGGATGGGCTATCTCTACCGGCATCTGCGATCCCGTATTGACGTCCGGGCCTGGCTGCCGTGGGCAAGCAGCGTGATTGTCACGGGGGTGAACTACTTTCAGAAGGAGCCGAAGGTTTCCGACGATCGACCCCGCGGCCGAGTTGCGATGTACGCGTGGGGAGACGACTACCACGCCAACCTTCGCGAGAAGCTGGGTCGCCTCGTTGCGCGGATTCAGGAGCGCCTGGGTCAGTCGTTTGACTCTAAGGTTTGTGTCGATACATCGGCCATCACGGAGCGCGAACTGGCCGCGATGGCCGGGATTGGATGGATCGGCAAAAACACCCTTGTCCTCAATCGGGAGCTCGGATCGTACTTTTTGCTCGGTGAAGTAATCACGAGCCTGGCGATAGCTCCCGATCCTCCCGAGACGGATCATTGTGGGGCGTGCACGCGCTGCCTCGACGCATGTCCGACCGGGGCATTCCCGGCGGCATATGAGATGGACCCGCGCCGGTGCATTTCCTATCTGACTATCGAGCATCGGGGAGAACTGGAACCCGAGCTCGCGACGAAGCTGGGGGACTGGGTCTTCGGATGCGACATCTGCCAGCAGGTGTGCCCGTTCAATCAGCGTGTCCCGGAAACGAACGAATCCGGGTTCAAGCCCCGGGGGGCGGATGCCGCTCGCCCCGAGCTCGAATCGATCCGTGCATGGGATCAGGAGGGCTATGAGGCGTTTACGGTGGGCCGCGCCGTGGCACGTGCACGGATTGGAATGTGGAAGCGTAACGCCGATCTAGCACGCCTGAATGCGCGACCTGAAACACCGGATCACCCGAACGAGTGACCCTGATTGGGCAGCTTCGGGCGGGTTGGTGAACGTGTATCCACCGCCCATGCATGCATCCCTGTCGTAATCGATAGGACCGAAGACCGGGAATAAGAGTGCTATACTTCCAAGGGAAATATTGGCGTTGAAGCCCGAGAAAACGCGATTTTTTCACGCGTTTTTTCGGGGTGCGCTCTTTTTGCACATTCGCGCATTCAACTCCCACCGAGGCAAGATTTCAGACCTTTTTGAAACGGATTTCCGTTGAAGTCGCAGTTAAGAAATCGTTAAGATGTCATGTCACCTCGGGCGCAGTTTGTGTGCTCGCAGTTCGCCTTTCGGGCCGTCGGCACAAATCTCGAAGCCAGCCAGGCGTGACGCGAGCGCGGACAGACTGTCCCGATGAAGGCATTGGTTTTTTGCCGGCGGAGGCGGCTTCCGGGCACAACGGCCCCAATTAAGGAAGCCGGATAACGATGCAGACCGCGTGGCAGCGCTACGAGGTCAAATTCATTGTCGATGAGGGGACGGCGGAGCGGATTACCCGCTACTGCCGCGCCAACCTGCGCTTCGATGCATATTGCGTGGGACGTCCCGGCTACCGTTATCCAATTCACTCGGTGTACCTCGATTCTCCTGACTTCGTGCTCGCCCGATCCGTCGTGGAGCGCCGCGCCGATCGTTACAAGCTACGGGTTCGGACTTATCGGGAGTTCAACCAGCCCATGGACGGGCTTCCGACGTTCTTTGAGGTGAAGCGCAAGCTTAACGGGGTCGTTTACAAGACTCGGGTGAGGTTAAGCGGTCCGGCCGTTCCCGAGGCCTTCTGGAATAACTTTCTCGGCGCGGAATCGGAGTCGCAGATCGACGACCGCTCCCGAAAGAACATCACCAAGTTCATGTTTCTCCGCCAGCGGCTTCAGGCCCAACCGGTCATTTCGGTACACTATGAGAGAGAGGCGTACGAGAGCGATTTTGGCCAGCGCGTTCGGGTCAGCCTCGACCGGAGTCTTCGCTACGGGGTCCTGGACACCACGGGTCAGTCAATCCGCGAGGTGTGGTGGCCGCTTCGCCTGCAAGGGGTGATCCTCGAAATCAAGTTCACGGATACCTACCCGGACTGGGTCGAGAACCTTCTCGAGAAATCCGACCTCGTGCGGCGCGGAATTTGCAAGTACCTCATGTGCTCCCAGGCCGCGAACGGTTTGTTTCAGCCTCTTGAGGAGGCGCGCTACGTATGACCGAGATGCTCGACAACCTGATGCAGACGCTTCAAAGCGGGCAGACGCTGTCGGCAGGCGCGTTGGTTTACGGCATGCTGATCGCCTTCATTGTCGGCCAGTTGAATGCCTGGTTTTACAAGTGGACGCACCGCGGCGTTTCGTACTCGAGGACGTTTACGCAGGCGCTCGTGCTTATCACGATGATATCGGCCATGAGCATCATGCTCATCATGACGGCTCCCCTGGCCGCATTCGGACTGCTGGGCGGCCTGGCCATCATCCGATTCCGAACGGTCGTGCGCGATGCCCGTGACAACGTGTACGTCCTGCTTTGTCTGGTCTGCGGCATGGCGGCGGGGATGGGCTATGCCCTCGTGGCCCTCATCGGGTCGCTTGGGGCGAACAGTATCGCGTGGTATCTGCACAAGACCGGTTTTGGCGGCTGGCGTTCGATGGACAGTGTCCTTCGCATGCAGGTTGACGCGGACGGCTTCGACCAGTCGGCGATGTCGCGGCTGA
Source organism: Planctomycetota bacterium (assembly GCA_003576905.1). Classification (GTDB taxonomy): domain Bacteria; phylum Planctomycetota; class Phycisphaerae; order UBA1845; family UTPLA1; genus UTPLA1. Next base: position 164,935 of record QEVG01000001.1, on the reverse strand, counting down.
TGCGGGGCTTCTGCCGAAAGCAGACACTGGTGTCGATGGATGAGGGCCCGGCGATGGACCCTCAGGGCGGACGGGTCTATCAATGCGTCTATAAGGTGCGATTGCGAAATCCTGACAACGCACCGGCACTCGTGAACGCCCTTCGGACGTCCGGGCCGGTTCGCTTCGTTAACCTCCTCGTGGACCCTGAGCGCGAGGAAGTTTCCTGACCGATGGTATATCTGTCCCGGGTGGGTTCGACGGGCTGGTGGGCAGGCATGAACATCAAGCGAGGATTGAAGGCGCTCATACCGGCTGCCCTTTGGATCGGGGCTGTTGCGGCGGCCCTGAGCCTCTATCCGCGCAGATTCTCCACGGGCTCGGTGATCGGCTACGCCGAAGATCTCTCGATAACGATGACCAACGTGGAGCCCGGACTGGTACGCAATCTTGGGGCAAAGCTGCACGAGTTTGTCGAGCCGGGAGACGTGCTGGTTCGCATGGACGACCGCGAGGACCGTCTGCACCTGATTACCCTTTCAAAGGACCTTGAGCGGCTGCAGAACGAGGTGGAGTCCGAGCGCATCAAGCTGAATCTTGATCAGACCAACGTCGAGATCAACGCGGCCGACCTGGCCCGGCGGTATCTGACCGATCGAGAGTCGGCGCATATTCAGTATCTCTCCGCGCTGGTCACGCAGGCATCCGATCAGTCGCGTCTCACCGGCATGTTGATCGAACACGAGATACTTCAGCGCCTTTACAAAACCGAAAACGCGGGCTTCCGGGAGCTGAACAACTATGAAACCGAAGTGGAGGCGGTACGTGCCCGGATCGAGAGCAACGAGCGTAACATCGATCGCATGTTGAAGGCGTTCGTGGACGCCGACAAGCGCTGGTACAACTTCAACAACAAGCTGGAAGTGCCGGTCGACTACGAGGCTGTTCTCAGACCCATTCGCCTTGCCGTTGACGTGCGGGAGCGCGAGATCGAGGAATTGACGTTTCGTATCGATCAACGTGTGCTTAGGTCTCCGATTCACGGCCAGGTGACTGCGGTGTTCGTCCAGAGCGGGGATCGCGTGCAGGGGGGGGACCCCCTCGTGGTAATCTCCCCGGTCGGTACCCAGCGAATCGTTGCATATCTCCCGGAAAACAAGGCTACGGTCGTTTCGGTGGGCGAAACGGTCAGTCTGTACCCGACGGCGCCCGGCCCGGAGGGGCCGAGAAGGCTTGTCGGGGAGGTCACCAGCGTTTCCGACGCGGTCCGAGAGGTTCCGATTCGCTACCGCCGGCTGCCCAACTGGCCCTCGTGGGGTCGGGAGGTGGTCGTGAGCGTCAAGGATGAATCGCTCCTGCCCGGCGAGGCGGTTTCCCTCGTGTTCACGCGATGAATCCACACTTCACCGCGGTATAATGCCTCCGAGCCGGAATAGAAAGAGTGCCAGAGGGAGAGGAGAGGGTCCAAGCCATGAAATCAATCCTTCGATCCACGGCGATTCTTATCGCCTGCGCTGTTCCCGCGCGGGCGGCAGACGTCATTCTCAACGAATACAACGCGGTGAGCGATACCCAGGTCCTCCAGAACGGCGCGTCGGACCCATTCTGGGGGATCGTGCCTGGTAACGGCGGGGACTGGTTTGAACTTGTGGTGATCACCGATCACCTCGACATGCGCGGCTGGACGTTCACGCTGACGGACAGCTCAGGCGGCGGCGCGCAGGTGCTGGCGCTGACCCAGCATGAAGTCTGGGCCGACCTGCGAAGCGGGACGATCATCACGGTCTCGGAAGACCTCTCGGCGAATGTGGACGATTACCAGCCCGTTCTCGGCAAATGGTGGCTAAACGTTCGGGCAAACGCCGCCACCGATGGGACATATATCACGGCCGCCAATTTCTTCGTAAATAACGACAACTGGCAGATCACGATCAAAGACCAGTTCAATACGGTGCGCTTTGGCCCCGCCGGCGAGGGGATTCGTCCGACGAGCGGAGTCGGAAACAACGAGGTCTGCAAGCTGGAGGCCGATCCCAGCCCCTCGATCACGCCGCTTTCCGCGTACAACGATGGCGCATCGAGCACCTTCGGTCTCCCGAACACGTGGAGCGGCGGCGCGGCGACGCAGAGTTTTTCTGTCCTGCGAAGCGTCGTTCCGTTCAGCCAGCTAACGACCGTCGTGATCAACGAAGTGCTGACCCATACCGATCCTCCGCAGGAGGATTTCATTGAGCTTTACAACATGACGCCGGATCCGATCGACATCAGCGGCTGGTATCTCTCCGACAGCCTCAACGATCTTCAAATGTATGAAATCCCCGACGGAACGATCGTTCCGGGCAATGGCTATCTCGTGCTTTATCAGTCCCAGTTCGGCTTCGGGCTCAATTCCGCCACGGGCGATGACGTCGTGCTCTCGGTGGCGGATTCGAATGGCGTCCTGACAGGTGGCCGCGACTACATCAAGTTCGGCGCAATTGAGAACGGCGTCTCCTTCGGGCGATACCCCAACGGCACCGGGCCGGTCTATCAACTGGAGAGCGTTACCGAGGGGGCGGCGAACTCGGAGCCGCGCATCGGTCCCGTGGTCATCAATGAGATCATGTACCACCCGCCGGACCTGACGCCGGGCGTTGACAACATCGATCACGAGTTCATCGAGCTGCACAACTTCAGCGACGCGCCGGTCGACCTGTACACCTTCTTCCCGGACCCGGGCGAGATTCACGCGTGGCGGATTTCCGACGGCGTGAACTACACCTTCCCGATCGGGACGACGGTCCCGCCGCGCGGATTTCTGCTCGTGGTCAGTTTCGACCCGATCGCGGAGCCGGCCAAGCTCGCCGACTTCCGCATGAACTACGGCCTCGACGAATCCGTGGCCATTGTCGGCCCGTACACCGGGCAGCTGAGCAACGGGGGAGAGACAGTTTCGATCGCCAAGCCGGACACGCCGCAGGCTCCGCCCGAGGTGTTCGTGCCCTATGTGATCGTGGATTCGCTTTCGTACCTCGATCGGCTGCCCTGGCCGCCGCCGGCCGACGGGATAGGCTACTCGCTGGAGCGGATCGTGCCGGATTCTCTGCCCGACATGCCGGCGAACTGGGAAGCCAGCGCGCTCGTCAAGGGGACGCCGGGCTGCCCGAACGACCAGGAGAACCCGCTGGCGGGAGACATCAACGGCGACGGCAGTGTCGATGCCGCTGACGTGGCATTCTTCGTGGAGATTCTGCTCGGCAAGTCGGGCGGGTTCTGCACGACGGTCCGCGCGGACGTGACGCCTGACGGTCTGTTTAACGGCGAGGACATTCAGCCGTACGTCGATGCCGTCCTGGGCGGCTGAAAACACCCGGCCGGGAAAGGCGGGACACCTGCGGCAAACATGCGGCAAGGAGGCCGGCGGGTAGAAATGCTCTCGCGGACTTTTCTGCGAAGTTCCATTAGTCCTTGCTTCGCCCCGCCGCGGCGTTGCAGGTCGTCGTGTCCGCACGATCACTCAACCGAATCGCATCCAGATTGAATTCCTGGGCAAATTTCTCTGCTGTCTCGCGTCCTTCACGGTCTGGTCCTTGGGGGTCCTATTACCCCTTATCCGGATGTCCACAAATAATGAGGGACTTTAATGCCTCATTGACAGAATCCGAACCGCCATGAACACTGATTGTCCATGGTCGTTGGTCAGACGCCCAGGAGCGGGATTGCACTGTCCGTTTGGTGCATCGCGCATCAGTTTCTGACGAGGGCACCGCTCATCCCAGGCGCCACGGGCTTACGACGGCAAGCGAACCAGGCATTTCTGAAGGGAGCACTCACATGAAACTCGCAAGCACACTACTCATCATCGGCGCTGCGCTCATGGGCGCCATTGCATCAACCAGTGCCGGTGGTGCAGAGATCGCTCCGGCTGAAGCGCAGCAGCTCGGTGTTGACGCCTACATCTACGGCTATCCGCTGGTGACGATGGAATACACCCGGCGCGTGATGACCAACGTCGTGCGTCCGGAGGGAACGCGGGCACCCATGGGGCATCTTATCCGGATGCGCGCATATCCGACGGCGGCCTTCAGGGATGTCACCGCGCCGAACGCGGACACGCTCTACACCACGGCCTGGATCGATGTCGGCAAGGAACCCTGGGTGTTGAGTCTGCCCGATGCGAACGACCGCTATTACCTTTTCCCGATGCTCGATGGCTGGACCAATGTCTTCCAGGTGCCCGGCAAGCGAACCACCGGCACCGGCCCGCAGAAATATGCGATCACCGGTCCCGGCTGGAAGGGCACGCTCCCTGCGGGCGTGACAGAGTACAAGTCGCCGACAAGCATCGTGTGGCTGCTGGGACGAATCTATTGCACGGGGACACCGGAGGACTATGCGGCTGTTCATAAGATGCAGGATGCCATCTGCCTCGCGCCGCTCAGCAATTATGACAAGCCCTACAACCCGTCGGCGGGAACAGTTGACCCGGGTATCGACATGAAAACTCCCGTGCGCGATCAGGTCAACCGGCTCAGCGCACCGGACTACTTCAATCTGCTGGCCACCCTGATGAAGGACAACCCGCCCGCCGCGGCGGACGCCCCGATGCTCGCGAAGATGGCCCGGATCGGCATCGTTCCCGGCAAGCCGTTCGACCTTGGCCGTTTTGAGCCCGCCGTCAGGCAGGCGCTGATGGCCGTCCCGCAGTATGGCGTTGAGAAGATCATGGGCTGGGCCAAGGCGGGCATCGCGGCGGGCGCCAACAAGGACGTGAACGGCTGGCTGTTCTCCACGAAAACCGGAATCTACGGGACGGAGTATCTCCAGCGCGCCTTCATCACGGCCATCGGCCTGGGGGCCAATCGCCCGGAGGACGCTATTTATCCTACCAGCGAGGTATCCGCCGCGGGGCAGCCCTACGACGGCTCGAAGAAATACGTGATCCACTTCGACAAGGGGAATCTGCCGCCGGTCAATGGTTTCTGGTCGCTCACCATGTATGACGAGCAATTCTTCTTCGTGGATAATCCCTTGAATCGCTACACGCTGAGCGCGCGAAACTCGCTGAAGACCAATCCTGACGGCTCCACCGACCTTTACCTTCAGAGTGAGTCGCCCGGCGCGGACAAGGAATCCAACTGGCTGCCGGCTCCAAAGGGGCGGTTTGTTCCGATGTTTCGGTTTTATTGGCCGAAGGAGTCGATCATCGACGGCACATGGAAGATGCCGGCGGTAAACGAGGTGAAGTAAGAGCATTTGACGGACATTGAAGACGAACGGCACGGCCCATCCGGATGGACGGGCCGTGCCGCGTGTATGTGAAACGGGCGGCCGCGCTGGGCGGCGCCCGGGTTGAGTTGTCGATGTGAGGCGAGCACCGAGGCCAACCCCGCCCTGACCCTCCCCTTAGCAAGGGGAGGGAATCAGACACCTGAGATGACTCGCCACCCGCGAGGGGTGGCGCTACGGGGCGCCTTGTCGGTCACAGGCTAATAGCCTGTGCCACACCCTTTACATGCCAGATCCCGGCTTCTTGGCCTTGTCATCCTTGATCTCGCTGATGACCGCGTCGGTCGTCAGCAGGAGCGTCGCCACGCTGGCGGCGTTTTGCAGTGCCACGCGCTCGACCTTGGCGGGGACCAGGACGCCCATGGCGATCATGTCGCCGTACTCGTCGGTCAGGGCGTTGTAGCCGAAGCTCACGTCCTTCGACTCGAAGATCTTCTGGGCGACGATGCTGCCATCGACACCGGCATTCTCGGCAATGACCTTGATCGGGGCCCAGAGGGCGCGGCGGATGATGTCCACGCCGGTCTTCTGGTCACCCTTGGCCTTGTTCTCGACGCTGTCGAGCGCCTTCAGCGCTCGGAGCGGGGCCACGCCGCCGCCCGGCAGGATGCCCTCTTCGACGGCTGCCCGGCAGGCGTGCAGGGCGTCCTCGACGCGGGCCTTCTTCTCCTTCATCTCGACCTCGGTGGCCGCGCCGACGCGAATCTGGGCGACGCCGCCGGAGAGCTTGGCCAGGCGCTCTTCGAGCTTCTCGCGGTCGTAGTCGCTGGTGGTCTTGTCGATCTCGGTCTTGATCTGGGCGATGCGACCCTTCACGTCGCTCGCGCTGCCGGCGCCCTCGATGATCGTGGTGTTGTCCTTGTCGATCACCACGCGCTTGGCCTGGCCGAGGTCCTTGATGTCCAGCGACTCAAGCGTAATGCCGAGGTCTTCGAAGATTGCCTTGCCGCCGGTCATGACGGCGATGTCCTCGAGCATGGCCTTACGGCGATCGCCAAAGCCCGGGGCCTTGACCGCGCAGCAGGGCAGCGTGCCGCGGAGCTTGTTCACCACGAGCGTCGCCAGGGCCTCGCCCTCGACGTCCTCGGCGATGATAAGCAGCGGCCGGCCGCTCTTGGCGACCTTCTCGAGCAGCGGGATGAGGTCCTTGATGGAGCCGATCTTCTTCTCGTGAATCAGGATATAGGGCTTGTCGAGGCGGACTTCCATCGTCTCCGGGTTGGTGACGAAGTGCGGAGAGAGGTAGCCCTTGTCGAACTGCATGCCCTCGACGAGCTCGACGGTCGTATCGAGCGTCTGGCTCTCTTCGACGGTGATGACGCCGTCCTTGCCGACCTTGTCCATGGCGTCGGCGATCTTCTTGCCGATGTCGGAGTCGTGGTTGGCAGCGCAGGTGCCGACCTGGGCGATCTGCTTGTTTTCCTTCACCGGCTTGGCCATTCGCTTGTAGTCTTCGACGATGGCGCTGACGGCCAGGTCGATGCCGCGCTTGAGTTCCATGGCGTTCGCACCGGCGGCGATGTTCTTGAGCCCCTCGTTGAAGATGGACTCGACATAGACCGTCGCGGTGGTGGTGCCGTCGCCGGCGTCGGTCGAAGTCTTGCTGGCGACCTCCTTCACCATCTGGGCACCCATGTTCTCATATGGGTCTTCCAGTTCGATCTCCTTGGCGACCGTGACACCGTCCTTGGTGACCGTCGGCGAACCGAAGGACTTCTCCAGCACGACGTTGCGGCCGCAGGGGCCGAGGGTGACCTTGACCGCGCGGGCAAGCTGGCTCACGCCGCTTCGAATGGCCTCACGGGCCTCCATGTCGAATGCAATCTTTTTTGCTGCCATAGGATGTCTCTCCGAATGCGTTGTTCCGATTTTCCGATTCTTGTCGTTTATATTGCCCGGGCCCCGAATGGGCGGCCCGCTCAGTTTGCCTTGTCGAGGATGAACTGCTGCGGCTCATAGCCGAGGCTGCGCGCCGCGAGCATGGCCTTGTCGCGAACCACCATCAACGGGTCGTCCATGTTGGTGACCAGCTCGCCGGAGGTCAGCTCATGGTGATCATCGATCGCCAGCGCCCTCCATCGCCGCCGCAGGGTGTGAGACGCGTCGCCCGTGCCGAACGCCGTGTCCTGACTGATGGCCAGGCAGCACGGAAGCATCCGAGCGGATTTCTGCACGCCCGCCCGCCCTTCGCCGTTCACGACTTCATTCGCGAGACTGGGTGCAACGGTCATTGTTCCTCCTCTTCGTCCCCAATTCCGCCCTGAAAAGGCTCATCCTGCCAGACGCTGCCCTGCTGCTTGACCTGAAGCTCAACCGTTTCGATCGCCTCGGCATCGACGAAGATGACGTCGTCGACGACTTCGGCGTCGTCGTACTTCGAGACGCGGATTTCGATCCGAAATCCGCCGTCTTCGACCTTGTTGTAGGCCAGCGGGTGAATGTGCATCGCGTCCTCGTTTCCGGGAAACGTGATCACCAGCCGGGCCGACGGTCCGAACTTAATCGCCTCGTTGAGCGCCGCTTCAAACAGTTTGGGTCGCACGGTTCAGCTCTCAGCTTTCAGCAGCCAGCTTTCAGCAATTCCGCACTGCCGATCGCTGATCACCGGTCCTCATTCCTCATGGACGCCTGTGACGAGGAACCGCGGCGCCGGGCGTCGTCGCGCCGTGGCCGCCGTCCGACAATCTCACTCGATGACGGCGAGAATATCCGACTCGTCCATGATGATAAACTCTTCGCCGCTGACCTTGACCTCAGTGCCTGCGTAGCTGGTGAAGAGCACTTCCTCGCCCTTCCTGAGCTGCGGCTTGGCCCGCTCGCCCGTGTCGAGGAGCTTGCCGTCGCCCACGGCGATGATCCGGCCGCGCTTGGGCTTTTCCTTGGCCGTATCTGGAAGGACGATGCCCCCGGCTGTCATGGCCTCCGCCTCTATCCGCTTGACCAGCACCTTGTCGCCCAGCGGGCGAATCTTCATCTTCGTTACCGACATTCGTTCGCTCCTTCCTATTGACTCACAATTACCAAATTTGCACTTCCGTCTTGTGTTCGTACCGCGCCCGACGCGGAGGAAGCCTGTATTGCTAGTTCGAGTGCCCGTTGGACGGTGTTATCACGTTGTAGCGATGGTGAATCACTTTCAGAACGCTCGGCACCAGCGTCTCCTGATAGGCCGCCGCCTGGATTACGGTCAGCACCTCCAGCGCCAATGCGTCCTGAAGGAGCCGCTCGCTGGGCTCGCGCGACACCAGCACGCATGGAAAGTCCAGTCCCATACGCCGGATTCGACGCAACAGGCCCAGCCCGCCGCCGTCGGGAATCGCGTCATCCACAACGCCGAGATGGAGCTTTCGCTCCCGGGCTATCCCAAGAACTTCCGCCTCACTTCGCGACCAGTGGAGATCGACCGGCAACTCGCGAAGGCTGCCTGCCAGCCCGACAGCCCAAGGGTCCTGAGCGGCATGGGCGAGCAGGATGTTCAGCCGTAAGGGCGACACAAGGAGACTCCTGGGATGCCTGGACCGCCACTCAAAGGCGCGGTGCGGCTTTCCGATACCCAAAGAGGTAAGCAAGGGTCATGCCACCCGGTGGGGGTGTAGGAGGAAGACATCGTCAATTCGTAACGCTTTAATTGGCAATACTTTAGGATTCGCACGGAACCCGGGTCTCCAAGGAAGCGCACAGGCGGCGTCCGCAGGAATGGCAGTCTCGGATTCATCCGGCTCAAATTGGCTGTCAAAGTGGCACGCATCTCTTGGCCATCGAGGGAGCTGTCACGTGGTTAATTGAGGGCGGTCGGTAGATGGCCTTTCCGCCCCGTCGCCTTGCCGTTATCGATTATCGATGAGCGGTCGCACGGGTGGTTTTTTAAGCGTCGCCCGGGAAGCAATGCGGAGCAGGCTCAAATGCTGAAGCACCATTATCCATTGTTCGTCGGCAGTCAGGTCCGCAATGGAGACGCGGACCTGCCGGTGCTCGACAAGTACTCCGGGGCGGAGGCGACGCGGGTGGCCCTCGCCGGCCCGGAAACGATTGACGAAGCGCTTGATAGGGCGGTCGTCGCGACGGATTCGTGTCGCCGCATGCCGGCATATGCACGTGCCGCCGTGTTGAATCACGTCGTGCAGAGATTGCACGACCGGAGCGAAGAATTCGCGACCGCCGTTTGCATCGAGGCGGGAAAGCCGATTCGCGACGCCCGTGCGGAGGTCAGTCGCGCGATTGACACGTTTCGGATTGCGTCGGAGGAAGCGACACGGTTGACGGGGGAGTACCTCCCGTTGGACATCTCCGCGCGGGCCGAGGGTTGCGAGGGCTTCTGGAAGCGCGTTCCTGTCGGGGTTTGTTCGTTTATCTCACCGTTCAATTTTCCGCTAAATCTTGCGGCTCACAAGATCGCTCCGGCGATCGCCGCGGGGTGTCCGTGGATCCTGAAGCCGGCAACGCTGACGCCGATCAGTGCCCTTCTCCTTGGCGAAATCCTTGCGGAAACGCCGCTCCCGCCCGGGGGTTTCAGTATTCTTCCCTGTCGCCGCGAAGACGCGGATCTTCTTGTGACCGATGACCGTGCGAGACTTCTGTCGTTCACGGGTTCTCCGGAGGTGGGGTGGGCCCTCAAGGCCAGGGCCGGGAAGAAGAGGGTCGTCCTTGAGCTCGGAGGAAACGCCGCGTGCATCGTCGATCGCGATGCGGATGTTGATTTCGCCGTGGGCCGAATTGTCATTGGCGCGTTTTATCAGTCCGGCCAGTCCTGCATCAGCGTTCAGCGTGTATTGCTCCACGAGTCGCTGTATGACGCCGTGCGCGCGGCACTGATCGCGGAGGCCGCGAAATTACAATCCGGCGACCCTCGGAAGGAGGACACATTCATCGGGCCGCTTATTTCCGAGGGCGACGCGCGGCGTGTCGAAGGATGGGTGAATGCGGCAGTAGCCGGAGGCGCAAAGGTGCTCTGCGGGGGCCATCGGGATGGCGCCTCTTACGAGGCGACGCTCCTTGAGAACGTGCCCGACGACGCGGATGTGAGTTGTCGCGAAGTATTCGGCCCCGTGGCCCTGCTGGAGCCGTACTCCCGATTCGATGAAGCCTGCCGCCGCGTCAATGCCAGCCGCTTCGGATTGCAGGCGGGCGTCTTCACGCGGAACATCGACCATGCGATGTACGCATTCAATGAGCTGGAAGTCGGCGGAATCATCGTCAACGATGTCCCGGCCTTCCGGGTTGACAGCATGCCCTATGGTGGCGTGAAGGAGAGCGGTCTGGGGCGTGAGGGCGTTCGGTATGCGATCGAGGAAATGACCGAGCGGCGGCTGCTGGTACTGAGCAGAGTGGGACGAATCGGCCAATAGACCGGCACTCATGAGCCTTTCGGCGTGGCCGGGCGTTTTCCGCGCAATTTTGCTATTATTCACACAGGGCCGGAATCGGGGTCCGTGGAATGCAGTTCAAGGCAGCCATAAGTACGCTTACCGATGCCAGTGCCGCTATCTCGCAACTGCGGGCGGCAATTGAAGGGATCGAGCCCGATCTTGTGTTGTTTTTCATGTCGGCCCACTACGGCCCTCGGTTTGACAGGGTTCTTACCGAGGTCCGCGAGCGGATAAACACGCGAAACCTGATGGGCTGTACGGCCCGCGGAATCATTGGGGCCGATCGCGAAGTCGAGGATGCGCCGGCGATGGCCATCTGGGCGGCGCGGCTGCCGGGCGTTCGACTGCTCCCCTTTGTCATCGACCAGAACGACGTTCAGAATCTGGAGGGCACGGAGGGCTGGCGGGAGCACTTGGCGGTGAGCCCGGACGCCAAGCCGTGCTTCATTGTCCTGCCGGACCCTTTCACGATCGACATCGAGCACGTCCTCGAACAAATTGACGAAGCCTTTCCCGGAAGCACGGCGGTCGGCGGGCTGGCGAGTGCGGCCGGCGCGCCGGGTGAAAACCGACTGTTCCTGAACGATCAGGTTCTGCGCCAGGGCCTGGTGGGGATTTCGCTTTCCGGGCCCATTGTGATAGATACCGTGGTGTCACAGGGCTGTCGCCCGGTGGGCGAGCCGTTTGTCGTGACACGGGCCGAGCGAAACGTGATCTACGAGCTCCGCGGCCGGCCGGCGCTGGACGTGGTGCGGCATGTGTTCGCATCAGCGCCTGCCGCCGACCAGGCACTGATGCAAAACGGGCTTCATCTTGGTCGTGTGGTCAATGAGCAACTCGAAAAGTTCGGTCCCGGCGATTTCCTGATCCGAAACCTGCTTGAAGTCGTCGATGACAGCGGTCTGGCGGTGGGGGCCTTCATCCGGCCGGGCCAGACAATTCAGTTTCACGTGCGCGATTCAAAGAGCGCGGACCAGGAGATGAGGCAATTACTCGCCGAAAAGATTTCCTCCATGCCGGCGCCGCCGACGGGCGGTCTGCTGTTTACATGCAACGGGCGGGGCGCGCGGATGTTCGGCGCACCCAATCATGATATCGGCCTGGTGAACTCGGTCGCGAAGGATTGCCAGATCGCGGGGTTTTTCGCCGCAGGAGAGATCGGCCCCGTGGGCAATAAGACATTCGTGCACGGCTTTACGAGCAGCCTTGTGCTATTTCGGAGGCCATGACGCATTGTCCGGCCGGGGCCGTTCGTTCCGGGCGAGGCCAATGTCCGGAGCGAGTCCAACTGGATGTCGGACACGCGGCGTGCCGATGATTCGGCAGGGGGCGACGGGCGGCGCTTTCGCCCGACGCGTGCAGGCGGCGAATGGACAGTGAGCGAAGCGCACCATTGAGAGGACACCACACAACATGAAAGCGGAACAGATTCTCGCCAAGCTCAACGAACTGCGAAAAGAGGCCCAGGGCGACGATACGGACATGGAGTGGATCGCCCTGCACCACGCCTTTTGCTTCATCTCCTATAAGATGGCGGACTTTCAGAAATACCTCGACGAAGTCATTAAGAACGGAAAGTAGAATCGGGTCCTCTTGGGCGCGCCGGATTCCCCGACAACGGCAGGTCGTGCGCCGTCCGCGCCGGCGGGCCGAGCGCTCGGGCTACAGGCCCGCTTTAATCGCCGCGCCGCATGCCAGGACGAGGAAGCCGGCCGTGGCATGCCCGAACCGCTCGAAGCGGCCCATCTTGAGGAATGACGCCCCAAGATACATCGAAGCGACCATGGCCGTCATCGTCGCCATTGTAGCGGCCGCGAACAGGGCAGTGACCCAGATCAGTCCCCACGTGCTGCCCTTTGCCGCGGGGTACATAAGGAAGGGTATCAGCGGCTCACAGGGTCCGAACAGGAAGATCGTAAACAGCACCCAGGGCGTGAGCGTTCGTTTCGATGCGCCGGCCGGGCTTTCCGCGCTATTGCCGCTGGGCGCGACCCTGGTATCGGCCTTGGCTCCTGAGTGCGCGTGCAGGTGTTCCGACTCGTGCGTGTGTTCATGCGCGTGAACGGAGCCGTTCTCGTGAACGTGCAGGTGCGTATGGGGCTGATTTCGGATGGCCCGGCGAACCCCCCATACGAAGTAGACTAGCCCGAAGGCGATCAGCATCCAGCAGGCAATATCACCTCGGGCGGACTCCACATTCTCCAGTTTGAAGACGGCAACTCCCAAAGCGATGCCTGCGATGCCAAGAATGATGGAACTTGCCACGTGCCCCGCGCCGCAGATCAGCGTAATCATGAGCGTTCGTTTCAGGGACCATTGCCCGATTCGCGCCATGGCCACGAAGGGAACGTAATGGTCCGGCCCCAACAGCGTGTGCAGGAAACCGATGGAGACGGCTGCAAGACTGAGTTTTGCGATTTCGTCGGACACCCGGTTCCTCTGGTAGACGTACCGGCATTTCCCGTGCCGAGCCGGGCATGTTAGCGGAAAGGGGGTGCCAGCACAGGAGGCCGGCGGGGATCAGGAAAAAAGCTCCGCGATCGGAAGGGCTGCGGGGTCCTTCACGATGCGGAAGGGCCGATTGTCCGGGGAGTGGTTTGTCTGGGCGAAATCGATGCCCATTGCCTGGCAGAGCGTTGCGTGCAGGTCGCCGACACGCACGGCACGATCCGCAACCGCCTGCCCGGCGTCGCTCGCGCCGATGACCCTTCCCGCAGCGAGGCCGCCGCCGCCAATGAGCGTGCTCCAGACCCTTGGGAAGTGATCGCGTCCCTGGTTGTCATTGATTGCCGGCGTTCGGCCGAACTCGCTGGTGAGCAGGACGATGGTCCGGTCAAACAGGCCGCGAACTGTGAGATCTGCAAGCAGCGCGCCGACCGCGATGTCCAGCTCCAGGCACTTCTCCGTGACGATTTCGAAGTTGTTCTGGTGGGTATCCCATCCGGGCAGTGCGACCTCGACAAAGCGCACGCCCGCCTGCACGAGGCGGCGCGCCAGCAGGCATCCCTGTCCGAAACCGGATCGCGCGCCGTAGGCTTCGCGCATCGATTCGGGCTCGTCGTCGAGGTCGAAGACCTTTGCGGTGCGCGGGCGCATCATGAGCAGCGCGGCGTTGTAGTGCTGTGCGTACTCCTCGAGGGCCGGGTGCCGCGGATAGCGGGCACGGAACGATCGATCCAGTTCGTGGAGCAGCTTGAGCCGATCAGTGAATCGTCTTTCGCCGATCCCTTCGGAGACCTGGAGATTTCGATCCGCCGCATCCGCAGCGCCGATGTAATAGGGCGCGAACTTCGGTCCGAAGTAGCCGGCCGCCCAGTCGATTCCGATCGATACGTAGGGCGGGAGGTTATCATCCTGCTTCGGAGGGCCCTTGTACTTCGCGACGATCGAACCCAGGGTCGAGTGCTTCATGCTCGGCAGCACCTCGTAGCCGGTGTGCATCAGGTACGCAGCGCGGTCGTGGTCGAACTCATTGCTGGTGGTGCTGCGGATGATCGAAAGGCGGCCCAGGGACTTGGCCAATCGCGGCAGATGTTCAGAGATCATCACGCCGTCAATGGACGTTGGAATCGCCCGAGTGGGCCCGCCTATGGCGGCGCCCGGCTGGGGGTCGAACGTATCAATGTGGCTCATGCCACCGCTCATCCAGAGGAGAATGACGGAATCGGCGGTGCGCGTGTCCTTGCGTGGAGCGGCATGAAGCCGGGAAGGATCGAAGAAGCCCAGAAAAGAAGCGCCTCCGGCCGCGCCCAGCGCGGACCGCAGCCATTCGCGGCGGGACATTCGTTGATAGTTTTCACATCCTGTGCAGAACATGAGGCCTCGCCCAAGCAGGCTGGGCATATTGTATCAGAGGACCGACGTGGCGGTCGGATAACGGGCGCCGACCACGTACGCGGAACCAGCCGGCCTGATGACAAAACGCTGAAATGAGGACCGGGATTGCCGGAAAAAGACCCGGAAGATCAGGCGCCGAGGTCGTCCGTTTCCATGGTGCGGCGCCAATCCTGGAGGTTTTCGAGATAGACCGCTGTCCCCCGCGCGACGCAGGAGAGGGGATCGTCCACGACCTTGACATCGAGACCGGTGGCGTCGGCCATGACGCGGTCGAGCCCGCGGAGCAACGCGCCTCCGCCGCACAGGTGGATGCCATTGTCCACCAGGTCGGCGGCCAGTTCCGGCTCGCAGCGCTCCAGCGTGTGTGTCACGGAATCGAGAATCTGGCTGACGGGTTCGCGGAGGGCCTCGCGCACTTCCTGGCTGGTGACGATGGTCTTGCGCGGAAGCCCGCTGATCATATCGCGGCCCCGGACTTCCATGGACATCTCGTCATTGAGGGGGGCGGCGGAGCCGATCTGGATCTTGATCTGCTCGGCGGTCTGTGGGCCGATCTGCATGTTGTACGTCCGCTTCATGTGGGCCATGATCGCTTCGTCGAGGTCGTCACCCGCGACGCGAAGCGACTCGCTAACCGATATGTCGGCCAGCGACATGATGGCGACCTCCGTCGTGCCGCCGCCGATGTCGACGATCATGCTGGCCCGGGCTTCGGCGATCGGCAGGTTGGAGCCGATGCCGGCCGCCATGGGTTCCTGAATCAGGTAAACCTTTCTCGCCCCGGCGCGCTCGGCCGAACCGTACACCGCGCGCTTTTCGACGGCGGTGATGCCGGATGGCACGGCGATAACCACGCGCGGGCGAATGAACCGGCGCCCGCCGTGCACCTTTCGGATGAAATAGCTGAGCATGGCCTCGGTGATGTCGAAGTCGGCAATGACGCCGTCCTTAAGGGGGCGAACGGCGACAATGGAGCCCGGGGTTTTGCCGAGCATCTCCTTGGCAACGAGGCCGACGGCGTTGCCGCCCTGGAGCACTTCGTTCGTGCCCTTTCGGACGGCCACGACAGACGGCTCGTTCAGGACGATGCCTTCGCCGCGCACACAGACGAGCGTATTGCAGGTGCCCAGGTCGATTCCCATGTCGACGCTGAACATCCCGAGTAGTGAGTCGAAGAGCAAAGCAGGTGTCCCTTCTCGTGCTTTCGCCCGCTTGTTTCGAATCCGTTCGGTGGGCCGTACCGCTCGCGCGACGAATCCCAACTCACCGGGATCGGCATTCTACACCCAGTACGCCGAAAGGTCACAGGGCGATCGGACCGTGCAATAGATTATCCGCTTTGGAGAAAGTGGAAAGGGCAAGAAGCGCGCGGATGGGCAATTTGACTTCACCCTCAACGACCTGTGAATTGATGCGCTCGACTCAGGAAAGGCGGCGATGATGCGATCCGACGCCCAAAGGGATCAGAAGCCGGGGAACGGCTTGCCGAGCAACTCATTGCAGCGATAGATCGCGAATGCAAACGTGCCGACGACGCAAGCCAGTGCGATGGCCACCATGACGGTGTAGATGTCGTTCTCCGCCCGGACTCGCGGGCCGGAGGGAGCGGGCTTGGGTGTGCCTTTTGCCATGGTCCATGACTCCCGGATGTTCTACGAGTTGGCCTTCGCCAATCCCCGGCAACCAACGAAACTCCTTGTTCCGCCGTCCATTAGCCCCGCATCGCGAAGCTCGCCTCATCGCGAGCCAGGTCACCAACCCGTATGTCACCTTCGGACTGTTCAATCTGACCCGCGGCCTGGTTGGCATCGACGCGGGTAATTCGCAGGGTCCCCAGGAACTGCGGCCGCCCGCCCGCGCCGGACCGGCGATAGATCAGAAAGCTCATCCCATGAGCCACGCCGTCGGCGGCCCCGACCGAAATGCTGGCGAGGTCGCCCTTTATGCTGACGACTTCTCCGCGAATCGGCATGGCCACGGCGGATATGGCAGGCGTGGAAACCGACGGTACGTTTTCTTCAACGGATTGGGCCGGGCTGGGAATCTGGGCCGATGAGCGATAGCCGCCGGCGGCGGGCATAGCCGCTCCGGTGGCTCCCGCGATCTGCTGTTGCAGCGCACGGACCTGTGCCCGGGCCATTTCGACGTTGGTGGTCAGTTCCTTGACGCGATCGGTCAGGTCGATGTTGGCTCGTTCGAGTTCGCTGTTTCGCCGTGCCATCTTCGCGCTGAATTCGCGTTCGCGGTTCAGGTCAGTCTGTACAAGCTTGAGTGCTTCGCTGGTACTGGTGACCTGGCCTTGTTCGACCGTGAGCTTCGTGGCACTCTCGGCAACCGTCCGCTCCATCTCGGACACGAGGGCCTCGGCGGAGGCGAGTTCGGCCTTGAGGTCTTCGATGCGCTGGCCGTCCTGCTTCTGGCGATCAAGACTACGCGCCTTGTCAAGGGCGGCGTTCATTGAGACCGTTCGCGCCTGGCTCTGCGCCGTCATGGCGGCCTGCTGCCAGTCCTCGGCCGAGGCCTTCCAGTTCTGCTGCTGGGCAAAGGCCGAGACGACGAGCATGCTCAGCGCCACGGACAGAAAGGCGAGAAGCGTGACCAAAACTTTCGTCAGGACGCTCACGGCGAATCCTCCCTAATGATTTTTTCGCTCGCACTCGTTGCCGGCAGGACTCTCGGTAGGACTCTGCTTCTTTCCACCCGCCCCCAGGGGAATGCCGTGGCAATCAAGCGCGCTGTTTCGTTGCACAGGCTGTCCGCTTGTCGGACGAGGCGTGTGCCGGTGAGACCTCAGGGATGCCGGGAGTCGCTTACTCCCCGAACACACTTGAAGTTACCAAATTATCCCCCGCTCACTGTCGTTTTGCAAGTCGCCGACGCAACGGATTGCGGGGTCCATGATGGAGGCTCCGGGCAGCGATCCAACAGCCCTTTACCCGGACCAAGGCGGTCTGGCGGGGTGAATCGGACGTGCGGCCCGGTACGGTGGACCGTCGCGAGATTTAGGTCGTCGCCCTCGGTGCATCAAACATCGGACTGAGCCACGGAATCCAGTCAATGGCCAGCTGGGTCGGTGCCGCGGGGAATGTCGTATCCTGAGCCCGGTCGGGTCATAACCGTTTGGCTTCGCGTCCATCCAAACGTCCGCATACCCCAAGACTCTCCTCCCCCGCGGACGATTCTTGACCTAAACCAAAGAAGTCCATTAGATTAAGAGCAGGGGGCAGAGTCGGCCCGGTCACGGTCGCTCGGCCCCGCGTGCCGGAAACTGCCGGACTGCGTGTTTGTTCGTGGCAGATCCCCTTTTGCGGCGGGAGCCTGGCACGGGGGGACAAACCCGTCCGATCAGGTATGGCCTCCGACGCCGATTGGAGGTTTCGACGACGGTTGCCAACTGGCGCCGTCGCAGCACAAGGGCGATCCCACCCGCCGCTCGCAATCCTCAGGCGCAGACTGAGCCCGCCGAGCGCGAAGGAGTTGAACACATGAGATGTCCGCGACGAATCCTTGCCGCGCTGGTCATGGTACTGGCCATTGCGGCCGGCGAGACGACCAGGGCGGCGGTGCTCCTTTCGGATGACGCAATTGCCCGGCTGGGCGCCCAGAGATACTGGGAACTTGCGCTGACGATGGATCCGGCGGAGGCGGTCACGCGGACGGTCCTCGTTGATGACAACCTGTATGTCTTCACCAATGTAAATCGCGTCGTGGCAGTGCACGCAATGACCGGCATCGTCCGATGGTCGCGCATCATCGCCGATCCGGGGCAGACCGTCCGCGGGCCTTCGCACAACGACACGTACGCTTTCTTTACTACCGGCGGGTCGGTCACCGTGCTCGACCGACGGACCGGAGAGGCCGCGAGCCACCGCCGGACCCTGCGCGGCGTGGTAATTCAAGTTCTCCATGACACCGCAATCGTCAGCATCGGCGCCGATCATGGGGTCAAGGGAGACGATGTTTTTCGCGTGTACCGCCTGAACGAAGTTGGCGAGGAAACCGGCGAAGCAATTGCCGAACTTCGCCTTGAGTCGGTGCAGGCCCGCACCTCGCGCGGACACCTGACGCGCCTCATCTCGACGGAAAAGACGCGATCCGGAGATCGGGTTCAGGCCGAGATCCACCTCCCGCTCGATCGTGTGAAGCTGCCGTTCGCCGCGAGCTGCGCCGCCGTGGCGGACGAACATCGCATCTATGTCGGCGCGGCAAATCAGAGGTTCTACTCGCTCGACATCATTCAGGGGTTCCAGCACTGGCAGCTCATGACGCCGAACACAGTGTCCGGGACTCCGATCGTCGATCGGACCAATCTCTACTTCGGCGGGCAGGACGGGCGCGCAGTGTCGTGCACCAAGTCCGACCGACGGGCCAACTGGATCTTCGAGACCGACGGTCCGATCTTCGCGGACCTGCTCGTTGCTCCCGAACACGTGTATGTCCCATCGAGCGACCGTTCGCTGTACTGCCTGGAACGTGCGACGGGCAGGCGCATCTGGCGGCAGCGCTTCGACGACCCGTTGATGCGCAAGCCCGATCTGTCGGACGGTCGGCTCTATCAGCAGGCCGGCGACCAGGGGCTATTCGTGCTCAGCGCAGAGAACGGGGAGCAGCTCTGGCACCGCCCGGAAGGGGGGCGGTTCCTCGCGCAGTTTGAAAAGGATTCCTACCTTCTGGTGGGCGGTGACATGCCCCAGATTGTTCGCGTGAACGCCGCCACGGGCGAGATCAAGGACGTGGTCGGGGCGTACGACGTGTTGTTCGGCGTGCCGGTTCATGCGGAGCAGGCGATCGTTCTTTGCGGGCCGCGAGGCGATCTGGTTTGCCTGAGATCGCAGTCGGCGCCTCGGCTGAAGCCGGCCGCGATCGCCGAAGTTCTTCGCGATGACGAGAAGATGAAGATCGCGGCGCGGATCGAGGCCGACCAGAAGGCCAGGCTCGCCGCCAGGCAGGCGCCGGAGCCTCCTAAGGAGGAGGACGACCTAGCGTGGCTTTACGAGGACGACTGGCTATCGAGTCGAAGCACGGCGACGCCGGTGGGCGGACGAGGTTTGGTCTCTTTGCCGGGCGAGGCTGCACCCAAGCCGTCAGCCGGCAAGCCGGTCGTGAATGATGCCGCCGCCGGAGACGAAGACGATGAGCCGGCGCCGGATGAAGAGGACTCCGCGCCCTCGGACGAAGACTCGGAAGAGCCGACATCCGACGAGGAGGAGTCCGAGGATGAAGCCGAGGCCGAGGAAGAGTCGGACGAAGAAAAAGCTGGCGCGGACGACGAATCAGCGGACGAAGAAGAAGATACCGGCGACGAGTCCGATGAGGAGGAAACCTCCGAGGAAGAGGAAGAAGACGAGGAATCAGGCACCGACGACGAAGAGTCGGACCCCGAGGGCGAGGACGAGTAGCCATTGCCAACCGGCCTGCCCGCAACCGCCCGATCCTTGCGGCTCAGGCCCCTGCAGCATCGCCGCTGAAGCGCGCCAGTGATCCCGCGCTGTTTCAGATTGGCTCAAGAACCCGTCTAAAATCTTGCCGCGCCCGGATAAGTCGGTAGGCTAGGCGTTCGACCCTCGTGGAAGAGAAAGGACGCTTTTCATGGCCGATCGCCCAATTCGCCGCGCACTCATCGCTGTCTACGACAAGAGCGGAATTGTTGAATTCGCCCGCGCGCTGGTCGACGAGTTCGGCATCGAGATCATCTCCACCGGGGGCACGGCGAAGCACCTCAAGGAACATGGCATTCCCGTTACGCTGGTCGAGGAGATCACGGGTTTTCCGGAGATGCTCGACGGGCGGGTGAAGACGCTTCACCCCAAGATCCACGCGGCAATCCTCGCCGACCGGGACAACCCTGAGCACATGCGCCAGTTGGAGCAGCACGGCATCCAGCCGATCGACATGGTGGTGGTGAATCTGTACCCGTTTGAGAAGACAGTGGCCAATCAGAACTGTACTTTTGAGCAGGCCATCGAGATGATCGACATCGGCGGGCCGTGCATGCTGCGGGCGGCGGCGAAGAATCATAAGCATGTGCTGGTGGTACCCGGCGCGTACTGGTATGAGCGATCACTCGAATTACTGCGTTGTAAGACTTCTGACCCTCCTGAGATAGTCCGGATCAGGCTTGGGGCCGGCGTCTTTTCGCAAACACAGGCGTATGACGCAGGCATAATGAACTACTTGATTCCTCGCTCATTCGATGAAGTAATAAGTAAATCCACTCCAGAGTCGTTGACGACAAACCTGATCCTTTCTTGGCAGAAATATTTTCCTTTTCGCTATGGCGAGAACCCGCATCAGGCAGCGGCATACTATAGGCCAAATGAGTCGGCGACGACGTTCCACTCGATTGATTCCGAGTCAAAGCAATCTACCTCTTACAACAATGCGCTTGATTTCGATGCCGCATTGGCCCTCTGCGCCGAGCTGACGCGAGAGGCAAGCCCTTTGTGGCACCGGCTATCAGCCGGTGCCACAAAGAACGATCAGCCTCCGCACCGGCTAATGGCCGGCGCCACAAGAATGGTGGTTGCCCGTGTCAAACAGCCCCTTCCATCCATCGCCCTTTTTATCAAGCACACCAACGCCTGCGGAGTCGGCATCGCCGATGACCCCATCGACGCCTACCGCAAAGCCTATCTCGGCGACCCGAACGCCGCCATGGGCGGCATCCTCGCCGTCAACTTCCCGGTCACCGCCGCTTTCGCCGAAGTCGTGATGGATTCGCTCCAGCGCTGGGGCAAAGACGCCGGGGCGGGCGCGTTTTTTGTGGAAGTGTGGGTCGCACCATCATTCGACAAGGACGCGGTCGAAGTCATCCGCACAAAGAAGAAGTGGGGGGAGAAGGTCCGCCTGCTCGCGGTCGGACCGATGGATGTCGAGCCCGATCCGAACGAGCTTGACTACAAACGAATCGCCGGCGGCATGCTCGTTCAGACCCGCAACCTCGTCGGACTCAACGAAGAGCAGTGGAAAGTCGTCACCAAGCGGGCACCGACCGAATCTGAGATGTCAGATTTGCGATTGGCCTGGCTCATCGCCAAGCACACCAAGTCTAACGCCATCAGCATCGTGAAGGATGGCATGCTCATCGGCAACGGCGCCGGCCAGATGTCCCGCGTCATGAGCTGTCGGATTGCGACGTGGCTGGCGAAGGAAAACGGTCACGCGAACAGGCTCGCCGGCAGCGTCGCTGCCTCCGACGCGTTTTTCCCATTCCGTGACGGCCCGGACATCCTCATGGAGGCAGGTGTTGCCGCCATCATCCAACCGGGCGGCAGCAAACGGGATGACGAGACGATTGCCGCCTGCGACGAACGCGGCGTGGCGATGATCTTCACTGGCACACGGCATTTCAAGCACTGAAGGCGAATCGCGAATTCCGATGTGCCATTCGCAAAGAGGCAGGGTCGGTCAGCCATTGGAACGGCGATCGCTTCGCACCATTTCCATTCACCATTCATCACTTGTCATTCCACCATCACCGCCGTCGCCCAGGTGCTCGGGTCAATCCACCAGTTCAGATCATCCCCGACCGTGAGCGCCTGCTGGCCAAGTTCCGTGTCCTCCAGCATGTAATAAAACCCGATGCGCGGGTTCTCTGCCGGGTCGAAGCCCGCGAGGACGTGCGCCGGTAGATGTGCTGTCAGCTCGTATCCCGTCTTCGTTACCGATGACGCCACATTCATGTCATTCGAAGGCGCGAGCGGCGCGTCCTGGGTCGCCCGGGCGATCTTCGCACTGCCGGCACAGGCGTCCTTTCCCTTTGACCCGCCGCCGGCCGGCAGGAAGAAAAAGTGCTGGCAGAACCGGCTCGCCCGGCGGATGTCCCGCGTATCGCGCATGTCGGTCATGAGCCGAAGGCAGTCCGATTTGCGGAAGTCGGCCGGGTCGCACCGAACCGGTCGCCGCTTACCCTCGACGCGGCAGCCTACATAGAGTCCGCCCTCGTTCCAGGCGGCATAGACCGCCCCGATGGGTTCCTGACCATCGATCGTGCACAGCGGCGGCACCAGGAACGCTTCGTCCCAGGCGCGTACATTCCCGCTTACCGGCAGGCCCTTTGGGGCCCGGTGAACGGGGAACTCGAACTTGAAGAGAAATCGATTGGGAACCAGCGGCTGCATGTGTTTCATGCCCCTCGTGTACGGACCGGATCATATGCAGGGGGGCATTCGTCGACAACGGGCAGAGATCGTCTCTGCAGGATTCGCATGCACGCTGCGGCATGCATGCGAAATGCCGGGTCAGTCGTGACGCAAGGCCTCGATCGGGTTAAGCCCCGCAGCACGGCGCGCGGGCCACAGGCCGAACACGACGCCGACGCCCGCGCTGAAGACGAAGGCCAGGACGATGATCCATGTCGATAGCTCGGCTTGTATGCCGATGGCATCGGCAATCATGACGGCGAACACGATACCCAGGACGATGCCGACAGCGCCCCCGGCCGAGGAGATGACGCTTGCTTCAATGAGGAACTGGCGGTTGATCGCCTTGGTCGAGGCACCGATCGCCATGCGGATGCCAATCTCCCGTGTGCGCTCGGTCACGGCGACAAGCATGATGTTCATGATACCGACGCCGCCGACGGCGAGACTGACCAGTGCGAGAAAAAACATGAGCAAGGTCATCTCATCGCCGACGCGGCGGGCCTGTTCCTCCTTTTCTTTCAGGGTCGTGACTTTGAAGTCGTCCTTTTCGCTCTCGCTGATTCCGTGACGCTGGCGGAGCAGATCGCGAATCTGCGTGACGGCGCGCTCGACGGTCTCGTCACTCGTGGCCGAACAGAGAATCACCGGCGGCTCGCGCACGGCAAGGATATCGCGGAGCAGAATCGGCAACGGGACGATGAGAACGTTGTCCTCATCCTGCCCCAGCGGATTGACCCCCTTGGATTCGAGCAGGCCGACGATCTTGAACGACGTCCTCCCGACGCGCACGACCTCGTTGATGGGATTTCGGTCGCCGAAGAGGGCCTGGGCGGCGGTGACGCCAACTAGGCACACGCGCCGGGGGGCCACGATGTCGAAGGGCTCCAGGTCGCGTCCCTCCGACACGCCCCAGTTGCGAATGGCTGTATACGTGTGCTCGACGCCGTTGATGTCAACGACCGCTCCTTCTGTCTCACTGACTACACCTGTCTTTACGCCGTGGGTCGCGCAGCTCATTGCCACGGCGTCGCATTCCATTTCGATCGCCTCGGCGTCGGCTCGGGTCAGGTTGCTGGCCGCGCCCTCCGCCGCGGAGGCACGTGTACGCTCGCCCTCATCGGTGATCACAAAGATCATGTTGCGGCCGGCGCGGCGGATGTCGCCAATGAGCGATTCCTTCACGCCCTGGACGACGGTGACGCAGATAATTACGGCGGAAACTCCCATGATCATGCCGATCATGGTGAGCATGCTGCGCAGCCGGTGCCGCCACAGCTCCTTCAGCCCCATCTTCAGACATTCAATCCAAAGTGCCAGCATGAGTTACGCCGCCGCGATAGCTGAAAGAGCGCGAACGTCCGGCACGGGCGGGCCGCCGTGTCGGGGCGTCGGCTGATCGGCGATGATCAGCCCGTCGCGCAGGACGATGATCCGTTCCGCAAACGAGGCCACGCCGGGATCGTGGGTCACCATGACGACGGTGCGGCCGTCCTTCTCGTGCAGTTCGGTGATGATCTTCATGATTTCGCCGCTCGTGTGCGTGTCGAGGTTTCCGGTCGGCTCGTCAGCGAGTAGCACACTCGGGTTGTTGACCAGAGCCCGGGCGATGGCCACGCGCTGCTGCTGCCCGCCGGAGAGCTGGGAGGGCAGATGGTGTGTGCGGTCGGCGAGGTCCACCTTGCCGAGCGAGGCAAGCGCCGCCTTGTGTCGGATGGACTTGGGCACGCCAGCGTAGACCATCGGCAGTTCGACGTTTTCCAGCGCCGTGCTGCGGGTGAGCAGGTTGAAGTTCTGAAAAATGAAGCCGATGTAGGTGTTCCGCAGCGCCGCCAGTTCGTCGCGGCTCAGTTCACTGGTGACGTTGCCGGCCAGCCGATAGGTGCCCTGCGTAGGGACATCGAGCGCGCCGAGCACGTTGAGAAGGGTCGACTTGCCGGAACCGCTCGCCCCCATGATGGCGATGTATTCGCTTTGGCCGATTGTGAGATTGAGCCCGCGCAGCGCGTGGACGCCGGTTTCGCCGGATTGGTAAATCTTGTGCAGTTCGGTCAGTTCGATGACCGGTCCACCCCTGCGCCCGAGAGCGGATCCTGCTTGTGATGGGGCGGCCTCGGCCATGCTCGTGTTCATCGGATCCGCGTCACTCATTTCCCGGGGCTGGTTTCGGCCTTCGCAAGGGCGCGTCAGAGCGTGCGGTTGCCCGGCTGCGATAATCGAATCGCTTCCTTGAGATTGAAAGTGCCGCCGCTCTTGATCGTGAACTCGCGCACGAACCGGTCCTGCGGCTTGGCTCCGGCGAGAATCTCGGTCAGCACGTTGTCGGTTATTCCGATCCACACGGGCACGAGCTCCCACTTGAAACGGTCGGGATCAAACCGCCAGAGATGCGACTTTTTGCAGTAGTTGGCAGGCCTGCCGTCGGGGCCTGTGGGCTCCGCCGGCCAGACGGCCTGGTCCAGAAGCGCCTGACGGTCGTCGAGGGAGAGGGGTGGCTTGAAGCGCAGGGCCTTGTTGGTGATCCTCACTGCGTCCTCGCGCCGCACACATTCGATTTCGACGTTTACCGACATGCCGGGCAGAAGTGTCCGGCGTTCGTCGTTGTCGACCTCGAGTATGACCGTATAGGTAGTGACGCCCTGGAGAATTTCGGGTTGGTTTCGCTTGTGGAGGATCTTGCCCGAAAACTCCACGCGCTGCTTGCCCTCGACGGTGAACTTGGCGGGCTGGCCGACCTCGATGTGGACGATGTCCGACTCGCTCACCTTGGCGAGCACTTTCATGCGGTCGAGTCCGGGGGCGATGTCGAAGAGCGACGGTGACTGAAGCTGGGCAATGACCGTTGTTCCGACGTCGAGATAGCGTCGCAGCACGATCCCGTCGATGGGAGAGCGAATGATGCAGCGCTCGAGCTGTGCCTGGGTTTGGCGGTGCTGCGCCTCAGCCAGCCGGGCTGCCGCCTTGGCCTGGTCGACCATCTCCCGAGCGCGCTGCGGGAGAAATTCCTCGTTCAGCTTGGCTTGATCGTAGGCGGCCTGGGCGATCTGCACCGCGGCCAGAGCTCGCTCGTAGTTCGCCTTGGAAAGCGTCCACTCCGTTTCGGTCGCGTTTTGTTCCTTGTAAAGCTTGTCGAGCCGACTCCAGTTGTGTTCTTCGGCAAGCAGGGCCGCCTTGGCTTCCTGTAACTGGCCAAGGGCTCGCTGCGTCGCGACCGGCAGGTTGGCCTCCTGCTCGCGGAGCTGAATCTCGGCATCGACGACGGCGCTTTTCGTGCGCGCCAATTCCGCAGTGGCCTTGGAGTTCTCCGCCTCAACAAGCTCCGGGTCAATCCGGCAGATGATCTGGTCCTTTTTTACCGGGTCGTCGTGATCGACGGAGATTTCCACGATTTTGCCCGTGGTTTCGCAGCCAACCGTCACCGTCGTCAGCGGGTCGACAGTGCCGAGCGTTTCGACAGTCATGACGACAGAACCCCGGTCGGCCTCCGCGAGGGACAGGTCATAATCGGGCCGACCGTCGCGCAGCGCCGAGAACAGGGCCGTGCCCCCGCCAAGCAGTACGACGGCGGACACTATCAGCCACAATCGCATGGAGGCTCCTCGCGTGTATTTCCGGGTGTTCACAGCCCGACTATCCTATGAGCGGCCCCAGCGCGTTGCAAACCCGTTTCGTCACGACGGATGCGAATGAGCATCCGAAGTTCTCCGCTGGCCAACCGCCTGTCCAATCTACGCGACAGTTTCCGCCGACATCCGCAGGGAGACTATAGTCAGGGCAACGGATGAGTTATCTTGAGGGATTGCGCGGCGAGCGGCTCACCGGAGCGGACGTTGCGGCCCTTGATTTCGGCTGCCGCATGTCGGCGTGGCCACTCCAATCCTCGGACTCGGCGAGCGCCGGTGTTACTTGGCCGAGTTGCCAACGGCTGCCGCAGTTGAGATTGCGTGTGAGGACTGATCGGCGACTCGGCCTTGTGTGCTGACGCCGCCCTTGCCCGCTCCGGCGACGATGTACTTCGAGATTTCGGCGCGAACGAATCTTTTGTTGGTGCAGTCGGCGTGTCCGCCGGTCCAGCCCAGAGCGCTGAACCGGGAGTTCCATCCGATGTTGACGATGCGTCCGGTTGCCGCGCCGGGGCCACGTACGCCGACCAGCCCGGCGGAGTCGTCGTAGGAGCCATCGATTGTACCCAGCAGGCGCACGGGCCCCTGGAGTACGGGGTCGCTGGAGGCGTAATAACAGATGATCTTTCCCTTCATGTTGGCGAGGGCCTTTCGCACGTCGTATCGGCTCGAAAGGCTGGACCCCACCAGTATCACGTTATTGACCTTGTAGGGGGGCTTGAGATCCTCGACGGCCCAGATCGCGACGCCCGTTCCGGCGGAGAGTGCAATGATATTGGCATCGCCCTCCGGATGGCGCTTGAGGAAATCGGTGATCTCCGCGGCCAAAACCGATCCCGACGCTCGCGCGATGAAGCGCAATGTCTGATCGAGCGCGGGATTCATCGTCAGCGACCAGTGGTAGTTGCTGACGTGGCCCTTGTAGCCGGCCTCCTTGAGCCCGACGGGCACGTCCACCACGCCAAAGCCCCAGTTTCCCGCGCCGTCGATGTACCACGTGCGCCCGAACTTTTCGACCGGCGCCCCGCAACCGCCGGCCAGGCCGCACACGAAGAGAATCGCCAGGAATCGTCGCATCAAATCCGCCGTCCTTCGGCGGCAAGTCCGCCGCCAGACAGGACTTTTAAGATTTTCCGAACCTCTTTTCAAGCAGATCGCGAAAATCGATAGAGGTGGCGCGGGACCACCGGTTGGGCAAGGGCCCATACGGCGGGCTGCCCGTCGATGGGATTCTCACGAATCCCCTGCGTCAGCGGCCAATTGCCGTTTCAGACGGTCCAGCAGAGCAAGAGCCTCCAGCGGGGTCGTCTTTTGAACATCAATCTGCTGAAGGGCCTCCTGGACCGCCAACAAGCCCCTCGGGATAGGCGGGAGCGGCTTTTCGGTAAAGAGCAACAACTGATCAGCATCCCGCGCCGAATGGGTCAGGCCCTTGGCGTGCGATTTCCTGTCGAAGCCCCTTTCGAGGATTTCAAGAACCTCTTCGCTGCGGTGAACAACCTGGCTCGGGAGTCCCGCCATGGCGGCGACGTGAACCCCGTAGCTCCGGTCGGTCGCGCCTGGAAGGATCTTGTGGAGAAAAACTACGTCGCGCCCCGCGCCCGCCGCGCGAAGCTGCTCCCGGACGGCAACATTAAGGTTGCCCGCTCCCTCCAGGCGATCGACAAGCT
Source organism: Planctomycetota bacterium (assembly GCA_003576905.1). Lineage (GTDB taxonomy): Bacteria > Planctomycetota > Phycisphaerae > UBA1845 > UTPLA1 > UTPLA1. Next base: position 137,051 of record QEVG01000001.1, on the reverse strand, counting down.
CGGTAAGCTCGTGATAGTGCGTGGCAAAGAGGGCCAGGCAATTCACGCGCTCGACCAGAAACTCGGTAACAGCCCAAGCAATGGCGAGGCCGTCGTAGGTGCTCGTTCCGCGACCAATTTCGTCGAGGATCACGAGGGAGCGGCTGGTCGCGTTGTTGAGGATTCGCGCGGTTTCCACCATTTCGACCATGAAGGTGGACTGCCCTCGGGCCAGTTCATCATTGGCACCGACTCGAGCGAAGATTCGATCGACGGGCGCCCAGCGCATGGATTTTGCCGGAACATAGCTGCCGGTGTGCGCAAGAAGCGTAATCAGGGCCGCCTGACGGATGTAGGTAGATTTTCCGGCCATGTTGGGGCCGGTGATGAGCTGGAGACGGGTTCCTTCGGAGTCCAGGCGGCAGTCGTTGGGAACAAAACGCTCCTCGAGGGAAACATCCAGGACGGGGTGCCGGCCATCGACGATCTCAAGCAGCCTCCGAGGCGGCGAGCTTCCTTTTTCCCGGTCGTTGTCGTCCGTCACGATCTCCGGTCGGCAATAGTTCCGTCGGCGGGAAAGCTCCGCCAGTCCGGCGAGGACGTCAAGCGTGGCGACGGCCTGCGCGGCAGCCTGCAAATCTCTGGTCCGCGCTGCGACACGATTGCGAATCTCCTCGAAGAGTTCGAGTTCAAGCTGTTTCGCGTGGTCCGCCGCTCCCAGCACCTCCTGCTCGTGGCGCTTCAACTCGTCCGTGATGTACCGCTCCGCATTTCGGACCGTCTGTCGCCGCACATACTCCGGCGGGACCCGGTCACGGTGCTGATGCGTGACTTCGATGTAGTACCCGAACACGGAGTTGTAACCGACCTTGAGGGAGGAGATTCCCGTCCGCTCAATTTCCCGCGCCTGGTACTCCGCCAGGTACCTGTGCCCTTCCTGTCCGATGTTTCGCAGACGGTCCAGTTCCGCGTGATGGCCGTCGGCGATGAAGCCTCCGTCGCGGATGACGGCCGGCGCGTCCCCCTTGAGCGCGGCGACGAGGTAATCTGCCAACTCGGAGTGTCCGCAGACCGCATGTGCGATCCGGGTAAGGATGTCATCTTGAACCGCAAGGCTCCCATTCAGCGAGGGGCCGATGGCTTCCGGCAGCTTCGCGCACAATTGAAGCGTTCGCCCCAGGCCGACAAGGTCCCGTGGCGTAGAGCGGCCGACGCCAAGCCGGCCGATGATGCGTTCGCTATCGCCCATTTCGCGGATGAGGTCGCGCACCCGCTGGAGCCGGCCCGGATCGTTTCGCAGATCGGAAATCGCCTGTTGCCGCCGTCGAATCTCCCGGACATCGTTCACCGGAAAGCACAGCCACTGGCGCAGCAGGCGCGACCCCATCGGACTTGCGCAGAGGTCGACCGCCCCGAGCAGCGTGCCCTCGCGTGATCCGTCGCGAAGTGTTCGCTCGACTTCGAGCGACCTAAGGGTGAACTGATCGATCATCACCACCCCATCGAGCGAACGCGGCGTCAGTTTTACGATATGACCAAGCGCGCCCTTCTGCGTTTCGCGAAGGTAATCGAGAACCGCAGCCGCAGCGCACAGCGAGGCATCGAATTGATCGAACCCGAACCCGGTCAGGCTCGACACGCCAAAGTGTTCCTTGAGGGCGCGGTCCGCCAGGTGCGGGTCAAAGACGTGCCGGGGCCGCGGACTCACCGGACATCCCACGGCCGCCCGAAGGTGGTCTGGGAACACCGCCGGGTCATCAATATCCGCCTCCGGCACGAGCAATTCGGCCGGCGCGATTCGGGTCAGTTCGTCCGCCAGTGTGCCATGCGGCACCATAATGCAGTCGAATCTGCCGGATGAAAGGGAAACACACGCCAGTCCGACGAAACCGCACTCCCATCCGTCCCTGGACGGCACGAGTGCGACGAGCAGATTGTCCGCGCGCTCATCCAGCAGATTCTCATCCGTCAGCGTTCCAGGTGTGATGATGCGAACGACGTCGCGTTTCACGACGCCCTTGGCCGTTTTCGGGTCTTCGAGTTGTTCGCTGATGGCGACCTTGTAGCCGGCTCGGACGAGCCGCGCGACATAGCGATCGGCGGCGTGATAGGGCACGCCGGCAAGCGGGATGGGCGAGCCGCTGTTCTTGTCGCGCGCGGTCAGAGTTAATCCAAGAACGCGGGCGATCGTCCTGGCATCGTCGTAAAAAGTCTCGTAGAAGTCCCCCATTCGAAACAATAAGATGGCGTCGCCGACTCGGGCCTTCTGCTCCAGATATTGCCGCATGGCGGGCGGAACGGTCGCGGCCGGCGGCGATTTCGCCTCACCAGATTTCGATCCGGCCGGGCCGGGAGATTTGGGGGTTGTTGCCGTCTTGCCCATCGTGCTCCGGAAGAGAGTGGTCTTTAGACCGTCGATGAGGGGGAACAGAAGAACCGCGTTCTAGAAGTCCGCCCTCCTCCGCACGAATCTATTGTACGCCATGCCATTGGGCAAGGAATTCGCGCCGGACAGGGTACAACGCGGCGGGTTTCTGATGTGGCAGCGCCGGCGACCGGCGAGGAGAGCGCCGAATGGGCGTTTGAGTGAAAATATCCGCCGACGGCTCCGGGCATGGATTTCAGCGGCACATCGCGTCAAACTAGGCGGGATGTTGGCCCAGACACCCGACCCGGAAAAGCACAAATACGTTTCCTCCAAGGCGGCCCTCTTCGAAGAGTCCGTCATTCGCAAGATGACACAGGTCTGCCTTCAGCACGGCGGCGTCAACCTGGCCCAGGGCTTTCCCGATTTCCCGACTCCGCCCGAAATTCAGGAGGCCTGCATCAAGGCCATCCGCGATGGGCACAATCAATACGCCCGAACCTGGGGCGCGCCTTCCATGGTCGAAGCCCTTGCCGAGAAAATGCTTTGGTTTCAGGGCATGAGAATTGATCCCGGCTCTGAGGTGACGATCTGTTGCGGAACCACCGAGGCGATGATTGCCTCGCTCCTTGCAACGATCGATCCCGGCGATGAAGTGATCGTGACATCGCCGTTTTATGAGAACTACGGCGCCGACACGATCCTTTGCGGGGCCGTTCCCCGATACGTTACCCTGCACCCCACGCCGGGCGGATTTGAGTTTGATCGCGATGAACTCGCCGCGGCCTTCACCAGTCGGACGCGCGGCATCATCGTGAATACCCCAAACAACCCGACCGGCAAGGTGTATTCGCGCGACGAGCATCAGTTCATTGCCGACCTGTGCATCCGCCACGACGTACTTGTGTTCACGGACGAAATCTACGAGCACATCCTCTACGACGGCCGAACGCACATTGCGATTGCCACGCTGCCCGGCATGGCCGAGCGAACCATTACGATCGGAGGGCTGTCCAAGACCTACAGCGTCACCGGCTGGCGGGTGGCGTGGGCCATTGCAGCTCCGCCGATTACCGCGGCCATTCGCAAGGTACACGACTTTCTCACGGTCGGCGCGCCGCATCCGATGCAGGTAGCCGGCGCCGCGGCGCTTCGACTCCCGAAGTCCTTTTATTCCGACCTGGCACGCGATTATTCGCGCCGCCGGGATATGATGTGGACCGGGCTCAAAGCCGCCTCGTTCACAGGGCACTATCCCGAAGGCGCGTATTATATCATGTGCGACGTGACGCCGTTTCTGCGGGCCGGCGAAGATGACACGGCGTTTGCGCTGCGGCTCGTCAAGGAAGCCGGCGTCGCAACCGTGCCGGGCAGCAGTTTTTACAGCCCGCCTTTACTGGGAAACCGGCAGATTCGCTTCTGTTTCTGCAAGAAAGACGAGACGCTTGCCGACGCAGCCATTCGATTGCGGCAGTGGACCGAGTGTAATCGTCCCTGAATCTCATGGCCCGTTCAAGAGATTTCGTCTCATTGATTCATCAGCAGTGCGGGTACGTCGCGTGCGAATCGCGCGTACGGTCCCGCCCCCAACTCCGCGGCGAAATGCGCTGCCGGTGGTTGATTGTCATCATCGTCGCCGCATTGTGCGGATGTTCCGATGTGATGCCGAATCGCCCATCGTCTCGAACGGCGGATGAAGCGGCGACCTCGACCCAGGCGATTGAGTCGTTTCGGGGTGAATACCGGTTCTTGTCGAATTTCTATCCCGCGGAGGTCGTTTTCGAGGGTATTACGTTTCCAACCTGTGAACATGCCTACCAGGCCGCCAAAACGCTCGACAGCGGCGAGCGCCGGAGTATCGCAGCTCTTGCAACGCCGTCCGAGGCCAAGCGCGCCGGCCGCGAGCTTTCGCTTCGGGCCGATTGGGATCGTGTCAAACTGCTGGTCATGGAGGAGTGCGTTCGCGACAAGTTCACTCGAAACCCGGCACTCCGTGACCGTCTCCTCGCAACGGGAAAGGCGCGGTTGATCGAAGGTAATGTGTGGGGCGATACATTCTGGGGCGTCTGTGACGGCAGGGGCGAGAATCATCTGGGCTGTATCCTGATGAAAGTGCGCGCGGAGCTTTCGGCGGCGTCAAAACCGGGGCGATTCGAACGTCCGTGACGCGTGATTTGCGTCGCGTCTCCTTGACTTGGACTCCCATTGTCCGATACTCTGAAGGGTACGGAGTTAGGGGCAGTCGCAGTTCTCCGAGCGGGTCGCGGCACATGTCTTTGTTTTCTCCCCCCGATCGCGCAACGCGGCCCTCCAGCCCGGCCAGATAGATGGCGCGCGGCTTCGAATTGCGGCGAGCCGCGCAAGTTCGCCGGAGTCAATCGATAACGGGAGCCGAATCATGTCGAGAGATATGCGACAGTCGTTTGCGCGCGCCGAGGCTATATCACTTGTCCTCGTCATCCTCGCGATATGCGGTGGGCTCGCCGCGCAGGCACGCGCAGGGGTGATCGTCGCATGCGAACCTGCGGATACGGTCACGGGCTGTTCGATGAATGCCTGTTCCGAGCCTACCGACACATGTCTGCCCTGGTGCGTTCGCAATTATCCGCACAGCGGTCAATGGGAAGCGCTTTCCTGTAATTGCGTGCGGACCGAGTGCCATGCGTTGCCGCCCGTCGTGCTCGGAAACCCATGCGTCGTAGCCGACCAGGGTGGAACAGTCCATCTTCCGCCGACGGGATGTTCCTACAGAAACCCGCCGGCCGACCCCTGGCAAATCATCGACGGTTTGCCCCCGGGCTCGACGGTTGACTCGCAAGTGACACAATTCAATTTCACCTGCTCGCCGGCTGTCCCCGTGTGCTCATTTCCGACGATGGGAGGGTGTATTACGCCCGGCGGGACGTTGAACGGCGAGAAAACATGTGCAAACTCGAATTTTCAAATGGCCATGACCGGTAGCGGCGCTTTGGCGGGATATAACCGAGTGATCCAATTACCCGTCTCGCTCGAGATTCATGCCGCGCCGCGGTCGCTCTTCAGCCCCGTTCAGGATTTCGACACCGACATGTTCCGCATGTTCGGGCAGATAACCGGCGACCCCGATTTTGATTTGCTGCGAGTGACAGCGGGCACCGATTTCGGACTTCCTAGTCCCGGCAAGGCCGCGCTCACCCAGCTTCCCGGTGGCCACTGGGCGGTGGACAGCTTTTTTGACATCACCTATCGCATCGACTTTGTCGGAAGTCCCGGAGGCCCCTTCGGAGGAATGTCCGGTTCGACGACCGGCACTGTGAGAATGACCACGGGCAACGGCTGGACCTGCGATGGACGCTGCCCGGCAGGATTTGAGTGCGTCTCGAATCGAACCGTGAATCCCGATGGCTCGATCGATATGTGCTGCGAATGCGTGCTTCCGGTGTGCGAGCCGGCGCCCGGCAATCTCATGTGCACCTCGGTGACGTGCCCGACTCCCGGCATGGAGTGCGTCGCAACGTGCGTTCGCCATGATCCTGGAACGGGATCGACGACCGTCGTCAGTTGCGACTGCCGCGATCCGGAAAGCTGTCATGCCCAAGAAGCGCTCGTCGGATCCAATCCGTGCCTGGTTCCCGATGGCGGCAACGGGACAGTGCATCTACCGCCGACAGGATGCTCGTATCGAAATCCGCCCAATGACCCTTGGCAGATCATCGACGGCCTGCCGCCGGGCACGACGATTGACTCCGCGGTCAATCAAACCGCGTTTGCCTGTGTGCCAATGATCAACGTGTGTTCATTCCCTCCGGCGCCGAACTGTCTTCTGCCGGGCGGCAGTCTGGGTGGGGAAAAATCCTGCTCCGACAGCTCTTTCCAAATGACGATGCAGGGCACAGGTGCCCTGGCGGGATACAATCGCTTTGTATCGATTCCCGTGGGCCTTGAGATACACACCGCGCCGCGCATGGTCGGCGCTCCCGTCCAGAGTTTTGATACGGACATGTTTCGAATGTTTGGCCAAGTCATCGGCGACCCGGATTTCGACTTGCTGCGCATTGTTGCGGGAACAGACTTTGGACTGCCAAGCCCGGGCCACACGACTCTGACTCAGGTGCCCGGCGGGAATTGGGCCGTAGACAGCTTTTTTGATATTACATACCGGATCGACTTTGTCGGCGCACCGGGCGGGCCATTGGCCGGAATGTCGGGGTCCACGACGGGGACGGTTCGCATGTCGACCGGAAGCACTCCAGTGTGTGCCGGCGTCTGTCCACCCGGGTATCAGTGTTTCACGCATCGCACAGTGAACATGGACGGCACGATCGACTATTGCTGCGAGTGCCTTGCGCCGTGCCTCTGTCCGGGCGATATGAACGCCGACAACCAGTTGAACGCCCTCGACATCCAGGGCTTCGTGAGCTGTTACGTGAGCTACTTTGGCAGCCCGATCCCTCAGGCATGCATTTGTGCCGATGTTAACGAAGATGGAATCTTCACCGGCCAGGACGTCGTGCTTTTCGTAAACCGACTGCTGGCCACTCCAAAGACTCAATGCCCGCCGATGTAGGCCGGGCGCGGTACGCGCCGTCAGAGGAGCGACCGAAGCGTCTCACATACGCGGTCAACATCCGACTCGCTGAGATGATTGTGAAACGGCAGGGCGATCGTTCGCGCGGCCACGCGCTCGCAGTTCGGGAAGTCGCCGGGCTTGTATCCGAAATCGCGCCGGTAGAAGTTCTGGAGATGGATCGGGGCAAAGTAATTGCTGCACCCGATTCCGCGAGCGCGAAGCTGTTCGATCGTGCGTGCCCGGTCCTCGTCGCTGTACTCGTCGGCCAGCCTGATGACGAAGACGAACCAGCTCATTTCGCATTCGGGGACGATCTTCTGGAAGCCGATTCGCGCATCGCCCGTGAGCCGATCCATGTACCATCCCGCCACGCGCCGGCGCTTTGAAAGAATCTCCTCAATTCGCTCCATCTGCACTGCGCCGATCGCGCAGGCCACGTCACTGAGCCGGTAATTGAAGCCAAGTCTTTCGTGCGAGAGCCAGCCCATGCCCGTGTCGCGCCCCTGGTTGCGCATCGAGATGCAGAGCCGGGCGATTTCGTCGTCGTTGGTCGTGATCATGCCGCCCTCGCCGGTCGTGATCTGCTTGTTTGGATAGAAGCCAAACACGCCTGCGTCGCCGAGGCTGCCGGACATGCGCCCCTTGTACCGTGCGCCGAGCGACTCGCAGGAATCTTCGATGACGCGCAGCCTGTGCCGGCGCGCAATCGCGGCAATGGCGTCCATGTCGGCGGGCTGGCCGAACACGTTCACGGGGATTATGGCTCGAGTTCGCGCATTGACCGCGGCCTCAACACGCGTCGGGTCGATGTTCCAAGTATCAGGGTCGATGTCCACAAAGACCGGCTTGCCGCCTTCGTAAAGCACGCAATTCGACGAGGCAACAAATGAAAACGGTGTTCCAATCACCTCATCGTTCGGCGAAATGCCGATCGCGCGCATGAGCAGGTGAAGTCCGCACGTACCGCTGGAGACCGCCACGGCATGCTTCACGCCGACAAAACGTGCGACCGACTGCTCAAAGCGGGGAACGGCCGGACCAAGCGACAGTCTCCCGCTGCGAAGGACCGCGGCTACGGCATGGATTTCCGCTTCCGTGATATCCGGACCGGAAAGTTCGATTTGGGTTCCGGTCGCGGGAGTCTTTGTGGTATGCATGCGCCTTTCCAATCCCCTCGGTGGCCGCGCCGTGCGCAGCCTGTGAATCGTTCAAATCCCGTATGTTAGCGGCTTTTCACAATTGCGTAATCGGTACGACGTTCGGGTAACTTTTCGGTTCGGACCGACCACGATTTTTGCTTGACAGTATATGCAAACTCACAAATAATCCCCTCCAGATTCGGACCAGAGCCGGAATGCTCAGTTTGGTCGGTGACCGTATGCCGACTCATGACGGCGGGGCTTTTCCGCCGTGTTTTTTGGGATACTTTGTGAAGAATTTCACAAAGTATCGGCCGGTGTTCACCCACGAGGCCAGCGGGAGATGTCCCTGAACGACACCCCAGACCACGCGGCAGATGATTCCACGGAGCCCAGAGGCTCAGTCGATTCCGCTGCGCACGAGCCCATGACGCCCGCGCTCATGGCGCGGCTTTTTATCGTTCCGGCGCTCATCGTCTGCGTCCTTCTGGCAGTCGCCGTTGTGGTCGTCTTGTTTGGAACCACGACCGCAGACAAACCTGAGACTATCGCTGACCTTCTTAAAAAGCTCGACGCTGATACGGGTGAACGAACATTGGGGCACATGCTGGATCCAAAGGCAAAGGAATCCTGGCAGGCGGCTCAGGAACTTGCACGGCGACTCGAGAAGAGAGATAAGTTTATATCACCCGAGGAAATTGACCCCACCGCGAAGCGGCTCATCGAGATTCTGGGTAAGTACCCGCCGGGCCGCAATGTCGACGAGCCGGGCCCCAGCCAGAAGTATTTCACGATGATCGCGCTGGCACGTCTGCATACGCCGCTTGCGGTTGAGCCCCTGACGGCGAAGCTAAAGGATGAAAACTGGTGGACGCGCAGCACGGCCCTTCAGGCGCTGGCGGAGCTCAAGGATGTTCCCGAGGCACGAAAGTCGTTGCCCGCCGTTTTGCCCCTGCTGAAGGATCCGGTCCCCGCGGTTCAGATCGTCGCCTGCGCGACGGTCGCGTGCCTTGCGGAGGCCGGTGATTCTGTCGCGACCCGGGCTTTGTCCGACCGACTTGAAGCGGAAGCGGAAGTACAGTGGAATGCCGCAATGGCGCTGGCTCGACTTGGCAGCGCCACCGGCAAGCTGACGCTCCTGAACATGCTCAACCGCGGCTACTGGGAGGGCATGGATTTGCAGTATCTCGAGAACGGAGCGTCGGTTCGCCGCAAATACACTGAAGCGGAAGTGTCGCGTAATCTGAAGGCGGCCATTGAAGCCGCCGCCTGCGTGCATGATACCGAATTGCGCGACGCGATTGCATCGCTCGGGAAGGACCCATCCGTCGTCGTGCGCGAGGCCGCGCGCGCGGCGCTGGAGCAGGGTGGAGGGTCCGGCGCGTCGAGAGATGCCGCAAGGACGGGAGGCTCGTCGATGTCGTCGACGCGGCTCATGGCCGCCGGGGAGAGTTCCTGATGCCGACGGTTGAAATGGTCACGAAAGTCTGGATTGCCCCCGGATGCATCGTCTGCGACGCTTGTGAGACTACGTGCCCGGAGGTCTTCCACGTTCAGCATGAAAACGAAACCTGCATCATCCGCCCCGAGGCGCTTGACGTTGAGTTCACCAAGCCGCTGACCAAGACGATCATCGAAGCCGCCCAGGAGTGCCCGGTCGATGTCATCAAGTATGAAGTCGCCAAGTTCGATGTCAGCGACGAGGTCGCCGCGAAGATCGCCGGCGGCGCGACGGCGGCGCCGGCTCCTGCAACCGCCGGGGAAGCGCCCGCGGCTGCGGCTCATGCAGCGACCTCGACGAAGGCCGCCCCGGCGAAGCCGGCCGAGCCACCCAAGCCGAAGGTCATGGACCCGGCGATCCAGGCCCTGCTGGCGGCAACGACTGTCCGCGGAGGCCATGTGGTCATCGATAGGGGCGTTGCCGGAATGCCGGATTCCGTCAAGCATTTGGCCAAGTTGTCACCTGATCAACTCCCTCCCGACGGAAAGTTCCAGCGTGTCCTCGAGAAGGCCAAGCCATCTTCCGAGGAGCCCACGCGCCGCGATCTGCTTTTGGGAGCGGGATGGACGGCCCTCGCGATGGGCTTCGGCGTTGGCCCGCTCCTGGCGTTCAATCGGTTCATGGCGCCGAACGTCCTCGAACAGGAAGACCCTAAGGTGCGATGCGGGCCTCTGAGCAAGTACACGTCCTTGGCTCCGGGCGACGTCAACGAGGATTTCAAGCCGGTCAAACCGAGCGGCTTCTGGATCATCCGCGAGGAAGAGCGCATCTCCGCGTTGTCGATCATCTGTACGCACCTCGGTTGTATTCCCTCGTGGCTTCCGAACGACCGCAAGTTCAAGTGCCCCTGCCACGGTAGCGGATTCAAGCCGAACGGAACCAACTTTGAAGGACCCGCGCCGCGCCCGCTGGAACGATTCAAGATTTACCTTGACGGCGATCAGGTCATCGTGGACCGGTCCAAAAAGTTCCTGGCAATGGGGCCGAACGACACCGCGGTCTGGAACGATCCGGACGCGTCGATACCCGTTTAACGGATGCACCGTCGCCCGGTGGCGCGGATGAAACTGGATCAACGGAAATTCCGCCCGGTGCTCCTAAGGGCGAACTGACAGGTAGGATGGATGGGACTCCTTAACTCGGTCGGCAATTACTTCAGAGAAAGCCAGGTCTGGGGCTCGATCTTTCGGCACGGAGTGCCGCGAGATCGCCGCACCCGTGCGATGGCCATTCTGAGCAACGTCTTCCTGCACTTGCACCCGGTGGCCGTGCGCAAGAGCGGCATTCGGCTTTCTTTCACATGGTGCATGGGCGGACTGACGTTCTTCCTGTTTCTCGCCGAGACGATCACGGGCGTACTGCTCATGTTCTATTACCGGCCGGTAGTGGAGTATGCCTACGCCGACATTGTCGGTTTGCGCGCTCACGTGACGCTGGGTCTGCTGCGCGAGATTCATCGCTGGGGGGCCCACGCGATGGTGATCGCGATCTGGCTCCACATGCTGCGCGTGTTCCTCACGGGCAGCTACAAGCCGCCGCGCGAGTTTAACTGGGGCGTCGGGGTCGTCCTGCTCACTCTCACCCTGCTGCTGTCGTTTACCGGCTACCTGCTGCCGTGGGATCAACTCGCCATTTGGGCCATTACGGTCGGTTCGAACATGGCCCGGGCCACGCCGTTTGCCGGCCATGAGGGGCCGGGGGCGGCGCTTCTTCAGATCGGCGGCGTGCCGCTGATTCACGGCGGGTCCGATGCGCGGTTCCTGCTTCTGGGCGGAACGGTCGTCGGACCGGGGGCCCTTCTTCGGTTTTACGTTCTGCACTGCGTGTTTATTCCGGTGGTGGTGTCAGTGTTGATCGCCGTTCACTTCTGGCGCGTGCGGAAAGACGGCGGGATTTCGGGTCCGCTCTAAGGACAATGATGCGGGTTGTGAATCCTCCGATTTTTGAAAGTTTGCGCAGGCGCGGCGGAGCGATTCGCCGGAAAAAAGAATTGTCAGAAGGCTGGGAAGGCCTGAAAAACGAATGATGACGACATTCGCCCATATCCTCGCAAGCGTGGACCCGGCTCAGCAGGGCAGCGCCATCGACCGGATCAAGTCCTTCGTCGACGCGCTGTGCGCGCCGTACTATTTCGTGCCCTTGACCACGCTTCTCCTGGTCATCGCCCTCGTCTCGTACAAGCAGTGGACCCGGCCAAAGGCGGCACTGCTTGTCTTCGTGGCGTTTACCGTCTTTTACGGCGCCAGCATGCTTGACGAGGACTTCTTCAAGATCATTAAGAAACCGGACAACGTTCCCATCACGATGATGATCTATTTCACCGGCTTCTGCACCTGGCTTGGCTTCCGCCAGGCGGCGGTCAACGACGACCGGATGAAGCGCGGCGAGCCGCTGATTGAAAGCGGCGCCGACGATAAAGTGCTCGTCTGGCCGGACCTCGTCTATACTGAGCTCATTGCCCTCGTCCTGTGCACGGCGTTCCTCGTGGTCTGGGCCATCCTGCTCAAGGCGCCGCTGGAGCCGCCGGCCAACCCGACCAACATCCCGAACCCTTCGAAGGCGCCATGGTATTTCCTCGGTCTCCAGGAACTCCTTGTCTATTTTGATCCGTGGATTGCGGGCGTGCTTCTGCCGGGGCTGATCATCGTCGGCCTTATCGCGCTTCCATATATTGACAAGAACCCGCGCGGCAATGGCTATTACACGCTTAAGGAGCGCCCGCTGGTCATTTCAGTGTTCATGTTCGGTTTCGTAATCATGTGGTGCGTGCTGATCGTGCTCGGCACGTTCCTTCGGGGGCCGAACTGGAACCTCTTCGGTCCCTATGAAACGTGGGACCCACATCGACCGGCCGCATTGCTGAACATTAACGTGTCCGACGTATTCTGGGTGGTACTCCCGGAAAAGCTCAACGTGGCGTGGTGGAAGCCCGGCCTTCCGTCGGAGGCGAGCTTCGGCATCCCGGCCTTTCTGGTGCGTGAAGCGCCGGGCATTGTCCTGCTCGGCGGGTACTTCTTCGCGCTGCCGGTGTTTCTGGCCAAGACAGTGTTCCGAAAGATCTACACGCAGATCGGACTGATCCGCTACGCGGTCTTCTGGCTGCTGCTGTCGTGGATGTTCATCGTCCCGATCAAGATGGTTCTGCGGTGGCTTTTCAACATGAAGTATTTTGTGGCCATCACGGAGTGGTTCCTGAACGTTTAGTCCCGCCGGCGAGCGGCGGTATGTGAGTGGATATGCCGGTACCAACGGAAACACTGAGAGACACGCGTCGGCTGAATATCGTGTTCGCGGCTTCCTCCATTGTCGCATTCGTGGCAATGGGCTGGATGTTCTGGCACGACTACGAGCGGCCGTGGCGCGGCATTCAGAAGAACTACTTCAACGTGCGCTCGGCCATGGCCCACTTCGAGGCCCTGCGCTACGACACCGAGGAGGAAAAGTCGCGCTACGCGAAGCTGACGGCCGCACTCCGCGATGCCGAAGAGGAACTTTCGAGCCCCGAGAAAAAAGCGAAGGAGAAGGAACTCCTCGAAATCGAACAGACACTTGCCGGCGAGCTTCAGGGCGTCTCGCTGACTTACGGCAATATTAACGCCGAGATGCAGGTTCGCCTTTTCAACTACGAAGACGCCCGGGCCCTTCACGGGGACGACGACCCGAAGACGCTTCGGATCAAGGCCGAGAACGACGAAGCGGACAAGGCCCTGAAAGCCTTCAAGATCAAACTCGACAAGCTCGAAGATGACATCCGCCTCGTGCGCGACGAAATCAGGGAATTCTACAAGAAGCGCAACGAAGCCCAAAAGACTCTGGCCGCTTATGAGAAGGGGCTGAACGACGCCAGGCAGGCCGACCAGATGTACGGCCCCGGTTTTACGCGACTTGCTTTTAATGTCCCGCTGCTCGATTACCTCGCACCCAAGGACACGCCGGGGCACGAGGAAGTCCGCCAGGTCTTCATGAAGTCGATCCGGTTCGACTACAATTTCGCCGATTCATACGTGACCGACCGTTGCACGACGTGTCATGTCGGCATCGACGACCCGAACCTGAGCGTCGAGAGTTTCGTCCGGAAGACCGCCGCGGCCCTCTCCAATCCGGATGTCCAGAAGGCCCTTTCTGAGGTCAACTCGGAACTCGCCGAAAACTTCCTCGCCCGCCTGGCCGAGGCCGGTCAACGGGAGCCTTTCGCCCAGCGCGATGTCAGCGAGATGAGCGAGGCGGACCGCGAGGCGTTCGTGGGTACGCTCGTCAAGGCGACGAACGAGTTCCTGCGTGAAAACAGCCGCCCGGAGATACGCCTGGCCGATGTCCGCGGCGCCCTGGCCGGAGGCGCGGAACTGACGCGCAGCAAGGTCATGGACTTTCTCATGGCGCGGGCTCAGCAGATTTTCTGGGCCAAGGCGCCGATCAATCCTGCAAACGATCTGCCGCTGCCCTGGAGCGAGATGAACGAGGTGCAGCGCGCGACCTACGCCGCGTCACTGACGGCCGCGATGAATACGTACCTCGTTCAGCAGGGGCGACCGAAGATCAACTTCTCCGAAGAGATCCGAGCCCACCCCCGACTCGACCTCTTTGTCTCGCCGGACTCCGCCCACCCGATGAAGAACATGGGCTGTACGGTGTGCCATGAAGGCGCGGGGATGGACACGGATTTTGTCCTTGCCGCCCACACGCCTGCCAATAAGGCCGAGAAGAAAGAGTGGGAGAAGAAGTATTACGTCAAGGAACTGGGTATTCCGCTCGCCACGTTCCACCTCGTCGAGGAGTTCTGGGAGCGGCCGATGCTGCTTTCCGACTACACGTCGGCGAGCTGTCGGAAGTGCCACCAGCAGACATACGACCTTGAGAGGCACCAGGCCGAGCCGCTCGACCACGCGCGGCGCCTTGTCGAGGGGCGAGACCTATTTACGTCCGTGGGGTGCATCAACTGTCACAACGTGGAAGGCCTTTCGCATTCCCGCCAGGTGGGTACCGACCTGACCCATGTCGGCGAGAAGCTTTCCACGGGGTTCATGGAACGATGGATTCAGTATCCCAAGAACTTCCGCCCCGGCACGTGGATGCCGCATTTCTTCGAACAGGAGAACAATCTTCCCTCGAGTGCCAATGAGTTTGACCCCGATCCGAAGCTCCGGACCGAGACGGAAATCCAGTCCATCGTTCACTATCTCAAGACGTTTTCCAAGCCGCTCGAGTATCTGCCCCTTCCGGAGGGCGTCGAGGGAGACCCGAAGCGCGGCGAGGAGCTGTTTGTATCGATCGGCTGCCTCGCGTGCCACGCCAACCTGGACGCGAAGGACCCGCTCTCGAGCGAGGGCAAGACTTTCGGAGAGGCGTGGATCACACAAGATCTGGTCATGACCGAGGGGCTAAGCGAGGAGGATGCCAAGACCCGCTACGATGCAATGTCGAAGAACGACCGCGTCCGGTACGCAACGCGGCATTTCACGCCGCATCGACGTGAGGAAGCGCAGCGCCGTGCCCGCGACGAGGAAGTCGCCGCGGATTTCGAGAAGCGCGATCCCGATCCGGCCAGGATGTACGTGCCGCCGGCCTTCACGCGCGTGGCGCCTGAGCTTTCCGGAATCGGCACCAAGCTGGTCAACAACCCGGATGACCCGCGCCAGGTCGAGCACGGCCGCGTCTGGCTCTACAACTGGCTGCGCGAGCCACGGCATTATTCATCGTACACGCGCATGCCGCGCATGTTCCGGGACAACTATTATCAATATGACGATCCCGCGACTCAGCGCAAGAAGAACGACCAGGACATCATGGACGTCGCCGCGTATCTTCTGGCCCTGCGCAACGACGAGTTCGATGTTTCGCGGCTCGAGGAAACGGCCGTCCATGACAAGATGCGCGAGCGCCTCATTCTCGATCTTCTCGGCGGACAGAATACGGAGAGTGTCGCCCGAAAGATACTCGATGACGCCAAGGTCGTTGATTCCGACCCCTACGGTCGGCTCACGTCGGCGATCGTCGCCCAGGTAGCCCGCTCCTTCGGCGCGGGCGAGGACGGCCGTAACCGCGTTGCCGAGAGAATCGCCGCGCACTCGGGCAGTCTCCCCGAAAGGCAGAAGCTCTTTTTGGGCATGAAGATGATCAGCCATTACGGCTGCTACGCCTGCCACGTCGTCGCCGGGTTTGAGGACGCGACGCGACCCGGAACCGATGTGACCCTGTGGGCACAGAAGTTCATGAGCCAGCTCGACTTCGCCTTCTATAGCCCGGCCTTCGAGCACGAGGTTGAGAAGAACAAGCTGGTGTTCGGAAACCTGTACATCAACTCGGCCGAATACGAACACCTGATCCGCGACGCGGGTGAAAACCCGGCAGCCGACATCCTGCACAATCACGCATCGTTTGCGTACTACAAGCTCCGCAACCCGCGCATCTGGGATCGCGAAAAGATCAAGAAGCCCTACGAAAAGCTGAAGATGCCCAACTTCTTCTTCTCGGAAGACGAGGCCCGTTCGCTGGTCACCTATCTCCTCAGCATGCGCGATGCAAACGTCGGCAAGGCGGTTCAGATTGATTACGAAAGGACGCCCGCCGGCCGGATCGCGCGCGGCCGGGAGCTGGCCCGGGAACTGAACTGCATCGGATGCCACAACATCGAGGGCAACGAGGCCAACATCCACCAGTATTATACGCGCGATACATCGGTGTCGGACACATACCCCTTCGGCCAGCGCTTCAAGCCGCCGTTGCTCTGGGGCGAGGGCGCGAAGGTTCAGTACGACTGGCTCTTCGGCTTTCTCAATAACGTCGAAATGCTCCGGCCGTGGCTCAACGTCCGCATGCCGAGCTTCTATCTCACCAAGCAGCAGGGCACCACCCTCGTCGAGTACTTTGCCGGACTTTCCCAGGAGGAGGCTGAGTTTCTCGGCGACCAGCTCGACCCGGTTGTCAAGTATCTCCAGGCCGTTCACAACGGTGCAAACGATTCCGCCACGGCCGGCGCAGAGGCATGGTTCGTACAGGACCGATTTGCGCATCAGGCTGACGTTCTTGCCGATTACGCCGTCGCCAAGGAACAGATTCGCGGGTTTGATCTCAATGCCCCTGACGCGACGACGCCTGCGGAACTGGCCGAGGCCATCGGGTCAACTTATGACAAAATCGTGCAGCGAGCCGGCTTCCTGAAGGATACGTTTGCAGTGGAGTACCCCTTCACTGATCCCGATGCACATTGGACCGACGAGGAACGCTTCAAGACCGGCGAGCAGTTCTTCTACGACCTGAAATGCCTCGCCTGTCACGTGGCCGGCGATCCAAGCGTGCCCGGTACGACCACCGACATCAAGGCACCGAATTTTGCACTGTCGTACAAGCGCCTGCGCTACGACTGGATCGTGCAGTGGCTTAAGGATCCGCAGGCCCTGATGCCGGGAACGAACATGCCGCAGATTTTCCCTGGCACGACCTATCATGCCCAGATGGGCGGCGATGCCCAGAAGGAAGGGGAAGCCAAATACGGCGATACCCTGGAGAAGCAGGCCAAGCTGCTGGTGGATTTCATCTTCAACCTGGGCGAGCGGCGGTACACGGCGATCCAGCCCGGAGGGCTGGGTGAGGTGGAACAACAGAAGAAAACCGAGGACGTGGATTTCGACTTCGACGGCGGTGGCGAGGAAGAAGCCCCGAAGGAAGAGAAGAAGGAGGACTTCGAGTTCGATTTTGAATGATAAAGATCCCTCTCACCGCGGGTGGGGCGGGCTCGCGGCGTTCTACCCATCGGTCGATAGGCGGGTCTATCCTCGGAGAGACTCGTTCGGGTCAATGAGGGTGGAACATCGACTGACAGCCCGTGCCTCCCGGAGACGGGCAGCAACAGTACGGAAAGGTAAGCTTGCGTGGAGCGCCGTCTTCGCGAGAATGTACGGTCGCTCAAACGGTGGAATTCGGGCGTATGCGCCCAAGGAGAAGACGGTCATGACGAAGAAATGCGTTCTCGTGGCTCTGGCGGCAGCGTTCGTGTGTGCGCTGGCCTCCGGACCGGCACTGGCTGACAATGAGAAGGGCTCGGCCGTGATCAAGGGCAAGGTCGTCTTTGACGGCGAGGCCCCGAAGCCCAAGCCGCTCGCAATCGGCGGCGACCAGCACTGTGTGAAGGCACATCCAAAGCCCCAGCCGGATCAGGGCACGATCGTCTACGCCAAGGACGGAAACACCATTCCCTACGTCTTTGTGTATGTGAAGAAGGGCGTGAAGGGCAAGTACGATCCACCGGCCGATGCTATCGTCCTCGATCAGAAAGACTGCATGTATCATCCGCACGTCTTCGGGATGGTCGCCGGCCAAAAGATTCAGATAACGAACAGCGACCCCACGAACCACAACGTGCACTCCCTGGCCAAGAAGAACCCCACGTTCAATTTCGCCCAGGCCCAGGCCGGCATGGTGAAGGAACTCGCCGGTAAGGACACGTTCAACAAGGAAGAGGTCATGGTCAAGATCAAGTGCGACGTCCATGCCTGGATGTCCACTTACTGCGGCGTGCTGACCCACCCGTTCTTCGACGTCACCAAGTCTCACGAGAACGACGACGGGGACAAGTCCAAGCGCGGCACGTTCACGTTGTCCGGCCTTCCGTCGGGCGAGTACGAAGTGGCTGCATGGCACGAGACTTTCGGTGAGCTCACCGAGAAGGTCACCGTCGGCGACGGCGAGACGAAGGAGATCGAGTTCAAGTTCGGCGCGAAGAAGGCCGAGGCTCCGACTCCCACCCGCGAAGTCATCCTTTCCACCGAAGTGGAGTCTCCTGAAAAAAAGTAACGGACCCTTCCCAGTCTGATCCGGAGCCGGATCCCCGCATGGGGGTTCGGCCCCTTTACAGAGAGCGAAAACGCATGCTGGCCCAGACGACCTACGGCCGCTGGCTCCCTCCGCAGTTGTCGGAGCACGGCGGAAAGATTGATCAACTCATCGATGTCCTGCACGTATTCATGGCTGTGCTCTTCATCGCATGGGGTATCTTTTTCGTGTACTGCCTCTTCCGGTTCCGGGCAAAACAGGGCCATGCCGCACGTTATGAACCCGTGAAGGGCTTGATTTCCAAGTACGCCGAGATCGGCGTGGGCGTCTTTGAGGCCTTTCTTCTCCTAGGTCTCTCGATGCCCGTCTGGGCCGACTACAAGAACAAGCCCCCGGCCGAGAGCGAGCGCCTGCCCGTGCGCGTCGTGGCTGAACAGTTTCAGTGGAACTTTCATTACGCCGGCAAGGATGGCAAATTTGGCTCCACCGATAACAGCCAGATCACGGCCAGTAATCCGATCGGGCTTCGGTCTGACGATCCTGCGGGCGCCGACGACATCGTCTCCGTCAACGAGTTTCACCTTCCGACCGGGACGCCGATCTACCTGCGCCTGACCAGCAAGGACGTCATTCACTCCTTTGCGATTCCCACGATGCGCGTGAAACAGGATGTCATTCCTGGCATGGAGATTCCCATCTGGTTCACGGCGAAGGAAGGCTCGGAATCGGAAAAGCTCCGCGAACAGATGGTTCAGCATTTCCCGATCGAGGGAGCCAATTGGTACAAGCTCCGTCACATGATCGCCAGCGAGGATCACAAGTCCTCCGGTGGAGAAGTCCTTCTCGCGAAGGGCGCCGACCTCGGCGACAGCTTTGTGAAGGGCAAGGAGCTGATCGAAAGCCTCCAGAAGGCCGGTGTGGCCGAACTGGTCATGCAGCCGCGCCACCCCCTCGAGGTCATCTGCGCCCAGCTTTGCGGCAACAGCCATTTCAAGATGAAGGCGACGATGGTCACCCACGACGCCGCCGGGTTCAATGCATGGATCGAGGAAAAGTCCAAGGGCGTGGAGTTCGAGGACTTCTGATTTCCTGCGAGTGCCGAGCCGGAAGCACCCGCGGCCAACGCGATACGTTTACTGCCATACGTTGAGAAGGTTTTCACATATGAGTTCACACGAAGCACACGCCGGACATCATCACGACCACGGCGATCATCACCACGAAGAGCTGCCGTTCTGGCGCAAGTACATTTTTTCCGTGGACCATAAGGTAATCGGCGTGCAGTACGCCGTGACCGCCCTGGTCTTCCTGTTCTTCGGCTTCACGCTGATGATGATCATGCGCTGGCAGCTCGCATATCCCGGCCAACCGATCCCGCTTATCGGCAAGTATCTCTCCAGCGCCATCGCCATGGACGGGATCCTCGTCGGCGACGGCTACAACGCCCTCGGCGCAATGCACGGCACGATCATGGTGTTTCTCGCCATTGTGCCCCTGGCAGTCGGCGGCTTCGGGAATTACGTCCTCCCGCTTCAGGTCGGCGCGCCGGATATGGCCTTTCCAAAGCTCAACATGATGAGCTACTGGGTCTTCTTCTGCGGCGGCGTTGTGATGATCGCCAGCTTTTTCGTCCCCGGCGGGGCGGCCGCGTCCGGCTGGACTTCCTACGCGCCGCTATCGGTTATCGCGACGACCGGCCAGACCATGTGGCTCCTCGGCATGGTCCTGCTGATCACGTCGTCACTGCTCGGCTCGGTGAATTTCATCGTTACGGCCGTCCAGCTTCGGGCCAAGGGGCTTGGATTCTTCCGGCTGCCGTTCTTCGTCTGGGCGCAGCTCGTGACGTCGTTCCTGCTCCTGTTGGCGTTTCCGCCGCTCGAGGCGGCCGGCGTGCTTCAGCTCATGGACCGCCTGGCCGGAACAAGCTTCTTCATGCCGAGCGGGCTTGTCGTAAGCGGCGTGCAACAGACGCAATACGCCGGCGGCGGGAGCCCACTGCTTTGGCAGCACCTGTTCTGGTTCCTGGCTCACCCTGAAGTGTACGTGCTGATCCTGCCGGCACTCGGCATCGTGGCGGAGGTCATCGCCAACAATACCCGAAAACCGCTCTGGGGATACAAGTCGCTTGTCTATTCGGCCATCTTCCTCGGCTTCATGTCGTTCATCGTCTGGGCGCACCACATGTTCATGACGGGCATGGGCACGACCCTTTCGACCTTCTTCCAGGCGACGACGATGATCATCTCCGTCCCGTCGGTCATCATCCTGACCTGTCTGATCATCAGCCTTTGGGGCGCGTCGATCCGCTACACCGTGCCGATGCTCTTTGCCGTCGCATTCCTGCCGATGTTCGCCATCGGCGGTCTGACCGGACTTCCGCTCGGACTGACCGCCTCCGACATCGCCCTGCACGATACGTACTACGTCATCGGCCACTTCCATTATGTCGTTGCCCCCGGCACGATCTTCGCGATGTTTGCGGGCATCTATTACTGGTTCCCGAAGGTCACCGGGCGCAAGATGAACGACCTGCTCGGCAAGCTTCACTTCTGGGGCAGCTTTGTCTTCATTAACGCCGTGTTCATGCCCATGTTCTTCCAGGGCATGGCCGGCCTACTTCGGCGCCAATATGACCAGACCGAACAGCTTCACGGCTCTCTCGCGCACGGCCTGACAACGATGTCGTCGTGGGGCGCCTGGCTTCTGGCACTGGCGCAGATTCCGTTCATCATCAACTTCTTCTGGAGCATCCGGGGCGGAACAAAGGTGGATGCGAATCCGTGGCAGGCGACGACCCTTGAATGGGCCGCCCCCTCGCCGCCCCCGCACGGCAACTTTGATAAGGTGCCGGTGGTCTACTGCGGTCCCTATGAATACAGCGTCCCGGGCAAGAAGACCGACTACTGCCCCCAGCATGTTGCAATGGAGGCCTGATCCTTGTCAGCAGCAGCAATCATTCCGCACGATATGGAGCCGCATCCCGTAACCGGGATGTACAACGGCAAGTTCGGCATTTGGCTCTTTCTTGCGTCGGAAATCATGCTCTTCGGGGCACTTTTCTCGACGTACGTCCTCTTGCGCATGGGCGCCGAGGACGGCATGTGGCCCAAGCATGGGGCGGAGATTCTCAACGTCCCACTGGCCACTTTCAACACCGTCGTCCTCATCACCTCCAGCGTCACCATGGTGTTGTCGTGGGCGGCCTTGAAGATGGGCGACGTCGCCAAGGGCCAGAGGTTTCTCGGCATCACCTTCCTGCTGGCCGGGACGTTTCTGGTCGTGAAGTATTTCGAGTACAAGGAGAAGTTCCATCACTTTGAAGTGTTCCTGAACGAGCCTATGGCCGTCGAAGGGTACCAGGAGCCGCTTAAGGGAATCCGCGGTCACTTCACCGCCGACTCGCCGAAACTCGAAGCCGACGCCAAGACCGGGGCGTATGCGATTCCCGAGTACGTAATAATTGAGCCCGATGCGCCACACGGCACCCACGAGCACCCCAAGCCCGTGCGGATTGAGTCCGCCCAAGTCAAGCGCATCAGCAACTTCGGCCCGCGCCACAGCAACTTCCTCGCGACTTACTTCACGCTGACCGGTCTTCACGGGCTGCACATCGTCGGCGGAATGGTCGTCATTCTGTATTTTCTGCTGACCGGTTCGACCTTTGCGAAGAAGAACCACGAGAAGTACGTCAATCGCATCGAGTGCACCGGCCTGTACTGGCACTTCGTTGACCTAGTTTGGATTTTCCTCTTCCCCGTATTGTATCTGCTGTAGGAGCACGTTGATGAGTCATCATGAAATGTCCGCAGAAGAGGTCAAGAAGCACGTTCGGACCTACATGATGGTCTTCGGCGCGCTGCTGATCCTAACCGGCGTCACGGTCGGCGTTTTTTATCTTGAACTCTCCATTGCGGCCGCCGTCGTCGTCGCGCTGATCGTCGCCTCCATCAAGGGCTCGCTCGTCGCCTGCTATTTCATGCACCTGATTTCGGAAAAGGGCGTGCTCTACTGGATTCTGGCCTTATGTGCCCTTTTTTTTATTGTGCTGCTGCTGTTGCCGGTCCTGACCGAGCGCGATTCCGTCGGAGTGATGTAGCCGTGTCGCTCAAGGCTTTTCATGTTTTCTTCGTCGCCGTCTGCATGGTCTTTGCGATGGGCATGGGCTTCTGGGGAATCCGCGATTTCCGCGAGTCCGGCATGAATCAGTCGCTTTATCTCGGCGTGGGCGCGTTTGCCGCCTGCGTCGTCCTCGGGGTGTATGGCGTCTGGTTCCTGAAAAAGCTCCGGCATTTCAGTTACGTTTGAGGGGTTGCGCCATGGTGTGCCGTCCGGCCATGTTCATCATCGCCCTTTGCGTCGCCGCGCTCTTCGCGGCGGATGCCGCCTCCGCGTGCAGCGTGTGCCAGGGAGACCCGGATTCCAACATGGTAAAGGCCGCACAGGGCGGAGTCGTGGTCATGGTCATCATCACCTATGGGGTGTTGATGCTCTTTGGAACGCTGGCTGCCGTCTGCTTCGTTCGGTATCGCCGCCAGGTCCGCACGGGGCGGATGTCTCCACCGGCTCCGGCGACGCCCCCGGAACGCGCCGATGAATGATTCACGCTCCGTATCCTCTCTGAATTACGCCGGCAGCGACCATGCCGATACGTTCGCGCCCGCCGATCCTTGGCTGCATCGCTTTGCCGCCATAGTGGCGGTTGCGACCTGGCTGCTTATCATCGCCGGTGGAATGGTCACCAGCACCGGCAGCGGGCTATCCGTGCCGGATTGGCCGACCACGTACGGCCACAACATGTTCACTTACCCTTATTCGAAGTGGGTGGGGGGTATCTTCTACGAGCACGGGCACCGCCTGATCGCATCCAGTGTCGGCTTCCTCACGATCATTCTCTGCATCTGGCTCCAGTTAAAAGAACGCCGCCGTTGGCTTCGCAGCCTGGGGATCGTCGCGCTCGTTGCGGTAATAATCCAGGGAATCCTGGGCGGACTGACGGTGCGATTCCTCCTTCCGACACCGATTTCCGTGGCCCACGCTTGCCTTGCGCAGGCGTTTTTCTGTACTGTCGTCTCCATCGCCGTTTTCACGTCCCCTCGCTGGATTAGCCAACGCCCATCTGGAGCAGGTGCCGGCTCCGGCCTGAGCACAAGAAATCTGGGGATCCTGGTCATCGGCGTCGTGTTTGTTCAGCTGATCCTTGGCGCAATCATGCGCCACACCGAATCCGGCCTCGCCGTGCTCGATTTTCCTCTGGCATACGGGCAGCTTGTGCCCGACCTCAGCCCCGAAGCCGTCGATCGGTACAACGACTACCGCCGCTTCGAACTTCTGATTCCGGCGATTACGGCGGAGCAGATTGCCGTTCACATGATCCACCGCGCCGGCGCTCTGCTTGTCGCTAGCGTCATCGTCGGAGTGGCCATAATGACATTTATGAGGCACCGTGGGGTGCCGGCCCTCTGCCGTCCAATGGCATTGGCGGTCATGCTTGTTGTCGTTCAGTTTGGGCTGGGTGCGTGGACGGTATTGTCCTCGCGAAATCCGCTTGTCGCCACCGCGCACGTGGCCGTGGGCGCCGCGACCCTTGCAGTCGCGGTGGTTTTCACCCTTCGCGCGCATCGGGCCGCATCGGTCAGGCGTCCCGATTCCATGCCCTTGGCGCGTTTGGCGGGGGTGACGGCATGAAGGCGCCGCTCGAACAGCGTGACGCGGCGGGTTGGTCTGCCGGCGCGCCGGACAGCGCACTATCGCGTCCGCTCGCCGCGGATTCTATACGCGTCCGCTTTAGTGATTTCATCGAACTGGCCAAGCTGCGCATTTCGTCGCTTGTCCTGGTCGTTACGGCGATCGGGTTCTGTCTCGCCTCGCCGGGGCCGATCGACCTGGTTCTCCTCTTTCACACGCTCGTCGGCACCGCTCTCACCGCTGCCGCCGCCAATACGATCAATCAGCTCATTGAGCGCGCGTACGACCGGCTCATGCCGCGCACCATGGACCGGCCCATCGCAGCCGGCCGCGTTTCTCCCCAGGAAGCCTTCATTTTCGGCGGGATCTGCCTCGTTTTCGGGCTGCTCATTCTCGCTCTGCTTGTAAACCCGCTCGCCACCGCCCTCGCCGCCGCGACGTTCGGCCTGTACATCTTTGTCTACACGCCCCTCAAGCGAAAAACCGTACACAATACGCTTATCGGCGCGGTGCCAGGGGCATTACCGCCCATGATCGGGTACGCCGGGGCAAGCGGCGAGTTGGGCCCCTGGGCATGGGCCTTGTTCGGAATCCTGTTCGTCTGGCAGCTGCCGCATTTTTTTGCGATCGCATGGATGTATCGCGAGGATTATCGACTCGGCGGATACAAGATGCTCTCCGTCGTTGACCCGACAGGCGCGCGCACGCGCCGCCAAACCGTCGCATACACTTGTGTATTGATCCTCGCTTCCCTTGTGCCAGGTATCCTTGGCCTTATAGGCGCATCGGGAATGACGGGCGCAGCGGCCGCAGGCGCGGCGCTGCTATGGTTCGCCATGGGGATGTCCCGCCGGCTTTCGTTTGAGTCCGCCCGACTTATGCTCCTTGCATCCGTGATTTACCTCCCGATCTTGCTAATCCTGTTCTTTGTCGATCGAGTGGGCGTCTAGGACATGCCCGAAGTCGTTCAGGTCGAGTCGCTCCGGCACGCCTATGGGCAGCGCATAGCGCTGAGCGGCGTGAGCTTTTCCGTCCGTCGCGGCGAGCTGTTTGGCCTCCTTGGTCCGAACGGCGGCGGGAAGACCACGCTTTTTCGGATACTGACGACGCTACTGCCCCCGACCGCGGGCGAGGCACGGATTTGCGGCTGCGATGTCGGGACCGATCGCGACAACGCTCGCCGCCACCTGGGTGTCGTGTTTCAGTCCCCAAGTCTGGACATCTACCTGACAGCCCGTGAGAACCTCCGACATGCCGGACACCTGTATGGTCAGCGCGGCCGCGAACTGGAATCCCGCATCGAAGCGCGACTGGCTGATGTCGAGTTGATGGAGCGGGCGGACGAACCCGTGAAGAATCTGTCCGGCGGCATGCGCCGGCGCGCAGAGATTGCCAAGGGAATGCTGCACGACCCCGACATCCTGATCCTCGACGAACCCAGCGCCGGGCTCGACCCGTCCGCGCGCAGGGATCTCTGGCGTCGGCTTCAGGCGCTTCGCGAATCGACGGGCGTAACAATCCTGTTCACGACGCATTACCTGGAGGAGGCCGATCGCTGTGATCGCGTGGTCATTCTCGATCGCGGACACGTCGTGGTGCATGGCAGCCCGGCCGATCTCAAGTCACGCATCGGAGGCGAATGCCTGACGATTGCGTCCCCCAACTGCGAGCAGCTTTGTGCGGAGATTGCGGCCGAGATGGGCTGCCCCGCGCGCCTCGTGGATGGACTGATCCGCATCGAAACGGCCGACGGACCGGCCCTTGTGGCGCGCTTGATGGCATCCCACGCCGATCGCATTCACTCGATACTGCTCGGAAAGCCGACGCTTGACGATGTCTTCGTCCGAGAGACCGGGCACCGACTGACTTACGTAACCGCGAGCCCGGCGAAGGGGGGAGAATGACGCCGAAATCAGGCCCCGGCGCATTGTGGCTTGCCTGCTGGACCTTGTGGCGCAGGGAGATGGTCCGATTCCTGCGCCAGAGAAGCCGCGTCATCGGCGCGCTGGGCACGCCGGTCATCTTCTGGCTACTGATGGGCGCGGGCCTTCAAGAATCACTTCAGGTTCCCGGCGCGGACGCAAGAGTGAACTACCTCGAGTTCTCTTTTCCCGGCGCGATCGCGGCGATTCTGCTCTTCACCGCGATTTTTTCGACGATATCCCTGATTGACGACCGCCGGGAGGGTTTTCTCCAGGGCGTACTTGTGGCACCCGTTCCTCGATCCGCCATCGCATTGGGGAAGATTCTCGGCGCGACCACCCTTGCCGTCGGCCAGGCCGTCTTCTTTCTGTTTCTTGCGCCTGCCGCGGGCATTCGCATGGGTTTATCGGAAGCGGCGGCATCAATCGGCGCTATGATACTCCTGGCGTTCGCAGTTACGAGCCTGGGTTTCTGGCTCGCATGGCGGATGGACTCTACGCAGGGGTTTCACGCGGTCATGAATCTGTTTCTGCTCCCCATGCTCGTGCTTTCCGGCGCTTTTTTTCCACCGGCCGGTTCCGCGCCGTGGCTGCGCGGCGTGATCGCCGTTAATCCCATGACATATGGAGTGGCAATGTTACGGCATGCGCTTTACTTCGGCCGGGACGCCTCACCGGTTTCCGTCGGGGCCGCCCCGGGCGTGGCGCTTGCCATATCGAGTCTTTTCGCGCTCCTGATGTTCGGGTTCGCTCTGCGGACGGTCAGCCGCGAATCTGCAAGGGTGCTTCAATGAGCCGGCAATCAGACGATCCCCGTGCCGCAACGCCCGTGGCCAACGAGACTCCGTGGGCGCCGACTGAAATGCGCGCAGGCCGGGGTTTCTGGCTGCTCATGTTCGCGTCGCTCCTCGCCGTCGGCGGCCTTTCCTATTTGAAATACCGCCAGGTGGACGTCGATCGCTCGCGCGGGGTGGCTCGCGCGCGGCTTGAGCCGCTTCCGTTTATCGGCGAAGTGCCGGCATTTTCATTTACGGACCGTACAGGCCGAAAGGTGACGCTGGCCGACCTCAAGGGGCGAATCTGGGTGGCGGATTTCATCTTTACCCATTGCGGCGGACCCTGCCCCGTGATGTCGGTGCGCATGGCGGAACTTCAGAAGATTCTCAAGAAGGAGCGCATGGACGACGTCGTGTGCGTCTCCTTCACGGTGGATCCCGATCGCGATACGCCTGAGCGCCTGGCGGAATATGCCAACGCGCTCGGCGCGGAGGTGGGAAGATGGCTCTTCCTTACCGGCGAAAAACGCGAACTCCGCGACCTCGCTATCAAGGGATTCATGATCGCTGTACAGGATCCGGAGCAGGGCGACGACCAGATCATCCACTCCACCCGTTTCGTCCTTGTGGATCGCAAGGGCCGCATTCGCGGGTTCCACACGATGCTCACCGAGGAGGAGGAGATCGATCCTTCCAAGGCCGGCACCGAGGGTGGGATTCCGTCCGGAGTATGCGACAATGTGATGACCGCGATTCGGCAGCTTCGACGTGAGGACCATTAGTGACGATCGCCGACCTCCCGCACGTGAATGCGGCGTTAAACTCAATCAGCGCCATTCTCATCGTGCTTGGTTACGTGTTCATCCGCCGAAAGCGGGTCAGCGCCCATCGCGCCTGCATGATCGGCGCAACTATCGTCTCCGCGTTTTTTCTCACGTCATACCTGGTCTATCACTACTCCGCGGGCCACACGCGATTTGCCCAGACGGGTGTCGTGAAGATCGTCTATCTGTTGATTCTCTTCTCTCACATCGCCCTCGCCGTCGCCGTACCGGTGCTCGTGGCACTCGCGCTCTATCGCGCGCTTCGGAATGAGATCGAACGCCACCGGAAGATCGTGAAATGGGCATTTCCCATCTGGCTTTATGTCTCCGTGACAGGCGTACTCGTGTATTTGATGCTTTATCACCTCTATCCTGCCCGAGCCGTATAAGGGCCGTCGCACCTGCTCAATGAACGATTTTCTGGGTCGAGATTGCGCAGGTGTGGGACCATAATTTTGGGTTCTTCTGCCCACCATTTGGGTTTTGCGTATCGGGACACAGGTTCAACTTCGAGGGGCAGGTACGCGTAAGTGCATGCTATTGATTATCTTATAGTAATGCGGCTTCCGCAGTGTAGACCGAATGCCCACGATTGGCACGCAGCGTGTTATGAGCTGAATCGTTGCGGTGGCGACAGCCGCTGTAGCAGCCTGCTGGGGGAGGCCCGTCGAGGATCCACACCTTCGGGAGAGGGGTGACGGTTTCCACGAAGGGCTTCGCCCAGCGGGTTGCTGCTTTAAGAAGCAGTGCGGGTCGCGTCGAGGGGAGTCGACGCGGCCCATTTTTATTGGGGCCATCGGAATAACATGCCGAAAGGCCGAGCGCGCCCGCGCGCCTGATCTTGATAAATCCAAGTTTTCCTTCTCGCCCGACCGGTCCTCTTCGCGCTTGACACGCTCGCCCCATATCCAGTAAAAGCCTTCGCATTCAGACGGGGAGTTGATCTCCGATCGCCTTGACAAGTAAATATTTCTCGGCCCGGGCCTCTCGCGTAGAGAGGTTTCAGGGAAGGTGGTGAGAAGCCACCGCGGTCCCGCCGCTGTAATCGGGGACGAACGCCGCAAATGCCATTCTCGCGTGTTCCGAGGAGAAGGCGCGGCAAGTAGAATGATCCGAAAGCCAGAAGACCTGCCCGTCGCCGTGTTGTCGTGTCCGCCCCGGATATGGGCGTGAGTCGGCGGCTTTTTTTCGCGTGGGGCCCCATTTTCGGAGGGTCGCGCGGCGTCGAGCCTTTCCACCTCCGTGTCCGGATTTGCCGGGCACGGAGTTTTTTTGCGGCAGCGAGAGACTGCCGCGGAAAGGATCGTCGCCGTGAATCCGTTTTCAGCATCGGTTTCTCACCCCACCGCATCATTCCTGGAATACGTTAAGTCCCCCCAGGTCTCGCATGGGTTGCGGTCCCGCATCTTCGCGCTTGCCGTTTTATCGCTCGCTGCCGTGCCCCTTCGCGCTGATCTGCCGGCCATCGATTGGACCGAGTCTTTCGAGGATGATCCCGTCGCCGCGGGGCGATTTTTCGTACCCGGTGACCACGATCCTTCGCGATTCATCTACGAATCATCTGAGCAGCGCCTCGTCGTTCAGTACGACTCATTCCTGCCCACAGCCTGGTATGTGCGCCTTCTGGATACTTCGGGATCACGCCTCCTGGGACGCTGTGATGATTTCGAACTCACCGTCACGTTTCGCATTCGTTCCGGTGGCTTCTACGCCGATCCCTTTCAGTTTGCCCAGATCGGCTGGGGTTTGATCAACTTGCAGACCACAGGTATGGATCGGGCGGGCGGCGCCGGCCCGGATTTCGCCTTCGACTGCGTAGCTTTTGATTACTACCCCAACGTGAGTCCGCAATTCGGCGGACCGACGATTGGTCCGACGGTGATCCACTCCGACACGGGCCAGGGATATTTCTCGCAGATTGAGTTTCCATTTGGCGCCGAGTCGGAGATTGACACGAAGCTCGGTGAGGAGTCGATCACGCTGGATGTGGTGCATGTGGCTCGCGTGCGCTATGACGGCGGGGCGCGGATTGCGACGCTGACTTTGTCGCGTGACGGCCTGCCGGTTTCGATCAATGCCGACGGCGAAGGCGGTTCCGGGGGACCAGACGGCGATCCCACGACAGTCCAGACGATTCTTGTTTCCGGCGCCCCCTTCGCGGTGGACGCGCTGGCTCTTACTGCTTGGCAGGACACGTTCAATCCCTTCGGCGATTCCGTCATCGCGGAAGTGGAGTTCTCGGAAATCAGCTTCCATACGGCCGCAGTCGTGGCAGGCGATCTGAATCGAGATGGAGCGCTCGACGGGCTTGACGTCGCGCCCTTTGTCGAGGCGATCCTCTTTGATCTGTCCGGGCCCTGCGCGCTCGCACGCGCGGATTTTAACGATGACGACGAACTAACCTTCGCCGACGTGGACGGGTTTGTCGCGGCGCTCGTGGGGACATCGAGATGAGGCCCTCCGAATTCAGCCGATTCGGTGTGGTGGGGCGCCGCTTCCAGGGACGCGCGCGGAGAGGGGCGCGCGCGTTCTCTCTCATTGAGATACTCCTTGTCACCAGCGTGTCGGCGGTCCTCGTCGGCATCCTGGTGCCCGCGCTTTCCCGTGCGCGCGAGGCCGGACGGGCTTCGGTATGCCTCGCGGCCCTCAGGGCCGGCGGCCTCGCGACCCAGATGTACCTTGATGACAACGAAGGGCGTTTCTGGCCGTACTTTCAGGACGTGGCGAGTCCGGAGGCGGGGCGGCGCTGGTGGTTCGGCTTCGAACGCGGCGGGCCGGCCGCAAACGCGATGTCGCTCCATCGCCCGATCGACAAGGCCGCCGGTTTCCTTGGCAAGTATCTCACCTCCACGTCGGCAGACTTTGTTTGCCCCGGGTTTCCATATACGTCGGGCAAGTACTTCGCGAAATTTTCGCCCGCGGCAGGCGGTTATGGCTACAACACGGCGGGCCTGGGAGGTGGAGGACAGGGGTCATCGAGCGGCGCGCCGCGCGCAATTCAGGAATTTGTCGGGCGCACCTCGGACGTCTTCGTCCTGGCCGACGGCATTCACTTCGACCGGCTCGACTATTCCGGACCAACGCCGCTTGGACAGACCTTTAACGAGCCGGCGTACATTGAATGGCAGGAGCCCTCGCTCTTCTCGCGCAATGCCGGCGTGAACGGCGGCTTCGGACACTTCAGGCACAATGGCCGAGCACAAGTGCTCTACATGGACGGCCACGCCGCCGGGCAGCCGCCGCGGCGGACGCCGCATCCTTTCGGACGGATGGGCCATGGCCCCGTGGGCAACCTTTCGGACGACGCCCTCCGCACGATCGAAGTTCGGCGCGGCCGAGCGACCCTTCATATCGACGTTATCTATGGACTGCGCGGTTGAATCACCGGATCGACCCAGCTTCCATTTTGGCGCTCTGGCTCCGATTCGCCGGGCATCGAAATCAAGTGCTTCGCGGTTAGGATGTGTCCTTCGGCGCCGGATTCCCATTCGGGATTCAACTGGCTCGGAGGATGAGAGCGCATGAACGATGATCGGATAATCTCACGGCGCGTATTCCTGAGCCGGCTCAGGGGCGTGACCATCAGCCTCGGCACCGCGCCCGCGTGGCTGCCGCGCGTTGCCTTCGCCACGAACCCGTTTGCCGGTGGCGTCTGGCTCGCCGGGGATCATCACATTCACACGAAGTACAGTCCCGACGGGCAGTACGATATCGTCGAACAGGTACGGCAGGCGGCGCGGCACGGACTTTCCTGGTGCGTGATCACGGACCACGGCGGCCCTCGGCATGACAAGGTCACCCTCGAACAGGCGTACCCCGAATTGCTCGCGGCCCGAAAAGCTCACGCCGGCATGCACATCTTCCAGGGATTGGAATGGAACGTCCCCGACGCCGAGCACGGGAGTGTTATCCTTCCGCCCACTCCGGACGAAGTGAAACAGATTGCCCGATTCGAGGTGCGATACGACAATAAGAACATTTCAAAGCCAAACACGCCGGCCAACTCCGAGGCGGCAGCGGTGGCCGGAGTGAAATACCTGCAATCGATAAAGGGGGACCACAAGCCGCTCTTTTTTGTAAACCACCCGGCACGGACAGGGCGAACGAGCCCGATGGAGATGCGCAACTGGGCGGACGCAGGCCCGGATGTGACACGGGGGTTTGAGGCGACGGCGGGGCACCAGGCCGCGTCGCTCATGGGCGCGCCGCGTGGCCACTACGACAAGGCGCCGGGCCGTGGTTCGTTTGAGGCTTTCCCGAAGGATGCGTATCGCACGTGGGGCGGCTACGACTGGTTTGTCGCAAAGGTCGGCGGGCTCTGGGACAGCCTGCTCGGCGAAGGCCGCCCGTGGTACATCACGGCTAACAGCGACAGCCATCGGCATCATTCCGACCATACGGTGGTCAGCCCGGTGACCTACGCCACCCGGGGGCACGTGACACCGACGACTCAGTCGAGCCATGAGCACGTCCGTAACATGGACTTCTGGCCGGGGGAGTACACCAAGACCTGGGTGTACGCCCGAAGATCGGACCCGTTTGAGGTGCTGTCGGCTCTTCGCGGGGGGAGCATGTTTACCGTTCACGGAGACCTCGTGGACCGGCTGGAGATGAGCGTAAACAGCGCAGATGTCATGACTCCTATGGGCGGAACGCTCCTGCTGGAGAAGCGCGGGGCGCGCGTGGAGCTTCGCGTTCGTTTGCGCGAGCCCGCGCGGGAGAACTTCGGCGGCAGGCGGCCGAAACTCGATCACGTCGATATCATCACCGGTGAAATTCGTGGAATCTCAGCGGATCGGGCACTGATGTCGAACGAGACAACCCGGGTGATTCGACAGGTGCGGGCGGTCGAAATGCAACGGGAAGGGCCGTGGCTCCAGTTCTCGCATGGCTTCGATCGGGTCGAACGCCCGATGTACATTCGCCTGCGTGGCACGAATCGAGACGTGTCCGGACCAGAGCTGGACCCGGCCGGGATAAACCCGTGGGACGACTTGTGGTTCTACAGTAACCCGGTGTTCGTACGGTTTCAGGACGCGGAATGAGCAAAACGTGTTGAAATACCACGGCCGCCTGGGCTCGGCCCCGCGTTTACGAGGATGCGGATGCGAGCTAACATCCCATTGTGGATTAAAACGGGAAGAGTGAATTGAGCGAGCACCAAGATGGCACAAGCAACACTTGAGAAAAAGGCGCCGGCGCAGGGCCAGACTGACGGCGTAACGAGGTTCCTTGCCCGGGTCATGGTCACGGGCGCCACGGGCTTCGT
Source organism: Planctomycetota bacterium (assembly GCA_003576905.1). Lineage (GTDB taxonomy): Bacteria > Planctomycetota > Phycisphaerae > UBA1845 > UTPLA1 > UTPLA1. Next base: position 104,273 of record QEVG01000001.1, on the reverse strand, counting down.
CGGCCGGTACTTGGTTCGCGAGTTGGTCGCAAAGGGGCACAAGCCGGTTTGCCTGGTGCGCGATCGAAATCGGTTCGTTGAGCAAGCAGCGCGGCTCGGGAATGGCCGATTCGAGGCCGTGGGCGGAAATCTTTTCGACGACACGGCCCTTGCCCAATCGTTGGCCGGGGCTGAAGCATGCGTGCATCTTGTCGGGATCATTTTTGAACGCCGGCTAATGGGCCAGACGTTCGAGCGGATCCATGTGGAGGGAACGCGCCGAGTCGTCGAGGCCTGTAGGGCGGCCGGCGTCCGCCGCATTGTTCATATGTCTGCCCTGGGCACGCGGCCTAACGCCGCCAGTGAGTACCACCGCACGAAGTGGCGCGCCGAGGGCATTGTCCGCGAAAGCGGGCTCGACTGGACAATCTTACGCCCGAGCATCATCCACGGCCCTGACAGCGAGTTCATGCGCCTGATGAAGTCATTTGTCGCCGACACGGTGGTACCGGCCTTCGGCTTCATCCCGGCTCCCCTGCCGGTGATTCCCTATTTCGGTGACGGGCAGAACAGGCTTCAGCCGGTTTCGGTCAGGGACGTGGCACATTGTTTTGTGGCGGCCCTCTCGATGCCGGAGACTATTGGCAAGATCTACGAGCTTGGCGGCCCTGAAGCGATGTCGTGGAAGGAACTTTACCGCACCAGCCGCGAAGAGATTCCGGGGGCGAAAATGTGGAAACCGATGGTTGGACAGCCGCTCTGGGCGGCGAAGTTCATGGCGAAGACACTGATGAAGCTGCCGATGCTGCCCGACTATATGCGGTTTAATATCGACCAGGTGACAATGTCGCAGGAAGACTCCGTATGCGATATCCGTCCCGTCGAGCGAGACTTCGGCATTCGCCTTCGTGATTTCCGGCAGGAGCTTTCAGAATACGCCGCCCTGATTGAATAGCGCAGCGCTTAGGACGAAGGGGGCATCGCCCGGCACGAAGTTTCGAATGAACGACGTATGTGTAATGCTCCCGCGAATTCAACATGAAAGAGGCACAACTTGGCAGATATCAACTGGCTCAATGTCCTTTTTCGATTCATGCACGTAACCGGGGCGATCATTGCCGTCGGAGGAGCGATCTTTGCGAGCTTTGCTCTGCTACCGGCAGTTCATGTAATCCCGGAAGAGTCGAGAAAGCATTTCAATGAGGAGATTCGCCGGGGCTTTGCGAAGCTGGTGATGATCTCGATCGCGTTTCTCCTGATCTCGGGATTCTACAACTACATGGTGAACGAACTACCTGCGCACCGGGGTCAGGCGGCTTACAACGGTCTCATGGGCGTGAAAATCCTGCTCGCGTTCGGTGTGTTTTTCCTTGCCAGCGCCATGACAGGAAAGTCACCCGCCTTTGAGGCGATGCGAAAAAAACGCCGTCGCTGGATGACGGTCAACATCTTGCTTGCCATTGCGATCATCGCCATCGGCGCAGTGCTTCGGGCAATGCCCGATGCAGGCGTTTAAAGAGTTTCGACGGACGTGCCTATCGGGCAGCATTCGGGCAATCACGCGACAAACGACAAAGGTCGCCTTCGCCCCACGGCCGCGGCCATTGCGCCGTCAACGCTGGCGAGAGCGCGTCCAGGCCGCCCCTGCGTAACGCAATTGGAGTCGCTCGGCGGCGGCAAGTTCACCCGCCTGCCACGCCGAAGCATTGAGTGACAGATTCAGGGTTCTTTCAAACGCCGAGACAAGCAATTCAACGGCCTCCTGGTAATCCGCAGGGCCGCCAAGATCGCTCCACGCGGCCACGGGCTGCTGCGGGTACCGGCTGGCAAGCATGATCGAACCGTGCTGGAGAATCGCGGTGGGGGTTCGCCGCTGGGCCGAGCCGGCGAGCTTTGAGACCCCGCCGGGCCCCGCAGGATCGTTCAGCACGACGTCGAGATCGTGCCTCCGTGCAAAACAGAAGAAGGGTCCCCGGTGGGCGGATGCATCGCACGCTGAAGTGCCCTTGCCCAGCATCCGCGCACGCGGCCCGACACATTGAATGATCGCTGTGTGCGCGAGTTTGTACAAATCGTTCGGACGGTTGTTGACCAGGGGATGTGACAGCGGCAGGATGATTGAATAAGTCACTTCCAGGTCATGGAGGATTGCGCCGCCGCCGGTCGTGCGGCGCACGACCGACAGACTGCCGGCGGGCGGAGCGAGCCGGTCAAAATCCTCGATTTCCTGGAAGTATCCCAGGGAAACGGTTGCGGGCCGCCAGGAATAGAACCTCAGGACAGCCGGCGTGTCCGAATCGTGACACGCCTCGAGCAGCGCTTCGTCGCGGGCCATGTTGAGCGGGCCGGGAAGCGGCGGATCCCAAAGCAGTCTCGCGGCGTACATAGCCCTGAATGGTAGCGTCACCCGAGCCGCCCGGCTCCAGGGGCCTCCCCGCCGGTTTCGATGCCTCCCGGCCAGGGGCTTCGTTCAGGGCGGAAGGCAAACAGGGCCGCCACTGCTACAAGTACCGCACTGAAGGGCGCGATTGAAAAACCGAACATTACGACCGCCAGGACGGCAGCGCCGGATAGTGCCGTGAACATAGTGATATCCTCTCCTCGAAGGGAAGACGGGGGCAATGTCCGTGCCGCCTCGCAATGTTGTTCGAGCTCAACGACGGGTCCGCGAAGATCGGCCCCGCTTCCCTTGGCCCAAGGGTCGAGGTCCGAGTCGACTTGCCCTGAGATTGAATGTGTTGCGGGCACTACATGGGATGTTGCACGGAAGCAGCCGCGATGTTGCCTGAATGCAACGAACGGCGGGCGATTAGGATGCGGCCACCAGCCATTGAAACATTTGCGCGCAAGCGTATTGTGTGGCCGATGGCGGTTCTCTCAACGACGCTTTGCTATCCCAGTGCCGCGGCCCCCTTGCAGGGCGTTTTCGTCGAGCGGCGGCTGGCGGCGATTTCGCGGCGAATTCCCTTGGCAGTGGTCGCGCCGGTACCGTGGTTTCCGTTCGTTCGGCCGATGTCCTTCGACCCGAGGGAGCAATGTTCAGGCACGCCCCCGGTCTGGCGACCTCGGATGTTTTATTTCCCGGGTCTGTTCAAAGAGCAGGATGCGTGGTTCTATGAGCGCGCGCTGCTTCGTGCCTGTCGACACCTGAAGTCGTCATTTGACTTTCAGGTGATCGACGCCCACTTCGAATGGCCCGACGGGGTCGGAGCATTTCATGCCGCACGCCGCTTGAGTGTTCCCTTCGTCTGCACGCTTCGCGGAAAGCTCGTCAGCCAGGCTCGTCATCCCCGCAAACGGGAGAAGATCGCCGAAATGCTCCGCGGCGCCGATGCCCTGATGGCTGTCTCCGCGTCCCTTGCGCAACTTGCCTGTGAGGTGGCGCGCGCGGATTTGACTGTACATGTCATCCCGAACGGCGTGGACTCCATCGTGTTTCACCGGATCGACGAGGGCCAGGGTCCTGCCGCTCCGGCCCCCTCCTTGCGGCAGGCCCTGGGGTGGCCCGCTACAGCCAGGATCGCCGTCAGCGTGGGACATCTCCAGGAGCTAAAGGGATTTCACCGGCTTGTCGCGATATGGCCCGCGGTGCGCAGACAGGTGGGAGACGCGCGGCTGGTGCTCGTCGGCGGTCCGGCCGGGGAGCCGAACTATGAGCAGCGGCTGAATCGACAGATGATGAGCCTGGGCTTGACAGAGTTTGTTACACTGGAGGGTCGCGTGCCCCAGGCTCGCGTCGCCCGAATTCTCAATGCCGCAGATCTCTTTGTTCTTGCCAGCCGATCCGAGGGCTGGTGCAACGCCATCGCCGAATCGCTGGCCTGCGGTTGCCCGGTTGTGGCAACGGACGTCGGCGGTAACCGCGAGATCATCAGCGATGATCGTTGCGGCCGGCTGGTGGATGCGGCCCGGCACGAAAGCTTGGAATCGGAAGTGTGCCGGGGACTTACTGCCCGCTGGGACCGGCGGGTAATCGCAGAGTTTGGGGGTCGGAGGTCCTGGCAACAGGTTGCCGACGAATGCGTCGATGTACTAAAGGGCGTCATGGGGAGCTCGAGCAGCCGGGTCAGCCGGCCGCGCAGGACGGCGTGAACGCGTCGCGAGCTCTCGCGCGGGCGGCGCGCATCAGGCACGGATCGCCGGATGATCGAAGGCCGAAACATAATTTGCATTGCCAGCAATTGGTGGTACGACCCGACAAGCAAGCACCACATCATGAGGATTCTGTCCGAACGGAATCACGTGATCTGGGTCAATTATCACGGCTCGCGCCGGCCCCGCGTCGGTGCCGCGGATGCGCGCGCAATCGCGGGCAAGCTTCGACAGGTTGTCCAGGGACCTCGCCACGTTTCCACAAACATGACGGTCGTGACGCCCCTGGTTGTTCCGTTGCCAGGCAGTCGCGCGGCCGCAAATCTGAATCGTGGGCTGCTCGTACGGCAGATTCGCTCCGTGCTGCGGGAGTTGCCGGATCGTCCGGTACAGCTGTGGACGTTCGCGCCGGACGTCGACTTCCTGGTGGGACTGTTCCGCGAAGAGCGCTCTGTCTATTACTGCGTTGACGAGTTCGGCGCTTTTTGCGGTTACGACGGCGACGCCATTCGCGGCGCGGAGGCACGCCTGGCAAAAAAGGTTGACCTCGTTGTAACGACCTCCGCAGCACTTGAGGAAAACAAGCGCGCCTTGAATCCCAATACGCACCTCGTCATGCACGGCGTCGATTTCGACTGTTTCGCGAAAGCAACCGTACCGGGGATAGCCATTCCTGCGGATATCGCCGGTCTGCCCCGGCCCGTTCTCGGATTCTGGGGCCTGATCCAGGACTGGGTTGATGTAGAATTGCTGGCGGCGGCAGCGCGGCTCCGGGCCAATGCTTCATTCGTATTCATCGGCGAAGTTCAGGCTGATGTCAGTCCACTGGCATCCCAGCCGAATGTGCATTTCCTTGGCAGAAGGCCGTATGCCGAATTGCCCGCCTACGCGAGGGGTTTCGACGTCGGACTTATCCCGTTCCGCGTGAATCAGCTCACGCGAGCCGTAAATCCCATCAAGCTCCGTGAGTACCTGTCGGCGGGACTGCCCGTGGTCGCGACGCGCCTGCCGGAAGTCGAACGGTATCGCCCGTGGGTGGAAATTGCCGACACGCCGCACTCGTTTGCGTGCGCCTGCGACAGGGCCGGGCGCTCCCGATGCCCGGAGCAAGACAGGTCGCGCCAGGCGGCGATGCGCGCGGAGTCGTGGCCGGTAAAGGTTGAGCGAATCAGTGAGTTGGTCCTCGCCGCCGGCGCTAAGACGCGCCGCTCTGGCTTGCCTCATCAATCGCATTGTTAATGTGGTGCATCATCTCGAGGTAGTCTGCCTGGGCTTTCATCATTTCCTTGAGCTTGCCGTTGCCCGCGACGGCGGCTTCGCAATCGACGAGCTTGCGCTTTTCCGAGGGCTCAATGGGCTTGCCGGTTGCCTCGAGTTGGCGAATCGCCATCACCTGATCCTGGTACGCTTTCAAGATGTTTTGTGCGTCCCGGTCCTCGGCAACCGCGCGTGCCGCAGCCATGAAGGACTTCGTCCGGGGATTCGCGGCAATCTTCTTGCCCAATGCACGTGCGTCGGCGATGATGTCTTCCACGGGTGCGTCCTTTCATCAGGGCGGGTGTCGCCACTTGCCATATCGTCGCCGTATGCCCCCGATAGGGCAAGAGTCGGCCATTCGATGCAACCCGCATGCCCGGCCGGCAATCCGCAGGGCGTTACGCGCTTCCACGCACAATGGAAAACTCATGTCAAAGCGATTCTCCGAACGCATCCTGAACTTCCTCCGACAGCCCGAGTACGTGCCCGTGCGCGCCGCCCGGCTTGCCAAGGACATGGGTATTGCCGAGGCGGAATACGGCGATTTTCACGATGCCGTGGACGCCCTGCGACGGGTGGGCCGCGTCGTGCTTGGCACGGGCAACGCGGTCATGCTGCCCCATCCACCCAACCAGATCGTCGGCACATTTCGGGGCAATCCGCGCGGTTTCGGCTTTGTCGTGCCCGACTCGGCAACAACACATGGAGACCTTTACATCGGCAAGGGCGATACCCTCGACGCGGTAACCGGCGATCGCGTGCTGTGCCAGGTGATCTCCCGAGGGCGCCGGGAGGGTAAGGAGGCATTCGGCGGCCGGATACTGAAAGTCATCGAGCGCGGCGACAGCAAGTTTGTCGGGCAGCTTCGAAATGAAAGCGGGCTGTGGTTTGTGCAGCCCGACGGCAACACGCTGCATTTCCCGATCTTTGTCGGAGATATTGGCGCAAAGGGAGCACGCGAGGGCGATCAGGTCGTCGTCGAAATTGTTCGCTATCCCGGCGAAGGCCGCCAGGCGAAGGGCGTCATTGTCGAGCGGCTCGGTGGACGCGGGCAGCCCGGTGTTGACCTGAACAGCATCATCCGTCAATACAACCTGCCGGAATCATTCCCCGATGAAGTGCTCGCAGACGCCCGCGCGGTCGCCAAGGAGTTTGACCCCGACAGGGAGGTCTCCGAGCGCGAGGACATTTCAGATCGATTGACCATCACGATCGACCCGGATGACGCCAAGGATTTCGACGATGCGATTACGCTGGAGCGCCTTGACGGCTCGGCAGGCAGCGCGCGGCGAGGTGCCCACGCGGACCCGTCAAGGCATGGCGCGGCTCACGCCAGAAGGGCGGCCGATTCAAGCTCCAGGAAACAGCGTGCGGCCGGGGAGGGCGCGGTCTGGGAACTCGGCGTTCACATTGCGGATGTGAGCCATTTCGTCCGCGAGGGTCGTCCCATGGACGACGAGGCGCGGGAACGGGGAACCAGCGTGTATTTTCCGGGCCATGTGATTCCCATGCTTCCCGAAGTCTTGTCGAACGGGATCTGCAGCCTTCAGGAGGCTGAATCGCGGCTCTGCAAGAGCGCGTTTATTCGTTACGACCCGTACGGCAGAGTGCTCTCGGCGCGCTTCGCAAACACCGTCATCAAGTCGGACAAGCGCCTGACTTACCGACAGGCGAGCGGCATCCTCGACGGGCACACGAGCGGCATTCCGAAGCCGATCGTCGAGATGGTCCTTGAAATGGACCGCCTTGCGAAAGCAATTCAGAAGCGACGAATCGATGACGGGATGATTGTGCTCGATCTGCCGGCCGTCGATCTCATTCTGGACGACGACGGCCGAGTGATCGATGCGCAGCCGGAGGACAAGAGCTTCTCGCACACAATCATCGAGATGTTCATGGTCGAGGCGAACGAAGCGGTCGCACGACTTATGGACCGGCTGGGCGTTCCGTGCATACGCCGCATCCACCCCGATCCGGACGAAGACTCGCTCGAAGCAATGGCGCGGTTCATGCGGGCGGCGGGCTTTCCGGTGCCAAAAAAAATAACGCCGCGCGATCTTCAGGCGCTCCTGGAGCCCCTGAAGGGAAGACCCGAGGGATACGCGGTAAACCTGGCGGTGCTGAGGTCGATGCAACTCGCGGAGTATTCGCCGAAGAAGATCGGACATTTCGCGCTTGCGAGCCGACACTACACGCACTTTACCAGCCCGATCCGGCGGTATGCCGACCTGATGGTGCATCGGCTGCTCCAGGGCTACTTTGATGGTCCGTTTGGCGGACGGAACAAGGCAGGGCTTGAGGATGTGCCCGACGAAGACGAACTGATCGAAATGGGCCGTCGGCTTTCCTACGTCTCGCGCCGGGCGGAGAGCGCCGAACAGGAACTGCGGACGGTAAAGGTGCTGCAACTGCTGACGGAGCACGTGGGCGACGAGTTCGAGGGTGTCGTTACGGGTGTTACCAATTTCGGGCTTTTCGTGCAGCATCCCAAGTATCTGATTGACGGACTGCTGCGAATCGAGGATCTGGGGGATGACTGGTGGGAGCCGGACGTGAAGGCCGGGCGCGTCGTGGGCGAGCGCACGCGGCAAACTTTTACGATGGGCACAATGCTGAGGGTTCAGATCGTCGAGGTGGACGTATCCGCGCGCCAGATGAACCTCGCGCTGGTGCAGGGCGGACAGCCGGTGCGGCGACGAGGCGGGCCAATGGGCGAACCTTACGGCCGCCGGCGCGAGCGCGCCGAAGGCGGGAGGGGACACGGTGGGAAAAAGGGCCATCGAAAGGGTCCGCCTCCGAGACCAGGGGGAAAGGGCGGACGTCATAAGGGGAAGCGCGGACGACGATAATGCATTTTTCGTTGGCGTGTCGCATGTAGGGTATCGCTCAGGGATTTGAGAATGAACGCATTTATTGTTTCGTTAGTAGGAACGACTATTGGATTGCATTCACAACTTGTGTCACAGGCGGGGCCAGCAGATGCAATATTGTATCGCGCGATTCTGGTGACCCCGGGCGGGGAACTACCGTTCGGCCTTGAGATCAGCAGGTCAGAGACGGGCCAATTCCGGGCATGGGTCATCAATGGTGAAGAAAGGATCGAAGTCCCCAGTTTTTCTGTCGCGGATCGCCAGGCCACATTTGCGTTTCCACATTACGAATCCGAGATTTGCGCCAAGCTGCAGCTTGACAACCCGAATGTGGAGTTCAAAGCCTGCAAATCAATGGTCGGCACATGGACGAAATCGACGCGCGACGGCTCGAAAATCGCGATGCCGTTTCACTGCGAAACAGCGCGCGATACGCGATTCAAGCCCGTGACGCCCGGCCCGGAGGGCACGAGTGCGGCGAAGTCTGTGGATGGTAAATGGCGGGTCAAATTCTCGTCGTCCGAGGACCATGCGATCGGGGTTTTCAAACAGACGAGTCGCGGCGTGGTGGACGGGACGTTTCTCACGAACGGCGGCGACTATCGATACCTGGCCGGGAGCTATGAGCATGGCTTACTTCGGCTCTCGTGTTTCGACGGCTCGCATGCGTTCCTGTTTCATGCCCGGATGCAGGTGGACGGAACGTTGAAGGGAGACTTCTGGTCCGGTGCGAAATGGCACGAGACCTGGACGGCGGTGCGCGATGAAAGCGCACAGCTTGCCGATGGATTCTCGCTTGCGAAATGGAAGGGCAAGGCTGACTTCTCCGCGATGAAGTTCAAGGATCTGGACGGTATTGATACCGCAGTTCAGTCGGCCGTCGACGGCGGCAAGGCGGTATTGATCGAAGTGTTTGGATCGTGGTGCCCGAACTGCCACGATGCGTCGGCCTATCTCGTCGAACTCGACCGAAAATACCGGAGCCGCGGGCTGCGCATCCTGGGCCTCGCATTTGAGTATTCCGGGCGGTTCGAGCGGGACGCAACACAGGTGAAGCATTTCGCGAAGCGGCATGGCGTGACGTACCCGCTCTTCGTCGCCGGAAAGGCCGACAAGGCCGAGGCTGCTGCGAAGCTTCCGATGCTGGAGCGCGTCCCCGCGTACCCGTCCTTCGTCTTCGCCCGGCCCGATGGAACGATCGTCGCCGTCTATTCCGGCTTCTGCGGACCCGCAACGGGCGAGGAATACGAAAAGCTCAAGCGGCGATTCGAGCGGGAGATCGAAAGCCTACTCGGATTCTGATGCCCGGAATCGCGGACCGATCGAATGAAGCCGTTGTCAGTTGTTGCCGAGCATGCGGCGGCAGGCGGACAAGGGGACGGGCAAACAGGTGGGCGGGACGAATCGGTCTATTGGCCGCGATCCTTGACCACGCGATATTCCGCGAACTACACTTCGTTCCATGCTAACAACCCCCCTTTACGAGGCACACAAGCGGATTGGCGCCCGGCTGATTGACTTCGGCGGCTGGGAAATGCCGGTCATGTATCGCGGCATACAGGAAGAGCACGTCTATACTCGAACCGCGAGCAGCATTTTCGACGTGTCTCACATGGGCAGGCTCTATTTCACCGGTCCCGATACCGAAGCCCTGCTGCAACATGTCTGCACGCGGAACGTCAGTAAGCTGAAAGTCGGCCGCAGCGGCTACAGCCATATCTGCAACGAGCAGGGCGGCATTCTTGATGATGTGATTGTGTCGCGCTACGAGGACAAGTGGCTGATGGTCTGCAATGCGGGCAACCGCGAGAAGATCGTCGCCCACCTGAAGCAGCACATGCAGGGGCGCAATGTCAAAATGGATGACACCACGACACAGTCGGTGATGGTGGCCATCCAGGGCCCGGCGACGATGGACCTCTTCGCCCGACACATGCCGATCAAGGTCGGCGAAGTCGCTCGCTACGGCTTCGTCAGCGGCAGCTACATGGGCCAGAAGTACAGCGTATTCCGCAGCGGATACACCGGCGAGGACGGACTGGAGGTCATCCTCTCCGCTGGTACGGGCGTCCTCGTGTGGGACTACCTGACACAGGACGGCGGGCAGGACCGCGTCACCATCAAGCCCGCAGGACTGGGTGCCCGCGATACGCTTCGGCTTGAGGCGGGCATGCCGCTGTATGGGCACGAACTCAACGAGAGCGTCGATCCTCTCTCGGCCGGCTGCGCATGGTGCGTCGACCTGGAGAAGGAGTTCATCGGCGCAAGTGTCCTGCGAAAGATCGCCGCGGAGGGCCCGCGTCGAAAGCTCACCGGGCTCGTGCTCGAGGGCAAACGTATCGCCCGGCAGGGCGCAAAGGTGTTTACCGGTGAGACCGAGGCGGGCATCGTAACCAGCGGCACGCTGAGCCCCACGCTGGAAAAGTCGATCGCCATCGCGTATATCGATTCGGCGCGACTCGCCTCCGGCGATAAACTCTCCGTCGAGATCAAGGATCAACGAATCGGCGCGGCCGTGGTGCCGCTGCCTTTCTATAAGCGCGGCAGCTAGGCAATCGAATCGATACCAGGATGCGGAGGTTGACGGTGGGCGTTCCAAACGACAGACGGTATCTCAAGTCGCACGAGTGGCACAAGCTTTCCGGCGACACCTGCACGATCGGAATCACCAAGTTTGCGGCCGATGAGCTCACCGACATCACGTATGTCTCGATGCCCAAGGTCGGCCGCGAGGTTACTGCCGGCCAGGCCTTTGGCGAGATCGAATCTGTCAAGGCAACCAGCGATCTGTACTGCGGAATGTCCGGCATCGTCACCGAAGTGAATGAGAAACTGAACGATTCACCGGAACTCGTAAACAACGACTCCTACGAAGCCGGCTGGCTGATCAAGATCAAGGTCAGCGACCCCTCGCAGCACGCCAGGCTCTTATCCGCCGCAGATTACGAGGCCCAACTTGGCGCCTGACCTCGCCTCGACATCGCTTATCGCTCGCTGATCCGACCGGAGGGCCCTCCAGACGCCTTTGCCGGGCGGGCGCGTCCTCTTTCCGCTACAATCCGCCCGCTGTATCGTTGCCTGCCTGACGGGGCCAGGAGGACACCCGCCCTGACGCAGCACGCCCAGAGGAGTTGCCGCCAACATGTCCGAGGTATCGAGCCCGCGAAGCATTCTTGAATACTCCGACACTTTTGTTCACCGCCATAACGGACCCAGCCCCGACGACGTCCAGGAGATGTTGACGCGGATCGGGTGTCGATCATTGGATGAATTAGTTGACCAGGCGGTTCCAGCCGGAATCCGCATGAAGGGCGCGGTGGACCTCGGTCCGCCGCGCGGCGAGCACGACCTGATCCGGGAATTAAAGGAGATCTCCGAGAAAAATCAGATCTTCCGCAGTCTGATCGGCATGGGCTACTACGATACGATCACCCCGCCCGTCATTCAGCGCAACATCCTCGAGAACCCCGGCTGGTACACGCAGTACACGCCGTACCAGGCCGAGATCGCCCAGGGGCGTCTCGAAGCGCTCTTGAATTTCCAGACGATGGTCTCCGACCTGACGGCCCTGCCCGTCGCCAATGCATCATTGCTCGACGAAGCGACCGCCGCGGCCGAAGCGATGACGATGTGCCGCGCCCTTGTCGGCGAGGAAGGCGCGCGCGACGCCATCTTCGTCGCCGAAGACTGTCATCCGCAGACACTTGCCGTCGTGGGGACGCGCGCGACGCCGCTCGGCATTCACGTCCATGTCGGACCAGCCGATCGCGCCGACTTCGAACGGCAAAGGCTGTTCGCGGTGCTCGTCCAGTATCCGGCGACCGACGGGCGCATCTGTGACTTCGAGGCGCTTGCCGGAAGGGCGCACAAGGCCGGCGCGCTGCTTATCGTCGCGACCGATCTACTGGCGCTGACACTCCTCCGCCCGCCGGGCGACTTCGGCGCCGATATCGCGGTCGGCTCTTCGCAACGATTCGGTGTTCCCCTCGGTTTCGGCGGTCCGCATGCCGCGTTCATGGCATGCAGGGACGACCTCAAGCGGCACATGCCGGGTCGAATTGTCGGCGTATCCCGCGATGCTCACGGCCGCCCGGCCTTTCGACTGGCCATTCAGACGCGGGAACAGCACATCCGCCGCGAGAAGGCGACAAGCAACATCTGCACGGCCCAGGTCCTCCTGGCGATTATGGCGGGTATGTATGCCGTCTATCACGGACCGAGCGGGCTTCGCCGGATCGCGGAGCGCGTGCACGCGTTCACCGCGATTCTCGCACACGGACTGCGCAAGCTCGGGCAGGATGTCGGCACTGAGCCCTTCTTCGATACCCTGCGCGTCCGACCGTCGACCCCAACCGCAAAGATCCTTGAGTCGGCGCGAGGCATGCGCATCAATCTGCGCGATTTTGGCGATGGAACGATCGGTGTCAGCCTCGACGAAAAAACCGATCGCAACGAAGTTGCGAGTCTTCTCTCCCTATTTACCACCGGGAAGCCGATGGCGATTTCCGTCGATGCCCTTGCCTCGGAGGCGGAGACACGGCTGCCGGAACCGCACGCGCGGCACAGCGGGTATCTGACGCACCCCGTTTTCAATAGCTGCCACAGCGAAACCGAAATGCTGCGATATATTTTCCGGCTCCAGGGGCGAGACCTTTCGCTGGCCCACTCAATGATTCCGCTCGGCTCATGCACAATGAAACTGAATGGCACAAGCGAAATGCTGCCCGTGACCTGGCCGGAGTTCGGTGCCATCCACCCGTTCGCTCCGGAAGAGCAGACGGCCGGCTACGCCGAGTTGTTCAAGCAGATTGAGCGATGGCTTGCGGTGATCACCGGGTTTTCCGCCGTTTCTCTCCAGCCGAATGCCGGATCCCAGGGCGAGTACGCCGGGCTGATGGTGATCCGCGGCTACCACGAAGCGCGTGGACAGGGGCACCGAAATGTATGCCTGATTCCCACGTCGGCTCATGGAACGAACCCGGCCAGCGCCGTCACCGCGGGAATGCGCGTGGTGGCCGTCAGTTGCGACGCTCAGGGCAACATCGACGTGACCGATCTGAAGTCGAAGGCAGCGCAGCATGCCGAGCATCTCTCGGCCATCATGGTCACCTACCCCTCGACCCACGGCGTATTCGAGGAATCGATCCACGAGATTTGCGACATCGTTCATCGGCACGGCGGCCAGGTCTACATGGACGGGGCGAACATGAACGCGCAGGTGGGTCTGTGCCGGCCCGGAGACATCGGCGCGGACGTGTGTCACCTGAATCTGCACAAGACTTTTTGCATTCCCCACGGTGGCGGCGGGCCTGGCATGGGACCGATCGCCGTTGCGAAGCACCTGGCCCCGTTCCTTCCGAGCCATCCTGTCCGGCCCGTGGACAGCGCCGGCCAGCGGGCGATCGGGCCGGTCTCGGCGGCGCCTTACGGCAGCCCAAGCATTTTGACGATTTCGTGGGTATACATCGGATTGATGGGGGGCGAAGGGCTGAAACGTGCGACTCAGATTGCGATTCTAAATGCCAATTATATGGCATCACGCCTGGAACGCCATTACCCGATCTTGTATCGGGGAACCACGGGCCGGGTGGCGCACGAGTTCATTGTCGACTGCCGCCACTTCGAGAAGTCGGCCGGAATAAAGGTCGAAGATATCGCCAAGCGTTTGATGGACTATGGATTCCATGCCCCGACGATGTCCTGGCCGGTTCCCGGCACACTCATGATCGAGCCTACCGAGAGTGAGTCCAGAGGTGAGCTTGATCGCTTCTGCGACGCGATGATCTCTATCCGCGAAGAAATCCGCGCGATCGAGGAGGGCAGGGCCGACCGCGATGACAACGTCCTGAAGGGCGCGCCGCACACGGCCGAAGCCGTCAGCGCGACGGAATGGAGCCACGCGTACCGCCGCGAAGCCGCGGCCTTTCCGGCTCCGTGGGTACGCGATCACAAGTTCTGGCCGGCGGTGGGGCGCATCGACAACGTATGGGGCGATCGAAATCTCTTCTGCACGTGTCCGCCAATGGAAGCGCTGCCTGGCTGATCGCCGCGCTTCACAGGGGCATGTGCCCGCATCGGCCGGCCGAATCCTCCAGGTCTGGCCCGCATACCTCGCATCTCACGATGCGCGGTCGCCTGCCCCTCACCAGCACCGCGCAAAGGAGTAAAGCCGAGACCGTCGCCGGCTCGGGAACGGGCGAAAACAGGAATCCATGGATCGCTTCGAAGGATTCGCCTCGTTCTACGCGAACCGAAGCGATTGGAACGTCTGACACGATTCCGAGGAATCCTCCGTGATCATGACCGTCGTGGCGAGGGAGGCCGACCGTATCCCTTGGAACGGCGACGGCGATCAACACCCCGGCGTCGTCATACGCCGACAACGTCGTTTGGCCCTCGTAAAGAATTGCGACCCCGCGGGATGGATTCGTTGGGCGGACATCGATCCATGCCCGTTCGGGCGGTACTGCCATCGCCGCCAGCTGAAAATCGCCAATCTCTCGCATTTGGAGAGAGAGGATGCCGGTGGGCGAGTTGAAGAACGCCCCAGCGCCTTCATAGTTGAAACTGTGTGTAATCTCCGCTCCGTCGTAGGAAGGGCGCCCGTTAGGAAGGTCGATGAAATTGATTAGGTGAACCGTACCCACGGCATCCAGAAAAGCCTCGTCGTCATAACATATTACAGCTAAACCATTTACATTCGAGGCTGGACCTAGAATGGCGCTTGCTAGGAGTAGGTGGACTGCGATTCTCATCATTGCCGTAAGTTCCTTTTTAATGGGGTACGTCGAGCGCCGCTCGCTTAGAATTCTCGCTCCACGACAACGTCGCCGCCAACCGCTGAGAAATCATGTCGCGCACCGCCTCGACGATTGCTGAATTGCCAAACCAGAGGGGCTGCCGGGCCCCATTGGAACATGCGACACGCATTGTGCAATATGCCACACCACTCGCGACATAGCTTTCCATGTAGCGTTGGCTCGGGTGGATACTCTGTCCCTGGGAAAAGAGGCACTGATCATGAAAAAAAACGGCTCCTGTGTCGGTTTGGCAGCATTCCTACCTCTGTTTGCGGCCGCTCCGGCCTCCGCGACCTTCCATTTCATGCAGATCGAGCAGGTCATCGGAGGCGTGAACGGCGACACAACGGCGCAGGCGATCCAACTTCGAATGCGCAGCGCCGGACAGAACCAGATGCAGTTCTCGCGCGTTCGCGTATTCGACGCGACTGGCGCAAACCCCATAATGATCGTAGACATGGCCACAACGGTGCCATCCGGGTCGGCTGGACGGAGGGTGCTCATCGCGAGCTCGAACTTCGCGTCCTACACGTCGCCCGCAGCCGCGCCGGATTTCATCATGACGAACCTGATCCCGCCTTCATATCTCGCCGCGGGTTCGCTTACCTTCGAACAAGACAATGGAACGATTCTCTGGCGGCTCAGTTGGGGCGGGGCAGCCTATACCGGCTCGCATACGGGAAGCATAACCAACGATGCTGACGGCAACTTCGGGCCGGGCGTGCCGTTCGCTTTGCCATCGACTTCGCTTCAGGCCGTGGTGTTCACCGGTGCGTCCAATGCCCTGAGCACGAACAATGCCGCGCAATACGTTGTCACGGCCGGCGCCGCGACATTCACGAACAACGCTACGGCGACCTTTCTTGTCCAGAACGCTGTCTGTGCGACTACCCTGGGTGACACGAACAGCGACAATTGCCAGAGCGCGGCGGATATTCAGCGGCTTGTCGACTGTCTGGTCGGCGGCGGGCACGTCGGCACGACGACATGTGCGTGCTCGGATTCAGATGGCAATGCCATGCTGGACCTTTTCGACCTTGACGACCTTGTAAATGACCTACTTAACCCAACGTCGCCGTGCCCATAGAGCCATTCGTGGGCATTCCTCTTATCCCGATATTTGCCTGATGGGGACACGAGATCAGATGCCCGGTAGCATGATTGCGCCGTCTCCACCGGGGTGATGGCGAAATCGTTTGTGGCGGGTAATTCTTGCATGTCCTCCTCCTTTCCTTCGGGACGGCGGGTTCCGGCGCCGACATGCGACTCGTGTTCGCCAATCGCGCGTATCGCCGTGGCGTTGATTCTCGGCATGGAGATCATCGGCTGTAAGCCGCGGTCAGATTCGCCGACCGCGTCCGAGGTCGTCATCTATTGCTCGGTAGATGCGGCGTTTGCTGAGCCGATCCTCGCCGAGTTCGAGAAGCGAACCGGTATCAGGACACACCGCGTCTTCGATACCGAGGCCGGCAAGACGACGGGTCTGGTCAATAAGCTCCTCGCCGAGCGCAGCCGGCCGCGCGCCGACGTATGGTGGTCGGGGGAGATCTTCGGAACGATACAACTAGCGACCGCAGAGGTCCTCGTCCCCTATTCAAGCGCGGCCGCGAGCGATATCCCGGAAGCCTACCGCGACCCGGCGCGAGTCTGGGCTGCCTTCGGACTGCGCGGACGAGTAATCGCATACGACCCGGGGCGAACGTCCCCGAAAGATCTCCCCAGGAGCTGGGGTGAGTTGATTGACCCGAGGTTCAAAGGACGTTTCCGGCTGGCCGACCCGAGGTTCGGTACGACGCGCGGACACATGGCGGTTCTTTTGTCGCTCTGGGGCAGGCCGGCGATGGAGGCCTTTTATCGGGGGCTGAAGTCCAACGATTGCAGGCTGACCGACGGCAATGCCCAGTCGGTTCTCCTCCTTAGCCGTGGCGTCGCCGAAATCGTCGCCACCGACACCGACGATGTCATTACCGCCAGGGCCCGCGGAGATTCCATTGAGATGATCTACCCCGAACTCAAGACCGCCGATGAGAGCTCGGGCACGAGCGGCACTTTGTGGATTCCGTGCTCGGTCGGGCTAGTGCGCGGTGGCCCGCATGCCGAGGCGGGTCGAAGACTCATCGACTACCTTCTGTCGGCGGAAGTCGAAGAGAAGTTATATGCGAGCGACTCGCGAAACGTGCCGGTACGACCGGAATTGCGCCAGAAGTTGAAGGCCGACGCGCCGGGCGAGGCGATCGTTGACTATGCCGCGGCCGCAAAGCTGTTGGACTTGTCAGATCAGCTTGTGCGCGAGATGCTTCTTGAGTGAACTCGGTTCTTGTCGTCCGCATCCTTCGAATTGTTGGCTGGGCGGCCCTCACCGGGTCGATCGGGGTTGTCCTGGGTACGGTCCTCGTTGAGTCGCTTGGGGGACCGGTCGAAACGCAGCGTATCTGGCCCAGTTCGCGGCTCTGGTCCTGTTTTTTCAGATCCGTCGCGATGGCCGGCTCCGCCACCGCGCTGGCCGGCGTCATTGCACTGCCTGCCACCTTCGCGCTCGTCGCATCCCGCCCTCGTCGCGCCCGAGGATTGCTCCTCTCCATGGTCATCATGCCACTCGTGATCATGCCCGGCACATTCGCGTATGCGTGGATGCTGCTCGCCACACGGCAGGGGGGCTGGGCCGCCCGCCTGCTCGATGCCTTGGGCTGGAACACGCCCGGGCTGGAGTGGGTACAGTCGGCCTGGGTGCTGGCGACCTGGCTTTGGCCGATCCCTGCACTCGTCGTATCGGCTTCGTTTGTTCAGACGGGCCGCACGGGCTATCAGTTGGCCCGCCTCGATGCACCGGGTGTCCTGGCCTTCGTACGGGGCGCGATCCCGCCCATGCGGGCACCCGTGACTGCGGCACTTGCCATCGTGTTCACACTTGCCATCAATGACAGCACGGTTCCGCCGCTCATGGGCAGCGGCGACGTCTGGTCGGTTGAAGTGATGGCACAGGCCTCCGCGGCGGCAAGCCGGCCACGGCCCGCCGGTTACCTCTTCTGGCACGCATGGCCCGTGATTGTGCTGGTTGCTCTTGCCGCCGCGGCTGCCGCTCCAGGGCTGCGGGCAATGTCAAATTGGGCTGAGTCACTGGAAGCACGCGAGCTGGGGCAGACCCGTTCCGTCGAACATCGTGCAACCGCGCTGGCCGTCGTGGTCGCCGTGGCGATGACGATTCTGCCCATTGTTGTGTTCATCGCCGAGTTGGCGACTGGCCGGGCGGGACTCGAGGAGTCTATCCGCACAGCCTATTTGACTTTCCGGCGCGACGGGCTTGCAACCCTGATCGTCGGTCTCTTGACGGCCGGCGCGGCGTTTGCAGCTACTACGACGATCTTGGGAGATCCAGCGCGAGCGCCAGCGAGGCGATTCGTGCAGGTCGGTGCGATCGCGGCTGCATTCGCAGGGGCGGTACTGCCGCCGGAACTGATCGGAACCGCACTGGCGACCTTCTACACTCGAATCAGCGATCCGCTTTCGCGCTGGAGCGTATATGATTGCACGCCGTTTGTGTGGGGTGCTGCGACTTTCACGCGGTATGCCTTTTTTCCCATGGCTGTCGGATTACTGCTCAATCGACGCGTGCCGGAATCGCTGGTCGCGCAGACCCGGCTGGATGGCTCCGATGATGTGACGGTCACGGCGCGCGTGCGGCTGCCCTTTCTCTGGAAGCCGGTCGCGGCGGCGGCGCTTGTTGCGGGATGTATGGCTCTTTCAGAGGTCGCGGCGAGCGTCCTGGTTCAGCCTCCGCGATTTTTCGGCGGGAGCCTGGCCGTTCGAGTGGACATGCAGATGCATTACGGGCGTCAGGACGAGACCATAGCACTGGCACTGATGATGCTCATTCCCGCGATGATCGGCGCATGGCTCGCCCCAGGGGTTCGAGGAGGACACTCACTCCCGGCCGAGTCTTGATCAGGAAATTTGCGTAGAAGACGTGGAGATATGCTTCGTCGCAGGTCTACATTCTGCATCAGCGTCACGACCCTGCTTGGCGTCCTGCTGGCGGGATGTGGGGGAGAGGCCGCTGACGCTTCGGCGGTCGAAAGGGTTTTCGGTGGGCCGGGCCTCTCGCCGGGCGAATTCAGCTACCCCCGTGCAATCGCGGTTTCGCCCGTGGACGGAAGCGTCTTCGTTTGCGACAAGACAGCGCGGATTCAGCGGTTCAGCCCAGCGGGTGAGTACGAACATCAGTGGCGGATGCCGGAATTCAAGAATGGAAAGCCCACGGGCATGGCCGTTGATTCGAATAACCGCCTTTGGGTGGCGGACACGCATTATTACCGCGTCATCGCGTTTGATCGCGACGGCCGTGAGCTGTTGCGATTTGGTTCGCGCGGCGAGGGTCCGGGCCAGTTCGGGTTCCCCTGTTCGGTGGCGATAGACCGCAACGGGTTCGTCTATGTCGGCGAATACGGCGGAAACGATCGGATCAGCAAGTTCACACCGGACGGACGCTTTATCGCAAGCTTCGCAGACAAGGGGGCCGGAGAAGGATGGGTGGAGCGGCCCGCGTCGCTTGTTTTCGATCCGGATGGAACCCTCTGGGTGGCCGACGCCTGTCACCATCGTATTTGCCGATACGGCACAGACGGACGATTTTTAATAGCTTTCGGAACGGCCGGCGACGGACCGGGCGAACTTAATTATCCCTACGGCGTCGCCATTGAAGGCACGGGCACGCTGCTGGTGGCGGATCGCGGAAACAGCCGAATCACTCGATTCACGCGCGACGGCGCTTTCGTCGCAAGCTGGGGCTCGCCGGGCCGGGCTGTGGGCCAGATCGCGCAGCCTTGGGGCGTCGCGCTCGACCGAGAAGGGGGCATCTACTGCCTCGACTCATGGAACAATCGCGTGCAGTTGATACACTGGTGACGGTTCCTCCGGCCGGATCACGTATTAGGATCGGGGGCACTCACCGTAGGCAGCGGTTTACATGGGCAGCATCTTTTCACTGGATCGATTTGACCGTCCCGCCTACCTCTGGTTGGCATTTCTCGCATTGCTTTTCTGGTGGATGGCCCGCCGGTCTCTCGCGGGACTCGGCCCGATCCGCGGCAAGCTGGCCCTTGCGATCCGAACGCTGGTGCTTCTTATTCTTGTGCTGGCCATCGCCGGAACGCACCGAATCCTAAAGAACGACGATCTCACGGTCCTGTTCCTCCTCGATCAGTCCCGATCCATTCCCGCCGAGGTTCGTAAACAGTCCGAAGAATTCGTGCGCCGGGCGGCGGCGAAGGTACCGCCGGACGACCGTGTGGCGATCCTTACCTTTGACGGCGGCGCGAACATCGAGCAGCTCCCGAGCCGGCCGGGGCCCGACGGCGGGATTCACGTGCCGATGCCTCTGGCCGACGGACAGAAGCCGGATCGGACCAATCTGGCGCAGGGACTTCGCGTGGCCGCGGCGTGCGCGTTGAACGATACGAACAACCGCGTGGTCATCCTCTCGGACGGCATTCAGAACATCGGCGATGCGCTCGAAGAGGCGAAAACAGCCGGGGCCAACAACCTGATCATCGACGTCCTGCCTTTGACTTACGAATTCGGTTCCGAGGTCGTCTTCGAGCAGCTTGCCGCTCCTCCCTATGCCAACCTCCACGAGCAGGTTCCACTCCGGCTCGTGCTCAAGAGCGACCGCGCGACGAGCGGCACCATCCTGATTTACCAGCGGGTCGGGCAGGAGGAAGAGCTGCTCGACCTGACGCCGGACGTAGAAGGCTCGGGGCAGCGGGTGACGCTGGCACCGGGCCGAAACGCCTTCAACGTGCGCGTGCCGATATCGGCAGCCCGTGCTCACGAGTTTCGGGCTGAGTTTGTGCCCGACGACAAGTCGGCCGACTTCATGGGGCAGAACAACATTGCGCGTGCGTTCACCAACGTCGAGGGGCCGCAAACAGTGCTCTTCGTGGGCACACGAAGCGACGAGCCCGACGACGAGGTGCTCGTGGAAGCCTTGAGGCGCGAGGGCATCCGCGTGCAATGGGCGCAGGCGGAGTCCCTGAACATTGACACGGCAACGCTCCAGGATTTCTCGGCGATTGTCCTCGCAAACGTTCCCGCGGAGATGTTCAGCGCCGAGCAGCAACGGGCCCTGGCCAGCTATGTGCGCGATCTCGGGGGCGGGCTTCTCATGCTCGGCGGCGACGAGAGCTTCGCGGCCGGCGGCTGGCAGGGGTCCGTCGTGGAAGACATCATGCCGGTCCGTTTTGACGTGGACGCGGTGAAGCAGATTCCGCGCGGCGCCCTGGCCATCGTCATGCACTCCTGCGAAATGCCACAGGGCAACATGTGGGGCATCGAGACGGCCATTGCCGCCCTGAAGACGCTCTCCAGGCTCGACTACTACGGCGTCGTTGGGTGGGGTCTATCCGGCTTTCACTGGGAAGTTCCGATGCAGGTGGCCGCCAACAAGGACGGCATCACGGCCCAGCTTCGCCGCATGCAGAACGCTGACATGTTTGATTTCGACACGCCGATGCGAATGGCCTATAAGGCCCTGATGAACTGCACGGATGCCGCGCAGCGGCACATGATTATCATCAGCGACGGCGATCCGGCCCCGCCTTCGACCGGACTCCTCAACCAGATGGTCGGCAGCAAGGTGACATGTTCCACCGTTTCCATCTTCCCCCATGGAAATGTTGAAATCGGAACCATGAAGAACATCGCCAGGGTAACGGGCGGTCGTTATTACTCACTGAGCCAGGCGGGTGATGAAAAGCAGCTTCCACGGATCTTTACCAAGGAGGCTCGCATCGTTCGCCGGCCGCTTATTCGCGACGAGATTTTTACGCCGAAATTGCGACCGCACCTCTCCGAGATCATGGTTGGCATAAGCGAGAGTATTCCGAAGTTGAACGGATACGTCGTGACGACGCCGCGAAAGGTCGTCGATGTGGAAATGCCCCTGATCACGGAGCGCGGCGATCCGCTTCTCGCCCACTGGCTCTGCGGGTTCGGTCGCACGCTGGCCTTTACCAGTGGCCGGTGGAAACACTGGGGGGCCGATTGGGCAGGCTGGCCGAGCTTCAGCAAGCTCTGGGCCCAGGCCGTGCGATGGTGCATGCAGCAGGGCACCGCCGCGAATTATGATGTGACGACCACCACTGAAGGCGATGAAGGACATATCGTCATCGAGAGCATGGGCGACCGCGAGGGCTTCGAGAATTTCCAGCAGTTCGTCGGGCGCGCCATCGCCCCGGACGGCACATCCACCAACGTGCAGATTGTGCAGACCGGGCCCGGAAGGTACGAAGGGCGTTTCAGGCTCGGCGAACAGGGGACATACCTTCTCAACGTCGTTGCCACGGGCGAAAAGGACAAGAAACCGGCGATGATCCGAACCGGCGTCACTGTGGCCTACTCGCCGGAGTATCGCGATCTTGAGCCCAACGAAGCACTTCTCCGGGAGATCGCAGAAGTTTCCGAGGGAAGGATTCTCTCTATCAATGCCGACCCCGACACGGTCTTCGCCCACAATCTGCCTCCTACGGTGACGCGCACTCCCATATGGGAATTCCTGCTTAAACTCGCCATCTTCTCGTTCCTCATGGACATTGCCGTTCGCCGGATTGCCCTCGACCCTGTCAAGGCCCTGGCGTGGGCGCGCGGTTATATTGCCAGCCTGGCCGGTCGGTTTGCGCCAGGGCAAAAGGCGGCCAAGACACTGACCGACCTGAAGGGAGTCCGGGCCAGGGTCCGTTCGGAACGAACCCGCGAGGGCGATGCGACGGCGGTTTCCGCGGCGGCTCCGTCGGAAAAGGACATGTCGGCGGTGGGTGCAAAATTCGAAGCCGGCCCTGGGGCTGTCAAACCCGCGAAAGACCTCACCACGGCATTGGGTGGTGCGGAGGCCAAATCTCCGCCACTGCCCGGACCCGCGAAAAAAGACGAGGCCCCTGAAGAATCCATGACGGCACGCCTGCTGAAGGCAAAGAAGCGCGCCCGGGATCAGCAGGACGAGCAGAAGTGATTCAGCGGCCACGTTGGCGTGGCGGCGCAGCAAGCAAAGATCGGAGTGTTGAATGCCCGCACAAGTAGATCCGGCGATTGCCAAGGCAACCGAAGAGTTTCGCGCCAAGTTCAAGTTGGTCCGCGACGAGATCGGCAAGGCGATTGTCGGCCATTCTGAAATCGTGGAGGGCGTGCTGATCTGTCTCTTTACCGGCGGACATGCCCTGCTTGAGGGCGTGCCCGGCCTGGGAAAGACCTACCTGATTCGTTCGATGGCCGAGGCGCTCAAGCTGGAGTTTTCGAGAATCCAGTTCACGCCCGACCTGATGCCGGCGGACATCCTGGGAACGAACATCATCAACGAGGACCCCGAGACGGGCCGGCGGCAGTTTCAATTTCAGCGCGGGGCAATCTTTGCCCAGATGGTGCTTGCCGATGAAATAAACCGCGCCACGCCCAAGACGCAGTCCGCACTGCTCGAGGCGATGCAGGAAAAGAGTGTAACGGTGGCGGGCGTACGCTATGGGCTCACGCCGCCGTTCTTTGTCATGGCGACTCAGAATCCCATCGAGCAGGAAGGCACCTATCCGCTGCCGGAAGCCCAGCTCGACCGCTTCTTCTTCAAGCTGATCGTTCATTATTCGAGCCGCGAAGAGCTGGCGACCATCCTCGAGCGGACCACGACCGGCCACAAGCCCGAGATCAAGCCCGTCATGTCGGCCGAGCAGATCATCGGCGCCCAGAAGCTCGTTCAGCGCGTCGTCGTGGCGCCGCACGTTCAGGACTACGCGATCCGGCTGACGCTGGCGACGCACCCGCGCGGGCCGTTTGCGACGGAGCTGACGAATCGCTACGTCCGGTGGGGGAGTTCACCGCGCGGAGCGCAGGCGATCAGCCTCGCCGCAAAGGTCAAGGCGCTTCTCGATGGCCGCTACAACGTGAGTTTTGAGGACATTCGGAAAGTCTACCAGCCGGCCATGCGCCACCGCGTGCTGCTCAATTTCGAGGCGCAGGCCGAAGGGCTCGAGCCGGATGCCGTCTTGAAAGACATCCTCGATAAGACTCCCACGGCGGCGGAGAAGGCGGCGTGACGTTGTATATGCGGCAATGGCGAATACGCGTGCTTAGATTCGCTTGCAAGTGTCGTACGCAACGATCGTCAATCGTCCGGGGTTTGAGCTAATCCTCACCCGGCAGGGGTTCGGCGAATGGCGGAAGCCGGCATGCACCTCTCGGTCGCTCAGGGTCTTACGCAACTTCCGCAGCCCAACGGTGCCCGGTTTGTTACGCTTTTCGAGCGGGGCAGTATTACGGTCGAGCTGTACGCTCCCCGCGGGCACGATCCGCAGCAACCGCACGCGCGCGATGAGATGTATGTCGTCGTCAGTGGACGCGGCACATTCGTCTGCGGCGGATCGCGCGCGCCTTTCAGCCCGGGCGACTTTCTATTCGTGCCCGCCGGTATCGTCCATCGGTTTGAAGAGTTTTCAGACGATCTCGTGGTCTGGGTAGTTTTTTACGGGCCTGAAGGCGGAGAAGGAGTGTTCACGTGACAGGTTCGGGGCGCATTAGACCGGCAATATTTTGATGGCCTTCGCGGGTTTCGTCGGGCAATACTGTTGACACACCCCGCAGCCCGTGCAACCCTTTCCGCCAGGCTCCGGATCGATAACTGCAATGCAACCGTCCGCGTCAACGCCGATTGCGACCTCACCCAGCGGGCAACGCTCGACACAGATGCGGCAGTCTTCGCCGTCTGACCGAATGCAGATGTCGTGACTCACCTCGGCCAGGCCCATGCGAATTTCAAAGCGGTCTACGCGTCGCAGGGCGCCGCTGGGGCAGGCCTTTATGCAGGCCAGGTCGTCACATATGACGCACGCCTGACGGTCCGGATCGACGTATGGAGTCCCCTGGAGAAGCTCTTCGGAGCTTTGCATGAGCGCAATTGCATCGGCCGGGCACGCGTTCGCACACGACCCGCACCGAAAACACGTGTCGAGAAACTCTGCCTCGGCCAACGCGCCCGGCGGTCGAAGCGTAACGCGGGTGACGGACAGGGGAATGGGCAGGCGATTCTGAACGATGCGTGCGACGGGGTTCACGAGCCGCGCAAGGCTCTCCCGGAAGAACCTCCGGCGGTTTACGGGTCCTTGGTCATCGGAGGGAGAGTCAGCCATTTTATGGCACCGCGAGCAAGTGGGCGAAACCCCTATCCCAGTGCGGAATTCTAACCCGGCGAGTGGAGGGAAACCACGTCAATCGCTCCGATGAGGCCGTTTTTCGACGAATTGTGGCTTGTTCAAGGGCCCTTCTGTCTGGCACGCTAGATGCAATGGCAAGAAGCGGGCGGTCAAGCCATTCAAGCGCGCGGGACCTTTTCGGCTCAAGCGTTCGGGCGGACGAAACCGCAAACCGAGGAACGCGTGGACGGTTCAAAATACGATTCAACCCTGAAGGTGACCGGGGGAAAGCCGGTGTCGGCCGAGGCGAACAGCCGGCGAACACGAACCGTCCGTCACGAGAGCCCCGTTTCCATCCATAGGGAGGCCAGAGACTCGATGAAAAAGGAAATGATCACCGTTGATGCAAACGAAGCCGCGGCCTCCGTCGCCCATCGGACGAACGAAGTCATCGTCATATACCCGATCACCCCGTCGTCGCCCATGGGGGAATTCTGCGACGAATGGTCGGCGCATCGCAAGCGCAACATCTGGAACTGCATCCCCGACGTCGTGGAAATGCAATCCGAGGCCGGCGCCATCGCCTCCGTCCACGGCGCCCTCCAGACGGGTAGCCTGGCGACGACCTTTACTGCGTCGCAGGGCCTTCTTCTGATGATCCCCAACATGTACAAGATCGCGGGCGAGCTGACCAGCTTCTGCATGCACGTAGCGGCCCGGACCGTCGCGACGCACGCGCTTTCGATTTTCGGCGACCACTCCGACGTAATGGCCTGCCGTCAGACCGGCTTCGCGCTCTTGTGTTCAAACTCAGTGCAGGAGGCCCACGATTTCGCGCTCATCGGACAGGCGGCCACCCTGCACAGTCGGGTACCCTTTCTTCACTTTTTCGACGGCTTTCGGACATCTCATGAAGTGGCCAAGATCGCTTTCCTGACCGACGACGACCTTCGCTACATGATTGACGACGGTATGGTCGCCGCGCATCGCGGACGCGCCATGACCCCCGACAAGCCGGTGCTTCGCGGGACCGCTCAGAACCCGGACACCTTCTTTCAGGCGAGGGAGTCGTGCAATCCATTCTACCTGAGTCTTGCTGAAACCGTTCAAAAGACGATGAACCGCTTCGCTGAGCGGACCGGCCGCACGTATCGGCTATTCGACTATTTCGGCGATTCCCAGGCTGAGCGCGTGATCGTGCAGATGGGTTCCGGTGTTGAGACCACGCGTGAGACTGTGGAGTACCTGTGCAAGCGCGGAGAGCGCGTCGGCGTCCTGTCGGTACGGCTTTACCGGCCGTTTTCCATTCCCGACTTTGTGGCCGCACTGCCGGCCTCGACGCGGGCCATCGCGGTGCTCGATCGGACCAAGGAACCCGGCGCGATCGGCGAGCCGCTTTACATAGACGTCCTCTCTGCCCTTCGCGAAGCCGAGGATACGGGCCTTTCGAAGTTTGCCGCGAGGCCCAAGGTCATCGGCGGGCGGTACGGCCTTTCCTCGAAGGAATTCACGCCCGCGATGGCGATCGCCGTTTACGAGGAACTTGGTAGGCCGGTTCCCAAGAATCACTTCACGGTCGGCATTATTGACGACGTTACGAATACATCTCTTCGATTCGATCCGGACTTGGACATCGAGGCCGCTGACGTCGTGCGGGCGGTCTTCTTCGGCCTCGGCGCGGACGGCACGGTCGGTGCGAACAAGAACTCGATCAAGATCATCGGCGAGGAAACCGACAACGCCGTCCAGGGCTACTTCGTCTATGACTCCAAGAAGTCCGGCGCGATGACCATTTCGCATCTGCGATTCGGTCCCCGGCCGATTCGCTCCACCTACCTGATCCGCTCGGCCAACTTCGTTGCCTGCCATCATTTCCACTTCCTTGAGAAGCTGGAGGTTGTCGAAAGTCTCAAAGCCGGCGGCGTGTTTCTTCTCAACGCACCCCACGGTCCCGACGAGGTCTGGAACCACCTGCCCCGCGAAGTGCAGGAGCAGCTTATTAAGAAGCGCCCGAAGTTTTATGTGATCGACGCGCGCAAGGTCGCTGCCGAGTCGGGCATGGGCGGCCGCATCAATACGATTATGCAGACGTGCTTCTTCGCGGTCGCCGGGGTGGTCTCGCGCGAGGAGGCGATCGCCCAGATCAAGCGCAGCATTCAGAAGACCTACGGAAAGAAAGGGGATGAGGTCGTCCGGCGAAACTTCGCCGCCGTCGATGACACCCTGCGCCAGCTTTATGAAGTGAAGATCCCGGACGCCGTGACCGTACGCTTCGGGCGCGAGCCGATGGTGGCGGAGAACGCCCCCGATTTCGTCCGACGCGTTACGGCCGTCATGATGGCGGGCAAGGGCGACCTCTTGCCGGTATCGGCCCTGCCGGTCGACGGCACATGGCCTACCGGCACGACGCGCTGGGAGAAGCGGACCATCGCGGAGTCGGTGCCCATCTGGGATCCCAACATCTGCATCCAGTGCAACAAGTGCGCGATGGTTTGTCCGCACGCGGCGATACGCGCAAAAGTGTATGAATCCGACCAGCTCAAAGACGCCCCGCAGGCATTCCGAAGCAATGACTACCGCGCGCCCGACTTCAAAGGCTGGAAGTTTACGATTCAGGTCGCCCCCGAAGACTGCACCGGCTGCGAACTGTGCGTGAGCACCTGCCCCGCGAAGGACAAGAGCAATCCAAAGCACAAAGCGATCAACATGACGCCGCTTCGAGGTGTGCTGGAGGAGGAGCGCCAGAGCTACGACTACTTCCTGCGCATCCCCGACCCGCCGCGCGATCGAATAGCCCACATCGATGCGAAGGGGTCGCAGTTCATGCTGCCCCTCTTCGAGTATTCCGGGGCCTGCGCAGGCTGCGGTGAGACGCCCTACGTCAAGCTGATGACGCAGCTGTTCGGCGATCGGATTCTGATCGCCAACGCGACGGGTTGTTCGTCGATCTACGGCGGCAATCTTCCGACGACGCCCTACACGAAGAATCCCGAGGGCAGGGGCCCTGTGTGGTCTAATTCCCTCTTCGAGGATAACGCGGAGTTCGGCTTCGGAATGCGCCTGAGCCTGGACGCCCTCACGCTGCAGGCCCGCGGTTTGCTCCAGCAGCTGGCGGGCACGCTGGGCGAGGCCATCGTCGGTGAGATTCTCGGCGCCCCTCAGGACACCGATACCGCGATCGACGCGCAGCGCCGTCGTATCGTGGCGCTGCGGAACAAGCTCAAACACGTCGAGGATCCGGTGGCGCGGCGGCTCGAACAGGTCGCCGACTACCTCGTGCAGAAAATGGTCTGGGTGCTGGGCGGCGACGGCTGGGCCTACGACATCGGATTCGGCGGGCTCGATCACGTCCTGTCCATGCAGCGCGACCTAAAGATGCTCGTTCTGGATACGGAGGTTTACTCCAACACCGGCGGACAGGCGTCGAAGAGCACGCCGCTCGGCGCAGCCGCCAAGTTCGCGACGGTCGGAAAAGGCGTCCACAAGAAGGATCTGGGCTTTATCGCCATGACCTACGGTCATGTATATGTCGCCTCCGTCGCATTCGGCGCAAAGGACAACCACACGGTTCAGGCCTTCCGCGAGGCGGCAAGTTACAACGGGCCCGCCCTTATCATCGCCTACAGCCCGTGCATCGCCCATGGTTATGATCTCAGGTTCGGCTGTGAGCAGCAGAAACTCGCCGTCAGCTCCGGCATCCTGCCGCTCTATCGCTACGATCCGCGGCGCGTCGATCAAGGTGAGCCGCCATTGATCATTGACGGCGTGCCCGGCAAGTGCTCGGTGGAAGAGTTCATGAGAAACGAGACGCGTTTCCGAATGGTCGAGAAGCTCGATCCGGCGCGGTTCAGGCTGCTGGCGCGGGCCGCGCGAGATCACGCCGCCCGGCGCGTCTCGCTTTACGAACAGCTCTCTCGAATCGTCCTTCCCAAAACGGGCGACGGGCAGCCGGTCGCGGAGGTGGCCCAATGAATCTGACAACAACCTACATGGGTTTCACGCTTCCGCATCCGCTTGTCCCGGGCGCTTCTCCGATGGTTGATGATCTCGACACGGCGCGCCGGCTGGAAGATGCCGGAGCGCCGATGCTTGTCATGCACTCCCTCTTCGAAGAACAGATTGTTCGCGAAGAGATGTCCGTCCACCGATCGATCGAAGCGGCCGCGGAGTCCTTTGGCGAGGCCCTCAGCTACCTGCCGCAGCCGGAGGAATTTTCGCTCGGACCAGACGAGTACCTGGAACAGGTCCGTAAGCTTAAGAAGGCCGTCTCCATCCCCGTGATTGCATCACTCAACGGCACGTCCGAAGGCGGATGGCTGCGGTATGCAAGGCTGATCGAACAGGCCGGCGCCGACGGGCTGGAACTCAATCTCTACGACCTGTCCACCGACACCGACGAGTCGGGCGAAACCATCGAGCGGCGGCAACTCGACGTAGTGCGGGCGGTCTGCGACGCGGTGAAGATTCCGCTTGCCGTGAAGCTGTCGCCCTTTTACTCGTCGATGGCAAACTTCGCCCATCGGCTTGACCGTCTCGGCATCGACGCACTTGTTCTCTTCAATCGCTTCTATCATCCGGAGATCGACATTGAATCGCTCGAACTTCGCCGCGTGAATCCGTCCAGCCCGTCGGAGTTGCCCTTGCGGCTGCGTTGGATCGGCGTCCTTTCGGGCAGGCTGAGTGCATCGCTGGCGGCCACGGGCGGTGTCCATAGTGCCGATGGAGTGATCCGGTGCGTCATGGCCGGGGCGCACGCCGTGCAGATGGTCTCGGCCCTGCTTTCACACGGCCCCGAGTATCTTGAGACGGTCCGGCGCGATCTCGCTCAATGGCTGGAGGAGCACGAATACGAGTCGCTTCAGCAGATGCAGGGAAGCATGAGCCTTCTGAAGTGCGGCGATCCCGCCGCCTATCAGCGTGCCAACTACATGCGCATCCTGAACAGTTGGCAGGCGGATTAGCGCCGCGGTACGATCCGCCCATGGTGGCCCCATGGCGCGAGCAGTCAGCGACAGCGTGATCGAGACGGCGGAGAACGTCTTCCGCGAATACCTCCGCGACCGCGGCCTCAAGTACACCGAGGAGCGACAGGCGATCCTCCGCGCGGTCATGAAGAACGACGAGCACTTCGAGGCCGAACAGCTCCTTCTCGACATGCGCCAGGCCGGACATCGCGTGGGCAAGGCCACGATCTATCGATCACTCAAGATTCTCGTCGCCTGCGGCATCGTCAAGGAAGTGCACTTCTCAAACAAACAGGTGCACTACGAGCACACCTACGGACAGGACCCGCACGACCACATGGTATGCCGGCGCTGCGGCCGGATCGTTGAGTTCGATGCCGCCGAAGTCACGCGTTTGCGCACCTTGATCGCCGCCCAGCATCAGTTTCATGCCCTGTCGCACCGCTTCGCCATCATGGGACTCTGCGAAGCATGCGTCCGCGCCTGCCCCGTCGGGGTACGGGCCAGCATGCTGCTCTCGCGTAAAGGAAAGGTTCGGAAGAAGACGTGAGAGATACCGAGCGGCGGCCGCTCGTATCCGCATACGTCGGGGCGCACTCCTCGTTAACAGAGCGCGGCGTACGTGAAGAAAGTCAGGATGAGGATCTTCGCCCGTTTCTTGATTTCCAGCGAGATGTAATCGGCAAACACAACGATCACGACTCCACCCCTCGCTCTCGGCGCCAGGCGCCGCGTCGAGCAGGCATCCTGCTCCCCAATCAACGAAGGGCAGACCGGGTGCCGAGCCGGTGAGACCGGTGTCAGCAAACCGTATTTCCGCACGGGTGGCGTGTGCCGAGTCGATATTCTCGGGCCCAGGCAGCGCGGTCTCGGATTCCGTTTGTAGGGTTGCGGTGAGCGGCGGCAACGTGCGCATTTCACGCCGCAACAGCCGTAGTCGAACTCGTGAACGTAATGCTGCGGACGCCGGCGCGCTCTTACGCTTCAGGATATGATCTGTCTGGTTTCGCGCTGACCAGTGGAATCAATGAGCCGGAACGCAGAGGCAGCTTGATCCAATCTGCACGTCCGCCCGAGCCCAGGCCGCCTTGAACCGCCGTTCGACCTGGTCGGCCTCGGCAGACTTGCCCTGGGCACGAAGGGCCTTTGCGAGTCCGAACAGCGACCACGCGTTCTCTGGCCAGTTCGCCAGGTCTTCACGATAGACTTGCTCGGCTTCAGAATATCGCTTGGCGTGCATCAGCACCGCGCCGAGAGTATGGCGAACCGGCTGGATCCACTCGGGCGGCTCCATATACAGCAGCGTATCTTCGACGCGGATACTCTCGTGGAGTTGGCGAACGGCTTCATCAATGTCGCCCTTTCGAAATGCGATCTCGCCGGCCAGCATGTGATCGGCGACGGCGAGCACCTTGTGGGCTGGGTTGATGGCCATGAGCGCATCGGACGGGATTTTCCGCACCGACGCCCGGAACGTCTCCTGCTCGCTTGTGGCCCGGTCGATTTCGCCCTTTGCGGCATAGGCGAGGCCCCGTGCAAAGTGGTGCATCGCACGGCTGATCGGGAGCTTTTCGGAAGGGGCCGGTTCCCGGAGGATGTCATCCCATCGCCCGAAGCGCTTGAGCACGTCAAAGACGATCATCATATAAGGGTCGACGAACTGGGGCTGTTCGCGGAGAAAGTCCGGCGGGACCCCGGCTACCATGTCGCGCGCGGCGGCCAGCGCCACCTTGCTTCGGCCTCCCATCATGGCGGCAAAGGCGAGGAAGTGATGGTTGTGGGCCATGTAGACCGCGTAAAAGCCCTGCCGGGGCGACAGTTTGCGATAGGCCGCGTCTGCCTTAATTGCCGCCTCGTTCTGGTCCGCGGCCAGCGCCCATCGGCCGGTCTGAACGTCGATGTGCGAAGGCATGTGGACCAGGTGTCCGGAGATCGGCACCAACGTACGAAGCACGTCGGCCGCGGCGTTGGCCTTTTCAGGGTGCGGCGAGGCCTCAACGGCGTGAATGTACAAGTGGGCCGCTCCGGGATGTCGTGGGTTAATTTTTAATGCCTGCTCCAGCGCGGCGAGGACTTCGGGCGTGCGCCCCTTTGGTGCGCCGCGCTCCCAGAGGTCCCACGGCTGAAGGTCCATCAGCGACTCGGCGTACAATGTTGCTATGTCGGCATCATTGACGTCCATCTCGTAGACCGCCTTCATCGCCTCCGCATAGGCCTCGTCGAGCGCGCGACGGTCGGCCGGCGGGTTCTCGGCGTAGCGACGAGCCAGGGCGTCGATGAGTCGCGATTCCGGGTAGCTCGCCTTGTCGCGCAGCGCGAGGGCTTTTTGCAGGGCATCCCAGGCCCGTTTCGACTGCGCCGGCGTCATGACCGGGTTATTGATGTGCGGGCCATTGCAGAGGGCGACGCCCCACCAAGCCATGGCGCAATCGGGATCGAGCCGTGCGGCCTCCACAAACGAGCGAATCGCCTCGTCGTGGTTGAAGGCGTATGCCCAGGTAAGCCCCTGGTTGAAATAGGCCTGCGCCTGTGGGGAGTCCGTGGTGATGGCTCGCGCGTGATGTCCCATCCCCTCGAAGAGGGGTGGGGGGGCCGCCTTGCCTGTGGCGTCCGCGGCGGGCGCTATCGCCGAATTATTCGTGGTCTGACTGGGCTGTTGGCACGCGAAGCCGCCGATGAAAACAAGAAACACGGACGCAAGGATCCTTCGGTGCATTTTTCGGCCTCCGGCTTGCAGGGGTTCGATTCAGGGCAAATTCTATTCCGCAACCCACTCCCTGCAAGCGGGCTTGACTATAAACTTTGAGAGATCGACCCAAAGCCCTATGATTCCAAACTTTGGGCTCCGGCCGAGCCGAATCGCAAGAGTGGGACTCGGGCGGTTTGAGCCGACGGGAAGGCACCGGATTGGTGAACAGGATAATAATGGCGAAAGACGCGATAAAAATGGAAAAGATCGTCGCCCTGTGCAAGCGCCGGGGCTTTATCTTTCAGTCCAGCGAAATCTATGGCGGCATCAACGGCTTCTGGGATTACGGTCCGCTCGGCGTGGAGTTGAAGCGGAACATCAAGGAGTGCTGGTGGCAGGACATGGTGCGTAACCCGCCGATCGGGCCTGATGGAAAGGAGGTCCAGATGGTCGGCGTGGACTGCTCAATCATCATGAATCCCAAGGTCTGGGTGGCAAGCGGGCACGCCACGGGTTTCGCGGACCTAATGCGAGAGTGCCCGAAATGCAATCGTCGGTTTCGTGACGACAAGATATGGAGTGTCGGCTACTACTCGCTTAAAGAAATCATCCCCAAACTTGTAGAGATCGGAAAAGAGTTCGGCTTGATCGACCTCAGTCAAGCAGATGTGAATCGCCGGTTTCGATCAGATGCCACTCTGCGGTCAGCCCTGTTATCCGCTAATCAACCTCGATTCCGGAAGACCTTTGAGGCGGACTCGTATCATGACGCTGTTGGTTTGGCAGAAGCTAAGGGGTTATCAAAGGCCGAGCAGAAATTGTTCCCAGAGGACGATTATATGCTGGACGCTCGGCCGTTGTCCGCTGTCGACATGTTATTTCAGACCTGCCCCGATTGTAGCAACGTGCTCAGCGATGCTCGCCGGTTTAACCTGATGTTTGAGTCCCATGCGGGCGCTGTTCATAATGAGGAAAACAAGGTCTGGCTACGCCCGGAAACCGCCCAGGGCATCTTCGCGAACTTCAAAAACGTCTGCGACTCCACGCGCGTCAAGATTCCCTTCGGCATTGCCCAGGTCGGGAAGGCCTTTCGCAACGAGATCAACCCGCGGAACTACACCTTCCGCAGCCGCGAGTTCGAGCAGATGGAGATTGAATTCTTCTGCCACGACAGCGAGGCGATGATGTGGTGGGAATGGTGGCGAGATGTTCGCATCAACTGGTACAAGTCCCTCGGGCTAGCCGGCGAGAATCTCAAGCCGCGCAACCAGGACGACAAGGAACTGGCACACTACTCCAAGGCCTGCACCGACATCGAGTATTACTTTCCCTTCGCCGATGAGCCGCAGGAACTCGAAGGCGTCGCCCATCGCGGCTGCTTCGACCTGACCCAGCACCAGCAGCACAGCGGCAAGGACCTCTCCTACTTCGACGACGAGAAGAAGGAGCGTTTCGTCCCCACGGTCATCGAGCCATCCGCAGGCGCTGACCGCAGCACGCTGGCCTTCATCTGCGAGGCCTACACGGTCGATCCGTCTCGGCCCAGTCCCGAACTGATGAAGTTTCACCCGCGGCTCGCCCCTATCAAGGCCGCCGTATTCCCGCTTGTGAACAAGGACGGCCTTCCCGAGATTGCCGAGCCGCTCTACCGCGAGCTACGAAAGCTCGGCCCGGTGACCTACGACGCGAAGCAGTCCATCGGCAAGCGCTATGCCCGCATGGATGAGGCCGGTACGCCATACTGCTTTACCATCGACGGGCAGACGAAGGAGGACGGGACGGTCACGGTGCGGGATCGGGATACAGGGGGGCAGGAACGGATTGATAAGTCGCGCGTGGTCGATTACCTCAACGAGAGACTGCGAAGCTAATTGGATCCGCAGAGAAAATCAGTCGATGTTGGAAGATTTCAAATGTTGAACCGGCTGATAGCCGGTTCAACACGGGCTTACAGCCATCGCTACACACAATGCACTATTCTGTCGTTCCACTCAGGATTGATTCGGCATCATGCGTAGTGCCGCCGGCGTAGCAGCACCAGAGCCGGGAGCAGCAGGCCCAGCGTCGTCGGCTCGGGAACGCGGAAGGTCAGGTCCACGATCTTCCCGCCCGGGTGGGGGTTGAGGAACGCACTGTCCAGCTCCACGAAGGTCACCGGGTCGAAGACGTGTACCTGCGATGTGACGCCGTCGACGACGTAGATGTTCCCGTCAAAAGGGCTGACCTCAATGCCGTGCGTGTTTCCCCAGGCGGGGTTGTTGAACCAGCCGAGCAGGTTGTACGACGAGTCGTAATGCCAGACCCGGCTGTTGCCATTGCCGGGGATCCATGAAGTCACTAGCACATCTCCGCCGGGCAAAAAATCCAGGTCGTTCGTCCGCCCGGCCGGCTGCGTGAATTGATTGATGAAGTCGCCGGTGACGGCGTCGAACTCCGTGACGGTTGCGCCTCCCCATGAGCAGATGTACAGGTTGCCATTAGGGCCGATGCGCATGTCCGCTGGTCCGTCGACGGGGGTGACGACGCGAATGAAGGCGCCGGTCACAGCGTCGTACTCGCGAATGTCGTTCGTATTCCAGTTGCCGATATAGACGCCGCCGGTGGGGGAGTAGAGCCCGGCCCACTGTGCGCCGACGCCGGTGCCGCCGTTGTAGGTCTTGATGTAGGCGCCGGTGATGGCGTCGAATTCGTCCACGCCACCGTCAAAGGAGCCGACGAGCATGCGATCGCCTGCGGCATTCAGCTTGACCGCCAACTGGCCGTTGGCATTGACCGATGGCGCGAAGGCGCTGAGATGATTGCCCGTCAGCGGGTCGTACTCCCCCACAACATTGAAGACGTCGCTGGAGACGAAAAGGCTCCCGTGGGCAAGCGTGCTGGTCGAGACGACGATTGCCAGGACGGCTACCAGGTGGGCCCAGGTACGAATGGCTGACTGTTCGAATCGCTGCATGATTTACTCCCTCCGCGAAGAATGCACTGGGCTTCGTGAATTCAGAGTCCGAACGTCTGCTTCATCGTAACGGATTCGCCGGGCGAGAATCAACGTCGCGTGCACTGAATCATCGAGGTCATTGGCGCTCGAATCACGCGATTCTGCATCCTATTGACAGGCGTACCGCACGCATGGTCAAAGGCGACATGCAGCATGACACCGGCGGTACGCCGAATGCTCCCCTCGGCACGGATGGCCGAACGCAGAAGGACGACACCCTCATCGTTGATGACCCCGACACGACCGGGCAGCAACCCATAGGTGACTCCCCGACCTCGGAGTGCCTGAGGGATCAACGTGCGGCGTCCTGACCGGCTCTCTGGCCCTCCCGGCGTGCGCATTTGCCGGTTCCTGCGGGTAGAGTGGCCGAATTCCTGCCACCTCGCGAAATCTGATGCCGCTTCCTGCTAAAATGGCTGAATCGTCGGTTTTGGCCTCGCGGCGAGGCGGGCTTCGACAGTCATCTCGTAGAGGTGGGTTCAGCTACTTTACGGCGGAGGAAAGGCATGAAAGCAAGAACACTGTCGGCAGTGGTCGGTCTTTCCTTGTGGGCGCTTGCAACCATGGCGACTCCATTGAGGGGGCAGTGCGGCCCTGTCGAACTCGCCAGACGCGTTGCTGCCGACGGCGCGATGAACGACAATTTCGGAATTGCAGTCGCACTTCATGGTAACACCGTCGTCGTCGGTGCATGGGCTGCGGCTGGGGTCAGCCCGGGCGCCGGTGCCGCGTACGTTCTGCTTCGCAACGGCGATGCCTGGACGCAACAGGCGAAGCTGGTTGCTTTGGATGGGGCGAGCAACGATGGGTTTGGTGTATCGGTGGACGTGTCCGGAGACACCATCGTCGTCGGCTCTCCCTTTGCCGGTACTGCCGGTTCGGCCTACGTATTCATGCGAAGTGGCGAAGCATGGAATCAGCAGGCCAAGCTGACCGCCTCAGACGCCGCCGCGAACGATACTTTCGGCATCTCCGTGGCCATCGATGACGACACGATCGTGGTTGGTGCCGAGGCCGATGACACATCGGGCGGAACGGATGCCGGCTCGGCCTATGTCTTCACGCGCAGCGGCAGCTTCTGGTCGCAGCAGGCCAAGCTTACGGCCGTTGACGGGGCTGCTGACGACCGTTTCGGTTATTCCGTCTCCCTGTCGGAGCATTCCGCAATCATTGGCGCTCAGGGCGACGACATATCAGGCGGATCAAACCTCGGATCGGCCTATGTGTTCAACCGCTGTGAATCTGTCTGGTCGCAGCAGGCCAAGCTTACGGCATCTGACGGTGCGGCGAACGACTCCTTCGGCGTTTCCGTGTGCATTTCCGGAGATACTGCGATCGTGGGGGCCAGCGGCGATGATACGACTGCGGGCACGGACGCCGGTTCGGCCTACATCTTCTCGCGGATCGGTGATACCTGGACCAGTTCGATCAGGCTGATGCCCAGCGATGCAACCGAAAGCGATCAATTTGGCATCTCGGTTGCCATCGAAGGTGACACTGCCCTCATCGGCGCCTATAACGACGACATCGCAGGCAGCGCCAACGTCGGCTCGGCTTATGTATTGACGAGGAATTACGACTCATGCCCAGCCGGCTGGGCCCAGCAAGCCAAACTGACTGCCACGGATGGGGATGCGTTAGACGTGTTTGGCTATGCCGTGGCGATCTCAGCAGACACAGGCCTGATTGGTGCCTTCGCAGACGAGACCACCGGAGGTACGCATGCCGGTTCAGCCTACGTTTACGGTCTAGGCTGCGACTCGGACGGGGACAGCATTCTCAATGCAAACGACGTCTGCCCTTCAAACGCGCCGGGTCTGCCGGTGGATCGGTTTGGCCGACCACTGCGCGACTGCAATGGCGACTGCATCTTCGACTCAGCGGACATTCAGTGCATCGTTGATGAAATGCTGGGCCCTTGACCGAACCCTCCGACCAGTACAATGATGCCTTAAACAGCCTGAGTTCCTTTCTTCCGCGGAACCGGTATTCTGGAGGGAGGGAAGTGTCTTGACACTGCATCGACTTCGTCCCCGCACGCTGGTATCGCTGTTAATTGTCTTTGGCATCCTCGCGGCCTCGCGTCGCACCGAAGCCTTTCCGCCGCCGGTCCCACTCGTCATCACCAATCCCGGCTTCGAGGCGAATCCTGTCGCGACAAACTGCTTTCAAGGTTTCATCCCGTCGGGCTGGACACTCTACGACCCTAACGGCATCTACGACGGCGCCGTCGACGCCGTTGGCGGGCTCAATACGCAGCCGGGCGGGCCGCACTTCATCAATGGCGCGCCGGAGGGCGAGCACGTCGCACTGGTCTTTCTGCAAGGGGATATCGGCGGCGGGCCCATGGGCCTGATGCAGGCGCTGAGTGATGTTCTGGAAACGAACACGCACTACACACTGACCGTCCAAGTCGGAAACATTGCCTCCGGGCAGGGGCCGCCGCCGTGCGACGTGTTCGGCTTTTTTGACCTTGATGGTTTCCCCGGCTATCAGGTGCAGTTGCTTGCGGGCGGCATGATCATCGCGCAGGACAATAACTCGCTGGCCGACACGATCGACGAAGGCGAGTGGGGGCTTGTCACGATACAGATTTCGATCGGCGAATCCCATCCCCAGGCGGGCCTCCCGCTGGAGATACGCCTAATAAACCTCAACATGATCGACTCGCCGGTGGACCCCGGCTTCGAAGTGGATTTCGACGACGTACGTCTCCAACAGGGATGTCCGGCCGACGGCGACATCGACGCCGACGAGGATATCGACCTCGATGACGCCGCCTTGTTCGTTGATGTCCTGCTCGAACTTGAAATGGATCCCCTGTACGCCGATCGGGCGGACATGGATTGTTCAGGCTACGCCGACGCGGCAGATCTCCGGCCGCTTCTAACGGCTCTTGTGAATTAGCAAGCCGCATCCCGACAGGTTTGGACGGGCCGAACACGGATGCCGCCACCACGGCTTTACATCGCAACACGGCGGCTCCACTTCCTGTCGCGCAGCAACCTGCGATATACTTATCTCCTTAACATCCTCATAGAGTGGCCGGAGGTCGTGCCATGGGCCTGTTTTCGCGAAATGACCGGGAAGAAATGTACGCGTGCCCGGTTTGCGATCGCGCCGTTCGCTTCAGCAAGACGTACAAACTCTTTGGAACACTCGTCTGCCGGAAATGCCGAAACGCCTTTGTAAATCGACGGCAACTGGCCTACATCATTGATGTGATCGTGTTCTGGGTCGCAACTATGCTCGTCGAGAGCATGATCGCTTATCTTTTCATTGACGTCGAACCGGTTTCCGATTTTCCTTCGATTCCGGAGATCATCTTCTGGCTTGTCATCTACTGGGTCATTGCGCCGTTGATCTTCGGGCTGAAGGACGGATTCAGGGGACGCTCGCCAGGCAAGTGGCTCACGGGAGTGCAGGTCGTGGACCGCGATTCCCGCGAGCCGATCGGCTTTGCCCAGAGTTTCAAGCGCAATCTCGTCCTCGTCATTCCGCTGGCGCCGTTGGTGGTCGCAGTGCAGTTGATCGCCGGGTACAGGCTCGGCGATAAATGGGCCAACACCTGCGTCATCTGGAAAAAGTATCGGCACCGGATGCCGTTTGATCCGCGAGGAGTGAGTTGCACGG
The DNA here is from genome assembly GCA_003576905.1 of Planctomycetota bacterium. Classification (GTDB taxonomy): domain Bacteria; phylum Planctomycetota; class Phycisphaerae; order UBA1845; family UTPLA1; genus UTPLA1. The sequence goes on along the minus strand of QEVG01000001.1, from coordinate 64,828 downwards.
CGTGCGGGTACGACCTGACCGGAAACGTGTCCGGCCGATGCCCGGAATGCGGCAAGGAGATTCCCGCCTTTCAGGATGCCCGCCCGATTCCCGTTTCCGCAATGAGCTAGAGCAAGCGGGCACCGGGTAGTTCGTTTCACCTTTCAGGGCCTTTTCCACGAGCATCCGGACTGGTTATGGGAGGCCCGTTGTCCCGCTCCGCTCGGGCATCGTCTTCGGATTGCCGACCCGGCCGGCGCGACGGTAGAATAAAGGTGAACACTTCGTCCGGTCGCCGCGGATTCCACGTCTTTTCCATCGCGGCGGGAGGCGGTCATGCGGCTGATGATTCTCGAAAACAAGCGGCTGCGCTCTGTCATGCCGTTTGACGGCACCATCATGTCCGTCGGCTCCAGCCCCAACTGCACCGTTCAGCTGCCCGATCCGCGGATAAGCCCGGAACAGGTGAAGTTTTTTCAGGACGAGACGGGCGCCTGGTGGATGGAAGTCCTCGATACGACTTCGCCGACCAGCCTTAACCGAGCCATTCAGAAAGGCCGGGCGCGGCTTCGCCATGCCGACGAGATCGAGCTGGGCCCGTTCTCGATCCGATTCTTTGCCGAGCACAAGAGCCCCGAGGAACTCCAGCGCGAGCGCTTGGCGGCCCTGTCTCGCACCCACGGCGAATCGCTTCCTCTCGGCGCAATCATCAAGCGATTTGACCACGGCCTTGCGGTCCACAAGGACCAGATGATGGAAATAACCCTGCTGGCAATGAAGCTGGCTCAGTTTGACGTGGTCCGCGATCTCCTCCCGCCGATTCTTCGTGCGCTGCATCGGATGCTTTCCGCACGCCGCGCATGGACTGGACTTCGCCACGCCGAGAATGCCGACTTTGACTGGAATCTGGGTATAACGGACCAGGGACAGCCGTGCGACCGGCCGGCATATTCCCACATCATGCAGAGCCGATGCCTCGCCGAGACCCAGTTCGTCTGCTGCCCGGAAACGCCGTCCGCGGGAATCAAGTCGGCGATGGCAACTCCGTTGCCCTGCGCGGCGGGCAATCTTGGGATGCTCTACGTCGAAAACGACAGCGCCGACTCCCCGTTTACCGAGGAATCGCTCGACCTGATGAGCGCTATGGCCTGCGCCATTGCCCCGGTGGCCGAAACAGTCATTCGCAAGGCGACTGCAAAGCGCCTCGCCGTGACGACGACGGAACATACGGTCGCGCGCGCAACCCAGGATGCCGTGACCCCCAAGGCCCTGCCCCAGTGGAACGAGCTCCAGATTGCGGCCTATCGACACATGGGGTCGGCGCGGTGCTGCGACTATTACGACATCGTCCAGCTTCCGGACAAGACCTGCGCTCTGATCGTGGCGAAGGTCTCCGCCGAGGGGCCCGCCGTCCCTCGCTATCTCGCCGAGCTGCGCTCGGCGTTTCGATGCGCGGCCCTGCATTGTGACGCCCCCCACCTTTTCGCCCGCAGCCTCAACTGGCTACTGTCGTCCGGCGAGGGGAAATGCCTTATCGATCTCGCCACGGCCTGGATTGCCCCCGTGTCGGGCAAAGTCAATTTCTGCATGGCCGGCCCCGGCGTGCATATCGGCGTCATTCTGCCCAACGGCGATTGCAGAAAGCTCGACCCAAAGCGATCCGAGCCGATCGGACGTGCCAAGAACCTTACGCTCGAATTACAGTCAATCGACCTCGGCCATGGCCAGACCGCCGTCTTCGCCACCTCCGGCATTCATGCCGCTGTCAGTTCCGGGGGGGAGACGTTCGGGCTTTCAGGGCTCGAGGAGGCTCTTTGCGATGCCCTCGGCGATGCGCCCGGCCAGGTCCTCAGCGAGCTTTCCACCGATCTCACCGAGTTTCTCAAGGGCGGCAGTTGCCCGGATGACGTGTCCGTCGTTCTGGTGCGCAGGGCCTGAAGGGTAAGGACCAAACCACGCATGCCAGACCCGGTCATACTTGGGGGCGGCCAACACTCCGTTCATGCGCCAGTCCCGACCGGCACGGGGCCCGGCTTCGCGTCATCGAGAATCTGTGACCCGTAAAGCGTCTGATAGAGACGGCAGCGTTCCATTAGTTCCTCGTGGCGGCCCATGTCCACGATCCGGCCCCGATCCAGAACTACGATCCGATCGGCCTGGAGAATCGTGGAGAATCGATGAGCGATGATCAGGGCCGTGCGACCTTCGAGGAACTTTTCAACGGCATCGTGAATCTTCTGCTCGCTCTCGCTGTCGATCTGGCTTGTAGCCTCGTCGAAAATGAAGATCGGAGCGTTTCGGAGAATCGCCCGGGCGATGGCGATGCGCTGCTTCTGACCGCCCGAAAGCTGCGCCCCGTGCTCGCCGACGTCGGTATCATACCCCTTCGGCTTCTCGCGGATAAACTCGTCGGCATAGGCCGCCGTGGCCGCGCTGACGATGCGCTGGAAATCAGGGTCCGCTCCGGAAGGAAACCGCTCCGGGTGTCGTCGGCGGAGCACCATCCGGCGCAGCAGCCGGTCATCGCCATAAGCGATGTTGTGCGCGATCGTGTCCGCAAAAATGACGGTGTCCTGCGTGATAAGGCTGATCTGTCTCCGAAGCGAGTGAATCGAAAAATCTCTGACGTTGCGGCCGTCAAACGTGACGCTTCCTTCGTCAGGCTCGAAGAACCGCATGAGCATGGCGAGCATCGTGGTCTTGCCCGAACCGTTCGGGCCGACAAAGGCGATACGCTCGCCGCGGCGCACGACAAGGTTGACGCCGTCCAGGGCCGGCCTGTCCGTTCCGGCGTAAGTGAACCGCACGTTCTTGAACTCGATCCGATCTGCGAGGGGCGGCAGCGGCGCCGCGGCGAACTTTCGCTCCTCTTCAATGGGCAGATCGATAATCTCAAACACCCGGTCCACGGCGGCATTGGCCTGTTGGATCCGGTTGTAGAATGACGACATCTTCCGCACCGGGTCGAACATGCCCGCCATGCACGCCGCGATCGTCGCGAAGTAGGCAAAGTCCATCTGGTTGGCGAACATCTGCGCTGCAAAATAGACAATGCCCACGCTGGCGACGATGACACCCATGAGCTCGAAGGCGGGGCCCGTCAGGGCGTCCGTCCGTTCGATCTTCATCTGTTGCTTGAGCATGTGGGCATCGACCGCGTGAAGGTGCTTCCGCTCGTAGTTCTCCATCCGGTACCCCTTGACCACCCGGATGCCATTGAGCGCGCTCTCCAATGCCGACAGCATGCGCCCGTACCCTTCGAGCAGCCCCTTATTTGCCCGGCGGATCATTTTTCCGAACTTGCGAATCAGCAGGCCGGCCAGCGGAGCGATGATGATCGTGGCCAGCGTGATGCGCCAGTCGAGAAAGAGCGCCACCATGAACGCGAACATCGCCTTCAGCGGCTCGCGAAGGCTCTTGGCAAAAACGAAGTTCAGGCCACGGTAGATGTCCTGGCTGTCCTGTACAAACCGGCTGATTGTATCGCTCACGCCGCGCGTGGCGAAATAGGAGACCGGGAACTTGAGCACGCGGTCGTACATCTTGCGACGGATCGCCACGACCGTCCGCCCGGCGACGAAGGCAATAAGGTATTCGCCGAAAAAGCGACAGATGCCGCCGATGATTGTGATCGTCAGTATGACGCCGAGGACCATGAAGAGGGTCCGCATCTTGGCCTGCGTCGTCGTCTCTTCCGGCAGAACGCTCGCCACCTGCCGCAGGAGTTCATCGGTCTTTGCGACAGGCTTCAGTGTGACAGCGCAAGTGTGGACTGCATCTTCCAGCGGACGCCTCGTCTCGAGCGTCACTTTCGCCCCGGCGGGCAGTCGCGAAAGCGCCCGCAGAGTTTTCCAGCCCTCGACCGGCTCGCCGTCCACGCGGACGAGGATGTCGCGATCCCTGATGCATTCGGGCAGCGATTTTTTCCCCTTCGTCGCAACGACCGTCAGCTTGCCTTCGGTGTGGGCCAGCAGGAACCCCATCCGCTTCTCACATGTCGTCTGATCCACCCACGCCGGCAGGCTCTGGTCATCCGCCATGAGCTTGACCACCGGCAGGAGCGCCAGGAGGTTCAGCGAGTACGTCATGGCGAAGATCACAATGCAGAAGAGGCCGGGGTAGAGATACCGAAAGGACGGCCGGGCATACTTGAGAATGCGCATGAAGTGCAGCGGTGAGCCGCCCTTGCGCGTGGTGATCGCGATGTTGGCCTTGGGACCTTTTGCCCGCATTCAGTGCTCCGTCAGACCGCGTCTCCGGCAAAGGCGGGATTGTAGGGCATCGGATCAGGAATGAAAACCGATCCCGAGCAACCTCCGATTTGCCGGTAGGGGGATGGATTATCCCCCCGGCCGCAGGATGATGCCGGTTCGGCGGGAATACGAAACCAATTCAAGAGGAAAACGGGAGGCGCCTTCTGCGCGAAGGCGGGGCGCGTGGTGTTGAAGGTAATTCTCAAGCTGTCCGGGCGACGCGAATTCATACTGGGCGACATAGCGAACCTTTTCGCCATCGATTCGGATCAACCGGCCCATTGTCGCACCACATCGGCAGACCTCTGTGATATGTTCGTCGAGCATCCATCGGACCCACCGCTCCGCGACGGTGTGATCAGCAAAAGTCGCCTCAACTTCATAGAGGGCCGGCGCGTTCATGGGCTTAGAAAGAAGTTCACAAACGGCTGAATGTCGTCGGCATTCGCCGACCCGGAGGTGTCTACATCCGCCTGAGACACATGGCAAGCATCAATGTCCAGTCCAAGCAGCACCGTGCAGAAAGCGGCGACATCATCCATGTCGAGGTCCGAATCGCAATCGATGTCGCCCGTGGAGGGTCCCGTTGCCGACTTTACCGAAACCGTGAGCGTCAGGCTCATGGCAGACGTCGTTTCTCCGGGAACGTCCTCATCGCTGACAAGGATCTCGATTTCGTTCTCATAGGTGCCCGGGACGAGTGCGGTCGTATCAAACTCGAACTCGATATCGGCCCACATCGCGCCGATACCCGTAGCTGGCGTCACAATGCCGCCCGAAAACGGCAGTGCGACTCCATTGACCGCATCGATCTCAAGTGTGGACTGATCCCCGTCAAACCCAAGGTTGAACAAAGGCACACTAAGCAAGTGGGCTCCGCTGTCCAGCTCGAGGGCGTCCGACATGGCCGTCGCATTGACATCCGCTTCTGAACTGAACGACCCGTTGGCGGGTCGGAGCACGCGAATGGCGGCTTCCACCGTCGCCGGGCTCCCCTGAACGGCCTCGCTTGTGCTCGACACCGTGATGACCCCGGCCGCCTGCCCGGCGACCGAACTATCGATTGGCAGCGAAACATTGTCTGGCGGGTCGCCGCTGAAAACCGTACCGGAGACGGATCCGAATAGCGCGCCCGATCCCGCCGCCTGATAATCCAATTCGTCGAATGCAACCGCCGGGATGCCTCCCCGCGGCACGGCGCTCAGTTCGTCGATCGGACCATTGGCCACCGTCACTTGGACGGAAGCCGCGGCGCCGACGATCACCGTACATGGACAGCTTGCGAACATTACCGACATTGCCGCCGGGAACTGGTAATCGGCGACAACCGGGAGATGGTCGCTCGCGATCTTAAGGTTGCCTGCGAGCGCATTCGAACGCGGGATATCCGTCGGATAATACGAGTTGTTTCCGCTGTTGATGTTTGTGTCGTAATGAGCGCCGTCGTTGCCGAACGAGCGATAGGTACCGGCTACCAGCGACAACCCCTCGCCATCCTGAAACGACCCGGTGGATACCTGGAAGTCGAACCGATCATCCATTCCCCCGGCGACGAGTGTACAACCCGTGGCACACGGTGATTGCGTGTGCTTGATCGCGTTTACGGACCCCGCCCACGAGCCGGTACCGAGCGGATCGAAGCCCTGCCCGTTTCCGGCTGCAAGGAATCGCAGGTACGCCGCCTCGCCATTGTGATACACGTTCCAGTCCCCGGCGTAGATGATGTGCGTGCCTGCGGGCAATGCATCGGCGTCATTGCGGATGGCAGTTGCACCGGTCAGGCGTGTTGAGGCGTCCGTCGACGTATTGCTTGCCTTCAGGTGAGCGCTGTAAATGTAGAACACCGCCGCGGGAGAGTCATACTCCGCTAGGCGAAGTCGCCAGCGGTCGGCATACCGGCCCGCCTGTGTAAAGATATCGACATGTCCGGCCGGGTCTTCGACCAGCGTATCCGCGCGAAAGTACATTGCCTGCGCGCCGGACGTACTGTTCTCACCGATGTTCGTATAGGTCCCCAATGCATACGTCACGCCCGGCGGGGCGGCGGCATTGAGCAGGGTCAGCAGCGGCGCCGTATCGCTGCTGTGTACTTCCTGAAAGACGTAAAGATGCGGCGCGACGGCGAAGCCCGGTTTGTCGTCCACGTTGAGCGCAGCGAACACCGCCTGAAGCGCAGGCTGGCTTCCGTTCAACCCGGCAATGTTGTAGTTAACGATGCGGATCTGGCCCATTACCCCGGGTGTGAGACCTCCAATGACCATCCCCACGGCCAGGCCCAGAGAAATCAGCCAGGTGCTGGAATGGCCGGCATTCGAAGATTCGTTCACCTCGGCGGGTCCTTTCGCGTGTGTTGGTGGCTCAAGCTTCAGTATAAACGATATGGCCCTAACATCCGAAAGCACCGACTGCTCGGTGGAGACCCTCGACGTGCAAAATGGCACATTTTTTGTTTGACGACCGACTTTTTAGATGGATAGACTTCGGGTGCAGGCTGATTGTGCCTGGCAACGGTCCTCGGAAATGGGCGAGGATCGGACCCGGGGGCATCAGTCTGTGACGGGAATCCGTCCTCGGATGGTTTCCGTACCGGGTCCGTCGGCGACGGTCGGCGGACGGGGCAAAGCCCGGCAGTGTCTATTTACCAGGCGCTGACCGGGGAGTCCGCCCTGTGATTGGAGGTGATCCGTGGACATAGGTAAACGCAGGAGGCTGCCGTAAGGCGGCGAACGTGGCTGCAAGGCAGCCTCTGACAGAATGGCCCGCCGGGACCGTTTCGGTCCCGGCGGGCACTTTTATTGGATTGCGTGGAGCAGGATCATGGCGCAGGCGCGGTCGTGGGGGCCGCAGAGCCGGCAGGCGCCGGGGCGGAGTTTGGTGCCGCAGATTCGGCACTTCGCGTGGACTGATCGATGATCTTCGTATCGGAATGCGCCTTGAAGACGAACTTTTCGGGATCCAGTTCGACGTCGAGCTTGATATCCCTGATCTCCGTCACCTGCATGACGTTGTCGAACCGGTCGTAGTTCACCGTCTTTACCATGATGGGCACGTCCTTGCGAAAAAACGTGACCGTCTTGAGTTGGAGGACTTCCTCCTCAGATTTCTTTGCCGCCCGGATCACCCAGCAATCCTTTCCGTCAACCTTCTCATCCGGCAGAACGGTCAGGTCGTAATCCCGCTTTAGCCAGCCAAAAAAGAGCTTCGTCGGTACGCACGTCTGAAGGCTGTCGACGTCGGCCTTGTAGGCGATCTTTTCGCCGTTCTGTACGCCGCTCTGATACATGTAGTCGCCGTCCGACATCAGCACTTGTTCTTCACGCGACGTGGATTTTTCGGCGTCGCTCTCGCGCATCGTTTCGATCTTCAGATCCATTCGATAGAGAATCTTGCCATCCTGAAACTTGTAGGCGACCGGGCCTTGCGTGTGGCTCTTGACCCATGCCCCCTGGAGCGTCGAGTCAAACCGGGATTCAATCCGCCCGCTGAATGACTTGATCTTGCCGTGCAGGGCGAGCACCCTTTCTTGAATGGAATCGACCGACTCTTCAGCCCGCGCCGTGACCCCGTCAAAGATTCCCACGATCAATAAGCCCGAAACGCAGATTCTCAGCAGTTTGCCATGCATCAGGCACACCTCGTCGCCATGATTCGTCTAACCGGGCGCAGCGAAGTCTCGGCCAGGCCGCGCGGATCTTGTGACGGTATTGTTTCGCCGTAGTGCGCGTGCGTCCACTTGATCATATCCGGCGACCGCCTGCTGGTTGACGCCCGCGCCGGCACGGCCCGGGCGGGATTATCGGAAAAAGGCAGGCGTTCGCTCCCCCGGATACCCGCGCGCGTCGCTTTGAGAACCGTCCCTCTGTGGGGTAGAATGGCGTACGCGAGGACGAAAGAGAGCGAAGGGGGGGCCATGGACGGCTCGGCGACGGGTTCCATCCGCTGCCAGGGGGTCGTCGTGAACAAAATCAAGACACTGTTGGCCATTGGCCTGGCCGGGTGCGGCACCTCTGATGCGAGCGGTCCGATCGGCCTGCCGGTGCTGGTACCCATTGTCGAGCCCGTCTACGTGACAACCGCCGGCCTGCTCGATACCAGCGGCCTGCTTGAGGGAAGCTGGGTCATTAGTGACGCCGCGGGAGCACGGTCGTGCCTCGTCGTCCAGGAGCAGCGCGTATCCATAATTGACGTCAGTTGCAGCAGCGACGGCTCGGGCGTTTCCTCCCGTATTATCGAAGGCCCGATCATCACGCGGGCAGGAAATGTCATCGTCCTACAAGTCACTTACAACCTCCGCGCCGCGCCGGAGCGCCGCCTCCGCCTGATCTTTACGGGCGAATTGCAGCCCGACGGAAGTTTCATCGGCAGTCGGCGCGATGAGGACCTGATCGCGGAAACCGTTATTCCCGATCGGTTCGCGACCATGTCCCGCTCATGAAAGTGACGCTTCTCGTGGGTCCCGCGCCGCGTCTGCCGCGCTCTCGCCCGGGGGTACTTCGATACACAGCGCTGAATGGGCTGCTTTGCATGCATCATTCCGTTCCGGTGATACCTGTTATTCACCGAAAATGATCTTGTTATCGGGACGGAACCGATCCGTTCACACCCGCCTCCTCAAATCGCTCATCCTGCACTGTTCTGCCTCCGCCAGGCCGCTGCCGAAATGTATCCTTGAAAGCGTCTGTCGCCGGCTTGGGTCGCCGGCGGATTACTTGCGGCAATAAGTCCGCCCTCCGGGCGTTCTTGCTCTCGTGGGCCTTGCGCGAAACGCCCGGCATTCCGGCCTTGGACCTTTTGGGCAACAATTACGGAGAAACCAGAAATGACAACGCACGGATTCCGCACATCGACGATTGCGACTCTTTTCGTGCCGATTTGCCTGGCTGCCTGCAATACCCAGATTCCGCTTGGGAATCTCGGAAATTCGATCGCATCCCGCGATGTCATCCCCGATGCAATCTCCCTCGACGTCTCCGAAGTCGGGGACGAGGACACGAATGCCGCGAGATCGAAGGACGCGGAAGCCGCGCGCTGCACGGGTGACCCCGCCGTCGATCGGACCTTGCGAGCCGGGGCCGTCGTCATTCATTCGTTTCACCGCATAGCGGATCGCGCGCTGGCGCTGGGGGCGCGTATCAGGCTCGACATTGACGATCCGGCGCAGACGCAGGTCTCAGGGCTATTCATGGCCAACGGCGAGCCGGTCAGCTACAAGGCGGACTTCGCCGCATTCGACTTCGATGGCGACGGCGTTGTTGACGGTTCCGGAATGGCCAATGTCGAACCCGTCGCACTCCGCATATGGGTCGACAAGGGCGACGGATCCGGTTTTCAGCCCTTTATGTGCGCTCTTGTCACCACACGACCAACTTCGATGAACCTCGGTGCGGGAGAAATCGTTTTCAGGCCCCTCGCGGCAGACAAGTTCTCTTCGCCCGACCTCCAGCTACGCGTCATGTACGACCGCACCAATCCCGGGCACAAGTGGAATGAGTCCTATGCATCCGGCCGCGTGCGGGGGGACGTACGGATGTCGTTCGGGCGACATCGTGTGGACGTCCGCGGCGACGAGGAAGGAAACGTCGAAAAGACAGTCCGATCGTCGACGGTTTTTACCGAACATCCGCTGGGCTTTGAGAATTACAAGTTCGCGGCTCATTTTCAGCGCGGCGGGGGAGCAGTGCTCTTGTCAGGCCAGTCTTCCGGAGGCTCTGTTCAGGTGAACTTTGACAATGTATGCGTCGATCTTCCGTCCTGCACGATCGACGCCGAAGGCGCAGCCTGCGCCGGGTTTGATACCCAGGACATGAGCTTCCTCGATCCGCCCGCCGGTGGTGAGACGGATTTCCCCGCGGATTTCCCGGCCACGCCGACCTTCTGACTCCTTGGATTGATCGGCCGGCGACATGGAAAGGGGGGCGTCGGAATCCTGACGCGCTCCCTTTTTCGATTGAACCTCGTGCCCGCCGCCTGCGCCCTTTCGAAGCGTTCCTCAATGGTCTCGCATCAGACCACCCCTCTCTCCGCCCCTGACACATGCCTCAGCTCTCTTGAAAAATCTCGCCTCCCCAGCCTTTGTCATTCATACGGCGTCTGATATCATGGCACTGCGAGCTTTTAGGGGAGGGTGGGTATCGAGCCATCGTCTGCACTGCGCAAAAGACTCCCGTCGGCACACCGAACCTGTCGCCGCCACCTTTACATGTCAAAAGCGCGGGGCTATCGATCCATTCTTCAAGGGTAATGCCCGAGGCAAGGCGGAGCCTTCCGGGGCAACAACCAATCATCTTTCAGGCAATCCCCAGTATTGCCGCCGGTACAAGGAGTCCAGGTGTGAAGTCCCAGCATCTGTCAGTCGTCGCTTGGTTATCGTTATCCCTGGTTATATGCCCGCTTCTCGCTGCCGATGACGCACCCGGCCCCGTCGCCGGCGAGGCTACGGCACTTGCAGCGACCTCGCTGTACATGAAGTCCGGCGAAATCCCGCTGGATCCGAACCGTTCGCTTCATAAGCTGGCCGCACGCGCCATTCCCGCCGCCGGACACTACGTCCTTCAACTGGACGGACCGTTAACTTCCGAACGACTGGGCTCGCTCGCCAACGCGGGCATCACGCTGGGTCAGTACCTGCCCGCGCACGCGTACATCGTCCGTCTCCCGGCCGGTTTCAATCCGTCCGCTGCTCTCGGGCAGTTGGAGTTTGTTCGCTGGGTCGGGCCGTTTCAAAAAGCCTGGAAGCTCGATCCTGAGATCGGGACGCATGTGTATGAAACGGCGGAGCGCGTCCAGCTTATGAACCAGGGAACACTCAAGCTTCTCGTAGCGTTGTTCGAGGGCGAAGACCTCGATGCCGTCGAGAATGCCATCGCCACCCTGCCGGGCGTCACGGTCATCGACAAGGCTATGAGCGGTCAGACCGGTCTGCTTGAAATAACAATCCCACAGGGAACTGAGGGTCAGCTTGCCGACCTTGACGCCGTTCAATGGGTCGAGGAAGCCGGCGAGGCCACGTTTCGCAACGACACGAACCGCTGGATTCTCCAGAGCTTCGTCCCCAATTCCCAGTCCGTCTGGGCGCAGGGAATTAACGGCAGCGGTGAAGTCGGCGGTTTGATCGACGGCGGCGTCCGCACCACGCACTGCTCCTTCAACGAATCCGGAAAGGTCCTGGCCTATTTCGGCAGCACTGCCGCCGACTCACACGGCACTCATACCGCGGGCACTTTTCTGGGAGATGAGCGCCCCTCCAACGGGCTCGGCTTCCGCGGGATGGCCTACAAAGCCCGCCTGGCATTTACGAACTTGGGTTCGGTGACTTCATCCAACCTCAATTCCGTCCTTACGCAAGATCACAACGCCGGTGCCCGCGTACACAGCAACAGCTGGGGCAACGACGGCACAACCGCCTACAACGCCTGGGCCCGCGATATCGACCTGTTCAGCTTCAACAACGAAGACGACCTCGTTCTCTTCGCCGTTACGAATCTGAACTCCACCGTTAAGACACCTGAAAACGCGAAGAACTGCCTCGCGGTGGCGGCGTGCACCGACAACGCGGCCTCATCGCACTGTTCCGGCGGCACTGCGAACACCAACGACGGTCGGCGAAAGCCGGAGATCATGGCCCCCGGGTGTTCGACCGTATCGTCGCAGAGCAGCACGTCCTGTGGTTTCTTCGGGCTTACGGGCACTTCGATGGCCTGTCCGGCCGTCGCGGGAGCGGGGCTCCTTGTTCGACAATATTACCGCGAGGGGTATTATCCCAGCGGCGCGGCCGTACCGGCGGATGGCTTTATTCCCTCCGGCGCGCTCATCAAGGCGACCCTTATCAACTCTGCCGTAGATGTCACGGGCATCGCTGGTTTCCCGAGTACGCGCGAGGGTTGGGGTCGCGTGCTCCTTGAAAACGCCCTGTATTTCATCGGCGACGTTCGACGACTGATCGTTCTCGCCGACCGGCGCAATGCCGCCGGCATGACCACCGGCCAGGTGGCTACGCACAACTTCACCGTCAGCAACTCGTCCCAGCCCCTCGAAGTGACCCTCGTCTGGACGGAAAAGGAGGCCACCCTCAACGCCAACCCGGCCTATATCAACAACCTCAATCTGGAACTCGTCGCACCCGGCGGCGCGACCTATCTTGGAAACGTCTTTTCGGGTGGAGCTTCGGCGACCGGCGGCACGCCCGACAACGTCAATAACGTCGAGCAGATTCTCATCAACAACCCGCCGATCGGGCGGTACACCGTGAGTGTCCGCGCCGCGGCCGTCAACACGACGACGCCTCAGGGTTTTGCATTAATCGCCACCGGTTCGGTGCAGAGTTCCACTCTGCCCCGCGCCCGCGAGATCGACGCGCGGTGACGGATTCCGAAATCAGGTGTCCCGACGCAGAACCGCCGGGTTGCCCGTCGACCCGAAAGCGGCAGGGCGTCCCGCGTCCGAGAATTTCCGAGTTGAGTGCGTGCCGATCGAGGTAGCGGATTTCGGGATCTCTGCCCCACATTTGGGTTAAGATCAGGTAAGTCATTTTGTTGAGTGGAACTCAATCTGGAAGCAGTGGTTGATAATCAATCGGGGGTTTGCGACGGCGACGAAGGGATCCGCCGAGCCAAACCTCGGGGGACACATCACAATTGATTTCACGGTGGCTCCTGGGCCGGGGGCTGTCCGCGGCAGTTTATCGGGGAGTCCGTCATGCGTCCGTCGGCCCTGTTTGACTACTTTTCTGCCCTGATTCTCCTGATATGTTTCTCGTCCGCGGGAGCCGCTCCACAGATGGCGGATGCAGCGCCGACGTTCGATGCCGCTTCGCTGCATCTACGCAGTGGGCGTGTTTCATTGCCGGTCGAAGCATCACTTCACACGGGTCGGGGGCGGCCGATTGCCGCCGGTCATTTCGTTGTTCAGCTGGACGGTCCCCTGAATCCCGATCGCGCTGCCGCCCTTGCGCGCGAAGGTGTCATTCTCGGCGAATACCTCCCGATGAATGCCTACCTCGTACGCCTGCCTGCCGGCTTTGATATCCGCGGGAAACTCGGTGGTCTCGCATTCGTGCGCTGGGTCGCCCCTTTTGACAAGTCATGGAAGCTGGATCCGGCGATCGGACGGCCGCAATTCGAAACGCCCGCGCGACAGGCCCAGGCCGCGCTCGGTCGCGTTCAGCTTGTGGTCGCATTGTTCGAGGGTTCCGACCTGAACGCGGCATTGGAAAGAATTGCATCCCTGCCCGACGTCAGCGTGCTGAACACCGATACCGCCTCCGCCCAGCCCATGATCGAGTTGAGCATGCCGCTGACAGATCACTCAAAGCTCGCGGAGATCGACGAGGTGCAATGGGTCGAAGAGGCGCCGGAGCTGACGAAACGGAACAGCAGCAACAAGTGGATTCTCCAGACCAACGTAACGAACTCCACAACCGTGTGGGATCGGGGCATTCGCGGTGAGAATCAGGTCGGACACGTCTGCGACGGGGCGGTCAAGACTTCCCACTGTTCCTTCAGCGATCCGGCCGGAAACCCGATCGGCCCGTCACACCGGAAAATCCTCGCGTACTTCGGGACGACGGGTTCCGATTCCCACGGCACACACGTGGCGGGGACGTGCCTCGGTAACGAACAACCTGTCAGCGGCGGCACCACCAATCGCGGTCTGGCGTACCTGGCCAAGCTCGTCTTCACAAACGTGGACACGGAGATTTCCTCGACAAACCTCTTCACCAAGCTCCAGCAGGCGCACAATGCCGGCGCAAGGGTGCACACGAACAGCTGGGGGAACGACAGCACCACCAGCTACAACTCATGGGCGCGGGACATCGACCGCTTCAGCCATACCTACGAAGAAAGCCTGGTTATTTTTGCGGTCACAAACATCAACTCGACCATCCGCAACCCGGAAAATGCCAAGAATTGTCTCGCCGTCGCGGCTTGCACCGATTCGCCCGCAACCAGTCATTGTTCCGGCGGCTACGCCACCACCAACGACGGCCGACGAAAACCCGAGTTGATGGCCCCGGGCTGCTCCACGGTCTCGGCACAGTCTTCCACGACCTGCGGATTCACGGGCTCGGGGTTCACCGGAACCTCCATGGCCGCCCCGGCGGTCGCGGGCGCGGCCCTTCTGGCGCGCCAGTACTACACTGACGGGTACTATCCCAGCGGGGCAGCCGATCCCGCCGATGCCTTCACGCCGTCCGCGGCCCTCGTCCGGGCGACCCTTATCAACTCCGGAGCGGATGTGACCGGTATCACCGGCTATCCGAGCAGTAACGAGGGATGGGGCCGCGTCCTCTTGGAAAACACGCTCTACTTTGCCGGCGATTCCCGAAAACTGGTCGTGCTCGATGATATTCGAAACGCCGACGGCCTGACCACTGGACAGAGCCGCTCCTACCAGGTCAACGTCAACAGTGCCGGTTCGCCGCTCAAGGTCACGCTTGTCTGGACTGAGAAAGAGGCGGCGCTCAATGCCAATCCGGCGTACATCAACAACATGAATCTCGAAGTCGTCGCGCCCGGTGGCATTACCTACAAGGGGAACGACTTCTCCGGAGGGCAGTCCACGACAGGCGGCGCTTTTGACACGACGAACAATGTTGAGCAGGTGCTGCGCAACGTTCCCGCGACGGGCGCTTACACGATCAATGTCAACGCTCCGACCGTCAACACGACCACGCCCCAGGGCTTTGCCCTGCTGGTAACCGGCGACGTCAGTGTCACGGCTCCAGCACCGGCGATCGCGTCGATCGCGCCGAATGCGGCCGATGCCGACTCGATCGTAAATATTACGAACCTCGCGGGTTCCAATTTCCAGCTCAGCGGCGCGACGGCCGTTAAGCTCGCGCGAACCGGCTTCCCCGATGTCCCCGCGACCGGCGTGTCCGTGATCAGCCCGTCGCAGATCACATGTGCGTTCAACCTCTCCGGGGTCGAAGTCGGCCTTTGGGACGTCGTCGTCATCAATCCCGATGCCCAGTCGGCGACGCTCGCTAACGGATTCCAGGTCACCGTAAGCTGCCTGAAGGGCGACATGAACGGCGATTCGGGCGTTGATTCCCTCGATATCGCCCGTTTCGTCGATATCCTGATCTCCGGCGGGGGGCTTGCCGTTGAGAAGTGTGCCGGCGATGTCGAGGCCGTCCCCGACCAGCAGATCGACCTCCAGGATGTGCCCGATTTCGTTGACTGCCTGATTAACGGCGGATGCTGACACGCCAGAGTCGCCGCCCCTACACTGGCCCGCAGCATAGTCAGCGGGCGGCCGCTACGCCGATCACCGATACAATAAGGACATGGAAGCCTCTGCAAACGACCCGTCCCACATCGAGCGTCTGCGAGAGAAAATCTCCGCCTTTCCCAAGACGCCCGGCGTGTATCTGATGAAAGATGCCAGGGGCCTCGTGCTCTACGTCGGCAAGGCCAAGGATTTGCGCGCCCGGGTTTCGTCCTATTTTCAGGAATCGGCCGACCTCCTTGCGACGCGGGGTCCGGACATCGCCCGGATGATTGCAAAGGTTGATGATATCGACTTTCTCGAGTGCGAGACCGAAGTTGACGCGCTGCTCACCGAAGCCCGGCTGATCAAGGACATTCAGCCGCCGCACAACGCCATGCTCAAGGATGGCAAGACCTTTCCATATCTTGAAATCACAACGAGCGACGACTTTCCCGGCGTATTTGTCACGCGGACGCCTCGCGCCAGAGGCAGCAAGCTGTACGGTCCGTTTACATCGGCCGGCGCGCTGCGAGACGCCGTAAACGCCATGCAGAAGGTTTTCAAGTTCCGCACTTGCGAACTTGAAATCCTCGAATCCGACGACAAGCGGCGGTTCTTCCGGCCGTGCCTGCTCTATTCGATAAACCAATGCACAGCTCCCTGCGCCGACCGAATCTCCCGCGAGGAGTATCGCAAGGACATAGAGCGCCTCCGAAAATTTCTGGCATCGAAACGCAGTGTCGCGATCCGCGAAATGGAAAAGGAAATGAGAGTCGCCGCCGATCAGCTTGATTTCGAAGAGGCCGCGCGGATTCGCGACCGCATCAAGGCGATCAGGGCGCTGAAGCTCTCGGGCGACCCCGAAGAAGATGTCCAGCCCGAGGCGTTCTACATCGATCCGCGAAAGGGGCTCGAACGCCTCGGCAGGGTGCTGGAACTGGAGCACCCGCCGCGCATCATCGAAGGGATCGACATCGCCAACCTGCAGGGCGAAGAGTCCGTCGGTTCGCTCGTCTGCTTCATCGACGGCCTGCCCTTCAAGAACGGGTACAAGCGGTTTCGAATCAAGTCGGTCGAGGGACAGGACGACTACGCGATGATTCGGGAAGTGGTCTCACGCCGGTATCGCCATGCCGCCGAAGGGGAGGAGCTCTATCCCGACGTCATTCTGATCGACGGAGGACTTGGCCAGTTGCACGCCGCGCTCGCCGCCTGCGCTGAGATGTTCGTCAAGCCGCCCATGGTCATTTCACTCGCCAAGCGCGAAGAGGAAATCTTCACGCAGGCAAGGAAGAGTCCGATTCGCCTCCCCAGAAACGACCCCGGCCTTCGTCTGCTGCAACAAGTCCGCGACGAGGCCCATCGCTTCGCCCAGCATTATCACCACATACTACGGAGTCGCCGCCAATTCGACGAGGACGTGAAGGCGGGGCGTCGCGCTCCGCGCAAGCGTTCCTCGCTCCCCAGGCCCGCGTCCCAGCCCCGCGCTGAGGCCCTGCCCGACCCGCTGCCTCCCGCCGATGAGCCGCAGATGCACCCACCAATTGAGTAAAGGTCCGCAGAAGCGAGTGCCAACGCCTGTCAAATCAGCCTGAAATGTGGAAACAACCGCCGCCCGGGGCTTATACTTGTCTTGCGAGCCGCGCGACGTTTCGCTCTTCTTATGGGATCAATCGTCTGACGAAAAAAGGAGCTTGAGGGGTGGAAGCCACACAATCACGCCGCATGCCTCGCCTGCTGATTCTGTCGATTGCGATTGGGTTTGCCAGCCCCGCCCGCGCCGTAGGCCCCGACATCATTGTAGGCGAAGTCGCGGGGAATAATGACATCCTGCGCTACGGAACGGTAAACGGCGTCGCCGCATATGCGGTGCGCACGACTTCGTGCAACATCGGAGACACAGATGCGGCCTGGTACAGCCAGACCAATCAGCATCCTGTGATTTCCACCGGCCTCTTCCGCATCAAGGATGGCGAGTTTCGCCAGATCGGCTTGAGTTGGCTCAAGCACGGCTTCGCCACAGAGAACGACGAACTCCCCGGCTGCGGAACGTGCACGCCGACCGACGGCGACACCCTTGGCCCCGGCTGCGCCGATACGTACAGCGCGCAGCTCAATGGGATTCAATCGTTCCTGGGTCCGCGCGATCAGGTCAATCCCTCCAGCGGCTTTTTCCCGTTCCCGTTCACCGCACCGCCCGCGCAACCGGTCGTCGGCCGGCGGCTTCAGGTTCGCGAAACGGACATCAACCCCATGCTGAATCCCGGGGCGCGATACTTTGTTGAATCTCAGTATGTCTCCGCCGACGACGCACAGTTCGGAAACTCCGCGAATAACGCGTCCTATCGCGAAGTACTCGTCACGTCCGAAATACCCTCCGGATTTCGCCTTACGCCGACAGGGCCCACGATTCGTGAACAGCCCGCGGTTTTCGCGTGGAAGGCCGTTCAGCCCGAGGTCAAGCTGACCCAAGTTGTCGTTCTCCACGACGGCGCGCCGGGCTATCGCGGCTATTTCTGGGTCGCCGCGCGGGCAATCTATCGAGGCGATTGCCGCTGGAAATACGAATATTCCGTGCAGAACCTGAACTCCCATCAGGCTTGCAGCGAGTTCGCCGTGCAGTTGCCTACCGGAGTCACGGTCACCAAGCGATTCTGCAAGGTCTTCAAGTACCCCGATGGTCGAACGAGAGGCCCCTTGAACTGGTGGTCGGTAGTCGCCGACGATCAGATTCGCTGGTTCTCCAGGGTGCCGGGCTCGCCGACCGAGCTTATCCCGCTAAACTGGGGGACCGTTTACAACTTTTCTTTCGAGGTTGATGCACCTCCCGCGTGCGACGCAATCGCCACACTTCGGCTCTATCGCACGCCCGATGCTGAGCCCTTCGTCGTCGACACCATTGGACCCGTAGCCGGCGACCCTTGCAGCGGAGGCGAACCCGTGCTCTTCTTTTGCGAATAGTCGCGCCAACATGTCTTGACCTACATGACTGTCCTCCCGCGTCGGCCGCCTATCTCGCACGATCGTGTTCCGCCACTTAGAATTCTCACCTGCGTCGCGACTCGGCCATCCAGAAACAAGCGCGAATGAAATGAGCACCGCTGCCTCTGAGATTCGGCGTATGGCGCATGCCAAGGTAAACCTCTCCCTTGCAGTGAATGGGCTTCGTTCAGACGGCTTCCACGAAATCTGCTCCTGGGTCACTCCGATAGACTGGCACGATGAAGTAATCATTCGGCATGCTGAGCGGTTTTCGCTTGAGGTTCTTGGACGCTGCGAGGGAGTACCCTCCGATTCTCGCAATCTCGTCTGGCGCGCCGCTGGCGCCCTCGCAGCTGCCGCGCAGCGCGAGCCGGATGTCTCGATCACGCTTCACAAGCATCTGCCGCACGGTGCAGGCCTCGGAGGGGGCAGCAGTGACGCGGCGGCGACGCTCCTGGCCCTTGCCGACCTGTGGGGTCTGGACTGGCCGATGTCTCGGCTTGTTGCCATCGCCGCCACCCTGGGGTCGGACGTTCCCTTTTTCATGTACAATGCCTCGGCCGTTATCCGAGGGCGAGGCGAGATCGTTGAGCCCGTTGGCCAATCGCCGGAAATGTGGCTCGTGCTCGCCATGCCCGCATTCGCGTCGGCGACTCCCGACGTGTACCGCGCCTGGGACGAACTGGTGACGCCTCCGTCCACCTCGCAAATGCCTTGGCGAAAAGCGTTCGGCAGCGCGGCGACTCTTGCTGAGTCCCTCTTCAACGACCTGGAACCCGCCGCGTTTTCCTTCGATCCGCGCTTGGCAGATCTCCATCGCAGGCTGGATCGACTTGCCGGGCGGTCCGTCCGCATGACCGGAAGCGGCAGTGCTTTCTTTTCGCTCTTCGATACACGGGGTGAGGCCGTCGAATGGGCCTCAACGGCGGCGCCACGCGCCGGACCCGATGTCGCGTTCGAGGTTGTGAGGACTTTGTGATCCTTCGGGGTGGATGAACCCGCCGGTTTGGGTTATGCTGGGCTAATCATCGCGGAACGACGGCTGGCGATCCTATGACGTGCATCGTTGATTTGTGGAGTCCGGCGCATGAACATCACGGAGATTCGCGTCAAGCTGGTGGGCAACGAAGAAGAACGCCTTAAGGCCTTTTGCAGTGTGACCCTCGATGGGGCCTTTGTCATACGCGACCTGAAAGTCATCGAGGGCGCCAACGGCCCCTTCGTGGCGATGCCGTCGCGAAAGCTCTCTGATCGATGCCCCAAGTGCGGCTCCAAGAATCATCTCCGCGCCAGGTTCTGCAATGAGTGCGGCGCAAAGCTCGACCCCAACCGCGCGCCCCGCGACGCCGAGGGACGAGTTAAGCTCCATGCCGACGTGGCGCACCCCATCAACGCGTCCGGCCGCGAATACATTCAGCGCGAGGTCCTCAAAGCATTCGAACGGGAGCTTGATGCCGCACGATTGCCCGGCTATGAACCGCTCGGCGTTGACTACGACGAGGAACTGGGCGAGTCGGAGTACGACGACTTTATTTCTGAAATACGCGATTCGGTCTCCCAGCGAAACGCCAGGCGCGCCGCGGCCCCCAGCCAGCCGCCGGCTCCTCCCCGTGCGCCGGCGCCGGAGCGACGCGACGCGAGGGGGTCGGCCGATAACCGACGTGCAAACACGCCCGCCGGTCGCACCACTCGCGAGGCGGCTTCGCCTCCGCCCGCTATCCCCCGGCCAGCCCCTACGCAACCCGATGACCCGTTTAGCGCCGGAATTGTGTAACTAAGCCCACCTGATTTGCGTCGGGCGCGCACCCGACTCGGCCGTCAGGAGCCGCAGTCTGAGCTGTGCTTCCCATAGGGCATTCCGATTCACATGCGCGGGCCCGTGTTCAAATAGCGCGGGAAAACGGGGCGGTACACTTCGTGGAGATAATTTGCGCGCGGACACATGGGAATCTCGTATGGTTAGTAAGATAAAATGGGGGCGGAGGGTCGGTCCCCGCGCGTTGCGGCACGCGTTGCCTGCCGCGATGTGCGGTCCGTCCTCTGGATAAACCGGAAAGCGGACCTGTTTGTGTAAGGGGAGTGGGTAGATGATTCGCGCGCGCAGCCCTCGTCAATCGAATTGTGTTCCAGGATTCTTCTTCCTTGCGACTGTTGCCGGACTTGCAGGAGCCACGTGGACTGCAGTGGCGGAGGAAGTGGTCGTCAAGAACGACTCCCTCACGGATGGCGGAAACGGCGCGATTCAGGCAGGCTTTGATGACGGTGAAAGTGCCGCGGCATGGCTGACGTCCCCGTGCAACGGCCGCATCGTGGCCGTACAGGTCTTCTGGAAGTCTGCCACCGGCGGGCAGCCTCCCAGCCTCGAGCAATCGATCACAATATTTGCCAACGGAACCTTTCCGCAGCCTGGCCCCATCCTGGCGCTATTGGAAGGTCCGGTGATGACGGACGGATTCGTCAACGAATTTCGCTATCTCGACGAGTTGAACACGATTCCCATCGATGTCCCGATTAATCAGAATCAGCGATTTGTCGTCTCCTTCGAGTTTGCGAGCGACCCCAACCCCCTGAACGGCCCAAGCGTTGTTACCGACACCAACGGCTGCCAGGCGCAGAAAAACGCGATCGAAGCAGTTGGTTTGGGATGGGTCAACGCGTGCGCCCTCGGCATCTCCGGCGATTTCTTCATTCGTGCCGTCGTCGATTGCGACGAGGCTACGGGCGCCTGTTGCCTCGTGCAAGGATCCTGCGTCACGGACGTAACCGAGTCGGATTGCGTCCAAGTCAGCGGCGTTTACCAGGGCGACGGTACGAATTGCGTCGGAGTCAACTGTCCCGTCCTTTTGGGCGCCTGCTGCAAGAGCGATGGCACTTGCGTGGATGGCATCTCGTCCTCCGCCTGCGCCGGGATGAGCGGCACGTACCAGGGCAATGGAACAGATTGCGGAACCGTGAATTGTCCCCAGCCCGCCCAGGCATGCTGCAATCCCGCAAACGGCTTCTGCGCCATGCAGACACCGGATGCGTGTCTAGGTTTCGGCGGCGTTCCGCAGGGTGCGGGCACCGTGTGCGTCGGCCCTTCCGCCAATCAGTGCCCGACCGGCGCATGCTGCCTTCCAAATGGAAACTGCCTGCCCGCTGCGACGCCGGCTCAGTGTGCCGCCCAAAGCGGCGTTTACCAGGGCAACGGCGTAACCTGCGGTCAGGTGTCCTGTCCGCAACCGCAGGGAGCCTGCTGTCTTACGTCAGGCGGTTGCACCATTTCCGCCCAGAACATCTGCGAGGGCTTCGGAAACGTATGGATGGGCCAGGGCACCACGTGCGGCGACGTAGACAACAACGGCACTGCGGATATTTGTGAGCCGCCCGATGGAGACATGAACGTGGACGGCGTCACCGACGGCCTCGACGTTCATCCATTTGCGACGGCCGTCATGTCCGCGTCCTCTCAGCCGCTCGACCTGTCGCACGGCGACTTCAGCGGCAACAACGTCATGGATACCGCGGATATCGACGGAATGGTCGATGCGCTGTTGGGCGACTAGCCTCCTGTATCTACGCAAGGCGAGTCAAATCAAGACGGCTCGTCCTCGAAATCCACGACGATGTCGTCCAGAGCCGAGGCGCTGATCACGACATGTGCGCACACGAAGATACGCCGGCGGTTCGAGCGAATGCCGTTTATTTTCGCTTCATAGGCATATCGCTCTTTGCTGACATGCCCTTCGCTCTTGTCACGTATGTCGGCCTGCTCGAGCCAGTACCCCTCCAGGCCCGCCTCCCGAAGCGTCCCGAGGTAGATGATCGGCCCCTCGGTATCCAAAACGACACGCTGACCCACCAACCGCCCAATCCCGGATGCCGATCCGGCCGTTCCCAATGGTCGGCCACTTTCTGCTTCACCCTTTTTCATCGGTTCTGCGGCCGGAGGGGCCCTCCCGTGAATCGTCGCTAGGCGGAATCGTACCTTGAAAGTAGACTAGGTGGCCGGCGCGCGGCGTTCAAGGCCGAAAGATTTGGCCATGCCGCGCTGTTTCGGATTGCACGAGAGGCCCCGCATGCTCCACGTGACTGGCTGGAGATTCATTCTGACAGGATCCGTGGCGGCTCTTCTTGCCGCTGCAGATTTCGGCGGGGGATCGATCGCGGCCGGGCCTGCGTCCGCGGCCCCAACCCCTCGGCAGCACGATGTCGACTATCTCGCCTTCCAGCCCGCCGGGGACTCGCCAACGCCGGTTTCAGATGCCGAGGCCGAGCTGCGCGCGCCGGCAACGCCAACTGTGGCCGACCTGCGGAAGCTGACGCCCGAGGAAATCCAGCGGATACGATTCTTCGAACTGCGCGCGTTCCGCCTGACGACCGATCGCCCGGACAGCGTTGTTGTCAAGATTCCGCGCAAGGCCATCGATGACTTCCTCGCCGACGTCGAAGGCGAAGAAGGATGGCGCGGCGATGCCGCTCGCCGCGAGTTCAGAAAGCTCACGCCCCCGCAGAAACTCCACATCATGGCCAGGGAGCGGGGCGACAAGTACCTCGACCGCCTTGAGATCCAATCCGACCCCGAAGTCTTCGCCGAGTTTCGAAAACACGTCATGCCTATGGTCCTGCGCGGCTGCGCTACGACCGGGTGTCACTCCCCGAGCTACCCGGACGACGTCCGCTTCGGCCTCTACAAGGACCCCAAGAAGCTCCCGCCGACCACGTACGCCAACTTCATCATGCTGAACGAACTCACGATGGACGGGCAGCCGGTCATCAATCGCGTTCAGCCCGAAAACTCGCTGCTCCTTACATTCATGCTTCCCGAAAAAGAGGTAAAACCGACCATGCGGCACCCCGGGAAGGTCGCTATTCGCCCGGTGTTTCAGTCGCGCGGCGCGCCGGCGTTCAAGCGCATCGAAAAGTGGATAGCCTCCTTGAGACAGCCCGCCCCGGACTACGGCGTCAGCTTCCTCGGAAGTACTCCTACGAGCCGGCCCGCCGAGGAACCCGCCTCCGAATAATGGACCCGTGTCCTGGGTGCTTTTGCATGAGCTGCGAGGAATTCTTCGACACTCCGGTGGTGACGCAATTGATCGCCGTCTCGCGTGCAGGAACCAAGGAGGAATCGGCGACGTGAGTTCAGGCCTCGTTATCGCAGGAAGCGGCCTGGTCCTTGTTGTGGCCGTTTCGGTCGTGTGGCTTCGACGGCACGACCGCGCCCTTCGTGCCGCACAAGCCACCCGACACGGGTGGATACTGGTCGACCACGACGAGGATGAAATCACCGCACAATTACGCGGCCTGACGCTCTTCGAAGTCGGACACAGTCGCCGCATTGTCAGCGCTTTTGGGCAGAATGCAGATTTGCGCCTCTTCCAATATGTCTGCGAAACGGGCTTTGAGCATCGTCGAAGATCCCATCGGTGGGTCGTCTTAAGCTCCGCGACGGCGACCGGGACCGGCCCTGCGGTTATCAGCCGCGAAGAGTGGCTGCTCGCCGCCGCTCAGCTTCCGGGCAGGCGGTCCATTAGAGTGGCGCCCGCCTCAAGTGGAGCCGGGGCGCTGAGCGCCGTCGTCGACGACCGCGAGCACTGGGAAGATCGCCTCGCGGCCGGGCTTGCCGAATGGCTGGCCGGGCAGCCCACCAACCGATGCTGGGAAGTGTTGCCGGGCCATGTCGTCGTCTACGATCCCGGCCCGATTGAAGAGGGAAAATACGATGAGCTTGACCAGTCCCTGAGGCAGTTCATCAAGCTGATTCGTGTCGCTAACTCGGCTCCTCTGGAGCGGCAGGCGGTTCGGTAGAAGACTTTCCGCCCACCGTCGGCTGGTTGTTCGGCTCGGCCGGTTGTGTTGTGGCTGGCTGCGAAGTGGGGGCGTCGCCCGGTGCGTTAACGAATGCGCCCGCGAGCCGCATGATCTCGCTCAGGATTTGATCCTTCGTCATAGATGATTCATCGGCTCGGTTCGCAACGTCGGGGCGACGGCTCATGCTCGGTTCCCTTGGGTCGTAGGGGGCCTTCTTGAAGGACGGCGTCTCCGAACTGCTCCCGACGAGTTGATTCGTCAGCGCCTCGGCGACGAGCTTGATGCCGATTTCCTCCGGGCGCCCGGTCCCGGACGCACCCGCCGTGACAACCGTGTCGAAGATCTTCTGCATCTCCGGTGGCATGCTCGCCTTGGCGAGTTGATATGCGCGCCGTGCTTCCTCCTGCTCGCGCGCCAGCCGCTCGACTTCTTGTTGCTTCTTCGCGAGAGCCTCGCGTGACTGGTTTACCTCGACGGCCTGCTGTTCGAGCCGAACCGCCTTTTCTTTCAGTTGCCTCGAAAAGTGGTTGATTGTCAGGAGCATCGCGGTCGCAATGACGATCAGCCCGGCCGATATGCCCACGACCGTGCGATGCTTCCACGCGACCTTTTTCAAAAGGTACATCGTGCTCGCGGGCTTCGCCGTGATCGGCTCGCCGGCAAGGTACCGCTTCACATCACCCGCAAAAGCATCGACCGACTGGTATCGATCTTCCCGGCGCTTTTCGAGCGCCTTCATCACGATCGCGGAGAGATCTGCATCCAGCTTGGAATTGACCTTCTGCGGAGGAGTCGGCTCCGCATGTGCGATGTTGTGCAGAATCTTGCCCATTGCCACGTTCGTGTCGTAGGGCATTCGGTCTGTCAGCATCTCGTACAGCACGACTCCAAGGGCGTACACATCGACCCGCGTGTCGATGCCATTCGGGTCGCCCGACGCCTGCTCCGGCGACATGTATGCCGGAGTGCCGACGATTTGCGCGGTGATCGACGTCGTCGAGTCAATGAGCGATCCTGCCTTAGCCAGGCCGAAATCGAGGATATGCGGCTCGCCGTTTCCGTCGATCAGAATGTTCGACGGCTTCAGATCACGGTGGATTACACCACGCATGTGCGCGTGCCCAACCGGCTCCGCCAGCTTGACGAACAGCCGAAGCTTTGCCGCGGCGTCCAGCGCGTGCGCTCGCAGGTAGTCCGTCAGCGGCAGCCCGAACACGTGTTCCATCGCGTAATACATGCGGCCCGACGCCGTGCCGCTGTCATAGATCGGGATGATGTTCGGGTGGCGAAGCTGTGCCGCCAGGGCGATCTCCCGCTCGAAGCGCCGGCGACTGTGTTCGGCGGCAAGCGGCCCCTCCAGCAGCAGCTTCAGTGCGACAACGCGCTTCGTCGAAAGCTGAATGGCCTTGTAGACAATTCCCATCCCGCCCCGGCCGATCTGCTTGAGGATCTGGTATCCGGGAATCTCCGGGAGCGGAGCGCTCGGAGGCTCGAAGGGGTCGTGCCCGGAACTACCGCGACCCGGCGCGGGTCCCGCAACCCGCGTGGCATCACCCGAGGAGCCCAGTCCACGAAGCAGGTCCAAGCCTCCAAGGTGCTCGCGCAATTCTTCCGCGAAATCGGGATACTGCTCGAGGAATGCGTCCTCGGAGAGGCTCTCGCCACGCTGGCGGCGGTCGAAGAACTCATTGATGAGTTCTCCGATTCGCATCTCGCGTGCGTCATCCCCATTTGGGTCAGTGGTGTTTGACGGGTCGGTGGGGTTCATTATTCGGGCGCCCGACAGGGCGGCGTGCTCCGATATCTCCTTATGTCATAACGACCTGTGGCGACTTTGCCAACGACGCGCGACCCGATTCGCGTTCCCCGAGCGGCTGCGCTTACATCCGATCCACTCCGGCGAATACTCACAAGTCTCTCTGAGATCAAGAGTAACACACGCAGTTTCTCTGACCATTACAATCTTGCCCCGATATTGGAGCCGTTTTGAGGTCGGAATGGCCAATACGTACTTTGCTGGTACCTTATTGGTGCGTCGATGCCGATGATTCCGTAATACGGGGCGATTGGCCGAAATCCCTCCTGAAGCGGCCAAACGGGTGGTGAGTGGCGGATTCGACCGAAACTCAGGTTCTTATCAAAAAGGCCCGCAAAGGCGATGAGCAGGCCGTGCGCCGCCTCCTGGTTCTCTATCATCCCCGCCTCAAGGCCAGACTCCTCCGACAGATGGACCCGGTTATGAAGTCCAAAATGGAGCCTGAGGACATCCTCCAGCAGGTCTATCTGGAGACGTTTCGGGCCATCGGCCAGTTCGAATACCAGGGACCGGATTCGTTCCTCCGCTGGATGTACGCCATCCTCGATCGGAAGCTGATTGACGAACATCGCGCCCTGCGGGCCGAACGGCGTGATGTACGACGGGAAGCCAAGCCGGCTGCAGCCTCCGCCGGGCAGACGACCTATATCGATCTTCTGGCCCGGGTAACCGCGGGGGGTACGACGCCCAGCCAGGTCGTTCGCAAGGAAGAAGCGCTCGGCGTCCTGGCCGCATGCGTGGCCACGCTACCCGATCACTATCGCGAAGTCATCCAGATGCGCTTTATTGAAGCCCGGCCGGTCGCCGAGGTCGCCGAGCGTCTCGGCCGCTCTATCGGCTCGATTCACATGATCTGCCACAGGGCTTTGAAACAACTGCGTGATCAGGCCGAGAAACTCGGCATTTCGCACGAAAGTTAGCTTATTTCATGCGCCGAAAACGGCAACGGAGGTAATATGCGACGAGCTTTGCAAAATGCCCCAGTAATCTTCGCCGCTCTCCTGCTCATGGCCGGGTCGCTCACCGCCGGCTGCGGCACGGAGTTTTTCGACTTCGTGTCCCATGCGCTGGGGGAGGCCTCCGACGACGCGGGCGATCTCTCGGATTCGCTGGACGATCTCGAGGACAACCTTGACGACGCGGACGACGGCGACGACGTGGACGATGCCTTTGACGAGTTTTTCGACTCTCTCTTTGATGACTAATGACACCGGGCAAAGCGCGAGACCATGCAGACACGGGCGATCGCTCTCCCGATGAACGCGGAGGAAGGGCGGATTGCGGCCGAGAGGAGTCGAACCTCCACGATCTTGCGATCACTAGGACCTGAACCTAGCGCGTCTGCCAATTCCGCCACGGCCGCGGGACAATGCCGGTTTCGCCCCATATTTCGCGGGCTATCACCGGCGGGGGCGGCAGTTTAGCGTTCTTTCAGGGCATCCACAAGTCCAGCCGATGAAGGGAATTGCCGGATTCCCCGCGATTGGCTCGTTGGGGGAAACCCAGCGGGCGGCGCACCAGCCCAGCCGGGGGGTGTTGGCCGCCCAGAGCGGATCTGTTATCGTACAGGGCTCGGAGCTGCCCAAAGGCCCAGACTCATGCCGCAACGGTACATTCCTGGCGATTCGCACCTTGGCCCGTCGTCACGCCGAGGCTCTCGCTTTACGACTCGTTTCATCCGAAATTTTCAGTGCGGCCCGTGTCCGCCCACGATCGCTCCGTCCCGCGCGCTTTCGTTGCACGACGTACAGTTATGTCCCTGCCCAAGCGCCCAGCGACGCGGGACTGCCGCGGGGGAAGGCATGGAGTGATCGAACGTGCTATGATCTGATTAATTCCCGCGGATTTTCCGCCCACAACCGGCCCGGGCGAGTCCGTGGAACACGATCCGCCGCCGGACCCGCGCGGGTTGCGGAAGCGCCGGATGGGAGCGGCCAATGCCAATCAACGGGCATTAGCCGGGGACGGACCCTTGCGAGGGTTGACGCGAAAGAGAACCATGACTACCGACACCATGACGAAGCCCGCCTCTTCGAAGAAAATCGAGGCGATTGACGACGTAACCGTGCGATTCTGTGGCGACTCCGGCGACGGTATGCAGCTCGCCGGAATGCAGTTCACCCACAGCACCGTGATCTTCGGTAACGACGTCAGCACGTTTCCCGATTATCCTGCCGAGATTCGGGCTCCCGCCGGCACCCTCGCCGGCGTCTCCGGCTTTCAGGTCCACTTCTCGAGCCACGACGTCCACACGCCCGGCGATGCCGTCGACACCCTTGTCGCGTTCAACCCCGCCGCGCTCAAGACAAACTGCGGCGACGTCAGGGACGGAGGCATTATCATCGTCAACGAGGACGCCTTCGACAAAGGCCGCCTCAAGCAGGCCGGGTACGAGAACAACCCACTCGACGACGGCACGCTATCCCGGTTCAAGGTCTACCGCGTACCGGTCAGCAAGCTCACCCGCGAGGCCCTGAAGGACTCCGGTCTCGGGGCCAAGGATATCGACCGCTGCAAGAACTTTTTCGCCTTGGGCCTTATCTACTGGCTCTACGGCCGGCCCATGGAACCTACGATCCGCTGGATCGAGGAGAAGTTCGGCAAGAACCCCGCCGTCGCCGATGCCAACAAGCTCGTCCTTAAGACGGGTTATTTCTACGGCGAAACGTGCGAGGTGTTTGTTAGCAGCTTTAAGGTGGACCGGGCGCATCTCGCTCCCGGCCGTTATCGACGCATCTCCGGCAATGAGGCTGTATCGCTCGGCCTGATCGCCGCCGCACAAATCGCCGGCAAGGATCTCTTCTACGGGAGCTACCCGATCACACCTGCCAGCGACATTCTTCACACGCTGGCGCGTTACAAGAACTTCCGCGTCAAGACCTTCCAGGCCGAAGATGAAATTGCCGCAATGGCCTCCGCGCTCGGCGCGGCCTTCGCCGGGGACATCGCCGTCACGGGGACGAGCGGCCCGGGGCTCGCGCTCAAGGGCGAAGCCATCGGCCTCGGAGTCATGACCGAGCTACCCGTCGTGATTGTGGATGTCCAGCGCGGCGGACCGAGCACCGGACTTCCGACGAAGACGGAACAAGCCGACTTGCTCCAGGCCGTCTGCGGCCGAAACGGTGAATGCCCGGTGTGCGTCCTGGCTGCAAACTCGCCGGTTGACTGCTTCTACACGGCAATTGAGGCGGTGCGAATCGCGACGAAGTTCATGACCCCCGTGATTCTCCTCACCGATGGTTACATCGCCAATGGCGAGGAGCCGTGGTCCATACCGGACGCCAAGTCGCTGCCGCGGATTGAAGTTCGCCATCCGGGGCCGCCATCGAACGGCAATCATTTCATGCCGTATGCCCGGAATGAGTTTCTCGCCCGGCCCTGGGCCATTCCCGGCACGCGGGGCCTCGAGCACCGCATCGGCGGGCTGGAAAAACAGGATCTCACGGGCAACGTCAGCTACGACCCCGAAAACCACCAGAAGATGATTCACCTGCGCGCCAAGAAGGTGGCATCAATCGCAATGGATATTCCAGAGCAGACGGTCCTGGGGCCCGACAAGGGAGACCTGCTGGTCGTCGGCTGGGGCGGCACGATGGGCGCCATTCGCAGCGCGGTCGAGCGCGTCCAGAAACAAGGCCATACCGTCGCCGCCTGCCATTTGAAGTATCTGTTCCCCTTTCCGCGCAACCTCGGACAGATTCTCGGGAATTACAAGAGAGTGCTCGTACCCGAGTTGAACATGGGTCAGCTCCGAATGCTGCTCCGCGCCAACTACCTGGTCGACGCCATCGGATACAACAAGATCAAGGGCAAGCCCTTCCTGATCAGCGAGCTCGAACTCAAGATCAAGGAAGTCCTCCAAGGAAAGAACTAAATGAGCACGACCACTCTGCCGCAACTGACACCCAAGGACTTCGCCAGCGATCAGGACGTCCGCTGGTGCCCGGGATGCGGGGATTATTCCATCCTTGCGCAAACCAAGAAGATCCTCCCGGAACTCGGCATCCCGCGTGAAAAGATCGTCTTCGTCTCGGGAATTGGGTGTTCCAGCAGGTTCCCATATTACATCAACAGCTACGGCTTCCACAGCATCCACGGCCGCGCCACCGCGGTTGCGACCGGGGTGAAGGTTGCCAATCCTGATCTCTCCGTTTGGGTTGTCACCGGTGACGGCGACGGGCTCTCCATCGGCGGAAACCATCTGGTCCACCTTATCCGCCGAAATCTGGACATCAACATTCTCCTGTTCAACAACCGGATTTACGGCCTTACTAAGGGTCAGTATTCGCCGACGTCGGAAATGGGGAAGAGAACCAAGTCCACGCCCTATGGTTCGGTGGACAACCCCCTGCATCCCCTTTCCATCGCGATCGGCGCCGAGGCGACCTTCGTCGCCCGTACCATGGACGTCAACGTCAAGCATCTGGCGGACGTTCTGCTTCGCGCCGCGCGGCACAAGGGCACGTCCTTCGTTGAGATCTACCAGAACTGCAACGTCTTCAACGACGGCGCCTACGAGTACGCAACCAGCCGGGAGACCAAAGACGACACAACGGTCTATCTCGAGCACGGCAAGCCGCTGATCTTTGGCAAGAACCGCGACAAGGGTATCCGCCTCAAGAACATGGAGCCCGAAGTCGTCCAGCTCGGCGCGGGCATCAAGGAAGACGATCTCGTCTTCCATGACGAAAGGGCCGCGGAGCCCTCGCTCGCCTTCATGCTCAGCCGGATGCGATATCCGGAGTTTCCGGAGCCTATGGGCGTGTTCCGCGAGGTTGAAGCCCCGATCTTTGAGGACATGGTCGAAAAGCAGATGCGGGAGGTCACCGAAAAGAAGGGCAAAGGCGACCTCGACAGCTTGCTCCATTCCGGGGAAACCTGGGTCGTTTCCTGACCCGAGTGCCGCCGATTGTTTCCTGCAAATCCCGCCGGAGCGCAATTCGCCCCGGCGGGATTTTTCATGCGCGGTTCGCTCGCTTGGTCGTCCAGCAAGGCAAGTTCGGCATTTCTCCGGGCCTGCCTGGCGTTGCGAATCGTTCCCCATGGGCGTAAAACAGCCTGCGGAAAGATCCAACGCCAATGGAGGTGCCCCGGTGGACACACTTCTCGACCGTTTTATCAGATATGTCAAGGTCGAAACCACAGCCGTCGAAGAAACCAAGGACTACCCGAGCAGTCCGGGACAGCTTGAACTCGGCCGCCTGCTTACCGACGAGTTGAAGGCCCTGAGACTCGAAAGCGTCTCCATGGACGAGCACGGCATCGTCATGGGCACGATTCCGGGAAATGTGCCGGGCGCGCCAACGATCGCTTGGTTTGCCCACATGGACACCTCGCCCGAATTCACCGCAAAAAACGTCAAGCCAATTGTTCATAAGAACTACGACGGAAAAGATATCACGCTGCCAGGCGACCCTTCGCGGATCATCCGCGTTTCCGAGACTGAGGGAATGGCCGAGTTGAAAGGGAAGACCCTCATCTCGACGGATGGAACGACCCTGCTCGGCGCGGATGACAAGTCGGGCGTCGCCGTCATCATGACCGCAGCCGCGCATCTGATGGCACACCCGGAGATCAAGCGCGGACCAATCCGCGTCGTGTACACCTGTGACGAGGAAGTAGGGCGGGGTACTGACAAGCTTGACCTCGGCAAGATCAACGCCGTGGTCGGATACACGCTCGACGGAGACGCCGAAGCAGGTCTTGAGAATGAAACCTGGTCGGCCGACGTCGCCGTGGTCACGATCACCGGAAAGAACATTCATCCCGGTTATGCCAAGGGGCGCATGATCAACGCCATCCGCCTCGCCGCGCAGTTTGTAGATCGCCTGCCCTGGCACCGGCTCGCCCCTGAAACGACGGAAAACCGCGACGGATTCCTGCACCCCTACGTCATCGAGGGCGGCGTTCCGGAAACGCGGATCCGCGTGCTCCTTCGCAGCTTTGTCACCGCCGAACTGGCACAGCAGGCGAAGATCCTTCACTCCATTGCCGACACGATTATGGCCGAGCACCCCGGTGCAAAGATCACGATCGAAGTCAAGGAACAGTACCGCAATATGATTGAGTACCTCGCCAAGGACCCGCGCGCTGTGAAGCTCGCAGAACAAGCCATTCGCAATGCCGGTCTGAAGCCGCACTTTAAGAGCATTCGCGGGGGCACTGACGGCTCTCGCCTCAGCGAAAAGGGCCTGCCCACGCCAAACCTCTCTGTTGGAATGTACAATTTCCACTCTCCGCTGGAATTCGCCTGCCTGGAGCAAATGGAAAGTGCGGTGAAAATCCTAATCGAACTCGCCCAGCTCTGGGGAAGGGAAAAATAACGATCTCGACGTCATGCGCGACGCGGAGTTTGCGTCGCCAGATTGTCCAGCCCTTGATAGATCTCGTGCATGCGGGGCGCGCGCTTTGGGGCATCAACATCAATTTCCTCGTGGAGGGCCGCGCTACTCGGGCTGGTTCCTGCGGAAATGTTGCCTTTCCGAGAGCCGTCTGCGCACTGAATAGATGTGGCCTATCCACGCGAGTATCGCGATGGCAACGACTCTACTGGTTATCGCCCGGCCCTGGATGATGCGAAACATCAAGACCCGATCCGGATAGGTGATCGATCCACCGATTCGAGTCGCCCCGCACAGGGCTTGGCTTCACTATTGGCGAGTCGTGCCCGGCCCGGTACATTCCTCGCTTCACATTTGATTCGCCGAACGCGTGGTGGAGGTGCCTGCATGTCCGATCCTGTCGTCCAGACGCGCTTACCCGAGAACGCTTACCGCGAACTTAAGCCTGGCGAGACGTATGTGCCCATGGTTCCGGCCGCAGCGACCGTTCCGGAAGTCACCGGCCGCTCCATCGCCTTCGGCATCGTGATGAACGTCATTTTCTCGATGGCGGCGACATACCTTGCGCTGAAAGTGGGGCAGGGCATCGAAACCGCCATTCCGATTTCCATTCTCGCCGTCGGCCTCTCCGGGTTTCTGCTGAAGCTGGGCCACCGCCGCAGCTCGTTGCTGGAAAACGTCAATATCCTCGCCCTCAGCACCACCAGCGGCATCGTCGCCGGAGGCACGGTCTTTACCATGCCGGCGATCTACTTGCTCGGTCTCGACAAGAGCCTCGAAATGAGCAAGACCCAGCTTTTTCTGCAGATCTCCCTTGTGCCGCTCATGGGCGCGGTGCTTGGCGTCGTCTTTCTCGTTCCGTTTCGTGGATACTTCGTACGGATCATGCACGGCAAGCTGCCCTTCCCGGAGGCGACCGCCACGAATGAGATTCTCGCCACCGGCGCTGCCGGCGACAGCGGCCAGGCCTGGGTGCTCATCAAGTCTTTCGCGCTTGCCGTGGCGTACAACTTTCTGTCGGTAGCCATGCAGGTCTTTTCAAAGGTCTTCACGACCGGGCACGCCAGCCTCACCATCGGGAAGGAGACGCTGGAGGCCATCGCAATTCCCAAGATGCATGGCATCACGGAAAAGGTTAAGGCCGTTTTTCACATGGAGACCAGCGCCGCATTTCTCGGTCTCGGCTTCATCATCGGGCTGAAGTACGCCACCATCATCTGCTGCGGTTCGTTCCTTTCTTGCTTTGTCCTTGTGCCGCTGATGGCCAACTTTGACCTCCCGACGCTTCGCCTTCTCAATTCCTCCCCCGGTTTCGCCGACACGTCCGCCGAGTCGATCTTCTTTCACATCCCGCGAACCATCGGTATTGGCGGCATCTTCGCCGCCGGGCTCATCTCGATTCTCAAGATGAGCAAGGTGATAGCCACCGCCTTGAAGGAAGCACTTGGCGGATTGATCAAAGGCGAGGGCCGCGAGACAGCGCCGGCGCGCATCGAGCGCGACATCAGCTACCCGATGCTCCTGGTCCTTGGAGTGGTGGTCACGGTCGTCATGTTCCTCTATTTCCGCAACGCCGTGCTCGATGGGATGCCTGGTGCGACCCGGCTCACCATCATCGCCACGATTCTCGCGCTCGTGCTTTCGTTCCTGTTCACTACCGTCTCGGCCTGGGCGATTGCCATGATATCGACGACGCCGCTTTCAGGAATGACGGTCACGACCATCATTATCACCGCGGTCGTACTGCTCCAATCCGGGCTGCCCAAGGGCAACGAAGCCATGCTGGCCGTTCTGCTTGTCGGCGGTGTCGTCTGCACGGCCCTCTCAATGGCTGGAACCATGGTCACTCAGTTCAAGATCGGCTACTGGATCGGCTCGACGCCGCGAACCATCCAGTGGGGGGGCATTATCTCCGCAATCCTCGCTTCCGCTCTTGTCACCGTTACGATCATGGTCCTGGCCCATCATCCCGGCTACCTTCGAACGCCCGACACGCCGGAGCCGCTCTCGGCGCCCCAGGCGAACTTGATGCGAAGCACGCTTGAGAGCTTCCTCGGCACCAATCAGGAAGTGCCCTGGCTGCTCTACGGCACCGGCGCGGTCCTCTCGATCATTGTGAACTTTCTTGGTGTTTCGCCGCTCGCGTTCATGCTCGGCATGTACCTGCCGATGGGAATCAATACGCCTATCCTGCTCGGCGCCGTCGTTCAGGCCATGGTGAACCGAAAGAGTGGCGATGAGAAACTCGACAAGGCCCGCAACGACAGGGGTGTCCTCGTCGCCTCCGGCCTCATTGCCGGCGCGGCGATCATCGACGTTCTCATAAACATCATGATGATATTGGACGAGCCCGTGTCGGGCGGCCGGATCATGCCCTTCCTCGATGTCGCCCGCCGCCTGCTGGAGAGCGGCATGAACGCCGACGCGCTCGTGCGTATGAGCAACTGGCTGGGCCTGCTTGCATTCGCTGTGCTGTGCGGTTTCGTTTATTTCGGTTGCCGCCGCGCTCGACCGCAACCTGAACAGGCCTAAGATCGCGCTACCCGCAGGTATCTCACATCTGCTCGCGAGCCGACCCCTCGCAGGGCGCCAACGTGACGGATTGCAGGATCGTGCCGTCAATGGCCCGCCGACTCGTTTGCATGGCTTGCGAGCCGAATGTTCTCCCATTTCTTGATTAGCGGCGCGAGGATCAACAGCAAGAGGCCCGACACACCTGCAAAGATTACGATTCCGAGGAACACCGGGCCGAACCCTGCTTCCTTGCCGGTCATGCCCGCGATCACGCCGGCGATGAGATGTGCAAACGCGGTGCAAAGGAACCAGAAGCCCATCATGACGCCGCCGATGCGCGCCGGGGCGAGCTTGGTGATCATGGACAACCCCACCGGCGAGAGGCACAGCTCGCCGGTCGTGTGGAAGAAGTAAGCGAGAAACAGCCAGAACAGGCTGGCCTTTGCTCCGTCGACCGCCTGCTTCGCGCCGATGACCAGCGCCACGAATCCCAACCCAACCTGAAGAAGCGCCAGGCCGAACTTAACCGGCGACGACGGCTCCATTCCTTTCTTGCCGAGCTTGATCCAAAGCCATGCAAAGGGCGACGCGAGAAGCACAATGAATGCGGCATTCACGAATTGAAACACGGATGCCTGTATTTCATATCCGAAAACGACACGGTTGACGTGCTGCTCGGTGAACAGGCTCATCGAACTGCCGGCCTGCTCGAAGCAAGCCCAGAAAACGATCGAGAAGAACGACAGGATCAGTGCCGCGAAGATGCCGACCCGTTCGGCGGGCGTGCTTCGAAAAGCTTCCCAGAGCAGGTAGACCAGAAATGCCCCGCCGACGACCGGAGCCGCCCACCGAATCACAAAATCCGGCTTGGACACAAGAAACGCGGCCAGCGGCACCAGGAGGAATGCGCCGATGTACACTGCAGTGCCGCTTGGAATGCCGGCCGCGGTCGGGGCACGAAGCGCGCCCTGATTCGGGGGCAGTCCGTGATCACCCAGGAGCCGCTTTCCCATGATGAAGATAATCAGTCCCAGGACCATACCGATGCCGGCGAGGCCGAAGCCGTAATGGAATCCGTATTTCTGACCGATTTGGCCGCAGAAGATGGGAGCGAAGAACGCGCCGATGTTGATGCCCATGTAGAAGATTGTAAACGCGCTGTCGCGCCGCTTGTCGCCTTGTGGGTATAGCTTTCCGACCAGCGTGGAGATGTTGGGCTTGAAAAAACCGTTTCCGACGATGATGCACGCCAGAGACGTGAAGATTGTGTATTGATTCTTGGGGATGAGCCCGAATCCCGCGAACGTCAGGCCGAATTCGCCAATGGCCATCAGAATCGCGCCAAGGATAATCGAACGGCGATAGCCGATGATCCGATCGGCCAACAGACCGCCGAGAAGCGGGGTCGCATAGACCAGTCCGTTGTAGGCCCCGTATGATTCGGCCGCGTTTTTCTGGTTCATTGCAAACGTGTCGATGAAATAGAAAATCAGCAGCGCTCGCATCCCGTAGAAATTGAATCGCTCCCATAGCTCGGTGAAGAACAGCACAAACAGGCCCACTGGGTGGCCGAGGATGGTGCGTTCGCTCGAAAGGTTGGGAAGGGGCGCGGCGGGGGCGTTGCTCATGATTTCCCTCGATTGTTACCGATTGCAATGGACGCCGCCCGAATACTGTGGACCGCACAAGGACGGCGGGAAGTCACCGGGCAGGATATTCACACTCGCCCGAGCATTCGAACGCGATCATACCCGTGCAACGGGATTTGGTCACGGATGGGCCGATAACCGCGCATGTCGCGATTTTCCAGGACCGGCCCGGACGAATACTTCAGTCCTGCGCTCGGGCGTCCGCTATAGAAAATGATGACCACGCAAACAAAAGATCGCCCGGAGAACTCGACAAGCCACACCTTCTCCGAATCGTTGCTGCCTGGACCCGCGCATCCGCCAGATGCGACACCGCGGCCGGACGCCGCATCGGCCCCACCGGAATCGCCACAGCCAGGCTGGTCGTGGGGGCGCATTATCACGTTTGCAGGCCTCGTCGTGCTGGGGGTGACGCCCTGGGCGCAGGCCCAGCTTCCGCCGCCCAATGACCCGGCGCTCTGTCCGCCGCTGACCGCCTTTGCAGGACCGACCTTCTTCGACTACTTCTGGGGTACGACGCCGATCCGGTTCCCATACCAGTAACGATTGGGCAGATACGCTGATCTATTGCGCCGAGCCGACCGGCCGCAGCACAGGTACGGTTCGTTCCTGAGGCGTGGAGGCGGGCCGATTCTCAGCCATGCCACGCGCCGCGAAGGCATCTGATGCCTCACGTGCGGCACTCACCATCCAGAGATACTGTCCGGCGTCGCGCAGAATTGCCGCCTCCAGCGCCGCCATTGCTCCGCGCGTCACATCGCCGACGCGCCGACCGGTCTCAAAGCGAAAAACTCCGTGAGCCTCTAGCAAGAATGAAAACCGCTCCGCCGCGCGGCGGCAGGTCACCGGAATCACCGACGCGTCGCACCACTCCGCAAGCCGTTCCAGCGTCGGGTAGCACCGCAGCCGCTCGCCGAGAAACTCGATCTCAACCGCCCGGCCGCGCGGTCGATGGTGCTCCGCGATCATCAGGATCGCGCCCCCGCCCTTCAGCACGCGCGGAAGGGTAGAGCCCGTTTCAGCCCGCTTGACAGGCCGTACATTGGGAATGCGGTAGAGTTCCCGTTGCCACGCCCGCAGGATCGGCTGTTGGACATAGTCCACCACCACATGCACCGGTCGGCATAACTGTCCCAGCACGACCGCCGCAGCCGCGGGATTTCCGTAATAGCCGGTCACAAAGACGCGTCCTCGCCCGGTACCCGGTTCGCCGGTAATTACCGTCTCGTCGTCGATGCGAACATACGTGCGCCACCTCACGCCACCCACGCGTCTTTGCAGAAACAGCGATTCCGCCCAGAATCGACCGATGTGCTCATAGGCCGTTTTGCAGATCGCCGCCGAAAGGTTGCTGACATTGTCATTCCCCGCCGCCGCGGCTTGCGGTTCACCACCGGCCTCGCCGGGCGGTCCCATCCGTCCCAGCGCCCGCTCAATACGGGCGTGCGCGAACCGCCGTGCCGGTGTATTCAGGTCGAACACGCGCCGCGCCATGGCGACAGCCAGCCGCTCCGTCGCCCGGTACCCGAACAATCGCAGGCCAGGCGCCACAATTCGCCGGAGGTAGTGATGTCGCAGTGATTCCAGATCCATCGGCCGTTCCGCACCTCGCAGGTGTGTCTTAAGGAAGTATCGGAATTCGACCGGCACCGGGACGAAAACGGGCAGGCCGCGCCACGCATGACTCGGCCTGCCCGTCGAAATCTCGCGCCAAATTCGCCGAAAAGAGGCGTATTACAGCTTCATCGTCACCGTCTTGACTTCGCAGTAGTGCTCCAAGGCATACTCGCCCAGTTCCCGGCCGATGCCGCTCTGCTTGTATCCGCCGAAGGGGGCGGCGGCGTCGAAGACGTCGTAGCAGTTCACCCACACGGTTCCCGCGCGGACGCTGTTTGAAATCTTCATCGCCTTCTGGATGTCCTTCGTCCAGACGGCAGCGGCAAGGCCGTAGATGGAATTGTTTGCTCGGCCGATCACTTCGTCCATGTCTTTGAAGGGCATGACACAGAGCACCGGGCCGAATATCTCCTCCTGGGCGATAGTCATGTCGTCGCGGACGCCGTCGAAAACGGTCGGCTCAACGAAGAAGCCGCGATCGCCCACACGGCTGCCACCGGTGACCAGCTTCGCTCCCTGCTTGTTGCCGATGTCGATGTAGTTCATCACGCGATCGAACTGCTCGCGCGAGACCTGCGGCCCCTGGTGGGTCTTGGTATCGAACGGGTCGCCCACGCGGCGGCTCTTGGCGATGCCGATCAGCTTCTCGACAAACTGGCCGTGGATGCTCTCTTCGACAAAAAGACGCGACCCGGCACAGCAGCACTGCCCCTGGTTGAAGAACAGGCCGAAGTACGCGCCCTGAATCGCGGCATCGGCATCGGCATCGGCGAACACGATGTTCGGGCTCTTTCCACCGAGTTCAAGGCTGACGCGCTTCAGGTTACTCTTTGCCGCTGCTTCCATGATGATCCGGCCGACCTCGGTGCTTCCGGTAAAGGCGACCTTGTCAATGTCCATGTGCTTGGCGATCGCGCCGCCGGCCGTCGGGCCCATGCCGGGGATGATGTTGATGACGCCCGGCGGAAAACCGGCTTCGAGTGCCAATTGCCCGACATACAGCGCCGTCAGCGGCGTCTGTTCGGCGGGCTTCAGCACCACCGTGTTCCCCGTAGCGAGCGCCGGACCCCATTTCCATGCCTGCATGAGCAGGGGGAAGTTCCAGGGGATGATCTGGCCGACCACGCCGATCGGCTCGTGCCGCGTGTAGCAGAAGAAGGGGCCGTTGACCGGGATGGTCTTGCCGTGAATCTTGTCAGCCCAGCCGGCGTAGTACCGGTAGCATGCGATTGTCAGCGGCAGGTCGGCGTTGAGAGAGTCCTTGATGGGCTTGCCATTGTCCAGTGTTTCCAGTGCCGCCAGTTCCTCTTTGTGCTGCTCGATCAGGTCGGCCAGCCTGTAGAGCAGCCGCCCGCGCTGGCTGGCTGTCATCTTCGGCCACGGGCCGGTTTCAAACGCCTTCCGCGCAGCCCTTACGGCCTTATCCACATCCGGCTCATCGCCTTCTGCGACGTGCGTCAATACGTCCCCGGTGGCCGGGTTGATCGTCTCGAAAGTGCGCCCGGCGACGGCATCGACCCACTCGCCGTCAATGAGGCACTTGGTGTACTTGATCTTCACATCCGGCTTGACCGGTGCGGGGGCGGTGGCGGTAGCCATGGCGATACCTCCTGATGGCGTATCTTGTTGAAGTTCGGGGAACGGGCATGCAAAAGCAGATCGCCCGAAACACGGCAATAGAATAGCGCCGGCGACGGGCCTTGTCAAAATCACGTCGGCCGGGTGGCGTTCACACGCACTTGTTAATCCGCGATAATCACGCAATGGCCGGGCAGGAGAGGTCAGCACTGTTCGTCATCGACGTGGAAATCCCGCCATCGCAGGGAATTCGCTTCGCAGGGGTGTTTCTCGTAAGCGCCTGCGGTGTCGTCGTGCTGCTTCCGCTTCTCTATATGATCGGCGCGGAAAGGTCGCCGGCGATTGTCATAGGTGTCGCGATCGCGGGCACAATCCTCACGATTCTTGTTTTGCTCGCGTCGCAGCGGACAACCAAGCAGAGGAGGCGCACACTTCACCAACTCGCTCGGCGGAATCGCATCGACGCATGCGGAACGTACATCGCCGAGCAGCTTGCCGAAGCCAATGGGAAGGACCTCATTCGTTCGGCACTGGAGATCCTCATCGCCAACGGTCACTATGGTGCGTGCCTTCGCTTTCGGAAAACCGGGAGCCGGCTTCCGGATCCTTCGCCGCCTCTTGAGGTTTCCTTTCCACCCGTCCTTCTCGACGAGGCGGATATCGGCTTCACTCGCTTCGCGGAAGGAATCCTCGGAAGGGCGGACCGCATCGCAGAATCCGGAAGTGAAGCTCGGGAAGAATGGGCGCTCGCCAGGCGGGTGCGTCGAAACCTTGCAGTCAACGCCCTTGGCTGGGGGATGCGGTTTCTCGTCGGGGTTCAGCTTATCCTGGCCGTTCTGGAATCGTTCGAGGCGTCCCGCATCGATTGGAGGCTCGTGATATGGCTCGCCATACTGTTTACGGGACTTTTCGCATCGGAGACCGGCATCCTCGGAAAACGGCATTGGTTCATACTTCCCGGAGGCCTTCTTCTCCGCACGCCTTCCCGGATTCCCACACGCTCAAGCCTCGCGCTCTTCGATCGAAGAGAGAGTGCGTTGTCCCTCACCGAATCTCGCCTGGGCTCATGGACGCTCTGTGTCGCGAACACCGTGACAATCGAGTCAACCCAGGTGACATCGCGGGAGGCCGATGTGCTCCTCCGCGCCTGGCGCAGCCCGCTTCCCCCTCCGCCCGTCGAAAAGCTCGTCGATTTCACCTGACCCCGCACACCCCGTTTCGTCCCGAGTTGCATTTCACCGATACCCTGCAAGAATGACCATATGGAACAGCCTGCCGAACTGCCCCTCGCACGGCCCGCGTCTTGGCCCCTCCTGGGCCCGGCAATACAGGTATCGTCCGCCGGGCGGGCGGTCTGGGCCGTCGTGGGACTGTGCGGCCTGACCGTACTGGCCGTGGCGACCTGGCTCGCGCCGGACCCGCGGGGCTACGGAACGCACGAGGCCCTGTTTGGCGCGTGGCCCTGCGGTTTCATCCTTACCACTGGGTTGCCCTGTCCGACCTGCGGAATGACCACGGCCTTCGCACTGATGATGCACGGGCGGCCGATCGACGCGTTCATTGCCCAACCCGCGGGAGCAATCCTGTGTCTTGGCACGATCGCCGCGTGCGTCCTGTCGGCGAGAATCGTCGTCACCGGCCTTGCGCCGAATGTGAACTGGGATCGATTGGGCGCGGTGCGCCTCATGCTCGGCTTCGGCGGCCTGCTTATGACCGGCTGGGGATTCAAGCTGGCACATGGAATGATCACCGGCGCGCTGCCGGGAAAGTAGCGGACTCAAAATGCCTATCGATTACCCAGCGGCACCAAAGAGCTTCAGTGGCCACGCCTCGGAAAAGAAGCCGTCTCACCGTCGGCGGATCTTCCCATTCCTCCTGATCTTGCTGTCTGCGGGATGCCAGGCGATGTACTTCCTCACGCCGGACGAAAGCGCCGAGATAAAGGCCGAATACGGCAAGATCACCGACGAGAAAGTCGCCGTCATCGTCTGGGCGGACAGGGCCACGCTCGATGTCGACCCCCGGGCACGGCGCCGCGTTGCCGACGCCGTCGTCTATGAAATGAAAAAGCACCTCGAAAAAGCCAGCTTCGTTCCCACGCGCGATGTCACCGAGTTTCAGGAATCCGGCGCGGACTGGGAGAGCATGTCGCACCAGGAAATCGCCAGGGAGTTGAAATGCGACTACCTTCTTCGGATCGATCTCCTGGAGTACACAACCCGCGCCGCCGACACACCCGAACTGCGAAAGGGGCGCGTCAGCGGTTCTTTGCATCTATATGAGGGCGCCGATAGCACGCGGACCGACACCGTGTATTCCAGCGAAGTAACGGCCACTCATCCGCCGCCCGGCGAACACGCCATTGCCGATATGTCCGACTACGACCTGCTGCGG
Organism: Planctomycetota bacterium; assembly: GCA_003576905.1. Taxonomy (GTDB): domain Bacteria; phylum Planctomycetota; class Phycisphaerae; order UBA1845; family UTPLA1; genus UTPLA1. The sequence goes on along the minus strand of QEVG01000001.1, from coordinate 22,704 downwards.
GCGGCCATCGAGCAGTTTGCCCAGAAGACGGCCAAGAAATTTTATGATCATCGTGAGTCGCTTCGCGGACCGCAGCGATGAGGAAGGGTCCTTAATGACGAACTTTTTTTTGTCCGTGATATCAAAGTGCAGGTCGCGAGGTTCTCATACCCTTGCACTCACACTATTCGCCGCCGCCTTACTTCCCGCCGGCTGCGCCGACATGGCCGCCACGTGGGTCAACATGACAGGCGGCGACTGGATCGAGCCGGAATACAAGCTCGCCAAGACCCCGCTTCTCATACTGATTGACGATCGAAACAGCATGATCACCGAGCCAAAGACCGTTCGGGAGCTGCACCAGACGCTCTCCGAGAATTTCCTCCACTTCGACGTCAACAAGAATGTCATTCCTTTTCAGGAGTATCAGCGCCTCCAGCGAGACCCTAACTTCTACAAGATGACGATCCGCCAGATCGGAGAACAACTCGGCGCCGAGCAGGTTCTCTACATCGGCGTAGAACGATTCACTCTCCACGGCGAGGGCGACGCGCCGATCTATAAGGGCATCTTCGCAACCCGCGTAAAGGTGCTCTCGACCGAACGCAAGGGAGAGGTCCGACTCTGGCCCGACAACGAATCCGGCAAGCGCGTCGAAGTCACAACCGACCCCAAGCCGATGGACGGCGACGTAACGCCGGGGCAGGTCGCCACGGAACTGGGCATCAAGATGGGCCAGGAGATCGCCCGATTCTTTTACGGCCGACGGGAATTCTCAGAGTGACACGCGTCTTGCACATCGTCGACGGCTCGTGCGATGAGACTGGACTCCAGTGCCTTGGCGCGCTCCGGGCGCGCCTCGTCTCCGATGGCCAGTCTCACGCCGTGTGCTGCCTGGACCCTGCCGGCCTGTCGCGTGCACGGCGCGTTCTGGGTCAGGATGTCGCCAGCGCGCCGCGCCGCGTGTCGCGCTTTTTCAACTATGCCCCCGACCTCGACCGAATCGCAAAGTGCGCGCAGGTCGGTCTCGTTCACGCGTGGGGAGCCGACTCGGCCGTGGCGGCCTCGGCGCGCCTCGCGGAGATACCCAAGGTCCTCACGGTCCTCAGTCCCGTCGATGCGCGCCGCGTGGCCGGGTGGGTGCGGGCAATCTCCGAATCAACCGTCGTCGCAACCGGCAGCCAGGTCGTCCGCGCGCGCCTCGTGTCCGCCGGGGTCACGCCCGACAAGATCGTGGTCATCCGCGGCCCGGCCGACTTCGCAGCCGTCAACCGGGCGCGCCAATCCGATTTGCGCAGATCGCTCGTGGGCGATTCCCGCTGCGTCATTCTTCTCGACGGGCCCGCCTCTCGCGCCGGCGGCCAGTATTACGGACTTTGGGCCGCCGCGATCGTCAGTGAAGTCCTCCACGACCTCCGTGTGATGATGCCTTACGAATCCGCAGAGAGCCGCCGCCTGCTGCGCTTTGTCCGCCAGATCGGCCGCAAAGACATGGTCATAGTCCCGGATCCGAGTCATTCCTGGCCGCAGCTGGCCGCCTGTGCAGATGTCTTCTGCTGCCCGGCAGTCGAGGATATTTGTACCGAATCGATCGCCGCCGCAATGGCCGCGGGCGCAGTAGTCGTCGGGTCCGCTGTACGCTCCGTTGCCGAGCTTATCGCCGATCGGCACAACGGCCTGCTCTGCAAGCCGGCCGAACCGCGCACGCTGGCCGGTAAGCTCCTCAATGCCCTCGAAGACGGCGAGCTTCGGCGGAGGCTGGCCAATGTCGCACGCGGGCAGGCGTACGAAGTGTTCGGCGTCCGCGCATTCGCTGACAACTACGCCACACTCTATGAGAATGTCCTGGCGGGAAGGCCCGCTTCCGAAGGCATCGCTGACACGGCGATGGTGGCGTGACGCGGCAATAGGCATACGTATATGGGCGGGGTACTGCGACGGTACCCGGCCCAGTCATCAAGTCACCAGTTCCATCAGCTTTTCGTCAGAGGGTGGCGTCAACGGGCTCTGCCATGCCGCAAGGACGGCGGCAGCCTCGCGCTCCGACACGGAGCGCCGAAGCGTCTTCCCTGCATGCGTCCAGAGTTCCAGCATGAGGACCACCGTCTTACCGGTCGATACGTAGCGCAGCGCCGCACATGTATCTCACCGCGATAGCACGGTGATCCTGCCCGGCTGCCCGCGCCGCACGGGTCGTCGCACGATCGCGATTCCGCATGGCACGAGAAACCAGCGTCCGCTTCGGCTTTGCGCAAACAGGGCAATCGTGATGGCGAGACTCGCCACGACAATCGCGGCCCCGATCGGCGGAATCGCGCGGATTGGAACGCCACCCATGAAGGCGAGCACCAGGATTCCAAACATTCCCAGGCCGATGACTATTGCGAAGAGCTTCAGCACCCACAGCCGCCGCTCCGGCCGCGTCGGCGCTTCACCGGACAGCACAAGGAGCCGCTCCGCGTCTTCGCCGACCCCCCCGGTAATCTCAATGGGTTCAAACATCTCCACAAACGGCGATGGCGCTTCGACCGTAACATCCGGCCCGATCAGCGCAAGTCCGCCGTAGACATGCAGTACTTGCCGCGCCGCATCCCGAAATGGGCGATGCGCCCATCGGTCCCGCCACCAGCGTGCCCCCCGGAACGCCGACTCATGCAGGACACGAGCCTGCTCGGGCAAAGTGGACGACGAGAACTCGCGGCGACGGCTGACGCGGACGATGTGTGGGACGCCCGTATTCATAGGCGCAAAGCATATTTCTTCGACTGCGGCACGGCCATCGCGCGCGGAAGGGCGCGGTGGCGGAAGTTGCCTCTTAAGCTTCCTGTCAATGACTGAAATCGGGCGTCCAGGGAACATCCTGGCCCGTTCCCGACCAGAGCGCGTTGTTCCCGTCGAAGCGAAAGGCGCCGTCCGGGGAAATGTGGTAACCCAGCGCCTCCGGCCTTTCGACACTCGCGTGCGTATCCACCCAGAGCGTCGCCGCCTTGCCGAGATGACGAGGATCGACCGCCGTCCGCTTGTCGGGGTACCCGGCCGCTTCGCCATTGGAAGTGTTGATATGTGGCGGATCGAGGTTGAACCCCTCGTTGCCGAACCGGTGCCCGTCCTCGGCGTTGTTCTGATACGGCCAGCGATTTGACGAACCGTATGTTGCCGCGGTACCCATCGAATCCGCCACTGCCACTGTGCGCGACGTATCCCGAATACGCGTTACGGACACGGGCCAGTATTTGAACGAGAAAAGATTCGACGAATCCGAGAGCCGCGAATTTCCGAGAAACTGATAGTTGTATCCATAGCTGCCGTTCCGCTCGTCGGTCCACTCGCTCGCCGCCGGGCACACGTACACCTTGCTCGAATAGTTCTGCTTATCACCGCGCTCCCCGAACCTGTCGATCAGGAAGCGGCTCGGCATCGGATCGTCAAACGCCTGAATCCCCACATTCGTCCCCATCATCGCCAGAAACGTCGGACGATATTTCCATCCTCCAAGCACAAGGGCCCGCCAGTTGTCATTGTCGACCCGCGGCAGCCGACCCGGCACGAGATGATCGTGGTGATCCGTCGAATACATCGTCAGGCCCTGCCCAAGCGTCCGCAGGTTGGCCAGGCAGACTTGCCCGATGCTGCTTTGCCGCGCCGATGACAGCGCCGGAATCAGGATGGCGATAACAATCGCAACAATGCTGATGACCACAAGCAGTTCGATGAGCGTAAAACCGCATGAGCGGGCGGTGGCAGGGGGCGGGCGTCGGGAGCGAATTTGCATGTGCCTCATGTGGATCGCTCGACTGGGGGGCCGTTTCCGTCGGTATGCCCTGACGTCCCGGACTCAATCATATCCCCATCATTCGGTCGCATTCAATCAGGGGGCTGCAAAAAATGCCGACGACACCTCCGCTCGACGCCCAGCTCGGACCGCCCCGCGTAGTTATTGACCGGTTCCTGGACTAAAACCTTCAGGGAGCCGTGTTTCAGGCCGATGCTGTGCGGACAATATCGCCGCCTGTCGGGAGCCTGCCGTGACGACACCGAATCCAATTGTGAATCGCAGAAGTGAGCCGCGCCAGATTTCCGACGACGTCCTTCGCTGGAAGCGGCCCGGCCGGATCGAAGACCAGCGAGGCTGGTCCCTCGACCTATCGTCCTGCGGCATGGGATTCATGACGGGCCGCGGTGCCGCCCTCTCCATCGGAGACACGCTCCACCTTCGACGGCTCAACGGCGACGTGTGGGAAACCATCGAGCGACCCGTTCGCGTCGCCCGTGTGTCCCCGACCACAAGTCCCGAAATCGTAGTCGTTGGCTGCCGGATGGACGCTCCTTCCGAGCCGAAACCGGCTGAGCATAAGGAACTCGATCCTATCCTTTATCCCTGGTGACCCCTCCCTTTTTAACGCCGGTTGGCGTCCATTCTCTTCCGGAGGCGGCTTGCCTCCACCATCCGCCGGCGCTGTTTCCGTGCGGCATCAGTGCTATCATCCCGCGTAATAGTGTGTCCATGCCCCAATGGAAACGTAGCTCACGCGCGGGAGTTCAGTCATCGACTATTCGCAAAACAACCTGACCGGCGGTTCCGCCCGCCGGGGGTCATTGCTGTTCGGCATCGCACTCGGGCTGATTGCGGGCTGGTTTCTTGTCGGTCAGATTCGCGGCTCCGCCGTGCGAAACCCGTCCCCGCCACGGGCAATCATGCCGCGCGGCGACCTTGCCGAGGACGAGAAGTCCACAATTGCGCTTTTCGAGCAGGCGTCGCGCTCGGTCGTGTACATCACCAGCCGCGCTATGCGACAGGAGCGCGGCTTCCTCTTTGGAATCCGCGAGATTCCCGAAGAGGGCACCGGCTCCGGATTCATTTGGGATGAAAGCGGCCACATTGTCACGAATTTCCATGTCATCCGAAACGCGCAGCAGGTCTTCGTCCGCCTTGCCGACCAGTCCAACTGGCAGGCGGAGTTCGTCGGCGCGGAGCCCGACAAGGACATTGCCGTTCTGAGAATCAAGGCACCGGCGGATCAGCTCACACCGCTACCGGTCGGCACTTCACGTGACCTTCAGGTCGGACAAAAGGTCTTCGCCATCGGCAATCCGTTCGGCCTTGATCAGACGCTCACCACCGGCGTCGTCAGCGCCCTCGGCCGCACAATCAAGTCCATCACCGGCCGCACGATCGAGGGAGTCATTCAAACCGATGCCGCCATTAACCCGGGAAACTCGGGTGGGCCGCTGCTGGACAGCGCCGGCCGGGTCATCGGCATGAACACCATGATCTACAGCCCTTCCGGTGTCAGTGCGGGAATAGGTTTCGCCGTGCCCGTCGACACGATCAACGAGGTCGTTCCGCAGTTGATCTCGTACGGCCGCGTCGTCCGACCTATGCTTGGCGTCAGCCTGATCCGAGATGACCTCGTCCGCCGCTGGGGCCTTGAGGGCGTGGTTATTGCCGACGTGCAGGAGGGGACCGGAGCGGCCGAAGCAGGTATCCGCGGAACGCAGGTCGCCCGTGACGGCCGCGTTATTCTGGGCGACATTATCGTCGCAATCGACGACGCCAAGGTCCGCAGCTACGACGACCTCCGGCGCATCCTCGACAGCCGCAAGCCCGGCGAGCAGGTCGAATTGACCCTCGTCCGCGAAGGTGAAGAGCGCAAGGTTTCCGTCCGCCTTCACAGCAGCACCCAATAATTCGCACGTATCTTGGTTCTGGTGGATCCGAGCGGACGGGCGTTCGTCCATAGAGGCACCGTGCATATCCGCCGAAGTGCCCGCCGGGCGTTGTCCGACGTTCAATACGCTCGCCGCGATTTTCGTGTACAATTGTCGCGCTGATAATGTACCGAGGACCGTGACTCCGTCTCATGCAACCCGCCCGGGGAGGAGATAGCTGCTTTGAAGACTCGATATTTCGCCGTACTGCTTACCCTTTGCGGTTCGGCACGCGCACAGGAAAAGCCATTGGTATTCGATATGCGGCCACTTCCCCACGCCTTTGTGGGGGCGAGAATTGTTCCGATCGGCGCACCCGAGATTGAGAACGGCGTATTGATTGTTCGCAGCGGTACGATCGAGGCCGTCGGCCCTGCGGCATCAACCACTGTTCCCGCGGATGCCCGGCGAATAGACGTTGCCGGAATGGTCATAATGCCCGGCCTCGTTGATACTCACAGTCACATCGGCGGTGGGTGGGGGGCCGACTCCAGCGATCCTATTCAACCGGATGTGCGCGTGCTCGATTCCATAAACGTCCGCGACTCGGGGTTTCAGAAGGCCCAGGCCGGCGGACTCACGACGTTAAACGTCATGCCCGGCTCAGGACACCTGCTTTCGGGCCAGACCGTGTACATCAAGAATAAGGACGGTCGCACGATCGAAGACGTGGCCATCCGCGACAAGGATGGCAACATGCTCGGCGGAATGAAAATGGCGAACGGCACGAATTCCCAGAGCGGTCCGCCGTTTCCGGGTACGCGTTCAAAATCCGCCGCTCTTGTTCGACAGAAGTATGTCAAGGCCCAGGAGTATCGGCGCAAGCTCATGGAGGCGCGCGATGACCCCGAAAATCGCCCCGAGCGCGATCTCGAAATGGAAGCCCTCGTGGACGTGCTCGAAGGCCGACGCGTCGTTCATCACCACACCCATCGCAACGACGACATCATCACGGTCCTGCGGCTCGCAAAGGAGTTCGGCTTCAAGGTCGTCTTGCATCACGTCAGCGAGGGCTGGAAGGTTGCCGACGAGATCGCCGCGGCAAACGCCCCATGCTCAATCATCCTCGTTGACAGCCCGGGCGGAAAAATCGAAGCCGCGAATCTCGTGATGCAGACCGGCGGCATGCTCGAAAAAACCGGCGTGCTTACCGCCTTCCACACCGATGATCCAATCACCGACTCGCGCCTGTTCCTCAGGATGGCCGCGCTTGGTGTTCGGGCAGGCATGTCCCGCGAGAAGGCCCTGGAAGCGCTGACCATCGCAGGCGCAAGAATGCTCGAACTCGACGGTCGCGTCGGCTCCCTCGCCCCCGGCAAGGACGCCGATTTTCTCATACTCTCCGGCGACCCGCTCAGCGTCTACACAAAGGTCGAGCAAACCTGGATTGACGGAATAAAGGTCTTTGATCGCGCCGATCCAAAGGACCGCCTTTTTGCGGTCGGCGGCTATGGCGCGGGTCACGATCAGGTCATGCACTTCTGCTGCTTCGAAGGCCCGCACGACCAATGATAAGGCGAATGGCGATTCTCCGTGAATCAAACGCGTCCGTAACTAGCTCACATTGGAGCTGCCTCAAATGAAATACCCTTCGGGTCTCGGCCGAAATAGGCTCTCCCGAGCCGTGCACGCGTGCGTGCCTCTCTTTGCGTTTTCTGGTTTGCCCGAATCGGCAGAGGCTGACGTGCTCGCCATCAAGGGCGAGACGATCCACACTATGGCGGGTAACGCGATCGAGAACGGTGTCGTTGTCATTGAAGACGCGAAGATTAAGAGCGTCGGCCCTGCTGCCGACGTTCCCGTGCCGCCGGGCGCAAGGGTCTTGTCCGCCAGGGTCGTCACCCCGGGCTTGATTGACGCCCATTGCGTCATCGGATTCACCGGTTACCTGAACCAGGATCAGGACCAGGACCAGCTCGACCCGAACGAATCGATCCAACCCGAGCTTCGCGCGATCGACGGTTACAACCCCCAGGAAAAACTCGTCGAGTACGTCCGCGGCTACGGCATCACCACCATCCACACAGGCCATGCGCCTGGAGCCCTCATCTCCGGGCAGACGATGATCGTCAAGACGACGGGCAACAACGTTGACGAGGCCATCCTTGAGCCCGTCGCGATGATCGCCGCGACGCTCGGCGAGGGCGCCAAGCCGCACGGCGACCCGAAAAAATCGCCCGGCACGCGCTCCAAGGCTGTGGCCATGCTCCGATCGGAACTCGTTAAGGCACAGAACTACCTCAAAAAGCTTGATTCCGACGACGAGAAAAAGAAACCCGATCGGGACCTGCGGATGGAGGCGATTTCACAATTGCTCAAGCGGGAGCTGCCCCTCCTGGTAACCGCCCACCGCGCAACCGACATCCTGGCTGCACTCCGTCTCGCCCGCGAGTTCAATCTAAGGCTCGTGCTCGACGGCTGTGCCGAGGGATATCTCGTGCAGGACGAGATTAAGGCGATGAACATCCCCGTCATCCTTCATCCCACCATGTGGCGCAGCGGAAGGGGCGAGACGGAAAATATCAGCTTCGAGACCGCCTCCCTTCTGACAAAGGACCTCATCCTCGTCGCGCTGCAGAGCGGCTACGAGAGCTATGTCCCCAAGACGCGGGTGGTACTCTTTGAGGCCGGCATCGCGGCCGCGAACGGGCTTGGCTTCAATGAGGCCCTTTCCACGATCACCATCAACGCCGCGCGCATCCTCGATATCGATGATCGCGTCGGCTCGATCGAACCGGGGAAGGACGCCGACCTCGCCCTCTACGACGGAGACCCGTTCGAATACACGACGCATTGCATCGGAGTCGTCATCAATGGAAAGGTGACGAACGATCAACCGCAATAGAGTAGCATTGCTCCGTTCGCCCCGCTGGTAGATGCTCTTTGGTTTGCGCGCGACGGCTGCAACGCGCGAAGTCTGCACACACGCCGAGAATCGAAGGAATTCAGCTCTCGAAGAGTCCCGTGTCGTCCGGCGCGGGCGTTCGCGCAGGTCCGATGTCGGGGATCGGCAGCCCGAGATGCAGATATGCCTTCTGTGTCACGCACCGCCCCTGGCGCGTCCGCGTGACGAAGCCCCGCTGCAACAGGAAAGGCTCCACCATGTCCTCGAGCGTGTCGCGCGACTGGCCCATCGTCGCCGCGATCGCCTCGATCCCCGCCGGTCCGCCGCGGTACGTGTCGATCACCACGTTCATGAACGCCCGGTCGAGCCGGTCAAGGCCCAGGCCGTCGATCTCTTCGATGGCTAGTGCCTTTTCAACGACACCCGCGCCCAGCTTCCCGTCGGCCCGCACCTGCGCATAGTCGCGCACCCGGCGAAGCAGCCGGTTTGCCACGCGCGGCGTGCCCCGTGAGCGCTCCGCAAGCATCCGAAGCGCCTCCTCGCCGGCCGAGATCTCCAGCCGCTGCGCCGAACGGCGGAGGATCTCCAGCAGATCGTCCGCCTCGTAAAAATCAAGATGATACCGCAGCCCGAATCGATCGCGCATCGCCGCCGTCAGCATTCCCGCCCGCGTCGTCGCGCCGATCAGCGTGAATCGCTTCAGCCGGAAGTTGACCGTCCGCCCGGACATACCGCCTTCGATGGTGAAGTCAACGCGAAAATCTTCCATCGCCGGGTAAAGAAACTCTTCGACCACCTTGTTCAGCCGGTGAATCTCGTCGATGAAAAGGACGTCACCCTCTTCAAGATTTGTCAGCACGCTCATCAGGTCGGCCGTCTTCACAATCGCCGGGCCGCTCGTGATTCGAATGCGATCTGCAACACCCATCTCTTCGGCGATGACATGGGCCAGGGTCGTCTTTCCAAGCCCCGGCGGGCCGTCCAGCAGCACGTGTTCGAGCGGTTCGGCGCGCTGCCTGGCCGCATCCAGAGCAATTTGAAGCTGCGCGATCACCTGCCGCTGACCGATGCATTCGGACAGCCGCCGCGGCCGCAGCGCCCAGTTGGATTGCTACTCGCGCTCTCCGCCCGGTTCCGTGCTGATCATCCGTTCGCGCGACATCCCGTCCCCTTACCCTTCCGCGCCACTCTTGACCCGGTACGCCGCCTTCACCCATGCGTCCGCCCCAGAAATACCTGCGTGCAGCTGCGCCGCCCGGGCCAGCCACCGCTGGGCGTCGGCACGGGAGTCTCCCCACGCAACCAGGATTTCAATCGCGTCCCGCTGCTCGGCGGTGAAGCCCGACTGCGCCGACGCCGGGGGAGCCGCATCGACAAATGCGTGGTCCTTCACCTTTCCGCGAAGCTCCGCGACGATCTGGTCTGCCATGCGCCGCCCGATGCCGGGCAGGCGCGCGAGCGCAGCCGCATCGCCCGATTCAATATCCGCCGCGACCCGCGCGACCGGTGCTGCCAGCGCCCGAAGCCCCTTGCGCACGCCGATGCCTTTCACGGTCAGAAAGGTCTCGAAGAACGCCCGGTCCTCGGAATGCGGAAAGCCGATCAGCCGCGGCGTCAGGTTCCCGCCGGCGCTGCTGCCCTCAAAGTACTGGAGTGTAAAAAGCGTCACGACCTGTCCCCGGCTCGCCGCCAGTTCCGGCAATGCATAACCCGGCACCATCACTTCATACGACAGCCCGTCACGGTCGACGATGACCGTGTCCTCGCCGACTTCCGAGAGCGTGCCACGCATGCGAACGATCATCGGTTCCGCCCTCCGGGGGCGCGCCCGCGCGCCCGCGCCGTTGCCGCCCGAATCTGCGTCTCCAGCCTCCCGGCGCACCAAGCAATGGCAATCGCGTCGGCCACGTCCGACGGCTCGGGAAGTCGCGGGAGCCCAAGCGTCACGGCAACGGCTTTCTGCATTTGGAGCTTGCTCGCGTGGCCGTTGCCCGTGAGCATTTTCTTGACGCGATTCGGGAGGATTCCCATCACCTCCACGCCGCGCCGCGCCGCGGTCAGGAGAACGATTCCGCGCGCGTGTCCCATGAGGATCGCCGTCTTCGGATGCGCGTAGTGGGCGAAGAGCTCCTCGACGCCGACCAGCGTCGGACAGTGCTCCTTCATGACCTCTTCGATTCCGTCCGCCAGCTCGACAAGCCGCTCCTCCAGTCGGCGCCGCGCGTTCGATCGAATGAGTCCGGCCTCGATAACTCGCCCGAGCGGCATTTCCACGACCGCATAGCCCGTTCGGTCGAGGCCCGGATCAATACCCAAGACCCGCGAGCGGTCGGTGTATGTAGAGTGAACCTGTAATTCGGACTTCGCCTCGGCGCGGATGCCGTCCCGCGCTTCCCTTCGCGGCGCCCGGACTTTCTCGATCGGTGTCTTCAGGCCCGTCGCCATCGCGTGCCATCCTGGCCGTCCTCAAGAACGAAGCCGATTTCCGAGAGCCGGTTGCGAATCGCATCGGCGATCTGGAACTGCCTGGCGTCCCTTGCCATCTTGCGGATTTCGATGAAAAGGCCCATGAGCTTTTCGGATTCCGCATCGCCGTCCCCGCCTCGCTTCGACGGTCGTTCGAGCAGCAGCCCCAGCAGTCGCGCCAGAACGAGAAAGGTTCCGGCCGCTCCCTGAAGCGCGAGCCGCGACGGCTCGTTTGAATTCGTCTCGAGACGCGTCGCGTCAAGGTAGCGATTCAGGTGGCCGGCCATTTCAAACAAGACGCCGATCGCGCCGGCCGTGTTGAAGTCGTCGTCCATGGCCTCGAGAAATCGAACCTGGCCGCGCACCACGGCTTCGATCAGCTCCGCAGCCGGAGGGTTCGCCCCCGTATCTCGGACGTGTTCGGCCAGAACCTTGAGCGAATACGGATCCGCGCCCGTCGCGCGCTCAACTCGCTCCAGCAGCCGGTACAGCGAATCCAGCGCCGACTTGCACGCCGACAGTGCCTGATCCGAAAAATCGATCGGCGACCGGTAGTGCGACTGGATAATCAGATACCGGAGGAGTTCCGGCGGGTGCTTCGCCAACAGGTTCGATAGTTGAAGCGACTCCATCACCTTCTCGAAGTCCGGGTCGCTCTTGGAGATTTTCTTCGTATTGAATCGGGTCAGCCCGTTGTGAAGCCAGTACTTGGCGAACACCTTGCCCGTCGCCGTCTCGGCCTGCGCGATCTCGTTCTCATGATGCGGAAACTTCAGGTCCAGCCCGCCCCCGTGGATGTCAAACGTCTGTCCCAGGTAGCGCATGGCCATCGCCGAGCATTCAATGTGCCACCCCGGCCGGCCCTTGCCCCACGGCGAATCATACTGCACTTCCGGCGGCTCATCCGGCTTGGCGCCCTTCCACAGCGCGAAATCCCCCGAGTTCCTCTTCGCCGCCTGAACCAGCCCTTCCCGCGTCCCGGCGAACTGCTCTTCCGATTTCCGGTTCGACAGTTTCCCGTAGTCTGCGTCCTTGCTCACGTCAAAGTAAACGTCGCCCCCGACAACGTACGCGGCCGCCCGATCGATAAGCTGCTGAATGTGCGATACGATCTCCCGGATGTGCTCGCTTGCCCGCGGCATCTGGTCAATCGAGCGCACTCCCAGCGCCGCCATCGCCTCGACGTACTTCTTTTCCATGTCCCGGGCGATCTCCGGCACCGTCCGGCCGGTCTCCCGGGACGCCACGATCAGCTTGTCGTCCACGTCCGTGACATTGACCACCCACGTCACTTTGTATCCCTTGAACGACAGATACCGTTTTATCGTGTCGAAGATCACCGGACCGACCGCGTGGCCGATGTGCGACGGCTTATAGACCGTGGGGCCGCAAAGGTACATGCCCACCTTGCCGGGCACGACGGGTTCAAAAAGTTCCTTTTCGCCGGAAAGGGTGTTATAGACGCGTAAGGTCATGTGGAGTCTTGCGTGATGTCGAATGAGAATCCTGAAACGGGATCACACCTGCGCACGCCGGTGCCGCGCTACCGAACGTTAATCTAACAGGATTCCAGCGCCAGTCCAACCTTCAGAAATGCGCCGCGGGGGGGCATAATCGCTGACGAGGTGCTTCCGCCGGGACGTGTGAGCAATGGCGCCCTGTCCGTACCGAGATCAGCGGCCGACAGCCCCCAGCCCAACGATCGCAGTACATGCAATCGCCTCGCAGCGCCCGACCGCATCCACCCCCTCATGCGTCTTGGCCTTTACAGCGACATCACCCACGTCTACCCGAAGAATTTCGGCTATCGCAGCGCGAATGGCGGGCTTGAATGTGGAGAGCTTGGGCCGCTGGGCGTGAATCACAAGATCCGCGTTGACGACCTGAAAGCCGGCTCGCTCAATATCGTCCACGACGCCGGCCAGCAGCTTCCGGCTGTCCGCGCCCTTCAGCGCCGGATCCGTGTCGGGATACCGTTCACCGATATCGGGCATCCCTGCGGCCCCAAGAAGTGCATCCGTCAATGCATGCAGCACGACGTCCGCGTCGCTGTGCCCTGCGAGGTGAGTGTCAGCAGGAACCTCGACGCCGCCAAGCCGCAGCGGCCCGCCCGGCTCCAGCCGGTGAAGGTCGGTCCCCAGCCCGACGCGATGAACGACTTTCGCCCTCACGCCGCGCCTCGCCAGACCCCGCTGAAGACCTCGACCGCGGGACCTGTCTTAAAGACCGAAGCCCGCCCGTTCTCGCCCTCCGGCCATTCGATCCGCAGGTCGCCGCCCGGCAGGTGCAGCGTCGCGTCGCGGGCTAGCTTGTCTTCCAAAACGCCTGCCACGAGCACGGCGCACGCCCCGGTGCCACAGGCCATCGTGATTCCGCTGCCGCGCTCCCACGTTCGCATCGTCGCCTCTGATCTCGAATGGACCTGCGCAAAATGCACGTTCACACGTTTTGGAAACAACGGGTGCCGCTCGAACAACGGACCGAGTCGAGGAAGGTCGATCCCGGCGAGGTCATCCACGAACAATACCACATGCGGATTGCCCATCGACACGCAGGTCAGCGCGAACCGCCGGCCCCCGACCTCCAGCGGGTGTCGCACGCACCGTTCTCCGGGCAGTTCCACCGGAATATCCCGAGGACGAAGGATCGGCGCGCCCATGTCCACGCGCACGCGCTCGACGCGGCCGTCACTTCCTCGAAAAGCCGTCACGCCCAGAACGCCGCGATCGGTCTCGACCAGCAGGGAAGCGACGACTGCGGCGGAAGTTGCTCCCCCGGCCCCGCTGCGCAACAGCCCGTAGTCCACGGCGTACTTGGCGACACACCGAATCCCGTTGCCGCACATCTCGCCCCGCGAACCGTCGGCGTTGTACATCTCCATCCGAACGTCCGCCTTCACGCCCGGTGAAGGGGGAGCGATTAGAATCAGCCCGTCCGATCCGATCCCCCGATGCCGATCGCTTACCTCGCGCGAAAGGGCGGGCAGATCGACACCATCGAGGGACTGCTTGAAGCAATCGACATAGACATAGTCGTTGCTGATGCCGTGCATCTTAGTGAATTCAAATGTTCGCTTTGCGTTCCCCATAGTCCTATTTACACCCGCTCGCCGCCGATCCCCGCCCGGCCGCGAACCAGCCGAAGCCCGAAATCTTTCATCTCATAGATGATAACACCGTCCACGGACAAAAGCCCGTCGGCAATTACCGTGGGGCTCTCACCATCGTCCCGACGTTTGATCACTGCCTGTACTTCAACGTCCCGATTGGCCGGGACAATTTGCCCCCGGTACGCCCACTCATGTGCCTGTCCCACCGCGATGCTCTCAAAGCGATGGCTTGCGGCGGCTACAGGCCAATGTTCAATCATGTACACCTTCAATAGTTGCTGAAAGGATTCCAATCCCAGCGACCCCGGCCACACCGGGTCCTGGTAAAAGTGCGCCTTGAAAAACCACGCCGACGGATCAACCCGTGTGGACCCCTTGATAAAACCAAGTCCGTGCGGCCCGCCGTCGCGCAAGAGCACATCTACCCGGTCGATCATTCGAAACGCCCGAGCCGGAAGCCGCGCCTTCAATCGACATGGCCGTCCATTCGCAACTACGTCGATCTCTTCACCGAAGCTCTCATAGGCATCGCCCGGCTCGTAAGGGGGTTCGTCCGCAAGCTCCAGGCACCTGGCCCGTTCCAATTCCGCTGCCGTCGGGACATACAGCCGTCCACCCGCATCCCGGATTCCGACTTGTCGGGCCAGGGCCTCGGCAGAGAAGAAACCGAACGACGTCGTGCCCTCATAGACAATCCGCTCGCCACGTCGCATCTGCATGTCGAAGTTTTGAATGATCATGCCGCCGGCCCGCGAGACATTCGTCATGCGCACGCGCGTCCGCAGAGTCCCGCCGTCCGGGCCGATCTCCTCATGCAAAACCGCCCGGCCCCCGAGATTTCGAAACGACAGATCCACCGCACTCGTCAGTGCCGACCCCGCGTACGCCGCCAGAAACCCGCACGGCTGAAGCGCCGCCTCAAGCAGCACGGCGAAGGGCATCGTCGGCTGCCGGTTCGCCGCAAAGTACCATGCATCCGGCGGAACGTCATATTCCGCCTCGATCCATCCGCCCGGTTTCAATTCGAACGCCGCCGGCTCGACGTACGTCACGCGGTCGAGGAACTGGTAGGGGGGCCCCGGAAGTCGCGCCACTCGACGCAACTCATCAAACTCCGCGTACTTCGGCCCGAAGCAATCGGACGGCCGGCCCACCGCGAATGCCAGAATCTGTTCACGGGTGAATACTGGCCGCGCCGCTGGTGCCGCGCGCGGCAACACGGCCTGCGACGCTGCGGGCTTCCGACGCATGTGCCATGTGGCCTCGAGGGCTTCCTGAGTCAGCCCCGTCGGTTGCAGCGACATATTCACCATTTGCACGATCGGAACCCCGTCGGCAAACATCAGCGCATCGGCTAGGACGTACGGAACTCTTGTCGGCTGCCCGTCCCTGCCCGCCGGGCCGTCTCGATATCCAACTTCCTTGATGTCAACCTGGTACGTGGCCTTCTTCGTCTGCGGAGTTACCGGCCCGCGACACCGAAGCGAGCTCGCCACGCCCTGCACCGGTTCATAGCACACGCCCGCCTGCTCGCCGACCCATCCCACGCGTAAGAGGAAGAATCGAAGCGCATGCACGCAGCACTCGTACATCAGCGTGCCCGGCATCACCAAGTCATCCACGAAATGACAGGTCAGGAACCAGTCGTCCGGGTGTATGTCCGCCTCCGCCACGATCCTTCCCAACCCGAATCGACCACCGCAAGGCTCCAGTGAGTTGACGCGGTCAATCAGCTTCATGCGACCGACAGGCAGCCGAAGCGGATCACTTAGCCCCAGCCCCGCGAACGATTCCCCGAAGCACCCGGCGAGATCTCCGCGGCGCAGCGCCGCCAGCCGCTCGTCTCCATACGCCTCAGGTGCCGGCCCTTCCGCGGCCGGTGTGCCCGGCCAGGCGGGATCAATAAGCGAAGAATACGCGCCGGCAACCTTTCCCGCTGCCGGCGCTTTCTCCTCCGGCCGCAGCACCAGCCCGTGCGCCGCTCTCGTTTCCGCCTGTGTAAAGAACCCGGCGCAGCCGTTCCGCATCGTCAGCACCGGCACTCCGTCAATCGTCCCGTCAAACTCGAAAAAGAAGAGATACGTCTCGCCCTGTCGGACGAATCGATTGATGCGGATGTCGTAGCGAATTACCTCGCCCGGCTCCGGCAGTCCGCGATGCAGCGTCACGGTCGCGTCGAGCAGGCGATACGTGCGAAGTCCCTTCGTCACAAAGTCGATGCCGAGATACCCCGATAGAAACAGGTCCGCCTGGCCTGCCTCCACGGTAATGCAGATTGGCGCCTTGCCCCCGTCGAGGTACCACGCCCCCGGGCGTACTTCATGTTCCGTGACCACGCGGCCTGGCCCAAGCCTGCCCTTGCACCCCTCGACCGAAACGATGCGGTCGACCAGCATGAGCGGCTCATCCGGCAGGCGCACCCGCGTCGGATGCCTGTCTACTTCGGCGAACTCCGGGCCGAGCACGCGCACAACGCTGCCCCTCGCAAATTCGAGGCACATCGCTCGATCAAACGCCGGTGCATCTTCGCCCCGGCCCGTTTCACCCTCGGGCAAACGCGGATTGCATCTGGGCGCCATTGTGTCAGCGCCCAGGAAAGGCTCCGCGAACTTTCCCGATGCATTCCCGATGACCCAGCCGGTTGGTCCTGTCGCGCCTGCCCCCGATTGCAGCAACTGCGACTGCCAAGCCAGCGCCGCCGTTAACCCGTGCGCCGCCGCCTCGCTGAACCTCAGGAACGCACCGTGCGCCGCCGCCGTCGATGCGGCAGTAGCCGAAAGTGCATCTCGAAGGGCTCTATCTGCTGTGGTCGCCCCGACCGGAAGCAACTCCGTCGGCGCGACCGCCATGCGTGGGGCCGCCTCGGCTACGCGCGTCCGCGGGTCCCGGGCCCTTTCAGTGGGTTGGGTAATGGGAAGAGGCAGTTCATCCGGTAGCAACGCCCCGATGGGGATATGCACGGTCTTGATGGGTTCCGCCGCACGTCCGCCCCGTGTTCGCTCTCGCTCCGGAAAGACCGCTTTGAAATCGATCGGCACTCCATTCGCCGCCAAAGCCGCAAGCAACTCCATGAGACTTGCAATCTCGCATTCCGCCCGCCCCGAGGCCGATCGCGCGAAGTATTCCCTGCCCCGTAATATCCGGTCGATCATGCGCGTGCATGACGCCTGAGGTCCGACTTCCACGAATAGCCTTACGCCGTCCGCATAGGCTCGTTCGACCAGCGCCGGGAAATCAAACCCGTGCAGGGCCTGAGCTGTAATGGACTCCGCCGCAGCTTCCCGCGTTACATCGTACGTGCGGCCGGAGGCCGCGCTGTAGAAGCGGACGCCCACCGGCGGCGTCGTCGTCATCAAGTGCAGTTCGCGATACGCCTGCTCTACGACGCGCGCCGCATCGCAGTGCACGGTCGGCACGCCGTCCACGGAAATCGCGCGTCGGCCCAGCTTTCGGGCGACGCGGTGAATGGCCTCGCCCAGCCCGCCGATCACGCATTCCTCCGGCGTGTTCACGATCAGCAGCCGGACGCGCGCCTCGTCCCTGAGCGCTGCGCGCACTTCCTCCGCCGGCCGGGCAACGACCGCCACGGACCAGGTCATCGCGTCGTCCGCCGGCAGGCCCCAAGCCGTCTGAAGCGCCCTCCGCGGGCCGGCGAGTTCGGACTTGAACAGTGAGGACGCCCGCATGCGACGAAACATCTCGTCGCGATCGGGCCATGCTCGCAGCGCAAAGAGCCCGGCCGATTCTCCGAGGCTGTACCCGAGGACCGCGTCGGGCCGCACGCCCGCTCCGCGCAGCACGTCGGTCATGAACACACCGAACGAGACCTGTCCGAAGATCAACTGTTCTATGTTCTCTGACACTGCCGATTCGGCTTCGGCGCGCCATCCGTCCGGCCAGTCGATCCGCTGTGGCACGAGCAAGCGCGGACAGACCTGGCTCGCCTGCAACTCGCTTTCCAGTTCGAGCCGCCGCGCAACGTCAGGGAAGCGCGCCGCAAGCTCGCGGCCCATTCCGAGATAGTGATTCCCCGAGCCGGGATACACAAATGCCACCTGCCCGCGGCCCGCGGGCGGCCGCGGCTCGAAGAAAACACCGTCGGCGCCATCGAGTCTCGACTCCGGTGAGCGTCGAAGCGTGTGCCGGCCCGCCTCGCACCGTGCGATCACCTCGCGCCGGTTCGCCCCGACGACGGCGACGCACATAGACCCCGTCGCGCGGGCCGGCTCACTCTCGCTCGCCCACTTCGCCGCGAGCGAGGCGATATCGTCCGGCCCGGCGTGCAATGCCGCTTCAAGTCGGTTCAGCCCGTCAATCAGTCCTCGTACGTCGGCGGCCGCCACTGCGAACGCGCCGACGGGCAGTCTGGTTCCCCGCGGCGGCCCCGATCGGCGATGGGCGCGGGTTGCGTCCTCCAGCACGGCGAACACATGGTTCCCGTCCGAACTACAGCAACCGACGGCTGCCCGGCGCGGGCCGTCCTTCCGATCCTTCCACCAAAATTGCGTCTCGCGCGGCGCATGCACGCTGGTGTCGGCCTTCGCGCCTTGGATCGACAGGCGCGCCGGCGGAATCAGAGTGCGATCAAGACAAATGACGGCCTTGACCAGCGCGGCAATTCCCGCCGCCGCTCCCGCCCGTCCGATGAGCTCGCGCACCGAGCCAACGGCCGCGGGGTTGTCGCTCCGCTCAATGAGATGATCGATAGTCTCCAACCCCCGCGCAATGATCGCGGGCTCGCAGGCCGCGTCCGCCTCAAACAGGTCGATGCCATCCGCCCGCACGCCTCCATCCTTGCAAGCTCCCTGAAGGGCCCGCTCCAATGCGCCCTCGCCACCGTGGTGGGTCTCGCACGCCGACCCCACGCCCTTTATCACCGCGTAAACGTGGTTGCCGTCGCGCTTGGCGTCCGCTAATCGCCTCAGCACTATCGCACCGGCCCCTTCGCCGATCATCCAGCCGTTCGCCCTCCGCCCGTTCACCGACGTCTCGCCGATACACGTGGCGGCCACCGCTCGTGGATCACCCGAAAGGTCCACCGCACCGACAACCGCCATGCTGATCTCACCCGCCCGAAGCCCCCGCACCGCGATCTCCAGCGCCCGCAGCCCCGATGCTTCGTCGCACGACACTCCGAAGCTGGGCCCGCCGAACTGGAATTCCCGCGCAATCCGGCTTGCGATCATGCCGCCCAGCGCTCCGAGTGTTCGCGTCGCATTCAGTGCCGGGGGCATTCCCGCGAGCATTCGCTCGACCCAGGCCGCCTCCTCGTCACTCGTCAATTCAATGCCGATCGCGCGAGCCAGCCGCCGCGCCTGGCCCGGCAGCCACCAGCGCAGGTGAAAGTTCGTCGTATTGAAATCCAGCGCCAGACCAATCACTGCGGCCGCATCGGGGCGGGGCGCGCGGAGAGGAATACCCGCGTCCTCCAATGCGTTCGCGGCAACCTCAAGCATGAGCAGTTGCTGCGGAAGGATTTCAGGCAGCTCGGCGGGGGGGATGCGGAACCTCCCGGCAGGAATCTCAAGGCCCGCAAGCTTCAATACATCTCCCGGCGAGCCTTCCATGTGTCCGTTCGCAGCGCCGGACTTGGGGTCCGTCCCTCCTGCACGACGTGATTCGGTGAAAGGCATGTCGCCAAGAATCAACTCAGCAAATGCGTCGAGCGATTCCGCCCCGGCGTACTTCGCCGCCATTCCAACAATGGCAACCGCCTCACCCGCGGCTTCCCGTTCGCCTTCGGCGCGCTTGGCATTCTCGGCCGTGCGCGCGTCCCCCCCGGACGTATCCCCGCGTGCCGAACGCCCACGGGGCTTTTCTGAGTCCGCCCACTCCTCCAGCAGGACGTGCGCGTTGATTCCGCCGAAACCGAACGCGCTTACCGCCGCCCGCCGGGGAGCGGCCGCGCGCCGATTCCATTCCTCCGCCTTCGTCTGCACCCGGAATGGGCTCCCGCCCAGTGGGATGACGTCGCCATGATCCCGATAATTGATCGACGGCGGCAGCACGCCTTCGCGCATCCCCAGAAGCACCTTGATCAGCCCCGCTGCGCCCGCCGCGGTCAGCAGGTGGCCGATCATCGATTTTACCGATCCGATCGGGCATCGGCCGACCGGCCCGTCCAGCCCCTGCCACAGCGCACGCAGGCTCCTTGCCTCCACCGCGTCACCCGTCGGAGTGCCCGTTCCGTGACACTCAATAAGGTCCACCGCGTCCGGGGCCCAGCCCGCCTGCGCATAAGCAGCCCGCATCGCCCGAAGCTGTCCTTCGCTGTCCGGGGCCAGCAGGCTTCCGCCGATGTCATTCGAAAGTCCGACTCCGCGAACGACCGCGTACACACGATCGCCGTCGCGCAGCGCGTCCTCCAGCCGCTTAAGGACGACGACACCGGCCCCCTCGCCCACGATTAGCCCGTCGCACTCGGCGTCAAAGGGCGCACAACGCCCGCTGGGAGACAGCGCCCGAAGCTGTGTAAAACCCATCTGCGTGTAAAGACACTCCGGTCGCGAAACACCGCCCGCAAGCATCGCGTCGGCCCGCCCGGCCCGAAGCTCGTCGCAGGCCAGCTTCAACGCGTACAGCGACGACGCACACGCCGCGTCGAGTGTGTAACAGCCTCCGCCGAGCCGCAGTGCCTGCGCGACCAGTGCAGCCGGAAAACCCACAACCCGGCTGTTAAGCGGATGCGTCCGAAGCTCGCCCGCGTCGTGTGTGAGTCGCGTGGAAGCCGAGTCGCCTCGCGCCGCCCGTTTCAACAGCCGCTCGATCTGCGGCCCGAGCAGTTCCTGCGTGATCGCCGACGACGAATCCGTTGGCAAGGCGATTGCCGCAAGGACCACGCCAATCCGCGACCGATCCACCCCATCCATCCGCGCGGCGAGGTAGGCGTCCCGCGCGGCATGCAGGGCCATGTGATACATCGGGTCCAACCGCGCGACGACCGACTCATCGAGCAGGAGCCCATCCGGTCGCAGCGTAAAGGGATTGACAAAACAGCCGCGCAGACTGTAAACCCTGTCCGGCAGGGGGGCTGCGGCAATCGCCTTGTGCGGATCGAGTACCCACCGTCCCGCAGGCACATCGCGTGTCTGGTCGCGCTTCTCAACGATATTCCGCCAGTAGTCCTCCGGGTTTTCAGCCCCCGGAAAGATGCCGCCCAGGCCGACGATGGCGATCCGTGCGTCGTGCGCCATGACCCCCTCAGTACGCCGCTGCCGGATTGGCGCTGCGCCGGAACGCGTCGGCCAGCAGCGGGTCAATGGTCCCCTCAAAGCCCGTCAGCTCCGCCGCAAGCTTGCCGTCCGGCGAGATGAAATGGACATCGGCGCGAACCCGCGATCTCCCCGCTTCCCGCACTGCGAATATGCACGTCGCCCCGTCGCGCGGCATCAGCGACGCGTATTGCCGGTACCGGGCCACAAAGCTCGGCAGACACGGCGCGTTCATCACCTCACGGCACCAGAGGATCGCAAGTTGAAACGCCGCGTCGATCATCAGCGGGTCCGCGATCCACGCGCCCCGCAGCGGTTCGCGCATCCACTCGCGCGGCGCGGGAGCGCCGCTCACCCGTGCGACGATTCCCCGGTCGCTCAGGCCGCGAATCTCCTGGATCGTCCGGAAGTGGGGGCCGTGAAAGAGCTGCTCCTCATAAGCCTCATCAATCGTGCGCGGGTAGGCGCGGTCAATCAAGTCATGCCACTCGGGAGCCGACGGGCCGCCCGCGTTCGGCTGGCCCAGCAGCACGGTTGCGCTGGCGTACCCCGGCGTTCTCGCCCCCTCGCCCGCGCTCCGCAAAAGAGTCTCGACTGCGAAGGTGCCGTTGTCGCGCCGGGGCCTGCCGACGGCTAATTCCAGCCGCAGCCCCGCGTCCTCCACAGTAGCCGCCCTCAAAACGCGCATGTCTTCAACCCCGTGAAACACGAGCCCCGGGTTCGCGTGCAGTGCCGCGTGAGCGAGCCACTCCAGTGTTATCGCAAGCGGCAACACCGGTCGCCCCCCGATTATGTGCGAGCGGAGGAAAGGGTGCCGCTCCACGTCGAGCAGATGCTCAAAGGCGAGGCTTAGCGCTGCCGACGCCTGCGGATGCCCCGTCCGAGCTTCCTCCGGAGTCTGGACCGCCGGCCCGGCCTGCCGGATCGGCGCGCCGATCACCACCTCTTCAGCGGGATCGGCCGCCAGCATCTCATCCACCATCGCCTCTGCGCCCGACTCCAGCGGTATCAACTCCACTCCGCGCTTCGAGAATTCACGCCGCAGCGACGGCGTCACCATGCCCCCGTCCCACGGTCCCCAGTTGATCGATGTCACGCGACATCCCGGCATGTGAGCTGCCAGCCGATGCGCCGTCTTGTTGAGCACCTCGTTGGCCATCGCGTAGTCGGATTGTCCGGCGTTTCCAAATCGCGCGCTCACCGACGAGAAAAGCACGATGTGCCGAAGCTCCGCTGGATCGGCGGCGTCGAGCACGTTGTGAAGACCGGCCACCTTCGTATCAAACACCCTAAGGAACTGCTCCGGTGTCTTGTCGCGAATCAGCCGGTCCTCCAGGACGCCGGCCCCATGGACGATCAGCCGGATCGGCCCGTACCGGTTCCGC
>QEVG01000010.1 GCA_003576905.1 Planctomycetota bacterium | reverse complement strand
CGGAGAGGGAGGGATTCGCTCTGCCTCGTTTGGCCAACCTCTTCCGAATCCTGACTTTATCGCCGAACCTCCGGAGCGACAACGACTTCGCTCGTCTCGCTGATGTCCTGTTCCTCCACGGTTTTTTACCGTCTCGGGATGCGTTTTGAGGGCAGTTTGAGGGCAGTTCTTCGAGTGATGAAAACTAGCGGCGGTTCTGGAACGCATCAGCCGTCCGGGTCACGCTTAGTCGAGTCCTTAAGTGCGCTCACGGCCGCGTGACGGCAGATTGTCATCAGGCGGTTCCGAGTGCGACTATTGGCGCCGTTTGCTTCCGACCCCCTTAACTCCAATACTAATTCCCTGTCAGCGCGAATCGTACGCAGCGCCTCGCTGCATCGCGGGCACTCGGCCACGTGCGCTTGAAGCCGAGAATCCGACCGGGTCGCATCGACAAACGCCTCCAGCTCCTCCGCGCTCGGGCAATGCTGCATGCTCATTCTCACACCTCCCCCAGTTCGGCGTCCAATTCCTCGCGGATCTGCCGCAGACGGCGGATGACCGCGTGTTTGATGCCGTAGAGTCGGTTAGTGGTCACGCCGAAACGGCGGGCGACTTTCTCCGCCGGCTCGCCGCCGAGGACCAGAGCCTCGAACGCATCGAAGTCTCGTGGCGAAACGACCGACGACGAACGCATTCGCTCCAGGCACGCCTGCCAGCGCTCCTCGCGTTCCACTCGCTCCCAGTCGGCATCGGGCAACGGCTCATCGCTCGCCAGATCATCCAACGAAAGTTCGAGGAGTGCCGACCGGCCGTCACGGCGGACGCGGCGAATCACGTTGTTGCTTGCCCGGCGAAGGTAGTGTCGAAAGGGCCGGCGTGAAGGATCAAAGCAGCCGTTGGCGACGGTGCCGACGAAGTATCGCATGACGACCGCCACGACCTCCTCGGCGTCGCTCTCCCTAAGCCCACGATGGAGGGCCATGCGGTAGATTACCGGGCCATAGACGCTGAAGAACTCGTCCCACGCCCTGGCCGCCGGGTCATTCAGACGGGCCAGCAGCGTGAACCGCGTGGTGGGGAAGATCGTGCTGTCGGTGTTCGACTTCATCGGGTTTCTGCACAGGCGCCAACAGTTGGGCAACCCGGCCTCCGTGTGCGTCGATCCACGACCGTTCATTATACCGGCGCGCGTGCCTCCACGCTCGCCTCATAGCGCTGTGCGTGCGGATCTTCGCGGGATTTCGAAATATTCACGGTTGGGGGTAATTCAGGGAATAGCGTTCCTGGAATTCCCCGGCTATGCAGGCAAGAGGCATTTGCCGAATGTCCAGAAGCTGGGCAGTTTTCGGGTGGTCGGCTCGCCCCGGAAGCGAATGCGACCGGGAATCAGTTACGTTCCGAGTAACGCGCCGACAAACAGCGGTACGTCGGCTTCGTTGACCGTTCCGTTCTGATCCATGTCACAGGAACAATAGTTCGATGACGCGCTCCCGCCGATTAGCAAGAAATTGACGAACCCCTGAATATCGCCGCCATCCGAGAAGCCATCACTGTTGGCATCGCCTGAACCAGCTTCAAACACCGTAACTGCGGCATTGTTGCTAGTAGTCGAACCACACGAATTGGTTACGAGGCAGTTATAGTCATTTCCCGCATCTCCAAGCGTTACTGGGCTGATAAGGAGAGTCGGCGAATCGGCGCCGGCTATATTACCGCCGTTGGACAGGGGGGCTGCGCCCCTGCGCCATTGATAGCTAGGACTGGCAGTACTTGTCGAAACGCTCATAGACAGTGACCCATTGATACACGACACCGAACTAGATGGTTGCATCGTGATGACTGGTGTAGGTGAGCCCCAGCATGCAATGCGTCCCGAAAGATTCCCGCCAGCGGTTGTGAAACTGCCCCCCGCGATTAGCTCGCCGTTGTACGGGCTCAACGCGAGGACGTAATTGATCGACAACCCGCTCATCCCCGTTCCCATCGACTGCCAACTTGTGCCATTCCATCTCGCGATACGACTGGCGCTAGTCCCCCCGGCGGTGTAGAAGTTACCCCCAGCGATGAGTTCGCCCTCGAATACTGAAAGAGCGTAAACAGTGTCGTTCATCCCCGCTGCTAAGGGCTGCCAACTAGTGCCGTTCCATCGCGCAACACGATTGGCGCTGATGCCCCCGGCAGAAGTAAAGCTACCACCAGCCACAAGTTCACCGTTGAATACTGCGAGAGCGTAAACAGTATCGTTCATCGTCCCGAGCGATAGCCAACTTGAGCCGTTCCAGCGAGCAATGCGACCCGTAAACTCTCCCCCAACGATTACTTCATCATTAAATACAGCTAACGCATTCACAATTCCGTTCCTTCCAGATCCCAACGGCTGCCAACCGCTCCCGTTCCACCGGGCGATATTGTTTGTCGCTACGCCGCCCGCTGTAATGAAACTTCCACCCACTATCAGCTCATCGTGGTACACCGTAAGAGCATTTGCCGAACTGCTACTCGTACCATCGTACAATCCTGAGCCCAGCGGCTGCCAGCCGATTCCGTTCCAGAGAGCTACTCGGTCAGCACCTACGTCGCCAGCCGTAGAAAAAAGTCCTCCAGCGACTAACGACCCGTTGTACACTGTCAACGCGTAGACCGGGTGGTTCATGCCCGTACCCAACTGCTGCCAATGCATGCCATTCCATTGTGCGATATACTTTGCGCTCTCGCTGCCGGCGCTAATAAACTGTCCTCCCGCAATTAGCGCTCCATTGTATTCCGAGACTGCCTGTACGGCGCTATTGAAGCCTTCTCCCAACCGTTGCCAATTACCGTTAGTCCAACGCGCGACACAATCGATGCCGTAGGTCGATCCAGTAAACGCTCCACCTGCGATTGCATCGCCCTGATATAGAGTTAATGCATAGACCGTTGAGTTCACACCCTGTCCTAGCGTCTGCCAGCTCGTGCCGTTCCAGCGAGCAATGTTATAGGCGGGTGCACCTCCTGCGGTTTGGAAATATCCTCCTGCATACAATCCATTAGACCACATTAGTGCGTG
This sequence comes from Planctomycetota bacterium, assembly GCA_003576905.1. Lineage (GTDB taxonomy): Bacteria > Planctomycetota > Phycisphaerae > UBA1845 > UTPLA1 > UTPLA1. Next base: position 178,807 of record QEVG01000010.1, on the reverse strand, counting down.
CACTATGCTGCCCCCCCCGCCGATCCCAGCACCAAACGGCAGCCAACTCGTGCCGTTCCAGCGTGCGATGCGATTGGCACCAACGCCGCCTGCAACCGTGAATTGACCGCCGGCTACTAAGACATCGGTGTATACTGTTAACGAATAGACGTTGCTACTCATGCCAGTACCCAAAGGCTGCCAGCTGCTGCCATTCCAACGAGCAATCCGACTGGCAGATATGCCCCCGGCCGTGCTGAAAGAGCCCCCGGCGATCAGTTCCCCGTTGTACACAGTGAGCGCACGTACAAAACCATTCGTTCCAGACCCCAGTGGTTGCCAACTTACACCGTTCCAGCGAGCGATGTTATTGGCACTTGCACCACCGGCCGTCGTAAAGGAGCCTCCGACGATAAGCTCGCCATTGTACACAGTGAGCGCATACACGGTTCCAAGAGTTCCCGCACCCAACGGTTGCCACGTGCTACCATTCCACCTGGCAATGCGCTGTGTTGTCACACCACCAGCCGTAGTAAAAAAGCCCGCTGCCACTAGCTCGCCGTTGAATTCCGCGATGGCGTAAACTGGGCCGTTGGTTCCTAGTCCCAAATTACGCCACTGCGCACCGTCCCACGTTGCGATATTTCGCGCTGAAACATCTCCTGCAAAAGAAAACTCGCCGCCGGCCACAAGAATCTCGGGCTGTCCGCCGGGCCCGTCTGGATCCCATGTTGTCGTTGCGTTCACTTGTGGAGATGAGCTTCCCGTGACTCCCGGTACACCGCCCCATGGACGCCAGCCAGGCGCACACTGACCGTGAACTGGTGCAGCAAATAAAACCATGCCGACCAAAAGGCACACCACAGCACCGAAACTCGTTTGCATTGTATTCATTAGGATTTCCCTAACTGCCATTTCCTAAGCACTCCGGACTTGCGCAAAGATCATGCTTGGTTCCATTTACCTTGCCCAGACATTCCAAAACACTGCTGAAACGATGCAACCTGCTAGTCTAGGAGCTCGTCCATAACTTCCACAAGCTACATGCGCATGTAGGGTGCGGTCCCACCGCGCCGCGCGTGCACGATGCTCAGCACGACGCCAACTCGTGATTTCACACCCAGCTTGCGAAACAGCCGCTTGCTGTGGTGCCGCACGGCATCATGCGAAATTCCCAGTTCACTGGCGATGTCGGCCACGAGGCATTCTCGGCATAGCAGCGCCGCCACCTCCGCCTGCCGCTTCGACAGGCCAAGCCGCTTGACGAGTCGCCTCCAGGTCTTGGCCGGGAACAGGGGTGGCCAGCGAATCGTTGGGCCGGCAGTCTGATCGGGGGGCATCCACGTTTCCATCTGGGCCTGATGGCGCCGCATCAAAGGCGCGCGTTCGCCTTTGGCCCCCTATAGCGCGTTGGGGGACGATCTTTGAGAGAATTCGCGGTTTCTTTGAAAGGACGTACGGCTGGTGCGTATGGACGCTACGGTAATGTGGCGAGAAACGCTTCCAAGTCATCTCGCAGGGGGTTGGAACCGGGGCGCAGCAGAGCGAGGGCTTCCTGAGTCGTCTGTCGGGCTTCGGAAACGTCGCCATTGGCTTTTTGTGCAAGAGCCAAGATGCTCAGCAGATGGACCGAACGGCGGCGCGTTCTTTCCACGCCCTGAAGGGCGACCTCGATTGCCGCCGCCGGTTCGCGCAGATCCTCGGCCGGGCAAAGGGTCAGCACCTCGGCCAGGCTGCGATAGTGGTCGGGCTCGGCGGCAGAACAAGCGACCAGCTCGCGCTGCAGGCGGATGACTTCGCGATACAGGGCCCGCGCCTCATCGAGGCGACCGGAATCCCAAAGGAGCTGGCCCAACTCCATCTTGGTGCAAGCCACCATGTCCTTGATTTGCACGTCGTTCGGCAGCCGCGCGTCCAGGGTGGAGGCCCGCTCGTCGGCCTCTCGCAGGAGCGACTCGGCAGCCGTCCGCTCCAGGGGTGACGACAGGTGAAAGCGAGCCAGCTCGCGGAGCGTCACCACGAAGAAGACGCTCCAATCTCGGTTCTCCGGCTCGGCGGCGAGCACCTGCAGAATCAACTCTCGGGGTTCGCGCATCAGGTTGCACGCTTGTTGGTGGCCGCCTTCGCGGGCCGTGACATTCGCCAGCACGCGTCGCGAGATGACAAAGCCCCGTTGGTATTCCAAGTTGTCTGGCTCGGCAGCAAGCAGCTCGGTTGCGAGTTTGTCGGCGGCCTCGATTCGGGCCCTTTGCGATTCGCCCTCCGGACTTGGCCCCGAATTACCAGGGACTGACGCACCCTGAACGTATGCCAAGAGCAGGTTGCGTTTACGCGCTGGGTTGGCGGGTTCCAGCTCTACAAGCCGGCGAGCCAACGCCAGACGCTTCTCGTGGAACTCACTCGCCCGCGGATCATCCCCATCGAATATCGCCGCCCAGCACAGCCGGTCATAGCTCCAGCTCAGGTTGTCGAGATAATGGAGGTTTTCCGGATTGGCGGCCACCAACGCTTCGTCGATGGCCAGTGCCTGCTCATACAAAGCATGACCGCGCGGACGGTCGCCCTGGGCGCAAGTGATGTCGCCGACTCGGACCAGCGCGATGGAAAGTTCCGCCTGTGCCTCGTGGTCGTTTGGATGTTCGGCCGCAAGCTTACGGCGAATATCCAAGGCGGCAGCGACTCCTTCGGCGGCGCGATCGAGGCGACCCAGCCCCTGGGCGATGTCGGCCAGGCGGGAATGGGTCTTTGCGATGTCGGCCTGGAGCGCGGGATCATCCGTCGTCTCACGGAGAAGGGTGTCGAGCTGCGCGTAGGCTTTCTCCAGGATGCTCCGGCGGACATTCGATGCCCCGGCCACTTTGCCCAACTCGCTGTCCACCTGCGACAAGGTGAAATCGAGCATGTCGCGGGCAGCGCGGAACTTGGCCCGGGCGTCGGTGGCGTGATGCTCGGCACGGCGGTACATGTATGTCATGCTGACGGCATAGCCGAGCGTCAGAAGGACGACGACGGCAATCGCCGCGACCAGTAGGCGGTTCCGCTGGACGAACTTCGCCAGCCGATAGAATCCGCTGTCGGGGCGGGCCAGGATTGGACGACCGGCCCGGTATCGCTGAATGTCCTCGCGCAGGGCGGCTACGGAGGCGTAGCGCCGTGTCTTCTCCCCGGCGATGGCTGTCAAGATGACGGTCTGCAGGTCGTCGTCGATGAAGGGGCGAATGTCGCGGGGTGGCGCGTGCCTGCCGGTGCGGATGGTCTCAAAGAGTTGCGGCCAGGGTTGGTTTACATCAAACGGAAAATCGCCGGTCAGGGCGTGATAGAGCATCATGCCGAGGGAGTACACATCGGTGCGGGCGTCGATCAGCGATGGACGGGCCTCAATCTGCTCGGGTGAACTCCAGGCTGGAGAGCCCATGAACTGGCCGGTGAGTGTGACGGCGTCAGGGCTCTCACGCAGCGGACCGCGGGCCAGGCCAAAGTCGAGGATGTGCGGTCGGCCATCGTCATCGACAAGGATGTTGGCTGGCTTGAGGTCACGGTGCAGCACGCCCGCCTGATGCGCGGCCTCAACGCCTTGGCAGATGAGCACGAAAAGATCGAGAACTTTTTTGAGCGGAAAGGCCGGCCGCGAGGACGTTGCAGCCCGGGCCAGGGCGACACGGTCAAGATCGTGGACATATTGATTGACAGGCACGCCATCGATGTATTCCGCGGCGTACCACAGCTCGCCGGAGTCAAGTGTGCCGTGGTCGAGCACGCGAACGATGCTGGGATGATTGAGCAGCTCCAGCGTCCGCCACTCCTCCTCGAAGCGCGCCCGCGAGGCAAGGTCCCCGAGGCGACCGGGCAGGATGAACTTGATGGCAACCTTCTGGTTGTCCGTGAGGCGTAAAGCTTGAAAGACATGCCCCTGCCCGCCGTGGCCGAGGGGCTTGAGTAGGCGGTAGCCGTCGAGACAGGGAACGGGGGGGGTATCGGCTTGCGAGGCGGGCTGGGCCGGTGCCGCAATCTCCATCTGCGTTTGGTTCGCCATGGAAGTGTCCACCGGCGACCATTATACCCGGAGGCTTCCCGCTGGCAGACACCGTCATCGCTCGGGCATCCGTCGTCAAGACCGCGTTATCACATCCCCGCTTGTCCTTAATGGTTCACGTCAGCGCAGTCGCTGATAACGACCCCGCTGGCAGCTTCAACGACTTTGCGATCAGCAGTCGCACGTTCTCCAACGAACCGGAGCCAGTATTAGCCGCTGAGTGTTCAGTGGCGTGAGGTCGCAACATCGTCGGTCTCGCGTACACCGATGAGCCCCGTGTTGTTTTTGTGAGTCGCCATATTGTGAGCCGCTTTAACTGAGCCACTGCGGCATCCTCGTCGTCTTGCGTAGCAAAGTGCCACAGCTTCCGACGGACTAGCGTTGCAAACAACCCACAGGGGTTACGGGTTCCTGTGGCTTTGGCGTGTTCCGCCGCAGCAAAGAAACGGAGCCGGTCGCACTCGGAGCAGCCGATGAAGCCCTTCTTGATGGCCTCCTCCCTCAATTCCTCAAGCCGCCTTGGATCGCGCAGATCATTGCGGACAACGTGGCGCAGCGCCGGCCGCCCTGCCCTTCCCGGTTTTCTGCAAACACCAGCTGGTCCGTCCCCGGGTTTCTGGTGTTGATCAAATCTCGAAGAGAGTTTCTTGTCTTCATAAGGGGGTGCTGACCTGGTGGTGGATAACGCCGAAAGGGGTGATCGTTTGGGTCTGCCGCTTATGTCGCTTCTCGACCAGTCGAGATTGATCCGTACGCGCTGGCCAAATCGGTTCAGGTAGGTCTGCCGGCGCTCAATCGCCTCAAGCCAACCAATCCTCACGAGATGCTGACGCGCCGACTTCACATTTCGAAGGCTCACATTGAATACCCCCGCAATCCAGGACCCCTTGCATGTCCCTTCCGGTTCGCACCGGCCGTTCCGGTAGTACAAACAACGAAACAGGTGCCCCAAGATGGTGGCGATCACGACTCGCCGCGCCCCGCCGGCGATGAGTCGAATGATTCGGCGCGGCACTGGCACAAGGCGTCGATGGTTCGCGACTTGCTCGCACACCAGCGCCAAATCGAGATCACCCGATCCCAAGTCGGGTCTTGGCAGCGTGATGCAGGTTTCACCCCAGATGACAAGCCCCGATCGTTCGAGCCGAGTCACCGCCTGGTGGATGTGCTCACCTCCTGTCCCACCGACCAGCGCGTGAATTTCGTCGAGGGAGTACTTCGGTCGAATACCCTTCTTAGCCACGCAGCGCCTCGCCACAAGCTCGAAGCATGCAAACCATACCCGGAGGTCCAGCAAGCGAAGATCGCGTCGCCTGTAGGCTGCCCAGGCCCTTAAAAGCGATGTTCCAGAGATAAGGCAGAATCCCCCGGCCGGTTTTCGCGCAGAAACATCCCCTGCCCCTGTTGTTCTTGTCTTCATGATAGCCCCCGTTAAACACACAAAGAGCGCCCGCCCCAGTGTGTGGGCGGCGAGAGGCACACGACGCCAATGCAGCTCGGAGATTTCTCTTGACGGGATTGAAGGGCGCAGGCTAAGTTGAACTTGCGAGATTCACTTGGCCTTGCGGATCTACGGCCCTGCCGGAAATTCTCGGGCTTCGAAAATAGGCGACCCAACGGTCGCTTTTTTCGTTCTTGGCGTTCGCGTTACGTCATACGCTCTCCAAACGCTGCACGGTTACATGCGGGGAATTCCGCTCGTAACCCGATCATCCCAGATCTTGCACGCTCGCAACCACCTGACAAGACACAATCCTTAGCTTGCATGGCTGAATCCCCGCATGCCGGAATGCGGGCAAGCGGGCACGCAAGCATGCGGGTGCGCCGGGGTGCGCGGAGGCGGGAAAGCCCGGCGCGGCCTCAATCGAAATTCCTATCTTGTCCGGAGACTTGTTTCATGATGGAACGGAGGGAGTGCGGGCGCGCGGGCCATCGGGCGCGCCGGACCGCGGGCATGCCGCCATGCGGGCATACCCGCACGCAGGACTTAATGAACCTGGAGCGAAGTATGCAGCAAGCGAATCAGCAGGGCGTGGTCATCGCCGTCGGGAACCAAAAGGGTGGAGTGGGGAAAACTACGAATACCGTCCACATCGCCGCCGCGCTGGGTCAGCGCGGTTTCCATTGCCTGATCATGGATCTGGACCCCGCCGCAGGCGCCACGAAGCACTTGGGCGTCCCGGTTAACAGCTTTGCCGGCACGCTGGAATTACTTACCACTGACGAGACTGTTGAAAGCCTGGCCATCGCCGACAACATGCCCCCAAACGTCCATCTCGTGCCATCGAGGCCACAGCTCAGCGAGATCGACAATCTCGTTTCCAAATACGTCGACCGCACCCGCATCCTGGAGCGGCCAACTGAAGAAGCCCGCAAGAAGTATGATTTCATTTTTCTCGACACCGGGCCATCGGCTGCGTTCACTACGACTGTGTCCGCTTATTCAACCGCCGAGTGGTTTCTGCTTTCAGCGTTTCCGCATCCGCTCTCTCTAGGGGGACTCACTGAGGCATTCAACGATATCGCCGATGTCCGCAAGCACCGCAACCCTGGTCTGGAGGTACTCGGCGTAGTCTTCACCAATGTGGATGGCCGCGCAACACGCCTGCGCGCGCAGTTGGAGGCGGTTGTGAATAAAGCCCTTCCCGGACGGCGCTTCGACACGTCAATCTCGCAGGCCGTGATCCTTCCCGATGCTTCCGGCCGCGGAAAGACCCTTTTTCAATTACCGAAGTTCGAGGACATCCCGGTTGCTATGCAGTACATTCGACTCTCTATTGAGGTGGAGCATCGCGTCCGGCATCGTGAGACGTTCCTGCAGGGCGCGCTGGATGCGCTACCGTTCGCGATTTACGGTTTAGACGCGTTTGAAGTTGAGAGGCCGCCGCAGGCGCTGGCCGCGAACGAATAGGTGGGGGGAGATGGCCAAACCGCTTCGCACGCCGCCACCATCATCGTCAGTCGCCAGGCTCTTCGATCTCGATGCCGCCGCGCGGGCGGTCGCAGCGCCTGTTGTGGAGAGGGAGTCGCAGGTGCCGGAGCACCCAACAGTGGCGGAGCCAATTCCCGCAGCGCGAACCGTTCTGCCGCCTGCCCATCCCGCTGCGATCCCCAGTATCAAGCGCGAGTTCGTCTTTACGCCAGCGTCCGAGGCCACCTTGTTGCAGCTTGTCGAGACCTACCGCCGCAGCACTGGTACTAAGCTGACGGCGAGCCACGTCGCCCGTGCCTTGATGAAGGGCGTTGCTCATTGCATGGAACACCTCGAAAGGGAGGCGAGGCGTATCGGTCCACTAAAGCTCCCATCCAATGCACGGGGAAGGGAGTTGGAACGGGAACGCTTTGAGGCGCGGATCGCCGATGCCTTCATTGCTGGAATTCGTTCGGCGCCGGCCATGGACCGGGATTGACGCCCTGCGCTAATGCGTCCGAACCGCTTTCGTGCCCCTTGCTTCCAATTGCCGTCACCGATATCTCCTTGGCATGAACCCAACACTACGACCCGAGTCTCCTTTCTCCCATTGGCTCTCCGTAAATCAGATTCGCAGGATGCAGCGCATGCGTCGTCAGACTGTCATCCGCGCGATGGAATCCGGCGAACTTCCCTTCGAGCGCCGCGGCCGCATCCGCTACGCCCGCCTTGCCGACGTGCTCCTCTGGGAGGAAAGCCGCATGACCCACCCACCTTCACTCAGCACGCATGCCATCGATCCGGACCTCGCCCATCTCGCCGGCTGACCCTTGCTTCAATCGCTCTCGCTGGTGATCGCGGCGCGTGCTCTTGCGCGACACGCTCTTGCATGCAACGCCCACGCACGCATCGGCACAGGATGATGCGGGGCGCTCTTTCTTCGACAGGTTTGGCTTGCTGACTTTCTGACCGCGCCGCGTCCGGTCTGCTCCCGGCTGGCGCCGCCGGTCCGCGCGGGCATCGACCGCGCCAGGCACGCTTCGCTCTTCGCCGCTGGCTCCGGCCTGTCACGTCCGCTGCTGTCCGCCCGTCCCTGGAGCCGGCCGGACGCGTCGCTTGTCCGTCCGGTTTGGGGTTTTGGTTTCCCAGCCTCCGGTGAGGAAACACAAAACCCAAACTCGGAGGACAAAACCATGAAAGTCGAACAAGCCAAACAACTCGCTGAAGACGCCCTCAACCAACTCATCGCCGACGTGGAGCGCGGCGGGAGCGACGCCTTCAAGGCCTATCTCGCGACGATGGCTCGCTTTCACCACTACAGCTTCGGCAACTGCATGATGATCGCGATGCAGCGGCCCGATGCCACTCACGTCGCCGGGTTCAACCGCTGGAAAGAACTTGGACGCTTCGTGAAGGCGGGCGAGAAGGGCATCGTCATCATCGCCCCCATGCTCCTTCGCAAGAAAGCGACAGCCGGCGACACCGCTCCTGCAGAGCAGGATGCCGAGACGCTCCTACGCTTCAAGGCGGTTTACGTCTTCGATGTCAGCCAGACCGACGGCAAGCCGTTGCCTGAATTTGCCCGCGTCGGCGGCGATCCGAATGGCCACACCGAGCGGCTCAAGGAATTCATTGCTCAGCGCGCCGTCACCGTCGAGTACTCCGAAGATATCGGCTCGGCCGATGGCGTCTCCAAGGGTGGCAAGATCGTGATTCGCCCCGACCTGACTCCCGCTGAAGAGTTCTCTGTACTGGTCCATGAGATGGCGCACGAGATGCTGCACCGCACGGAGCGGCGCAAAGAAACCAGCAAGACCATCCGCGAGACTGAAGCCGAAGCCGTCGCATTCGTCGTCTGCCAGGCCATCGGGCTCGACACCAACGGCGCCGCCGCGGACTACATCAAGCTCTACAACGGCGACAAGGAGACGCTCACCGAGTCGCTCGACCACATCCAGAAGACCGCCACTTCCATCATCGAGGCCATTAGCGCGTCGCCGTGAGGCGCACTATCTCTTGCGGGAAGGCTCCGGCCTTCCCGCTTCGATCGGGTCACCATCGCTGGGCGCGGCCTCATAACAGGGTATATCCGCCATGAGCCGACATACCCAACAGCTATTTGAATGGGCGCGGGACGTGCCCGAGACCCCGGTTCCCTTGCAGCCACCCGTCACAGCGACGCCAGAAGCTGCGGCCCAACCTCACGACCAAATCCAGGAACTCCGTTCGCCCCACTGGGCCGATGTCCCCTGCGCAGTGCCTCTATCTGGTGCGATTGAGGCCGGTGTCTTCAGTGTCACCACTGACGGCCCCATTGAGCCCGACGAGGCCGAGGTCCGGGCGATGACCGAAGAACATGGCCGCGAGTTGGTCGCCATCTTCGCCGACATACAGGCCGTCGAAGATGCACGGCGAACGGGCGAAGACCCGCGCTCGGGAAGGCCACCGCGCACGCCCGACGCACAAATGAAGCTGGCGGAGTTTTTGGAGCGGGAAGAGCCGCGGCTCAAGTCCGCGTATTCGGCGGCACTGGAAGCCTATGCCCGCGGATTCGGAGCGCAGGCGGCGACCGAGTTGGACGCGTGGGCGCGCAAAACTGTCGCTGACTGCACGATCGACCCGAAGGACCGTTATGAACCCGGCCACCCGTGGCACTATCTGCCCCAGGGCGACAATGCCCCGCCGATTCCTGTTGAGGAAATAGAACCCGACTTCGACATTGGAAAACTCATCGAGCGCGAGCTGCCTAAGAACCTCTCAAAGCGGCGCGAGAAGCTGCGGGTCATGTTGGCGAGCGAGCAAGCCCGGCTGGAGGAAGACAAGCGACGCTATCAGGAGATCATTCAGAGGGGTGCCGAAGCGCTTTCCCGGTATGACCGTGAGATCGCCCACTCCAGCGACGAGATGGCTAGGGCCACGGCGCTTTCCCTGAAGTACAACCACCTGCGTTACGGACTTGGCCGAGTCGCATGGATCGCGCGACAACTCGGTACGGATTCTCCCACAATAGTGATTGATGCGGTGAGAAAGTCGCCGACGCATCAGCCCTGAGCGCCCTCTGACTCTGGACCGATCCGGCAGGTGGCGTCGGGGTAGGGGAATCGCATGCGCGCCGGATGCCGCTTCGGTCCTCCTCGCCGGGGGCCCCTTCTTACGAGCCCCGACGATGACGGCCGAAGACGGCAGATCCAGAGACGATGGTTTGAGTATTGTCGGTGCCCGTGTTATTGATTATCGATGAATGCAAGGCGGGTGGCGGCGCGGCGAAGGGCGCGCCGAGGAAGTTGGTGGCCTTACGGCCGGCGTCGCCGGTCCACAATTGTTCGCGCCCGGCAAGCGCGAATCGGTTCTCCTTATGAAGGACGCGGCACGCTACTGACCAAGGGCGAGGCCGCTTTCTTCGGGCCGCTGCAGGAGGCGGTGGGCCATGTGTTCCAGGTGATGTGCAAGGTACGGGTCGCCGACATCTTGACCTGTTCTGATGCCGACTGGCGCCGCGGATTCGGCGCGGCGATTTCCCAGAAACACCTCGACTTTGTGCTCTGTGAACCCCGGACGACGCGGATCATTCTCGCCATTGAGCTCGACGACCGCTCGCATGAGCTAAAGTGCCGTCAACAGCGTGACCGTTTTCTGAACCAAACACTCCGGGCCGCAGGTATTCGCCTCCTGCGGGTCAAGGCTCGTGCCCGCTATTCGTCCGACATCATTCGCCGGCTGGTCTTTGCATGCCTCCGCAGCGCGGCGCCTGAATTCAGCAGGCAGGAGCCTGAGTCACTTTATCCGGGCACGGCACCATAACCCTCCATACAGGTGGATGGTCCGGCCTCTGGAAAGGATGGTGCTTTATGCCTAACAGCGAAAAGAACCGACCGATTCGAGAGATTCGTTACGGAAGCGTCAAGGTGCTGGTCTGGGAGAACCAGACGGCCAACGGCCCCATGCACAACGTGACGGCCGCGCGGCTCTACAAGGAGGGTGACGAGTGGAAAGAGACCGGCGGCTTTCACGCCGAGGATCTTCCTGTGCTCGCCAAGGCCCTCAACGACGCCCACTCGTGGATTCACGGGGAACGGGCGGCGCGTAGGGTCTCCTGACCGGCGCTTTATAGCCACGTTCGTTCAATCGAAGGACAACACAGAAGGGTTTTCAATTCACGTGAGGTCCGGGGCAACCACCTGCCCATTTTCCTGGCCTCGCCGCAGCCCGAGTCCACGCAGTCCGGCTTCGCCGGTCCCTTCCATCGCAGGGGATCGTCTTGACTCCGGTTGCGGGGTCGCAAGGACCGCGCCGGCCTTCGGCCGCCCGCTGCGCGGGCCGCTTCGCGGTCACGGTCCTTGCTTTGCGCCCGCCGCCCTCCGTCTTCGACTCACCCCGCGTCATCCATGCGGCATCGAGCAGTAGCTCGATGCAGTTCTTTTCGCTTTTCCCGGGGGCCGGTTTTTTCCGGCAGGAATTGTGACCGAAAAAAACCGACCCCGACGGGAAAAGCTGGCTTGGCCGGCGATGGCCCGCGGACAACCTGCCGGCGCGCTCGGGGTCGTGCCGGCTTGAAGGAGATGAGAAACATGAAAGACCTACTCGAAGTGAAATACCTTTATCCGACCCAGATGCCTGACGAGTTTCGTGATGCACTGTGTTGGATTCTGCACGTCTTGAGGCGGGCGGACTTTAACGACTTTGCCCGCGCTCATGCGGGAGCGCATTTCTTCGATGCCTTGGAGACCGTGCGCTGCCACCTTGTGGGCATGCCAACCGAGGTGCCTGCGCCGACCGTACGCGGGGAGGGCTGGAGCCTATGAATTCGGATGACAACAAGATTCGAGGCACCGGCGTCACGAAGCTAAGCACTGGGGCATTTCAAGGTTATTTTGGAGGGTGCCCGCACTGTGGAGAAAGCGAGGGGCCGCACAATGTCGGCCGAGCCCATTGGCTGGTCTGTCGCGAACACTGCGTACGGTGGTGGATTGGTGAAAACCTCTTTGCCGCCTGGCGGAGCGAGACGCCTGAGGAGTGGGAAAAGACCCGGTGCTGGCTGAGCGGCTTCCGGATGGTGGACCCCGTCTACGGCGAAGACTCGAACCTGGGCGGGGAGGCCGACGGCAATGGGCTGTAAGTTCGCGCTGGGAAGGCTCGTCATCACGTCTGTCGCTCTGGAAACCCTCCATCCCGAAGACGTGCATGCAGCGTTGCAGCGGCATGCTGTGGGCGACTGGGGTGAAGTGTGCGAGGCGGACCGGGAGGAGAATGAACTCTCCCTTGAACAGGGTTTCAGGCTCCTGTCCGTCTATCGGGACCGCAACGGCTGTAAATTCTGGATCATTACCGAGGCCGACCGATCGGCGACCACTATCCTCTTGCCGGAGGATTATTGAGGTTTGCGCCGCCGCATCCAAAGGGGACAGATGCGGCGTTTTCTTGACCTGTTCGAACTCCTCCGCTTGTCCGTTAGCCGTTTCCCTCCGTTTCCAGCTCCGATTCGATGGCCCCGCTTCCTGCCGTTGAATCGGAACCCCGCGTCCCTGTAACCTATTTCAAAATCGCATGTTATTGATGGCGTCTTGTACACCTTCCGCCCCCTTCAAGACGACCGGAGAATGTGTCGGCGATGGTGCGAGGAAGTCGTAGCCTGAGCGTACGGGACCGGGACATTCTTGACGCGCTGACGCTCCGCGTTCGCGTCCTCTCCATCCCGCAGATTGCCCGCATCTGGTTTGGAACCGTGACTGAACCGACTCGCCAGGCCACCCGCCGGATCGAGGCCTTGGCCCAGGCCGGCCTAGTTGAGCAGGCATCGGTGCCTGTACGGCCAGAGCTGGCGTTGGAGCGGCCGCTTGTGAAATGGTCCCCAGGAAAGACTGAGCCGGTATTCGAGCGGCTCGCGACGATTCTCGATGCCAGGTGGAGGGGACCGGCCAAGCTCATGAGGCTGGTCATCGCCAGCCGAAAGGCAGGACACGCCCGAGGCGGCAGCGGCGGACGATGGCCGCGGCGAAGCGAGGTGAGTCATGACGTGACGCTGGCCGGGTTATACTTGGCGTGGCGGTATGGAGCGAGGGAAAGCGGCGCGGAGTGGATTTCTGAAGCGCGGCTTCGGCAGGAGGGATTCGGCGACCGGCATCGGCTGCCCGACGCCATGATTCGGGCCGCCGCCGATCGCCGCGTCATCGAACTGGGCGGTGCCTACGGAGCCGCCAAGCTAAGGGATTTTCACCGGTTTTGTGCGGAGCAGGGACTTCCGTATGAGCTTTGGTAAGCTGAGCGACCGCCATCGCCGGGTGCTGGCCCATATCGCCCGCTATCGCTTCACCTTCAAGGAGGTCCTGAGCAGCCTCTATTTTGACGGCGCCGACCCACAGAAGACGCTCGATGGACTTCGTGACGAGGGCTACATCACTGCCCGCAAGCTCTTCAAGGGAAACCGCAGCGCCTACCAGTTAGAGGCCAAGGGCGCCGCGGCGCTCGGCGTCAGCCGACGCCGTGCCGAGGGGTTGGGCGCCGAGGCGCTGGCGACACACCTCGCGATCTTCAGTTTCTGCCATCTGAAGGGGTTCCCGCGAATTCGACTTGAAGAAGACGAGGTTGCCTCGCTTTTTGATGAGCACGCCCCGCCGGGCCGCTACCATTGCCTGGAGCGAAGCACGCGATCGACGCGCGTCTTCCACGTCTATGTGCCCGGCGACGGCACCAAGGCGGCTGATGTCGTCGCCATGACCCGCTCCCACATCGCCGAGGTCATTCAGACCCCGGGCATGTTGCCGTGGCTTGCTAATCTGGTCTACTCGCACGCTATTCTGGTGGAGTCGCATGAACGCGCGGAGTTGTTGGTCAAGGCCGTCAACTCCGCGACGTTTGATGACCGAATCCCGCTTCGCGAAGTGACCCATGTTCGCGTCGAGTGTGTGCCGGGTTTCAATAACCTGGAAGAGGGATTGCATGCGTTGGCTTAAAAAACCGAAGACAGTTGACCTTAGGCCCTTCGAGGATTACCTCGCGGATCAGCCGCAATTGAGCCTCCCAGCCACGCTGGACCCCACCGGCCCTGTGGTTCGATGGGCGGGGCCATTGGACATCCGGCTCGGTCGAATCGACCTTGATGCTATGTGGCGTCGGCTTGGGGACCGGGCCTGGCAAATCCTGCAGCGCCGCCGGATGCAGGCGATTTTTCCGGGGGAACCCCCGTGCGAATTCGCCCGCTACCTCGAATCGTTGCATCGTTCGAGCCCGATTTATCGAGAGGAGATTTTTGTCGGACTCCGATACCCGCAGCACGAGCCGATCTTCGTCCCCAGAGAGGTCTTCAAGAATCATGCCTACGTCCTGGGCGGCTCCGGTTCTGGAAAGACCTCTCATGCGATCGCCCAGTTGCTTCTGCAGTTGGCTGAGGGCTACATCGATCGCAAAGGCGCGACACATGCCCCGCCCCCCATGCTTATCGTTGACCTGAAGCAGAATGGTGACCGATATCTTCGCGCGTTGGCGACCCAGATCGCCGACGCGAGGGGACAGGCTCTGCGGTTCTTCTCGGTGGACCCGGAGTACGAGGGTCTCTGTTTTGACCCGTTCTTTTGCATTCGGTCCGTGGCCTATCCGCTGAAACGGAGCGAGTTCTTCCTGAAGGCCCTTTCGATGGTCTATCCGGAAGGCTACGGCTCGGACTTTTTCACTGACGAGCAGCGGACGCAGCTTAATGAGATTCTGTATAACGACCGTCCCTCCACCATGGATGAGATGATCGACTTCATTCGTCATGCCACGACGGGCAAGTCGGGCAATAAGGATGCTCGCGGGCTCTACTCCGCGCTGCAAGCCTTGCAATATGCCAAGAACGTACACACTAATGGCGCGCCGATCGGAAGGGACCAGCTTATTGATTTTGAACGGTTCTATGAGGACCGTGAAATCCTCTACGTCCACTTGGATTCCCGCGCGCTGTCGCTCTTGTCGGCCGATGTTGGAAAGCTAATCCTCTTCTGCCTGCTTGAGACCGCTTCGCGCCGTGAAAAGGAGGGCCGGCGGACGCAGTGCTTTGTGGCTGTGGATGAGTTCCACCGGCTCGCCGCTCGCAATGTTGTCGAGATGTTGGAGGATGCCCGCTCCGCGGGGGTTGGCTTTATTCTGGCCCATCAGTCTTCCAGCTCGCTGAAGACACGGGACACAGACCTTTATGGCAACGTGTTTGAGAACACCAGCTTCAAACAGTGCCTGACGCTGGAGGACCCGCGCGTGATTGAACTCTTCCAGACGATTGCTGGTCGGACGGTCGAATACAAACACGGCGGGTCAACGTCCGAATCCCATTCCAAGGGAACATCTTCATCCTCTTCAAATACCTATGGCTCTTCCAGTGGTGTGAGTACGACAACATCCATGGGAATCCTCGATGCGAAGCCGGACTCTCGCACGGGTAGCGACTCCTCAAGCAGTAGCTTTGGGACAAGCCAGGGAACAAACGAATCACGAGGGCAGTCGCAATCAAAATCCTGGGAGGAGGAGAAAATCTCAGCGCTCACACCGGAGATGATCGCGGCGGTGAATGACACCAATCTGCTCAGCTTGATGCACATTAAGGGGACCGGAGGCCGATGTCTGACCCCCACCGGTGGCAGGCCTGTCCTTGTCCAAGGGCTCTATCCGTTCACGGAGAGGTGCGCTGACGACATGACCAGGGAATTGTGGCCAAGCCGAAAAATCACCGACTCGGATTGGTATTACGAGGAGGCCCGGCCATCACTCCCCAATAGACCGGCCAAAGACCAGACATCCCGGCCCAAGAGGGAAGACAGGCCGCAGGCGCCGGGATCTGCAAGGCCGGCGCGATTTGGTGGTCCGAATGAGGGTGACCGCCGGAAGCTGGAGGCCCGGGTGCGTGAGATGGCCGAGCGGCTGGCCGTCGACATGTTGGAAGAGCCGATGAGTGTCCGCGATTTTTCGCGTGTCTATCAACTCCCGATGAAGGTGATCGTCAAGATTGGCGCGACCGTGGGGTTGGACCTTTCAGCGCGTCAGGATGACCTGTCGCCGACTGAGGTGCGACGCCTCAAACAGGCGTTTGCGGCGCAACCGCCACCTGAAGAAACGCCGTAAAAAAGACAACAGGTCCCTCAGGACCCGTTGTCGGTTTCGGCGTGCTGCCCGGTGTTTGTCGTTTGTCCCGGGACTCTTCCGGCTGGCCCATGTTTTTCCCCATCGGTCTGGACCGCACGGAGAGCACGCATCAATCAAATATTGTCCATATGTTAGCGGGGCTGCTAACACGATTCAAGAAGAAATTGATCTCCGAGCACCGAGCGTGCTATCGTGGTCCGATGGAGAAAGAAAGCACAGCCTCCAGGATCTGTCGGGCCATTATTGGCGAGCCGCTGGCACCGGGTTCGTGGCACCTCAAGCTGCAATTGGCGGCGACCGGGCTTGCCATTGGTATCCTCATCGGACTTTGGAGTTTGTAAAAAAAGAGGGAGGTCGTGTTTAGACGACCTCCCCAGCATCAGAATGCAGACAAGCTGTACCATGCCCGCACTAAAGCGATTCCCAGTACAGCTGCGAAGAACAGCCAGAACCTGAATTTCCAATCGTCCGTGCGCTGCCACCGTTTGAGAACGATGATTGCGTCGCGGAGCGAGTTGTCCTTCGCTTCGTGAAGGAACACGGTGTAACCCGTCTCCTCCAGAAACAGAGGTTTCTCCAGGTCCGGCGATACGATCGTGATGCTCCCGACCGACCGCCATACCGGCGCTCTTCCTACTTTTTGGTTGAAGATACGGGACTTACGTCCCTCGTATTCGTTGTTTTCCACAAGGTACCTCCTTACATGACGTGGCTTGATTGCCGCGTATTGGAAAGAGGTCCGTGTTATGGAAACACGCACCAAAAAGTAGCCCGCTGGTTTTTCGATCCTAGCGGGTCTCAGGATCGTCCGTGGATTCGAGCGGCGAACGCGTCGCACCCACCCGAACCACACGAATCCTCAGTATTCAAAGAGCCCTGAGGAACGGCCTGAAAAAACACCACCCATATTCTACCCGCGCCAAGGCCGACGTGACGAGCTTGCCCCGAAAAATCTGCGCCGGTACAACATGCGGCCGGCCAGGTGCGACACCGACGGCGGTGCCGCCTAGCCCTGGGTGAGTCGCATCGGCGGGTCTAACGTTCGTAATCTTCGATGGTTAGCTACCAAACCCTATTTGAGCGGATGGGCGTGGAGCCCGACGCGGACGATGAGGCGGTGCACGCGGCGATGGCCGTATGGCTTGTTCGCTGTGATGGCAATTCGGATGCAATTCCACGTGACGTGGCGAGCGCGTACCAGTTCCTCGCGGTGCCAACCAACCGTCAACACTACCGCGATTTATTGGAGGCGTGCGAAAACGGCCATTCCCTGGAATTCGCGCCGGAGCAGCACGCGAGCCTGCAAATGCTCTGTCGGTTGACGGAAATCGCCGCCTATCCCGACCTCCACCGCAAGAACACGTTTCATTTTCGACGGCCCGACCAGCCGGCCCCGACGTGGCTCCAAGGTCCGGTCGAGCAGCCCGTGGTCATCCGGGATGATTCGTCGCTCCTGTGGCGATTCATGACGTTAAGGCTGTTTCGTGGCGCCTCTCCGCGACGCAAGCTGGCCCTCGTGTTCGTCTATGCGGTTGTCGCGTTGCTTGTGATGGGCGGCATCGAGTGGGCCGTCAAAGGCCGCGACCGCAGCCGTTTCGCCACGTTCGCCATTGGCTCCAGCCCTGCCGCCATCGAGGAGGCTCGGAACCGAGCGCTCCGCGAATCGATCCTTACCAAGAAGCCCGCGGCCGAAGCCGTTATCGACTCGTTGGGCGCGGCGATGGATAAGCTCAAGGAGGATTTCAAGCGAGTCGTTGGCATGGACATTGAAAAGGCCGATGCGAGCGGCGCCGAGAAGCCCCGCGCGCTGGACCTCGCCATCATCCGAAGCGACTCGGTCCGCGAGGCCTGGACCAGCCTGCTTGCCGCGCGAATCTCCCCGGACGAATTGGAGTCGAAAAGGTCCACAGTCCAGGCGATTGGCCGCAGTGCCGACTCTGGCCGCTTTCGTGCCCAAGATGAAGAGACGCTCATGCAGATTATTGAATGGGGGCAGGGGAGGGAAGCGACAGTCCAGTCCCAGGCCCAAAACATCGAACACCTTCGCGTCATGCTCGCGGCCGAAACTTTCGACATGGCCGGTAGCGACCAAGAAAGGAGCTCGCCATAGATGTACTCGCGGAAATCGTCGGCGGCCCTGCGCCGCCTCACCATCGTCACGGTCTGTGGACCCCTGCTGTTGTCGGCCCGTTACGCCCATGCCCAGAGCGCCGAAGCCAAGGACCGCGCGCAGGCGGAGTCCCGAGAAGCGGAACGCCAGCGGAGGCAACGGGAGGCCGAGGATGCCCGCACCAAGCAGCTCATCGAGCGGTTCTCGGCATCGGTCAAGGACACAAGTGCGCTTCTGCAGAAACTGGAAGACCGGGTCGCGGTGCTCGACAAGCAGACTCAGGATCTGTTGACCAATGACGACGGCAAACGCCTCGCCCAGGACAAGCTGGCCTTCTTCGCATACCTCCGTGTCCGCGAAGAGCCGATCGCTTCATTGGAGCAGGTCCGGGCGCGCAAAGAGCAGGCCGATGCCATCCTCCAAACCCTAGAAGCGGAACTCAAGCGGGTCAATGTGGGCTGGCTCCCTGACGAAACCCAGCGCCGCGATGTCGACGGGCTGTATTTCTGGGGCCGGGACCGGCTGGAGCAGATCGAAAGGCAGGAGGCATTGCTTGCCAACGCGATAGCCCGAAGCCCCAAGGAAGCAAACCTGAGCGAGGCAAAGACTCTGGATGTGGTAATCCGTGAGTATGAAGCGCGGCAGATGGAATCGTGGCTGGCCGCGAAGGTCCAGGGGGCTGAATCCGCGCAAGCCGAAGGGCGAGAGAAAATCCGGGAGTCCGCCCGCATCGCGGAGTTGGAGAAAGCAGCCCTTGAGGCGGAGCGGCTGCTCAAGGAGGAGCGTGCCAAGCTCGCCAGCATGAAGGCCGAGTATGAGTTGATGCTCCAGAAGCGGGAAACCGAGGAATACAAACGCCGCGTCGAGACCGAGACCAAGCTTCGTGACCTTGCCGCCGAGGTGGACCGCCTCAAGCAGATGGCCGACGCTCAGCGCTTTGCCAAGGATGCCGAGGCCAAGGGCGAAGTCGCCAAGACCATGTCCGAGGCGCAGAAGCAGCTACTCATCCAGAAGTGCAATGATCCCGAGGTCCGGAGGATCTTGGCGCCTTTTCTCGCTGAAGGTTACACGCAGCCCGGCCTCAGTGGTCAGCAGCCGGACCGCGTGCCGATCTCCCTGAACCGGCTTGCCGGCTTTGGGGCGCTGAACCCAGACAAACGGGGCATGTGCCAGCTGATCATCGTGGCGACTTGGAAGGTCGATAAGGTCCGACCGCGCTGGCCCGTGCCGGTGGATTTCGACCGGCTGACGCCGGAGCAGATCGAGATGGTCAAGAAAGCGCAGCAACTCTTGATTGAACTGGGGCCGATATTGGTGGAGCAGAAAATGCTATCGCCATAATCCGTCGAATGAGGAGTAATTCCTCGAAGCGGGAGTTCACATACGCGTGCTAAAATCAAAGGGTTACATATGGTTGGAGACCGATCCCTCGATTGGGCCGTAGGTATTGCGCCATCGCAAGAAGAGGCTTGCTGATGTCCAAGGCGATTCGAAAGCAACTGGACCAGCTATCTGCACAGGTCCACAAGAAATCCAGCCCACATTGGTTGCGCCTCTGCTTTGATCCGACCGTGGGCATTCAGCCTCAAAATGAGACTGGCGCACCGCAACAGCTACGCGCTGCCTTCTTCCTAGCGATCTTCTCCGTCCCGCGAGGTTTTCGTGACCAACTAACATCGTCCCCACTCTGCGTTGAAATCTTATCCTCGATCACAGAATTGAAGCAGGATGAACTTGTTGACCGAATAAAGACTGCATTACTCCTCTTCTTGCGGAGTGCAACCGCAATTCGAACACCCGATGTCTTCGTCGGGCGTCAGTTTGAGTCGGAGTCGGCTCGAGCCAAAGTGGATTCTGTGTCTGAAGTGTGCAGTGAGGTGCTCTTAGAGCCAATTCACCCTTCTGCTATTGGTGCCGAACCTGTTGTCGTTCAGTTCCGCCCTGTCTTTCTGTATTCCCAGAAAAATTCGTATCTAGCCGACGCCGTACTCGCGGCCGTTACCAGTCTGACGGCACATGAACAAATGGCAGTTCGTCGAAACATGGAATCGCTTGAAGTGCCGTTCATTCGGTTTCGGCTCACCGCACCTCATCAACCGCCAGAACGCGCGGCTCACAAAGAATCATCATCGCTATTCGCTAAGGCATTGAGGCAGTTCATTCTGGACCCTGTCGCTACAGCTCTGAATGGGGTACCACTTCAGGGGAAGCGAAGCGCTTTTAACGTTGACTTTCAATCGTTAGCTCTCATCGAGGTCCCGACCCGTCCGAATCACCTACCCCAAGGCGGCACCGACCCTGCGCCAGCAAACGCCCGCACTGGTAAAAGGTTTCGGCCGACAAGAGGACCTAGTCAGTTCTTTGGGATCATTGAAAGTTTGGTCGCTAAGTCGCGACGCAGGTCTTACGTCACTTGGGAGGAGATTAATGAAGGGGTACCTGATGACCTAGCAATGCCCGGAAATATTGAAAACATAATTGCAAGCTGCGAGGCGCTTGGAATCGACATTCGTGACGCATCCGACTTACAGCTTCCTGTTCCGAATGATGTCGCGGAAATACAATTGCTATTGGAGTGTTGCGGCAAGGTTGGTTGCGTGTTTCGTATCAAAGAAGAACGGACACACCTGCCAAATCTGGGGCGAGACCAAGTTATTGATGTGCTTGTGGAGGACATACTTCTTGACTTGCTTGAACAAGTCCGGCTTTTCTCGCCACTGCTTGACTCTGGTAATACAGATCGCCTGGCTGATCTGGATAATCGAATAATAGACCAAATTGCAAATTATTTTCTGCCGTCGCCTTTTCGTCGCGACCGGCTGGTTGGCGGTACTCGTCCATGGCACACGATTAAACTCGGATTGCATTGGGATTCACAGCCCGACGATGCGACTATCAAGGCCGAGATTACAACGGCGCTTTCGCAATTCTATGAAATCCAAGAGAATGACAGTTCCTATAACTCCAAGCAATCGAGCACGAATCAGGCTTGCTTGGAGTTGATATTGCGTACTCCTTCTGAATCGTGCGATCCTGCACAGGTGAGAAACCTTCTCAAAAGAGATACAGCACCGATCGGTAGGACGCACGCAGCCGAGTCGGACCTTGCCACCGCCGACCTGAGCCTGAGAAGTTCCGAGGAACCAGCATACCTCACGCGGCTCCGTGCTATCGCCAAGGAATTGATTGACGTAGCTCCCGCTCCCAAACATGTTTCGGCTTTACAGGAAATAATTGCGGCGGCCCAACAGCAGCCTCCACAGTCCAAGCCAGAGAAGACTAGATTTGTGAATCTGGTGAACATGGTGCTTGAGGCAACATCACATCGAATTGAGCTTCCTGACAAAAAGCTAACACGATTGTGCATCAAGCCGGGTCGAACCGGCGACGGATATATTCAGTTTTCGCCTACAGTCGGCGGAAGCGGCGGACGATTCATGGAACACCGTAACCTCCGCCTAGTACCCTTCACGCATCGCCTAACCAATCGCGTCCATAAGTAGCTATTCTACAACATGTTACGTAAATAATGCTTGGGCTCTTGACCTTTGGTACTAAAACTAGTACCATAGATTGTACGCATCGTCGCCCCAGTCGAAACAGGCGGCATGGTGAGCCAACTGGAAACGAGCACGACCAATGAACTTTTGTGCGACAACGACGGCGATGCTCGCGACCACCGCGTACGTTGTAATCGGAATGCCGCTGCAGATTCGAGCGGCATGGCGTAGCACCCACGCGACAGACATTTCGATTGCGATGGTCGTGCTGGGTGCCGGGAGTTGGTTCGCGTGGGTTTGGGTTGCGCTCTCAACAACGCCCATCATCGTGGCAATTCTCGTTCCAAATCTGGCTGGTGGAGTCTTTCAAATTGTCCTGAGTGTGGTCGTGTTTGTCCGGCGGCTGGGCGGAGAAAAAAGGAACAAATGATGTGCTGCTCGTGCTACGGTCATGTTTTCTGTGTAGCTTGCCATCAGCCAGACACCGCGCCGGCCCCCGCCCACTCACATCATTGTCCACATTGCGGTAACACATCTGCGCTGGGCGGCTCCTGGTTTGTGTCGGTCTGGCAGATGCGATTCGACATCCTGCGAGCCGCGAAGATTAGCGCCACGCGACCCAGTTGCAATGAGGAGGCCTCGGGCAATGTTGGCATGACCCTACAAAGTTGCCAACGCAATAGGGCACTCTAGCGGAAGGAGCTAGCCATGGAATACGGCTATGTAACCGATCCGAGCGGCCACAATGGACGCTACACGTATTACCAGTCGACAACGCTGGGTTACGTGGATCAGTCTGGCCGCCCTTGCGTGCCGGCGCGGTAGACCCCGGTTTGGCGCGGAAACTATGCCGCGCGCCCGGTAGGCCAGCAGCCGGCTAGTTGTTGGTGAGTCGCAATCCGGAACCCGAGTCCGTGGTGGTAATTGCAGCCATCGCGGACTCTCTTTCACGCTCTTGTTGGGCTCGGACAGGCCGACGGCCCGCAAGTCGCCGATGCATCCATTCGAATACACTCAATTAGGAGACGCAACATGTTTTCTTGCTACTGCTCACGAAGGATCTGTTGCCCGCGTTGCGGGAGGTGCTTTGAGGGCGGCGGTTGCATTTGCCCGTTGGGCGACGACATGTGCCCACATTGCAAGCCGTTTCGGCTGGGATCCCTTTACTTGAGGACATAGCTCACATTGGGAAATAGCTCATGACCTCGCCCCGCCGACTTTGTCGGCGGGGCCTTCCTTCGCGCCGAGCGAAAACAGGATTCCAGAGGACCGGGAATGACCAAAGACCATGAAGCTCACTTCGCCACCCACCCTTGCGCTGTATCTTAAAGGACGTTATGATACCCTATTCGGGCCGGCAGGGGACTTTACGTCGTATCGCCGTTTGAAGCAGAAGCTCGCCCGCTGTTGCCCCCGTCATCAGAAGGAGCATGACCAACGAGACCGCCCTCGCAACACGGAAGCAGCTCGACCGGATCGGGCTATGCACGCTTCCATCCGTCGTCTGCCAGGCCGGTGAGCGTGCCGGCCGACGCTTCATCGAGTTCTTCACGGCTAACATCAGGAATCGCAATACGCGGCTCGCATACGCCCGGGCCGTGGCCACTTTCTTCGATTGGTGCGACGCCCGAGACCTCCGCCTCGAAACCATCGAGCCGGTCGTCGTGGCTACGTATATCGAAGAACTTCAGAAGTCGCTCGCGGCGCCGTCCGTCAAACAGAATCTCGCCGCGATCCGGGTGCTCTTCGATTGGCTCGTTGTCGGCCAGGTCGTGCCGTTCAATCCGGCCGCGTCCGTCCGCGGCCCCAAGCATGTCGTGAAGCGCGGCAAGACCCCTGTCTTGACTGCCGACCAAGCCCGCAAGCTCCTCGACTCCATCAATACGGAGACCGTCGTCGGCCTCCGCGATCGGGCGCTCATCGGCGTGATGGTGTATTCGTTCGCCCGCGTCGGGGCCGTCGTCGCCATGCGAGTCGAAGACTACTTCCAAAGCGGCAAACGCTGGCAGGTCCGCCTCCACGAGAAAGGCGGCAAGCGCCACGAGGTCCCGGCCCACCACAACGCCGAGGCGTATTTAGACGCCTACATTGAGGCCGCTGGCATTGGCAAGGACAAGAAGAGCCCCCTCTTCCGCAGCGTAGACCGCCACCGCTGCGTCACAGATCGCCCCCTTCACCGCCTGGATGTTTTGCGCATGATAAAGCGCCGCGCCCGGGCCGCTGGCTTGCCCGAATCCACCTGCTGCCACACGTTTCGCGCGACAGGAATCACGGCCTACCTAGAGAACGGCGGGACCATCGAAAACGCCCAGGCAATCGCAGCCCACGAGTCGCCGCGAACGACGAAACTCTACGACCGCACGAGCGACGAAATTACGCTGGATGAAGTTGAGCGAATCGCCATTTAAGACCGTCCTTTTGAAATAACTCAAAAATACTCATATTAGGTTCTTGCGTAATGCCTAATCAATAAGCGCTTTCAGAAAGGCATCCTTCGCCTCGGCGTAGAACTCGATATTTATTTGGGTCCACAACTGGTCCGGCAAGTCGTTCAACTGTCGTCGAGCCGAGACAGGCATGAGAAGCGTACTAGCTTGCTTATCGATCGCGAGTTCGGCAATCGCGACTGCATTGGGGAGAAGGTCGAACGAACCGCCCAGGTTCATCGAGCCCACGACAATAAGCGCTCCTTTTGTGCTTCGTTCCAAGAGCGCTCCGGCCATTGCCAATACGACTGCAAGGCTCAGCCCTGTGCCTGTGCGGTCGTTATCGAACGGCCGCATCTGAATTGAAAACTCATGTGCGCGAGGATCGCGGTCGCCGACCAGATACTTCGATTGCCCATAGAGATTCTGCTCTGCAATTCGCACGCTCTCACGGAATCCAGGTGGCGCCGGCGTGTTGAGAACCTTCACACTATTGCCGCGCCCAACAGTTACCTCGATACGATAGAGGCCCGGGCTTGTGTCAGGCGAGCCAGTGCCAATGGCCCACACTTGTCCAGGGGGCAATGGGTCAGCTTCGATGGCTTCTTCGCTTCGCAATTCCGGGGGTGATACGAACTTCTCGACTCCCTCGACACCCAGCGTGTAGCTGAAGTGCGTGTTGCGAAATTCAGACGGGAAACAACGCTTCTGTTGCTCCTTCACACGACGCCGCGCCTCGAGTGCGACCCGAACAATCTGCTCAAGATCTTCATCGGGTACCGGCACGTCCGGGCAGGGAAAGAGCAGCTTTGTCATCCCGCTCACTGTCTTTTGGACCGCTTCGATGTCACGGCCACGAAAGGCACCACCGAGGAACAGGCGATTTTCAACGACGGACATCCGGCTCCGCGACCGCAGCCGTGTCCAGCACTCACTCAGAAAATCGCTCACGAGTCCGAAATGGTCGGTGAAGTGCTCGCGCGCACTGAGTGCCGGGAACTCCCAGCCAGGAACATACGCATGAATCCGGTCATGGAACGCCGTGTCGTCCCGCATCTCCGGCGCCAACGGCGTCAGGAGGTGACCGATCCGCTGTTGGTGCTGCACGTCAACGTCCAAGTTGCCGACCATGGCAATGCTGCCTTCAGCACGGATGCTCTCCTTGCCGCGGCTAAACTCGCCGTTGGCCATGTAGCCCTTCATTATGTTGACGCCGTCCTTTTGATCGAAGGAGATTCCGGACACCTCATCGAAGCAGACAACGTCATACTGGCAGACGAGCCCACGTTGCCCCGAGGAGTTGTTCACGAACATCTTTGCGACGGTCGCCTTTCCGCCGGAAATCAAGTGAGAATACGGCGAGATCTGCTGGTAGAGATGGCTTTTGCCCGTTCCGCGCGGCCCGAGTTCGACCATGTTGTAGTTGCGCTCTACAAACGGAACCATCCGCAGAAGCGCGACCAGTTTCGCACGGTCCGACAGCGCTTCCGGCTGCAAGCCGATTGATCGAATCAGAAAGTCCCGCCATTCCGCGGTCGAGAACGCCTGACGCCCTTTTTCAAGAACTTCGAGAACTTCCGATTTCGACATCTGAATCGGTCGCAACGCCTCCACGGAGAAAGGGCGACCATTTTGCTGCTGAGCGATCATCGAATCGTATCCGAGCGTGATCTCAGCATAGAACCCATCGGTCAGCATGCGCTCGTGGTCCTTGACGAGCGGATCCGCGATGCGAACATCCTTCAGGGCAAGACTGGGCAGCTCCGCCAAATAGCAGTCGTTTCGGGCGTCGAGCCTCGCCTTCACGATGTCAATGAGCTTGACCGAGCCCTTTTCACGGGCCTGATGTTTGAAGACCTCCTCCTCGCCGGTGCGAACAGTCCGGTCTTGCAGTTGTTTCTCGACGATCTTGAGACCTTCCTGGATCTCTGCCTCGTTCACCGTCGCGCAATACCGCCCGAGCAAGAACTCGACGACGTACGTCGGCACCGGATACTGACGCGAGTATTTACGAACAAGGTCTTTCCGCACGATGTAGCCGTCGAAGACCGACGCTGCCAATCGATCAAGATGGTCAAGTTCAAGCGCCATCGGCATATCCCTCAATCCTCACCGCCAACGGTGGTTTGAAACTTTGCAATGGGCCGGCCTGTTGAATCAAGCAGCACGACGACTGCCGCCGTGCCCGCCAGATCTTCATCCTCGACAACAATGCCGGCCTTCCCGTCCGCTCCAACGGACTTCAAAGCCGCAACGATGCTGGATTCTGGCGCATTCGGCTTAGTTCGAATGTCCACTTGCAAGCCAGCACTGGGCGAATCGACCGTGACGCGACATCGCAATCCAAGCCACTGCACATCGACGATCGACGCTTTCGGTCCGCGCGCCTCCTGGACCGGCCGCACGAGCAGGTCAGGAATCAAGCACTCCTGCAAGCTGATACCTCCGTGCGCGTATTCGTGTCCCGCGGAGAAGCACCGAATTCCGGGCGCGACGGCGAACTCAGCCGACTGATTCCAGTGCCACGGAGCGGTCGGAACCGACACTTTGGACTGGCCCTTGATGGTCGCGCAGCGAGCCCATTTCGACTCAGTCAAATAGGTGGGCAGGTCGTGTCGGGGCAGACCGCCCGGCATCAGCAACCAGCCGTGGTCCGTGATGATGCGAACCGACGGCCATCCAGCTTCTACTAGCTCGACGATGCGCTCCACAAGCCTATCCAGCTCCTCCGTCAACTGACCTGCGAGTCGTGCATTCAGGTCATGCCCGCGCCGATCGATTTGGCCGCACTCCGTCCACGCGCGCGCGTCCGGCTCCCCCGGCGTTCCGGTTTGGTTGCTCTCAAGGAGTTGATATTCAGCATCGTCAACGAGCTTCCGAAATCGAGGAGTCGTCAGCGGCTGCCCCTCGTGGTTGCTCGGCGCGAAGGTCTCCGGCAAGCCCTCTCCGCGAACCCGACCTGCCGCAGGTGAAACCGCAGGCTTCGCTGTCGCGGTGACCGTCGGTAACGCTGCCCAACGTTGCGATCGCGTCACACGCAGGCCGCGTTCTTCGAGTGCGATCGCCAGGCGCTGGCCCAAGTCGAAACGAAGGCCGTCGGCAAACAGCAGACAACAACCCGCTTCAGCCTCGACAGGCGACTGTGAAGTTGGACCAGGAAGCCGGTTCGTCTCGACAAGTTGCTGCAACCGCGTCGCGGCGTGCTCACACCAAGGCAGGTACATCGACCTTATCGCGGCCGTCACCGCCTGCTCGTCGCCCGTGCTCTTGACGCACGCGAGTGCCCGCATCGCCGCATCGTCAGCCAGGTGACCGCCGTTGACGTAGAGTTGCGCCATTTCGTCCGGTGTATCACCGCCGAGCTGGCGCGACGCAGCGTCTCCCAATCGAACGAGATGCTCCAGCGCGAATGCGAGGGGGCATTTCCCGAGCTTGGCCCACACCCAAGTTCTGCGAGCGCCGTGCTGCGCTTCCAATTCACGGATCATCGTCCGGGCTGAGGCATCATCTAGCCCGCTAAGTTCTGCGAGCGCGGCGCGCAGGCGGTCTTCGGCTTGAGCGTTCTCTGCCGGCCAAGGCTCGGGGTCGAAGGCGAGCGTGGCGGGTTTCGAGCGATTGAGCAGGTCTGGGATTCCCGGATACAGCGCCGGCGATTCGCAAAATCGGCTCCACAGTCCTTCCCACGCCGCGTTGTCATGCAAACCCAGCCGCTCGCCGGCGACGAGTTCACCATCCGTGTCGGGATCAAATCCAAAATCATCGCGGCAGCGGTTCTTGAATGCGTGCCACTTCCCCTCGCTCGTCATCCTCCCCCGCACGTCGCTGGGACCGTTCATCCACATCAGCAAGTCACGCGGATGGTCGCCGACCATTAGCTTGTCGAAATCCTCCGCTTCCAGGCGTTTACCGGTCAGGTGCGCAACCGGCGTCGTTGCGAGCACATGAAGCGATGCATAAAGCGATTGCTTCGTTCTCGCATCGCGTGCCACGTCAAGTCCCAACCCCTCGTCGGACATGAGCATGGCCTCGACCGTCCAGTCGCGTCCGCTCTTCTGCGTCCACACCGTTCCCCGATATTGAAGCTCGACGAGCGGCTGCAACTCGCGCGGGCATTCCTCGCCGGCCCGCAGCGATTGCCGGCTCACACCGGGCATGTAGATGATGGGAATCGCGTCTTTTGGGATCTCGACATCCACTAACACCCGCTCGATCACGCATTTCAACCAGATCGCCGGCCCCTGTTTCTTGTCGAGCGCGTAGTCACCGAGCACGAACACATGCGGAAGCCGTTCCCGCAATAGGCGTACAACCGGCTGCCACTCGGCCTTCTGGTCCGCCCAAAGAATTGCCGCCGCCGGCTCTTCGACACCAGGCTGATGGCGGGCAGCAGCAACCAGTTGAGCTGTGACGGCCTCGATGAGCGTTGAGATCGCGCTCATTCCTTGACCCCTGTTGCGGCATTCAGCGCTGCGAATAGCCTTTCACACCATTTGCAGTGCTTCCGCACTTCGACCGGATTGATCTTCTCAAGCAGCTTCGCGCCATCCCTGATCTTTTGGTACTCCTCAGCCTTCGTCGGTTTTGTCGCCTTGGCAAGCGCGTCGGCAATCGCCGTCTTCGTACGCGTCTCAGCCTGATTCGCGGGCGGCAGCGCTTTCTCATTGAAGTTGCCGCCGAAGTGCTTCTTGAGTGCGGCCGGGTCGGCCAGGAACCACGCCTCCATGCACGCCACCATCAATTGCAGGCGCGCGTCGTCAGCGCCGGCAGGCTTGTTCCACTTGTCACCCTCACGGTTCTTTACGTGATCCCACGGCTTCGCGTTGCTCGCGATCACGTCCTCGGAATCCACCAGGAGCACGTTGTGAACATCCGGCTCCTTTTCCATCGCATCAAGGAAGGCGTCATAGGCTTGCGTTCTGCCGCCGCACGCGATGACGCGCCATCGAATCTTGCGCTTGCGCACCTCGTCCACGATCAGCTTTAAGAACGCGGACATCCCGGCGCGAAACGGGCCAAGCGTTTCAGCCGTGTCGCCGCCGCCTTCGATGTATATGGCAATATCCTTCGTCACAGGTTGCCTCCGAGCTTTCCGAGGCGCCACACTTCGCCCAGCCGGTACTTCGTAATCCAGTGCTTTAGCTTCGCAGCCTCCAGCCGCCGCAGTTCCGTCCCGTTCTCCAGGTAATCGCAGACAAGCACCGACTCGGTTTGTTCCGTTAGTGCCGAGATCAGCACGTCGGAGTGCGTCGTCACGACGAGCTGTGTCTTCTCTGACGCTTCCGTGAGCAGCTCAGCGAGCAGCGACATGGCGTCGGGATGAAGCCCCAGTTCCGGCTCTTCGACGCAGATGAGCGGCGCCGACTCGGGGTTGAGCAGGATCGCCAACAGCGCCAGAAACCGCAGCGTTCCGTCCGAAAGTCGCGTCGCGGCAACCGGCGCCTTCATCCCATCCTCGTGGAGATACACCTGCACCGATCCCGCTGACACTTTCGTGCTCAAGCGCTGGTATCGCGGAAGAAATTTCCGCATCAGCTCGTTGAACCGCGACCATTCCGCGCGATGCTCCAGGTCGTTCAGCACCAATCCCAGGTTGACGAGTTGCGGGAGCAGCACGTCGGTCGGCAGGTTC
Organism: Planctomycetota bacterium; assembly: GCA_003576905.1. Lineage (GTDB taxonomy): Bacteria > Planctomycetota > Phycisphaerae > UBA1845 > UTPLA1 > UTPLA1. Next base: position 149,111 of record QEVG01000010.1, on the reverse strand, counting down.
GCCGGCTGAGCCGCGCGTAGCGCCGCCGACCGCCCGAAGCTCCATTCGCGAAACACCTGCATCGCACCGAACCGCTTCGCGGTCGTCGTGATTTCCGGATACAGGTCCGGGTCTTTCATCTGCGAGAAGATCGACTGCTGCGGATCGATGTTCTCTCGCTTCAGCTTGCGTTGCTTGAACTTACGCTGGCTCACCGCGTCGGTCACGGTCTCGCTCACATTGATCGCCGGACGCCCATGCTGGAATCGGTAATAGAAGCGGACATCGTTCGCGTGCGGGTCGGCCTTCTCAGCCTCTTCGAGGACTTCATCCACGATTTCCAGCCGGGCTCCCGATTCAGCGAACTCGATCGCGTATCGCAGTTCCGGCGTGCTGTTGACCGGCGAGATCAGCGCCTCAAGCCGTGCCGTCGCCGCTCCCTTGCCGCCGCGCCAGATCCAGTCCGCCGGCGTACCGCCGATGCGAATAGCGCCGCTGAAGTCCGCCGGGGTGGCATGCAGCAGTTCCATCGCCTCGATGAAGTTGCTCTTCCCGACGCCGTTGGGGCCGATCAGCACGTTCAGCCTGGTCAGCTCAATCCGCTCGCTCTTCGGCCCGAACGACAGGAAGCCCTTCAGGTGGACCCCGTTGAGAAGTGTCGATTTCATGGAAAACAGTCCTTTCAGGCGTCGCGCGCTGCCTGCTTGAACGCGTTCGTGTAATGCAGGTCGTTCCAGCGGTTGCCGTCGAACTTGTCGCCGCCGGCGAAGTCCTTTCGGTGAGCGGCGTGCTTTTCCGGGTCGCAGCCCCAGAACCACGGGAAGTCGGCCTTGGGGCGGAGGCTCTGCGGCTCCTTGCCGCGGTCCTTGTCCCACTTGATGTTCGGCTTGCAACGCAGCACGCCCGCGCCCTTGCGGCCGACGTCCCTGGCCATCAGGAACGGCCGGATGTTCAGCCGCACGCCGTCGTTGATGTCCGGCTCCCAGCCAATCGGCTGCTCGCGCAGCGGCTTCCAGCGAACGAAGATGTCGTACGGCGGCTCGCCGGCCAGGATCTTTTCGAGTTCCGCCTTCAGGTCCAGCGCCGCGGTCAGCCGCGCTTCGGCGCCGGGCTTGCCATCGCCGACCTGGTCTTTCTGGTCCCTGATCCAGTCGCCGAGATGCGAGTGCGTCAGCGCCGTCAGCAGTCGTCGGCCGGCATCGCCCGGCCCGGCCAGCTTGTGGTAGTTCACCAGCGCGTGGAAGCCGTCCTTGCGGCCGTCCCAGATGTGCCAGATGAACGGCCGGTTGTGAAACAGGGTGCAGTGCTCGGCGAAGAACTCCTCGCGCAGCCAGGCGTCGAGGTTTGTGGGACCGGTTTTGAACCGGTCCAGCCCGCACGCCGCCAGCAGCGCGAGCACGCGGTCGGCGGCCGGCCGTTCGCCGCGCACCGACGGGATGCAGACGACGCCGTCATCATCCGCGAAGCGCTGCAGCTCCGCGCACTTCTCCGCCCACGCCCGGGCGGCGGGGTCGAGGCGCATGGCCGGGTCGAGCTCCGCCGGCCAGCGGTAGCCGACAAGGCGGGCTGCGGCGACTTGCAGCAGCGCGGCGGGGCTGGGCGTGCGGCAGATCAGCGAGGGGTGGCGGTCCGCGCCGACGGGGTCGGCGATGCCGGCCGGCGAGGCCGCGCCCGGCCCGGCGGCGAGCATGCCGGCGGGGTGGCCGTGGAAGAGCCACTGCGTGGGGTCGTTGGACTGCGGCTCGGGCAGGCCGTGCGGGTACTTCTCCGCCGCGATGTTCTGCCAGTGGGCGAGGTCGAAGGGGACTTTTACAAGCGTGGCGTTCGTCACCATGACCTTCTGGTCCAGCGTGCGCACGGAGGCAACAAACTCGCCGTCCCCCAGGTATGCACTGACCGCCGGCAAGTCCTTGAGCTCGTGGGGTACGATCACCGCAACGAGCTTGTCGAACAACTGCCCGTTGTAAGCACACGTGCGGAGTGTGCTCATGATCGAGATAGCGACTCCGCGCCGACCCCAGACTTCGCGACCGCGATAGTCCTGATTGTGTGCCTGGACTCGCTCCTCACGGGACATGCCGTGCACACGCCTATGCTCATGATCCCATGCAACGACGCTGTCGTAACCCCAGGCCGAACCGCCCTCACTCGTGTTTTGAAAGCACGCCCAATTCCCCTCGACCTGTCTTAGCTCCCAGAAGCGCCGCAAGTAATGAGGTGAGTCACCGGTCCCGAGGCCGAGCCGACAATCCACTAGCTGCTCAAGCCGACTCTGCTTGGATGCGGGTTCGAGAAGTATCCGAGCATCCGGATTCTTCAACTGCTCCGCCTGCGGCACGAGGCGGACGGTTCCGTCCGCGGCCGATTTGTCGCCGGGAGCTTCGGCCGAGGCGACGGAATCGGCGCTTTCACCCGCCTCCGCAGCGGCAACTTTCGCGCCCGCCGCGGCGACGCGGCCCGCGAGCGCTGCGCCCGGTCCAACGGGCAGACTGCTACGCGAAGCGTCGATCGCCTCGCCGCACAAAACCCGCGCCTTGTCGGCCGGGCTGCGGGCGGCGCTGGCGTCGATGCCGGCCATGATCGCGCCCTCCGCCGGCCGTCCGCCGCAGAACGCCAGCAGCGCGACATTCACCACGTGGCCGCCGATCGTCTCGAACGCGCCCGGCCCCAACCGCGCGACGAGGTTCCACGTCCGCTCCTTGAGCAGCCGCTCGCGGAGCTTCCTGTAGCTGGTGAGGAAGAGCCAGTTCTGCGGCGTGACGGCGGCGACCGTGCCGGCCGCGCCCACCCAGCCGAGCATGCGCGCGACGAACAGCGTGGCCAGGTCGCTCTTGGCGTCGGCCTCGTGGGCGTCGGCCCAGGCCTTCAGCCGGTCGGAGTGGCTCTTGCGGCCGAGGTAGGGCACGTTGGTGATGACCAGCGTGTACTGCCCATCGCCGCCGGCGAGAATCTCCGCCGCCGCGGCCATGCCCTGCGCGGCGACGGCGCGTTCGTGTGCCTCTTCGTCGCGCGATTCGGCTTTCAGAATCCCGGCAAGGTACGGCTGAAGCGTCTCCCAGTCCGCGGCGATGAGGTTGCCGGGCAACTCGGTCAGGTCGATCAGCGCGCCGAGTTCGGGGGCCTGCGAGAAGAGCGCGTGCATGTTGCGCAGGCCGTTGCGGATCGGCTCGCGGCCGATCGTCGGCATGGCGACGGTGGATTGCTCAGCCAGTTGCAGCCATTCGTCTTCGGTGGCGTGCGGGCCGAGGCCGCAGCAGGCGATGTTCATCGTCGGCAGGTCGATGGGCCGGCCCACCATGCGCCACCCGGCCAAGGCGAGGTTGAAGGCTGCGATCTGCGTGCAGCGGGCGTCGAGTTCGAGGCCGAAGAGGTTGTCGGCGAGAACGGCACGGATCGATCCTTCGAGCGACAGGCCCTCCTCTTCCATCCGCAACCGCACGAGCAGGTCGAACGCCGCTACGAGGAAGTGCCCGCTGCCACAGCAGGGGTCGAGCACCTTCAAGTCTTTGGCCGCGCGCGGCCAGCCGTCGAATGTCCCCGCCGCCGGACGCCACGGTCCCGCGAGCTTACCTTCCTCATCCCCATCGCGCGACTCGCGGACGAATCGTAGATACTCGAACGCATAGTCCGGCAGTGCGACGGCAGCGCGGGCGTCGGCCTCAGTCGGGGCATTTGCTGTTCGCTCTTCGCCATTCGCGATTCTCTTGGCCGCCCACCACGCGCCGATCGTGTTGTGCAGCAGGAAGAGCACCATGTAGTGCTCGGTGAAGAGCTGCGTCACGGCCGGCAGCATCTCACCGGTGATCTTCTCACCCGAAGCATTGACGCGGTCCTTCTCCTCCGCCTGCCAGAATTGATAGACCCAGCCCAGGCTATCGTCGGCCTTGAAGGTGTCGGCTGGCAGCGATTCGAGAAGTTGTTCAAGTTCCAGCGTCCGCTCACGCGGTAACGCGACGCCCAACACCGGATCATCCGGCCGAAAAATCTGCGGCAGCATGCGCGTCGCGAACCGGCTGGCCAACTCCCACTGATCGATTTGTTGTTCGCGAGCCAGTTCCAAGACATCGTCGAGGCTGACCGAGACGTTGTGCTCCGGATGAATCAGCAGATCGTTCTCGGCCAGGAAGCGGGCGAAGAGCATTCGGTGCCAATGCTCGTAAGCGCACTCGCGGATCAACCGCCCAATGGCTTGCTCGCCATTCGGCTTCCGCACATCGCCCAACTGCTTCGCATGCGCCCGCAGCCGTGCACGCAACTCGCGGCCAGCCGCGTCGAGATGGACGCCTGACTTAGCCTCGTGCACCGTCAGCGCTTCGAGCGAGGATTTGGCCCCGCGCTCCGCGATCACGCGGGCCTTCTTGACGACAGTCTCAAGGTCGTTGCGAAGACCATTGGCAAGTGGCGGCATGGCTCCGGTTCTTTCCCGTCAGTTGACGATGACCGGCCCCTCAGCGACCTTCGCGAGGAGCATCTTTTCCTGTGCGGCGATCCATGCCTTCACTTCATCCGGCGTCTTGAGCGTCCCGCTCGTCAGACGCACCTGCTGTGTTTTGGGCTCCAAGAGTTTCGCCGCCTTCATCGCGGCGTTGGCGAAGCGGGCCGGCAGGGCGTCGGCTTTGTCCTTCCATGCGGACAAAGGCGTGGCGTCGAGCGTGGCGAGGAGGGCATCGTCGCTGCCCACGTCGATGGTGGGCACATCCGCGATTCCCTCTTCCGCCAGAATCGCTTTGCGCTGCGCCCCGTTGGTCCTCTGCCAGGCCTCGTTCTTCTCCAGCACATCCGTCTCGCTGGCGTGGCGTTTCTTCAGCGTCGAGTGGGCCTCTGTTACGGCCGAACGCAACGCGCCGGCCGCTTTCTTGACGAGCGGCTTGATGTGGTCAGTCCCGTCGAGCAGCAGTCGGCTGTCCTCAATGCCTTTCGCCGCAGCGCGTATTTCGTCAAACTCGGCGATTCCAGCTCCGTGGACCTTCATTCGTTGCAAGCGCTGCCACTCGGGCAGGCGACGCTCGGCCGTGTCGGCCGCGGACTTCCAGTCCTTTGCGTTCGCTTTCAGCGTTTCCAGATCGCTGAGCATCTTCGTCAGACGTTCGTTGCCGGCCAGGCCGCGCAGGTCGGCCAGGTGCAACGTCTTCGGGCGTTCTGGAAGTGGGGGTTCGCCGCCCGCGCGTTCCGCCAGGCGTTCGAGCAGTTCGAGGAACTCGCTCGACTTTGCATTGAGGTCGTCCGAGGCCTTGGCGGTGATGCCCGCTTCCTGGAACAGGCCGCGGAGTTTGATTTTATCCTGCGCCGTCAGCGTCGTGGTTTCGACGCGGAACTCCGATTTGGCGATCTTGGCCTGGTCAAGCTGGCCCACCGCGAGTGGGCTGCCGCCGTGCCGTGCCGTCAGATGACCGGTCGCGTGCAATGCGATGAGGGCGCCGTCGATGGAATCCTGTGGCCAGCCGTAGGGGCTCTTGTCCAGCTCCGTGCGAACCGAGCGGCCATCAGCGCCTGAGCCGACGATGCGCATGACTTCACGGCATACGGCGTGCTGTTCGGTCGCGCCATTCCAGTTCACGGCTTCCAGCGGTGAATCGGACCCTTGCCGTGCCCGGCCGATGACGACCGGCCAGTTCTTGTGGTCCGCCTCACGGAAGCGGGGGAAGAGCCGGTCGAGTGCGTCCTGGGCCGCGCTCTTGATCTTCTCATCGACTGTCAGTTCGTGTTGCTCGGTGCCGCCGCCCTTGAACACGCGGGCGGCGCTGACGATGCCGGTCACGAGACCATCGCGACGCCGCGCGGAGTCTTCCATCCGCCCCTGCATCGCGTTGCGGGCTTCCTTGCCCTCGTCCGTTCCCGGCACCCCCTTCAATTCGAGCGTCTCTTTCGCAGCCTGGAACTGAATGATCTGGGTGCGCAAATCTTCGTCACTCGCCTTGGGCACGAAGACGAAGACGATGGGGCTGTTCGTGCCGGCGGATCGCGCTGCATCGACGACGTTCTTTTCGCTGCAACCCCATCCGTCGCGGACCCAGACCGGGATTTCCGTTCCATCCGCCTCCGGCGGCTCATCGCCGAAATAGACCTCGATTCGACGGGCGATCTTGCTCTCGCCTTGTATGAGCTTGAGCGATTTCACCGCCTGGGCCGCTGCGCTGCGAATCAACGCATCGCGGGCGTGGTAAATCTCGCCCGTGTTGTTCTGGAGGCGCGACTTCTTGTTGCGGAACTCCTTGTCCCACTCCGAGTATTCCTTCGTCTGGAGGTTGTACTCGTCGTGGTCCTTGAGCAGCACGCCGTCATCGACCAGCTTTTCGAGCAGGGGCGGCAGGTCTTTGCGGATGGCGGCGCCGCCGTTCTTGAGGTCCGCCACCATGAGGTCTGCCAGCATGTCGGCAGTGGCCCGGACGCCGATGTCAGCCCCGCCTTCTCGCGGCAGCTTGCGAATCAGAAAGATCAACCCGCAAACGCGACGTGCCAGCTTGCCAGCGGGGGTGCCGTCGTCGAGCCGGCGAATCGTCTCGTCCAGTTCGCGAAGCAAGACGGCCTGTTGAACCATGCCGGCCTGAAGCTGGTCGAAGATGTAATCGCCGGGAATCACCGTGCCGACCGGCTGTTCGGCCAGGTCACGCACCGCATCGTGAATGATGCGAAGCTGGGCGCGGAGCATGCTGCTCGTGCCGCTTGGATCCACCGCGCGAAGCACCGCTTCCCAGAAGCGCCGCCGTGTGGGCAGGAGGGGATAATCCGTCGTCAGCAGCTTTCGATCTTCGGTTCGTGGTCCGACGCGCGTGCCGGCAAGTTGTCGTTCGATTTCACCGGAGTGCGATTCAAGCGTCGCCTTCAATTCCGCCGTTCGCTCCGGCTTTTTCCGCAGGAGCACCTTGCGCGTGACCGCCTCGACATCCTGGTCCTGCAACTCAACGTTGATCGTGAATCGCGCCAACAGCTTTGTGAGCTGGCGAGTGTCGGCACCGAGGGCGCTCTGCCCCGCCCCGACCAACAAGAGGCGGCAGGAGAGTTCCTTGGACAGCGCCTCCGCCGTTTCGACTACGGTCGTCGCTCGTGCATCGTCCGTCGCGATGTACTGCTGAACCTCGTCCAGAAGCAGGATCGTGCAGGGGAGCTGCCCTTTGTCGCCGAGGACCTCCTTCACGGTCGCCAGAAAGTCAGCCGTGGTGATATCGGTCGGCTGCACGAACTGCTTCTTAAGCAACTCGCGTGCGTTCTTGCGGTCGCCGTAGCCGGAATCGACTTCCACGAGCGCGTCGTGGAGAATCGGGCTCACGTAGAGGTTGTTCAACTCGCGGAGGAAGTCTTTCCCCTGTGACTCGATTCGCCTTCGGACCGGATCAAGGAAGCCGTTTCGGCGCAGGTACAAGCAGAACTTCGCTTGCGCGTATGTTTCGGGCAGGTCCATCGACCGCAGGATGATTCCGAGCACCGCGAGCCGTACGCTGTCGAGACCACCCGCCGGAAGCGTGCCGGAGGCAGCGTGCGATCCGCCGAAGCGACGGCCTTGCGTATCGAGTTCTTTCAGCGCTGCTTCGATGTCGCTCGAAAGCTCCGGGACGAGCGTCCGAGCCGTCGCGCCGTCTTCTGGAAATTCGGTGTTTGCCCACAGATGGTGCATCATCTTGAGCATGTGCGACTTGCCGGACCCGTAAAAGCCCGAGACCCAGGCAGCAGGCTGCTGGCTTCCCCCTAGGTTTCCGAGATACGATTCAAGAATGCGGATCATCCCGTCCGCGTACTTCCCCTCACAGACGAAGTGCGACAGCTCATCGCGCAGCACCTTTCGTTCTTGCTCGGTACGGCCTTCCGTGATGCGCGCCTGGCCGTTGTTAATCAGCTCACTGGTCGCGGGGTCGCGGACGAAGAGATCTCGATTCTTCATTGATCGATGTCTCCGTTATGCAGCGTGATCGGAACGGCCAGGTAGTTCCAGCCATCGCGCGCATCAAGCAGCCGGTAGTTGTTGTCCTCGTACTCGCCAGGAAAAAAGAGCAGCAGCCGGCCGCGGATATCGGCCTCCACGCCCCGAAGCACCTTCGAGAGCCGCGTGAAGCCGTAGAGTGTCGCCGCCCCGAAGACTCCCACGACCGTGTGGTTATCCACGTCCGTGGCCGTCAGAGCGGCGCGGAGCTGGCCCGTCGCGTAATCCGTGAACTCGCTATCCAACTTCAGGTCGAGATCTTCCGGGCACTCGAAATAGGCGTCGCGGTACTCGTCTGCCGCCATCCATGCCGGGAACACGCCGGTGAAGTCGAACTCCTTCCACCTGTGGCCGGCATTGCGGGTGCGGACCTCGAAATCGTGCCGATGAGCACGAAGTCGGCGTTCATCCTCCTTCGGGTAGACGATGAAAACGGTCCGCTCGGCGCCAGCCAGGTTGCGTTGCCACAGCGGCGCGATGTGCCGTTCGTAACGGTCGGCGAGTTGGTCAATCCGTCCCATGGCTGTCTCGAATCTCGTCCGGCGTCAAAATGGACGAAAAATCAACCTCAATCACACCGCCACCGTGCTTCATGTTCAACGCCCCGATCCGCTTCGCGTCCATGGCGAGAAATATGAGCCTCTCCTCGGTTGTGTCCAGCACGTTGGTCCAGAGACTCCTGAAGAGTCGATTGCCCCGGATGCCGAGCAGGTAACCGAGAAGGAGTGCGTAAGCGACTGCATGTGGACTCGCCTCGACAGCTTGCCGGTGCTTCCGCACGCGGCCCGAAAGGTAGCCGACCTGCGCCCAAGAGGACGAAGCGTTGCGAACGACCTTGTCCACGCTGGCGTCATTAAGCCGATCATCAACGGAAACGCGGATGGCGTCGGCCATCGCCTGCCGGCTCAGCTCTTCGCCGGCTCTCATCGCGAGGATGGGCGGAATGGTCGCCCGGAGGAGCGGATCTCGGGCCAAGGCGCACAACAGGGCGAGCAGCCGCTTCCCTTTGCCGGCTGAGTCCCAATATCGGCGCATGACACGGAAGATTGGTACCTGAGCATCCAACGCGAACAGCTCGCCCAAGCGTTGATTCGTCAGCACCCGCGTCGAAGCCGTCCGTTTCCCGGTGACATTCTCGTCGATGAGTGCTTTCGAGTACGCTTCGCGCCCCGCGCTCGCCGGGACGATCGCCAACACCCGGTCGAGTTCCTCGAACATCAGCGTTCGGCTGGAATGGGTTCCGCGGGCGCCGATTCGGAATCCAAATCGCCGTTCGTGCTGCGGGCCGATGGCCGCCACGTCGTCTGATCTAGGTCGCGGTTCTCGAACCACCATTCTGGCTCCGTGACTTCCCGCATGGGGCTTGCGGCGGTCAACGCCACGGTTGACCGCAGATCAGCCGCCGCTATCATAACGCCAGATTTCTCGCCGGCAAGTATGCCGGCGAAAATGTTTCGGTATCCTGCGACCGCAGGTTTGGGCAGGTACTCTCCGGTTTCAGGTTGGGCTCGCGCAGCCATCCCAGCCTTGCGCGAGCTTGGCGAGAGGTCCACCGCATGGCGAAGCGCTCAAAGAAACGTGTACGGCATTTGACTTTGTTCTTGCTTAAACCTGAAATCCAGCAGTTCAAGAACGCCCTCAAAGACCTCGACTCGCTCACGCTGTGCAAACTGCGCGATGACTCACCTTTCCAGGGACGGTTCTACTACCAGCCGCCGCAGCAGAAGCCGCCGGGATGGCAAGCGCTGGTGCAGTCCGGCTTAGCCGACAAGCTGAACCTCCACAACCAATCGACAGCAGCCGTGTTGTTCGTCCGCGCCGCGGGCCGACGGTTCGCGCTCACGTTCGGATACGGCCGGAACCTGCTCAAGCCTGATTCGTTTGAACGGAACTTCGGATTGAAGGTCGCGCTGAACACAGTTGATCCAAAGAACTTGAAGAGCGTGGACGCTCGGACGTTCGAAGACTTGACGCTCGTCACGCGACGCCAAGCAAGTCGAGGCTCGGAGCTATCAGCCTTCGGGTCGGATGTCGCTCAGGACGTGCTCCGCGCTGTCACCGGCAGGCCTCGCGATGCTTACTTCGCCAAGCAGGTCACCGGCGCTGACGCGCTGGCGGTCGCCGTCGAGGCCGAGTCCAGGGAATTGGCAAGCGTCTGCAAACGCGCATTCGAGGCATACGGTCGTGATGACTACAAGAAGGACTTCGGTTTCATCGATCACCTGCGCCCCGTTGCCGACCCGAGCCTGAAATCGACGCTGGAAGCAGCCTTGATCGACGCGCTCAAATCCGGCAACACCGATCGGATCCATCTCGCACCACCCGAGCCCCTCGATTGGGAGCGCGTTGATGGCTTCCTGTATTCCACGCAGGGCGACGAGGATGCTCACTCTGATCTTGATATCGACGACTATCTGGCGACGTTCGACGATGCGACCACACTCTCGCTCGCGGACGTGCGCCGACATCGAATCGCTGCGCGCTTCTCAGGAGGTACGGATGCGCACGAGCAATGGTCGGTTCACGATTCGATTGTGTTCGAGACCGAAATCGGCGACCACCTGTACGTCCTTTCGGCCGGTGACTGGTACGAGGTTGCGAAATCCTTCGCGCAGAGCGTGGCGAACCGCTTGAAGAAAGTGAAATCGCCGGCTCTGATGCTTCCGAATGCGGACGCTTCTGACAGCGAGGGCGACTACAACCAAAGCGTCGCGACGAGCGAGAAGTTCGCGTTGATGGACCAGAAGCTCGTGCGCGCACGAGACGCGAACTCGGATATCGAGCTCTGCGACTTGCTGACGCCGAACCGCCAGCTTATCCACGTGAAGAAGAAGACGCGATCCGCAACCCTTAGCCACTTGTTTGCGCAGGGTGTCGTCGCGGCGGAGGCGTTTCTCTGGGATGAGGAGTTCCGAAAAGCCGCTCGCTCAAAGATTCCGGCGACCCAAAAGCGAGTCGCCGCGTTGATTCCGGACGACAAGCCGGAGTCGAAGGAATTCGAGGTGATCTATGCGATCATCACCAAGATGGCAGCGACGAAGTGGCCCGCTGGGCTGCCGTTCTTCAGCCAACTGAATCTCGTGAACGCGGCTGAGCGATTGCGCCGTCATGGATTCCGGGTTTCACTGCTGCGAATTCAGGAAACTCAATAGGGCTGAAGGCGGTCAGTTGAACGGAAAACCCGCCCGCCTTCAGCCGTGCATCGCGAGCGAGTGCAATTAGCTGACACGCGTCGCTGTGTGCGATGCAGCCTCACTCTTCTCCGTCTGGTTGTTCGGAGCTGGAGCCTGTTGCTCCAGCTTTATCGGGGTTACTTGTTTCTCTTTGGATTTCGGAGTCTTCGCTCTCCTTGTATCGTTGTGAGGGCTGCCGCCGTTTGCCATGATGCTTCTCCTTTCGAGACTTGGCGCTCGCCGCAAGAATATGCGAAACACGAGCGTAGTACTTGCGAAGCGTGTCCCGCGACGTTGCGAAGAGCACGACTTCGACGAACAGAAAGCCGGCATCGACCCAGCCGGGGCCACCGCAGATCTGGCAGCCACCGGCGAGGCGAACAAAGTAGTTGAGTGCAATGACGACAAACGAGTTCGCGTAAAACTGATAATGCCGGTAATGAAACTCGACCAGCAGGTCGTAGGCGGCGAGATTCGATTGCAGTTGAGCGAAATCCCAGTTCGGCGCCCTGATCCCCGACTTGTGATGCACTGTGTCGATCACCAGCCATCGAAGCCCGCTGGCGAACATGCCCAGTGCCAACGAGGCGATCGTCACGTAGAGAAACCCACCGACGGTCGGCTGCCCATCCGAAGAAGTCGCGAGCCAAGCTGAGATTGCCGGCGAGACCGTGCTGATCCCCACAAGGCCAATGAAGCCAGGCAACAAGTATGCAATCACTAGCCCGAAGTTCCGGGCAGAAATCTCTCCCACGTTTGGTCCGAACGAATCCGAGCATGTCACGGCCTCTGGGTTGCGGCCACCTGCCTTCGGGTCACTATATTGTTGGCTGAATCCAAACTGGTTTCAAGCCCAGAAACGATCATTCTTTCCAACATGCCGACCAAGCCGCAGCACGCCCGACGATATCAGGCCGTCACCAGGCTTGTTCGTAAGTTGAGGGAAGACGCGGGGTTGACGCAGCGAGCCCTTGGTAAGCGCCTTACCATGCCCCAGTCATGGGTTTACAAGTGTGAGGCGGGCATTCGCCGTATGGATATCTCCGAGTTCTGCGACTGGTGTAAGGCCTGCGAGATTGACCCCATCATCGGCCTGCGACGCCTGCTCCGGGCCGACTGACTGGGCCTCGCTCGTGCAGTCTTGAGAACTTACAGACGGCCTCGAATCCGAACGGGATTTTGCGAAGGGTCGCACTATGCGCCGCCGCAGCCGAAGTGCCGCGACCGGCACCAGCTCAAACCCAGCTTCTCCCCTCGCCCGGTTTACCGCCCGGTGGATGTTCAGGAGCTGTCGCCGTACGGGGGCATAGGGCTCAAAGGGAATCCGTTGGAATTCCGCCGCGAGATTCTCGGCCGACCGATGGGTGGCGAGGCCGACCAGGTAGCTCTTTAGCTTAAGGTACTCATCTGGAGCGATTCGCACCGAGGCGTGCCAGCGCCGGTCCACGCCACGCTTGTAGCCGATGCAGTAGCCAGCGAATCGAATCGGTTTCCGCCGAATGTCCTTCACGGCTTCATGATCAAAGAATTCGTGCCGGCCGCGTGTGGCAATGAGCACGAAGAAGAGGCCGCACCGGATGTACTGGACGCTTGCCCTCCCCGACTCCTTATGCCTTGCTCGCGTCCACTTGGAGACACTGAGGCCGTACCGCCCAATGAGCTTCGCGTCAACTGTCGCGGGCTCTTTTCGCTCGGGGATTCTTCCCGCCACGTAGAAGAGGTGCCCATGTTGCACGTACCCAACTGCCAACTGTTGAACGAATCCGGTGACTGAACTTGCAACGTAACGATACATGACTGCCTCGCGAAAATTGGAAGCGAGATTGTTTCTGGCACAACCTCGCGAAAGCCCGTTTATCCGCTATCAAGAACCATCATGCTTATCCTCCGGAGGTTCCTCGCCTCTCCAAACCGGCGAGTCCCGTCAAATCCTTCCGCTCTCATCTCTTTCGACCGCAGGCATGCGTCGCATCCGGCGACGCATGCCTCTGTTTTCGAACAATAGCAGAACGGCAATTCATAGCCGTTGCGCTTTTGAAACCTCCGGCGGAAGGTGACTACACGTCACCTATCCGCCGTCACTCCGCTGACAAGAGACGGCTCGGCTCCCGCCGAGTCCTCTTCCGTCCGCCAAATCTTTCCCTCGGGGAAACCAGCGAAAGAGAGGGGGATTTTGTCCCCCTCTCCCACCAGCACACCAAACCATCGGGGCAGAAACGCCCGTCAGCCCTTTCGTCGTCGCATCGCACCCGGCACCACCCGTTAGTGCACGAACAAGGACGCCACTGCCTTGCAGCATCTTTGCGAGGCTCCCGCCTCCTCCTACTTGGGCCACTCTCCCAGGGAACGGCTTTTGAATCACCTGCCCGACTTCGCAGGCACCGGACATCACTCCGGCAGCCGCTCCCCCTCCCCGGTTAGAAACACTTGTCACCCAATTCGTCACGTCGCTTGACCAATCGCTCTGCCGGCATGGCTCCCGCCACGCCGCACTTTCCGCTCGCCACTGGCGAACGATTTCAGCCTACGAAAACAGAAGCTCGGCTTACCGTTTCCGAGCGAAGGTCTTTCTAACGCGGTTCGGCACCGTCTCGAATTGGATTTACCGACAAGGCCACAGCGGCCCTTTCACAGTTGAGCTTTTCGTCGCGGGCTTTTTCGGCCCGTCGTCGGAGCGTGTCATGGCCCCGATTGCGTGCGTCACCGCATGCAAACTCCCTGCGTCGGCTTACGTTGAACGAAGCTCACGAGATTTGCACCCGTTTCGCCCGAAAGAGCGAGTTTGCTCCGGACCCCGCAGAGGGATTACGCGGCATAGCCGCCTCACCCGCTTCAAGTGCCCCGGCCCACTGCGAACTGCAGCGGGTTTTTCCCGGTCGCCCGAATTGCTATGGAACCGAAATACTTAGGAACCTTTGTGCGATGGGATAGAAGCTCAAGATTACTCTCACAAGGAGGATTACTTTGAGCAGCCTCCCTCGAACCGGACGAGCCAATCTCTTGGCATCCGGCTCTACGGGCCAAACGTATGACGGGTGATGAACTCCGTCCTCTTAGCCTGGTTGGTAGCCAGGTTTACCGAGCACGTTTGGCTCCGATGATGGCATCAACTGATTCGCGTTAGCGTCGCTGACGACAACCGAAACCCACACCGGGCTTCGTGAGCGCCACCATAGCGCAACCCAATCCGTGAGTCACGATAATTGCCACATCCCACTCCGATCCGGCCTTCACTGGCCACGCCCAGCCGACGTGGACTTGCCCAGGGGGATGTGCTAAGCAATCTTGTGCAAATGTCAATTTGGAGGGACTCATGGACTATTTCAGATTCAAGAAAACGGCCGTCATCAGCGCCTCGCTCTTTTTTCAAGCCTGCGGTGGCGGCGGCGGTGGCGATGACTTGGGGCTGTGTCGCAGCTATTGCGAATCAGGTTGCGCGAAGACTGCCAACTGCGGCTTTCTTGCGCAATCAGCCGTCGGGCTTTGCTCGGATTCCTGTTACCAAAGAGTGCGAGATAACGGCGGCACCAATGACTCTTGCCAGAGGGCCGCGGCGGTCCTGCTCACCGCGAACTGTAATCAGATTGGAACGCTTCTGGGCTTCCGCATGCAAACTCGCATGGATGAAGACGAGATGTCATCCCAATTCGAGACGGGCGCTGCGCTCGCAGACATGATCGAAGAGGAATTTCGTCAATAGCCGCACGAAGCGTACGCTTCGGGGTTTTCCGGCTCGACCTTAGCGAATTCGCCAAGGCTGCGTCTCCCCCGGCATACACGTACCGATTACCCTTATTCGATATGCTACGCCTCTGCCTCCCTCGCTCCGTCGGGACCGCTCCGGTGCTCGCTCGAAGGGACAAACGATTTCCCGGCCGACCGCTCCGCTCTATCGGTCGGACTTCCTTCGGAACCCCCGCACGCCGCCGGTTCCGAGCCTCCCCCTCCCCCTTTTTCCCCTCCACGAACGGGCGACAGAGCGGGGGCGGCCAAGCCTGCCCGGCGATGATCGCCGCCCACCCTTGACTTTACGGATACGGGCGTTAGCATATAAGCGAACACTTGGAGGTCTTCGCGTGCCCCAACGGAATCTGCCCATCGGCGAGGTGTTGCGGCGACAGCGCGTGCAGGTCGTCAAGAAGGGCCTCCGGGAGATGGCCAAGCTGCTCGGCATCACCCCGCCGCACCTGACGGACATCGAGAAGGGCCGACGAACCCCTTCCGAGGAACTCCTGATCCGCATCGGCCGGCACTACGACATCCCCGAGGCTGAGCTTCGTTCCGGCTGGAGCCGGGCCGACACCGTCGTGGGACAAATCGCAACCCAGGACCCGGTGACCGCGGAGAAGGTTCCCGAGTTGCTGCGAAAGGCCCGCAAGCTCTCGGCCAATCAGTGGGATGACCTCATCGAGTACGCAAACCGGTTGTCCAGGAAGAAGACCTAGTGGATGGAGCGATGCGATGCCCGCCGAACCGTTCGGCACTATTTTCGAACCCAAGCCCGGCCTGCTTCGCACCGATCGGGCTGCGTGGCGTTGCCTTCAAGGATGCCGGGAGGCCCTCTTGCTTGCTTCCATTCCGGCACCCATCCCGATTGACCGATGGATCGAACATCCGCTGGGGATCTCCTTCGGAGTTGCAGATTTGTCGCACCTTGGCGAAGCCGTGCTCGGCGCCGCCTTTGTCCGCGATCAGGAAATCCTGATCTCCGATCGGATCACGCACGAAGGGTGTTTCCGATTCACCTGTGCCCATGAATTGGGCCACATGCTGCTTCACCGCCGGCACGCGGAGGTCTTTCACGAAACCCTCGAACTTCCGAGCCTCCAGGCAACGCAGCTTGAACGGCAGGCTGACCGATTCGCCGCCGCATTCCTTATGCCGATACCTGTTCTGGAGCGCGAACTTGTCGAGATCTGCCGCGAAGAGGCCCTCGACGTGGATTATTGCCTGACCGAGTTGATGATTCCAACTGTTCGCTCCGAATGGCTCTGGCGGACGATTTTTCTGCCCCAGATCATGCGGCGGTTTGGGGTTTCCCAAACGGCTGCCATCATTCGATGCCGTGACCTTCGCTTGATCAATCAGCCCACGCGAGAATTCATGCCCATTCGATTCGAGAATGCATTGCGCGAGCGAGCCACGGCGCCGGAACAGGCCTGGATGCGCGTGCGCCATGGAAGACCGGTGGTGTGTCCGCCGGAGCCACGTGGGAGGCAGGAGGAATGATTTTTTTGAGCGCGCTGTTAGCTAAGTAGCGAACAATCGAACACGCTCGTTGAGAATGAACGAGGGCGGCTGACCATGAACCGAAAACTCACCCTGCCGGAAATCGAGACTGCCTTGTCAGCCACCCCCGCCATCCTCACGCCCCAGGAGGCCGCTGGTCTCTTGCGGCTCAAGCTCTCGACGCTTTACCGGCATGTCTCGGAGGGACGCTATGCCGCCGCCGTCCGGCGCGGCAAGCCGCTGCGCTTCTGGCGTGACCGGCTGGTTCAGGAGTTCATGCAATGAGCATGTCGCGAATGGTCTACTCCGCGTGCAGGACCTGCACGGCCAAGTGGTTTTCGCCTCGACGGATGCCCGCCTGCCCCCGTTGCGGTTTAGAGGAGGTCATGCACACGGAGGCCGCACCGCCTTGGATTCCGTCCTCCGGCAACGAACGCGAAACCCATGGAAAGCAGAAAACCAAGAGTCGCAGGTCTACACTCATGGAGAATCGGTAGGAGGTTCACATGAAGCTCGTGGAACGTGAACGCGTGGACGGCACGCAGATCACCATCGGTCGCCGCGTCCACTACGAAAACGGCAAGCAACGCGTCGGCCGGCGCTACGCGGCCGAGTATCGGAACGCCGACGGCCAACAGGTGTGCGAGACGCTTCGAACTTCCAATCGAGCCCTTGCCCGCCGCCTCGCCCTCGAAATCCAACAGCGCGTCGAGAATGGCCAGGACCGCCAGCCCGAGCCGATGATCGACATTGTCACGCTCGCTGACCGCTACTTCGAGTCGGTTAAGAACAAGGATGTCGCTCCCAAGACGGTGATCAAGTACGAGGAGAACCTCGACAAGTTGAAGCGCTACGCCACGGAAAAAGGTATTGCCCTCGCCCGCCGCTTCTCGGCGGACGATCTGTTTGCATTTCGGAAATGGCTCTTCGACCAGCACTACGCGCCGAAGACCGTCGATGGCATCCTTGTCCTCACCAAGCAGGCCTTCAAATGGGCGTGGCGCCAGAACCTTACCCGCGACTATCGCCTTGCAGCGGTGTCGCTGCCGAAGGCTAAGGCCAGCCCGCAACCCTGCTTCACCACGGATCAGGTCGAAGCGCTCCTCATGACTGCGGTGGGCGAAGAGCGGCTCGCCTTCGCCATGATGGCTTATGCCGGGCTTCGCATTGGCGAAGTCGAGCAGATTCGTTGGGAGGATATTCGATATCGAGACGGCAGGCCGACGATGCTTCACATCCGGCGCGGGGGCTCGCGGGGAACCACCAAGGACAAGGATGAGCGCTTCGTGCCGGTGCACCCGCGGATCGCCGACTACCTCCAGGAGCCGAAAAAGGCCGGAATGGTCTTTTCTAGGATTCGGGCTCGCGACCTTCTGATGCGACTGAAGAGCTTGTGCGGCTCATGCGGCTTTGAGAAGCCGGAATCGTTCAAGCTTCACTCGTTTCGCCACCACTTCGCGAGTTTGTGCGCTAATCATCACGTCGCCTACCGGAAGGCGCTCGCGTGGCTCGGCCACTCGTCATCGGACATGCTCGACCTCTATTACCACCTGCATGACGACGACAGCCATCACGCCATGCTCGCGCTCGCCGGCGTCAACGCGGTGCCTCCGAGCGAACACGCAAGGACACGAGGAACAGTTGACGCACACCGCGGGCAGCTGGGCAGTCAACAATCGAGAAACTCTCGCAAGTCAAAGAGTTTCAAGAGTTTGTAAACTGCCTGCAAAATGAATCGGAGAGGGAGGGATTCGAACCCCCGGTACCTTTCGGCACAGCGGTTTTCAAGACCGCCACCTTAAGCCACTCGGTCACCTCTCCAGGCGGCAGGGCATCGGGCAGGATCGGATGCCCGGTCGATTCGGGGGGATTTTAACTCGCGAAATGGCGGCGGTAAATATGAGTCACCGCGCGGGGAGGACCGTGGACGTAGCGCCGGGCCGGACCGGGGCGGGCGTTGGTGTGCGCGGTCGGGCCGGGGTCGTGGTATCGGGAGCTTGCGTACTCGACGGGTGTGTCGGGAGTGTATCCTGATGCGGCGTGTCGGCTCCGGGCTTAAACATGGCGGCTGCTGTTCGGACGACGACAGGCGGCGGGTGATTGCATTTCGCCAGACAAGGAGGCGTCAGTGAAGAGCGGAGTGCCGCCGGGTGTTTGGGCGGCAGCGGCTTGGCGCGACGTTTTTTATTGCGAAACCAGCGCATCTGCGATAGAAACGGCAACGGGCCGATTAACCCGAGGCGTACAGGGAGGTGTTCGCCAGGGCGCCGGGCTTGGAACGCATGGATGAGAATTCGTTGGTAGCGCGGGCACGGAAGTTCGCGGCCGAGGCACATGACGGCCAGAAGCGTGCCAACGGTGTGCCCTATGTGACACATCCCGAGGCGGTGGTTGAGATCCTCCGCGAGCACGGGATCCACGACGAGACGGTTCTGGCGGCGGCCTACCTGCACGACGTGCTTGAGGACACGGCGGTCACGTCCGGGCAGTTGGTCCGCGCATTCGGGGAAGATATCGCCGGACTCGTGGAGGAGCTTACGAACCCGCACGCCAAGGGGGCCTCCTTCGAGGAAAAGAACGAATCGCTTCGCGAACTGGCCCGGCGCATGTCGGGCCGGGCGAAGCTTGTGAAGATCGCCGACCGCATTCACAACCTTTCGTCGAAAAAGCCCACGTGGTCGGTCGCCAAGCAGCAGCGGTACATCACCGCGACGATCGGGCTGCTGATGGCGCTTCAGCCGGTTCCCCAAGAGGGTGCGTTGCTGGAGCACCGTCTGCGGGACATGGTGACCGAACTCCTTGCGACGTGATGCCGCCCGTTCGCTACGATCCAGGTACCGGCTGGGGGGTTGCTTGGCCCTGGCGTACTGCGTACGGGTGAGGATGGTTCCGTATATCCCATAGAGGTGATCGTGGAGAGGACGTGGAACGGGGATGTCACCCATCCAGTTTTTCGCCGTAAACGCGTGCCTGATGTTTCTGCTCGCGTTCTTCATCCTGCTCGTATTGGTGGTTTTGATTGCAGCGTGGACGGGAGTGCGCGTGGGTTTCTTCTACCGCCGGTGGCGCCGGTCGGATGCGGATCGAAAGGCGCGACGGGAAACGAGGGACGGCCGGCCGATTCCGCCCCGCGGGCACGGAATCTGCGAATTGTGCCATGGCGTTTGCGACGATGTTTATTTCCTGTCTGACGGGCGAAGATACTGTGACATGTGTTACGATCCGTCGGATTCGCTCCAGGCGGCGGAGTTGGATCGTGCAGCAAGGGCCAAGGACGGATCGCGGGTCGGCACATAGCGCCGGCCGCAACCGGGGGTGCGAGGCACGCGATGACGGGTAATCCTGCGCTGGACAACAAGGTGTACCAGGTCGACGCCCAGCGCAAGCTGAGCATGCGCGACCTGCTGGACTATTTCCTTCAGCTGGGGCGGATGCGCGTATCCGACCTGCACATCAAGGTGGGCGTGCCCCCCGTGTACCGCGTGGACGGGCAGCTTCAGCGCATGCGCGGAGCGCCGATCGACGCGGCGACAGCGGAGGCGCTCGCGGGGAGCCTTCTGAGCCCGCCGGAACTTCAACGGCTGCGCGACCACCGCTCATGCGACAGCTCGTGCTTTACGGACAAGCTTCAGTTCCGTCTCAATATTTTTCACGACACGCACGGCATGGCGATTGCGGTCCGGGCGCTCGAGTCGGCGCCGCTGCCGGTTGAAGAGATCGGCTTTCCGAACAATATCTGGCGCGACATCGTGAATCGCCAGCACGGGCTGGTCCTGGTGACGGGAATCACGGGGGCGGGCAAGTCTACCACGATTGCCTCTCTCATCGATCGGATCGCCCAGACCCGGCCCTGCCGGATCATGACCCTGGAGGATCCGGTCGAATACCGGCTGGCGAGCAAGGCGGCAATTATCTCGCAGCGGGAGGTGGGGCGCGATGTTCCAAGCTTCGAGAGGGGTCTCCGCGACTGCCTCCGGGAAGATCCGGACGTCATCTTTGTGGGCGAGATGCGGGACCGGGAGTCCGCGTCGTGGACGCTGACGGCCGCCGAAACGGGTCACCTTGTTTTTTCGACGCTTCACACGCGGGATACGCGAGGGACGGTGACGCGCATACTCGACATGTTTCCGCCAAGCCAGCAGGACGAGGTGGCGAGTCAGTTGTCGCTGGGGCTGGGTGCGATCATCTCGCAGAAGCTGATCCCGAAGGCAGCCGGCGAGGGGCGCGTGGTCGCGATGGAGATACTCAACAACATTTACGCGGTTTCAAACCTGATCCGTTTGGGCAAGGTGGAGCAGCTTTACTCTCAGCTTCAGACGCGGACCAAAGACGTGCCCGAAGAGAGGATGACGACGCTGGAGCGGTCGTTGGCTGTTCTCGTCCGGCGCGGGGTTATCAGCCCGCTGGAGGCCGAGAAGTGGGCAAACAACCCGCAGGCGTTCATGGAAGAAATGCAGCGCACCTGAGTTCCCGCGGTATGCATAACAAGATTCCCCGGTCGGAAGTGATGCTGAGCGGAGGGGGGCACATTCACGACAAATCTCCAAACAGAGCCATCGGCCCAATTCGAATTGAGAGAATCCCATTCAGCTTAAGAGAATGCCCGCGCCGCGGCATGCGGAATGCCAGTGTCACTTGAGGCGATTCTGAGTTTCCATGCGAAACGGTCATTGGGGAGAAACCGCGCGAATAGGGGCAATCAGGCCTTTTTGGGCTGGTCGTCTCGCATGAAAGTGTCCACTTTCGCGGGGAGAGGCCCAATGCTATTATCGCCCAAGCTCGACGGACGAAGGATTCGGCAGTGCGCCGGGAGGTAACCCACATCATGAGGGCCAGGACGCGAAGGCCGCTGTTGACGTGTGTCATCATACTGACAATGCCGTTCGCGGGGTGTGAAGACGCTCGAAAACCAATGGCGGCACCGACACGACCTCCGGCCGTGACCATCGCCAGGCCGCTGGTCCGGGACTATCAGCCCCATGCCGACTTCACCGGCCGCACGGAGGCGGTTGAGGAAGTCGAGGTGCGGCCCCGCGTATCGGGCTTTTTGGAGAGCATCTTCTTTCAGGCTGGCGGCGAGGTGATGCAGGGCGATGTCCTCTTTGAGATTGACGCGCGACCGTACCGGGCGGAAGTCGATCGGCTGGAGGCCGAAGTCGTGCGCGCCGAGGCGATGGCCAAGCAGGCTGAGGTGGAATACGCCCGGCTGAAGGACCTCTATGAAAAGGAATCCGCGACGCAGATAGAATTCGAGCGGCATATCGCGTCGCGGGATTCGTCCAAGGCGCAGGTCGCTGCGGCCAAGGCCGCCCTTGACCGGGCTAGGCTGGACCTGGAATGGACGAAAGTCACGGCTCCGATCGGGGGTCGCATCAGCCGCAACTACGTTGATGCCGGCAACCTGGTTCAGGGCGGGATCGGTTCAGCGACGCTGCTGACGCGGATCGTACGATTCGACCCCATGTACGCCTACATCGACATGGATGAGCGCACAGTCCTGACGATTCAGAAGCTGATCCGCGATGGGAAGATGCAGGGCTATCGCCAGCAAAACTGCGCGGCGCGCCTCGGTCTGGCAATTGAGCAGGGTTTTCCCCATGAAGGCGGCATTGACTTCGTCGAAAACAAGATAGATGCCAATACGGGCACGCTGCGCGTCCGGGCGGTCTTTCCCAATTCCAAGTTGATTCTGTCTCCCGGCTTGTTCGCCCGCGTACGAATCCTTCTTGGCGAACCTTCATCCGCAATCATGATCAGTGAAAAGGCGATCTCTTTCGATCAGGGGCAGCGATTCGTCTATGTGATGAACGAGAAGAACATCGCCGAGTACCGGCTGATCGAAGTGGGGGACCTCGAAGACGGGCTTCGGGTGATTATAAAGGGCGTCGGTCCGAATGACTGGGTCGTCGTCAACGGCATTCAGCGCGTGCGGCCCGGCTCGGCCGTGGAGCCGCAGCGTGTGGACATGGCCGCGCTTTCGGCGCCGGTGGATCGAACCGTGCCCACGACTCAGCCGGCGACTTCAGCAGCGAGCCACGGCGGGTAGGAGGTCGATCGGTGTTCGCACGATTCTTCATCGATCGCCCGGTTTTCTCGGCGGTCATCTCCATTGTCATTACGATCGCGGGCGGAGTAGCGGTGCTGACGCTGCCCGTGGCGCAGTACCCGGAGATTACGCCGCCCACGGTTCAGGTGACGGCAACCTATCCCGGCGCCAACGCCAAGGTTGTATCCGAGACCGTCGCAGCGCCGATCGAGCAGCAGGTCAACGGCGTCGAGAACATGCTTTACATGTCTTCGTCGTGCACCAATGACGGGGTGTACAACCTGACCGTGACGTTCAAGCTCGGCACGAACCTGGACATGGCGCAGGTGCTCGTGCAGAACCGCGTTTCGCAGGCGGAGCCGACGCTTCCGCAGGAAGTCGTCAACATCGGTGTGACGACCAAAAAGAAGTCGCCCAACATACTTCTGGTGGTAAACCTCTTCTCGCCGGATGGCCGCTACGACGGGCTCTACCTGAGCAATTACGCGACGATCCAGGTGAAGGACGAGCTGGCCCGGCTCGATGGCGTCGGGGACATCGCCTACCTGGGACAGCAAGACTACAGCATGCGCGTCTGGCTTGATCCCGAGAAAATGGCGGAACGAAATCTTTCATCGGTGGATATTTCGAACGCGCTCCGCGAACAAAACGTGCAGGTCGCGGCGGGGCAGATCGGTCAGCCTCCCGTGCCGGCCGGACAGGATTTTCAGTACACGATGAACGCGATGGGTCGCCTAACCGACCCGGAACAGTTCGGTGCGATCATCGTCAAAACCGGAGCGACGGGTCAGGTCACGCGACTTCGGGATATCGCTCGAATTGAATTGGGGGCCAAGTCCCAGGACCAGGTCTGCAAGCTCGACGGGCGTCCGTCAGTCGGGCTGGCGATGTTTCAGCTTCCGGGCTCCAATGCCCTGGATACGGCCGATCGCATCCAGAACAAGATGAAGGAGTTGAAGCAGCGGTTTCCGGAAGGGATCGACTATGCCATCGTGTACGACACGACGCCCTTCATCAGCGAGTCGATCGCCGAGGTATTTCACGCCCTGCGCGACGCGATCATCCTGGTGGCGGTCGTGGTGATCGTCTTCCTGCAAAATTGGCGATCGACGCTGATTCCGCTGGTGGCGGTGCCGGTGTCGCTCGTCGGCACCTTTGCCATCATGGCGGTGTTCGGTTTCAGCCTGAACAACCTGACACTGTTCGGGCTTGTGCTGGCGGTGGGCATCGTGGTCGATGATGCCATCGTCGTGGTGGAGAACGTCGAGCGATGGATCGAGCACGGCCTTTCGCCGAAAGAGGCGGCCTATAAGTCCATGGAAGAGGTCACGGTCGCGGTGATCGCCATCGCATTCGGACTGTCAGCGGTTTTTATCCCCACGGCGTTTGTGTCGGGAATCACCGGGCAGTTCTATCGCGCGTTCGCTTTGACGATTGCAACTTCGACACTGATCTCGGCGCTGGTTTCGCTGACGCTGAGTCCGGCCCTGGCGGCCATCATGCTCAAGCCGCATTCCGCCAAGAAGGACCTTTTTACGCGCATATTGGACGGGCTGCTTGGCTGGTTCTTCCGCGGCTTCAACAAGGTGTTTGACGCGACAACGAGGGTGTATACGAGCGTGGTGCGCCGGGTGATCCGGGCGTCGGCGATCGCGCTTCTCGTCTATGCGGGGCTGCTCTTTCTCACTTACAAGGGCTTCATGACGGTTCCCACGGGCTTCGTGCCGAGCCAGGACAAGGGGTATCTGCTCGTCAATGTGCAACTGCCCGATTCGGCGTCGCTGGAGCGCACCGTCGATGTGATGCAGCGGATCGAGAAAATCGCCCAGGAGACGAAGGGCGTCCGCCACACGGTGAGCATCGCGGGCCAGTCGTTCCTTCTCAACGCAAACGGGTCTAACTTCGGCTCGATGTTCGCCGTGCTCGACGAGTTTGAACATCGGCACGCGCCGGAACTTTATTCTGATGTGATCGCCCAGCAGCTTCGCGGACGGTTCTACGCGGAGATCCAGGATGCCATGGTCGCGGTCTTCGGCGCGCCCGCCGTGGACGGGTTGGGGACGGCCGGAGGCTTCAAGCTGATGGTCGAGGATCGGGGGGACAACGGCCTCCAGGTGCTTCAGGAGCAGGCCGACAATCTCGTCGACAAGGGAAACCAGCAGCCGGGCCTGGTGGGTCTTTTTTCCCAGTTTCGCGCGAATACGCCCCAACTCTTCGCCGACATTGACCGCGTGAAGTGCAAAACGATGGGTGTGGCGCTGACCGACGTGTTCAACACCCTTCAAGTTTATCTTGGCGGCTACTACGTCAACGACTTCAACCGATTTGGCCGGACATGGCAGGTCAATACGCAGGGAGACTCGCGATTTCGCGCGCGGCCGGAAGATGTGCGCATCCTCAAGGTGCGAAACAGCAGCGGCGATATGGTACCGCTTGGCAGCGTCGCAAACATCGATGAAATCAGCGGCCCGGTCATGATCAACCGTTACAACATGTACCCGGCCGCCGCGGTCAACGGGTCGATGCTGCCGGGATTCAGCTCGGGCCAGGCGATTTCGGTCATGGAGGACCTCTCGAAACGGGAGCTGCCGGCCTCGATGGCGGTGGAATGGACGGAGCTGACCTACCTGGAGCTGCTCGCGGGCAATACAGCGCTGTTCATCTTTCCGCTATGCATCCTTTTCGTGTTCCTGACTCACTCCGCGGAATACGAGAGCTTTTCGCTGCCGCTGGGAATCATCCTGATCGTGCCGATGAGCCTGCTCTGCGCGCTTTTCGGCGTGTGGCTCCGCGGGATGGACAACAACCTTTTCACGCAGATCGGCTTTATCGTGTTGGCGGGCCTGGCGTGCAAGAATGCCGTGCTGATCATTGAGTTTGCCAAGCAGCAGCATGAGACGGGCATGAGTGCGTTCGAGTCCGCGGTCGAGGCCTGTCGCCTCAGGCTTCGGCCGATCGTCATGACCTCATTCGCCTTTATTCTCGGCGTGGTGCCGCTTGTTTTTGCATCCGGGGCGGGCGCGGAAATGCGCCGTACGCTCGGCACGACGGTGTTTTCGGGAATGCTCGGCGTTACGCTCTTCGGACTTTTCCTGACGCCCGTATTCTATCTTGTGCTTCAGTCCTTCGTTGAAAAGTTCGTCGGTGCGCCGGCGCACCATCATGGCACACACGCCGCCCCGGCGTCGCCCCCGGACGAATCGGGCGAAGACAATTCACACGGTGGCGCGCAGGGTGCATGAGCCGCGCGCCGCCCGGCCGGTAGGTCATTGCGCCGGCCAGACCTCTCCAAAGATTACGTCGGACATGAGCTGCACGGCGTCGCTCCAGAACTGAAACGTCTCGAGCTTCCACCCGGGCGGCGTCACTTCCACGAACGCGGCCACCATGCAGCCAATGAACTCGTCCTGCTGGTCGCGACCAAATCCGACTTCGCGGGCGATCGACGCGAGTCCGGCGAGGCTCTCGCGCACTGCATGCGTGGAGTCCAGCGAAGCGATCATGTTGCCAAGCGTTTCAGCAAGTGCATGTGCGACGGAGGCGTGATCGGACGCATTGGGCCCGGACCGGCATTTTCGGTGGCGGGCAATCGTCAGGAAGGCCCTCGCAAGCGCCTCGGCTCCAATATTCGCAAATGACTGGCGGAGCCGCCGAAGGGTATCCTCGTCGGGCGGAAGGGCCGACAGTTCGGGCGTGGACAAACTGACGCAGAACGGATGGCGCTTTGCAGAGGTCATGAAATCTCACCGGCCGGCCCGGGCACGCGAGAACAGCGCCGTCGCCCCAGGGCATGTAATCGCTCGGCGCTCAGTATATCCGCACGATTGCTCGGGAGGCACGGGTCTGGACGTGCGCGGTCCGGAAGGGTATGGTCGAGACACTTTTTGTCTGCCGAGCCCCCCATATGACCCGGCGGCAAGAAGGGCTTGAGGATGAGCCCGAATCATGCCCGAACGATACCGTGCCGCCGTGTCGGCCCTGCCGGATTTATCAATCAAGTTTGCAACCGCACTTCGCAAGGGTTTCAAGGCCGGATACCGGCTTCGAGACCTGCGGGCTGACGTCCTTGCCGGGATGGTCGTCGCAGTTGTTGCGCTGCCGCTGTCGATGGCGCTGGCCATCGCCTCGGGAGTTCCGCCGCAGCACGGCATTTACACGGCGATCGTGGGCGGCGGGCTGATCGCGCTGTGCGGGGGATCTCCGGTTCAGGTCTCGGGGCCAACCGCCGCGTTTGTGGTTATCCTCGCGCCGATTTCCTCGCAGTTCGGGCTGGGCGGGCTGATGATCGCGTCGGTGATGGCGGGCGCGCTCCTTCTGATCGCGGGCACCGCGCGTCTGGGTCGATTGATCGAGTTCATTCCCTATCCCGTGACGACCGGCTTTACGTCGGGGATCGCGGTGGTGATTGCGACGCTTCAGGTGAAGGACTTTTTCGGGCTCCCGATTGAAAAGATGCCCGAGCATTATGTCCAGAAGGTTCAGGTCATTCTCCAGTCGCTGCCGAGCCTTCAAGCGGACGACCTGTTGATCGGCGTGGGGACCCTGGTGATACTGGTCGTGCTGCCGAAGATCACCCGCGCGGTGCCTGCCCCGCTCGTGGCGCTGCCACTCGCGGCGGCGGCGGGGGTGCTGCTCTCGAGATTCGTACCCGGATTCGAGGTCGATACGATCAACAGCCGATTTTCGTACGTGATCGACGGAGTATCGCGGCAGGGGATTCCGCAATATCCGCCGCAGCTGATGATGCCGTGGAATGCGCCGGCTGCGGACGGACAGCCGATCGGGCTGAGCCTCGCGCTTGTGCAGGCTCTTCTCGGTTCTGCGTTCGCAATCGCCATGCTTGGGGCGATTGAGTCGCTGCTGTCGGCGGTGGTGGCGGACGGCATGACGGGCACGAAGCACGACCCGGACGCGGAGCTGATCGGACAGGGAATCGGCAACGTCGTCGCGCCGTTTTTCGGCGGATTCGCGGCGACCGGGGCGATCGCGCGGACGGCGACGAACATCCGCTATGGGGCGCGGTCGCCGCTGGCCTCGGTGACGCATGCGGTGTTCATGCTGGTCGTGGTACTGCTGCTCGCCCCCGTGCTCGGGTATCTTCCCATGGCGTCGATGGCGGCGTTGCTTCTGATCGTGGCCTGGAACATGAGCGAGGCGAAGCACTTCTTCCACGTGGTGCGCGTCGCGCCGCGGAGCGACACGGTCGTTCTGCTGACGTGTTTTGGGCTGACGGTGGTCTTTGACATGGTGATATCGGTGAGCGCGGGCGTGGTGATGGCGGCGATGCTCTTCATGCGGCGGATGGCCGAGATTTCGACGGTGCGACTCATCAGCACGAGCCCGGAGCATGCGCACGTTTTCATGCCGCCGGGGACACTGATATACGGCATTGCCGGCCCGCTGTTTTTCGGCGCGGCGCAAAAGGCGATGAGCGCGCTGCACACGGTGGAGTCGCATATTCGCACCGTGATTCTCGACTTGAGCGATGTTCCGATCATGGACGCGACCGGGCTCGTGAACCTGGAGTCGGCGGTTGAGAAACTGCGGAAGGCAGGCGTTTACGTGATCGTCGCGGGGGTTCAGACCGAAGTGCTGAAGGTCATGGCGAGGGCGGGGTGGAAGGACCACCATGGCTGGATGACGATTCGCGGATCGCTGGAAGACGGCATCGCGCGGGCATGGGCGCTGCACGCCATTCGGGAAGAGGGGCAGACAGAGCCGGCGCGTTGAACAGCCCAGTCATCGGCGCGACGGGGTTTGCGGTAAGGGGGCGAAACGCGGGCAAGCGCGGCGGCACTGCGGACGTTTCCGCCGACGTGCGATTTGGAGCGCTACCGTGCCCGGCAGGGGCCAGCGGACGCCGCTGGACATCCTCAGGGGGGATCAGGAGTCTGGTGCAGCTTCGTCCCTTTTGGCAGTGGGGGCCGGCTTTCGGCGTTTGCCCTTCTTGTCGAAAGCGATCGTGAGGTGATACTCCCCGTCCTCCATGCGACTCTGCACCGAGTAGCCGCACTTGTGAAAGATTCGGAGCATACCCGCGTTGTCGACCAGGACATCGGCGGTGAATCCTGCGATGCCGCGTTCGCGCGCCGCCTCGACAAGGGCGTTCATGAGATAAGTGCCGATCCCCTTGCCCTGGTAGTCGTCCCGGACAAGAAAGGCGGCGTCGGCGAAATTGGTCCGGGCGTCCTTTGAATAGTGGGCGATGCCGATCATCTCGGACGTGTCTTCGGCCGAGTCGGTGAGGACGACGATGGCCATGTCGGCGTCGTAGTCGACCTTCAGGAAGGCCTGTAGCTTTTCGTGCGGCATGGCCTTGATCATGCGGAAGAAGCGATAACGGATGGAGTCGGGCGACAACTTGTAGAACATGTCGCGCAACATGGCCTCGTCGGTCAGCTTGAGCGGCCTCAGGAAAACTTTGGCATCGTCCTTCAGTTCGATCCAGCGTTCAAGGACTTCGGGGTATTCGGGGGTCTTGAAGCGCATCTCGATCTGGTCGGCATAGACCATGTGCCTCGCCTTCGCCTCGGCAAGCAGCCAGGGGCGGAACTTCGGGTCGGCGATCTGAATCAGGGCCATGGCGCGCTCGCGGATCGTCTTGCCGTGCAGGTAGGCCGAGCCGTATTCAGTGACGATGTAGTGAACGTCGCCGCGGCTGGTGACGACACCGGCACCCTGCTTGAGGTAGGGGACGATGCGCGAGATCGTGCCGTCGGCGGCCGTGGAAGGCAGGGCGATGATAGGCTTTCCGCCGCGGGAACGGGCCGCCCCGCGAACGAAGTCAACCTGGCCGCCGATGCCGCTGTAGAACATCGTGCCGAGGGAATCAGCGCAGACCTGGCCCGTCAGGTCGACCTCAATCGCGGAGTTGATCGAGATCATTTTGTCGTTCTGGGCGATGATGAAGGGGTCGTTGACATATTCGGTGGGGCGGAACTCGATCATCGGATTGTTGTCGATGAAGTCGTACAGCCGCCGGGAACCGAGAACGAAGCTGGCAATGATCTTTCCGCGATGGATCGTTTTTTCGCTGTTATTGACGATGCCCCGCTCAACGAGAGGGATGATCCCGTCGCTGAACATCTCGGTGTGGATGCCGAGATTCTTGAATTCGGTCAGGTAATGGAGCACGGCGTCTGGAATGGTGCCGATGCCGAGTTGAAGCGTGGCGCCGTCTTCGACGAGATTGGCGATGTATCGGGCGATGCGGCGGGAGATTTCGTCGGGCTCGCCCTGCCGGGCCTCAAGGATCGGCCGGTCGCTGGGGACGAGCAGGTCAAGGTCGTTGACGTGGATGAAGCAGTCGCCGAGCGTACGCGGCATCTGTTCGTTGACCTCGGCAATGACCATTTCCGCAGTTTCCGCCGCGGGCTTGACGACGTCGGTCGACACGCCGTAGCTGCAATAGCCGTGCTCGTCCGGCGGGCTGACCTCGATCAGGGCGACGTCAATGACGGCGCGGCCGCTGCGAAACTGCGCGGCGATCTCGGATAGGAAGATGGGCGTGTAATCGGCGCGGCCCTCAGCAATGGCTTGGCGCACGTTGGGCCCGATGAAAAAAGCGTTGTGCCGGAACCGTTCGCCGAGCCGCGCCTCGGTATAGGGCGCCGTGCCGAGCGTCATGATGTGGACGATTTCCGTATCGGTGATGTCCTCACGGGCCGAAAGCGCCTCGACGAGGGACAGGGGCTCCGCGGCCCCCGAGCCAATGAAGACGCGGCATCCGTGGCGAATGCCCGACACGGCCTTTTTCGCGGTGGTGATCTTGTCAGCGTAGCGCTGCTGCCAGGGGGCGGGTTTTGATCGAGTCGAATCCATGGGCCTTTGTTCAGATTCGAGTGTTAGCTGGGGCATTTTCTTCTACCTTTCGCCGGCGTTCAATTTGAATTCGCATGCATCGTCGGTCCCGCTAAAAACTGATTCGCGTTCGAACGCCAAGCACGATTGCATCCTGCACGGATGAACCAATTCCGGGGCTGGAGATATATTGAAAATCCGGCGTGATCACCAGCCATCGGGTCACCTGGAACGAGTAATAGACTTCAAGACCGGTTTCCGCCTCCGCGAGGCGATTCACCTTGTCGTTAAAGGTTCGCGAGGGAATCGATTGAAATACCGCGGCGCCGAGCGCGTCGTCGTTCCGCGTGGGAATCAGTCCGCGGTACTCGAGGCCGGTGGACCAGAAGTTCTGAATGCGATTGATGTCGCCGTGGCGGAAGCCGTAGCGGCCGAACCAGCCGAGGCCCTGCTCACCGCGATCGTTTTCGCGGAAGAGTTTCTGGTCAAAGCTTGCGTAGAAGCCCACGTCATCGCCGCGCCGTCCGATCAGTTCCGGCCGGGTGCCGGGCGGCGTGAAGAGGACTCGCGAGCGCGGATCGTAGACCATTCCGAAACGATAGGTGCCGCTGAGGGCGCCGGGCCCGAAGAGATTGGGCAGCGATGCCTGAAATGAAGGTTCGGTGAACCAGACGAAGCGCGCGGGGCCGTGGAAGGCCGTTGAGAAGCCGGGCTTGAAGAGAACCGAATCCGCGTCGCCGACGCCGGTCACGACACTGAACCAGCTCACCGGTTTGAATGTCAGCGTGGCGCCGAGGCCGATGTTGAGCGGCAGCAGGGGGTTGTTGTCGAGGGCCTGGTTCAGAAACTGCTTGTCTTCGCTGTTGGCGAATGCATTGCGATCGACGATCGTCTGATAGTCGAGGAATCCCACTGTCAGGGAGAGGACGTTTTTGATGAGGGCCTGCTCATACCACAACTGGTCAACATGGAGCGACTCGTCGCCGTCGAGGTCGTCCGCGACCTGCCACAGGGCGCCGGTCCACGGATTGACGCCTTCTCCCCACTGGCGTCGAAAATGCCCCAGCAACTTGCCGCCCGGAATGAGCTTGAGCCGGTCAAAGTCAACGGTGACTAACCAGTCTATGGTCGCGCCGTTGTGCCCGCCGGTGTTGAGCCCGCCCTTGGTGACCCACTGATATGTATCGTTGTAAAAGAACTGCGTCGCAATGCCGGCATCCTCGAGTGCAGTGCGGAGGCCGAGCCAGTCGCCGGTCGCATAGGGTGAATCCAGGGCCAGCGGCGCGTATTGCGATCTTAGCGTGGGCTGCGACGGCTGAGCCGCAACCGGGTCCGATGGCGGAGCAGCATCGCTGGTTTCGGCCATCGAAGCCGCCGGCGACGAAGTAACGGGAGCAGTCTGTTGCGCGCGGCTCGGTGTAGCCCTCGCGGCGATTGCGATAGGTACGATTGCGACCAGCAGGACCGTTGCGCCGGTCACTTGACGCGCCCCCCGGTTTCGCGGTCGGCAGTTTCGGTCGTTCAGAAATCGCATTATTGTTTGCCTGCGCGGGGTACGATAATCGCGCGAGCATTCCCATGCAGGTGACTGGGGCATTTTTCATGCCATGCGTGGGCAATTGCGGTTTAGCTGCGGAAGTGATCAGGAACTCTAAATCATTAAGAATAAGGGAGTTAAATGCGTGTCGTGTGAGCAGATCGCTCCGCGCGCCGGTGCCGAAATGTATCCGGCTGGCAGTGAACTTGCCAGTGTGGAGAATTGTGGTCGAACGGCGAAAAAACCGGGCACCGCCCGGCGGATGTTGAGGGACTGACACCATGTCAATAAAGCGCGGCAGGTTCTTGTTTTCGCGTCTGCGCGTCGCGGTCTGGCTTGCGAGTGTCGTGGTGGCGGCCCTTTCGGGAAGCTGCGTTGAGTCGCCATCGGACAGGTACGAACGGGCGCTGGTTAACACGGGCAAGCCGGCGCTGCACGCAGTACACAAGGAACGCCTGCGGACCATCATGCAGGACATGTCGCGTCTGGCGTTTGAATCACTGCCGCAGGAGATGGATTCGCAGGCATTGAATGCGTCGCGCTCCGAGGAACTCGTGAGCGTGGCCGAGGCGCTGGCAGTCGATGCCCGGGCAATACCCGGCATTTTGGAGGACGTGCGAATCTCGTCCGAAGATCGCCGGGTGTTCAACAGCTACGCCGAGAAGCTGCACGAGGAGGCGAAGGAGCTTGCCGAACTCGCGCGGCAGCGGCGAATGGACGACGTGCGCGGCAAGATGGACGAGATGGTGTCGACCTGCAACGCCTGCCATAGCTCGTTTCGCGTGCTTCCGCGCGCGACCGCAGGTTCGATGTGACTTCCGGGCGGTGGGCCGCCGGGATTACGTCGACCTTACAAGCCGGGCGAATGTCTCGCCGCGATCCTCATAGTTCCTGAACCAGTCATAACTCGCGCAGCCGGGCGACAGCAGGAGCACGTCGCCGGGTGCGGCGAGACTTCGGGCGGTCGCTACGGCCGCCGCGAAACTCTCGGCGATTTCGACGGCAGGGGTCGGGTCGTTGCCGCGTGCCTTCTTGATCTCGTCGGCGATCGTGAATCGCGTCTCGCCCATGCAGACCGCGGCCTTGGCGCGCCGGGCGACAGCGCGTCCAAGTTGTTCGAAGGAGCATTTCTTATCCGAGCCGCCGACGAGAAGGACGACGCGGGCGTCCTCGAACGCGGCGAGCGAGGTCATCGCGGCCTCCGGCGTAGTGGCCTTCGAGTCATTGAAACAGCGAACGCCGCAAACCTCGCCGACAAATTCGAGCCGGTGGGGCAGTCCGGAAAACGCAGCGAGCGCCGCCGCCGCGATTTTCGAATCGGCGCCGACGATTCCTGCGATCACCAAAGCGCCGGCGGCATTGCGAAGGTTGTGGACCCCGGGGAGTCTGAGCGAAAGCGCCGGCGTGCCCGCCTCTTCGCCGCCGGGTGAGATAATCCGGATTCGGCGCGTAGCGCGGTCAACTCCGTATCGCCAGATGCGCCGCGCGCCCCGCCACTCGTCGCGAAAATGGCTCAAATCTTCGTCGAGCGGCAGGATCAGGTGGTCCTGTTCGGACTGAAAGCGAAAAATGTTCGCCTTCGCAGATGCGTAGGCCTCCATGGTTCCGTGCCGGTCGAGGTGGTTGTCGCGGAGATTAGTGATGAGCGAGACGGCCGGGCTGCGGCGGACGGCGGCGGCATCTTCAAGCTGAAAACTCGAAAGTTCCAGCACGACCAGATCTTCAGGGCCGATGCGCGGAAGGTCGTCGAGCAGCGATTTGCCGATGTTGCCCCCGAGCCATACTTTTCCATGCGGCCAGCATGGATCGGTGGCGGCCCTTTCGAGGATCGCTCCGATCATCGCGGTCGTCGTGCTCTTGCCGACCGTTCCGGTGATGCCGATGACGCGGCCGCGGCATCGCTCGAGAAAGAGGTTCATTTCGCTCGTCCACGGAATGCCTCGGCGGACGGCGGCCTGAAAAAACGCGGACGTATTCTTGTCTACAGCGGGACTTACCACGAGCAGTTCGCAGCGGTCGAGGTCTGATTCGACATGGCCCCCGAGGCGGCGCGTGAGTTCCAGGCTTTCGAGTTCGCGAAGGCTCTCGGCCAGTTTTTCCTCGCCGGCCAGATCGGTCACAAGGACCTTCGCGCCCTGCGCGCAGAGCCAGCGGGTCACGCCGATGCCCCCGCCGAAACGGCCAAGGCCCATCACGATCACCCGTTTGCCTTGAAACTCGCCCGACATGCTCGACTCCGTTCGAGACCCGGATACCGCACACCCGACAGGGGCTGCGGGGATTCAAATTCCGGCATGGCTCGGCCGGCCCGGCGGTCGCCGGCACAGCCGCGCCTTTCCTTAGTTATCGGTTAGACGCCTGCATGGCGATATCGCCGCGAAAGTACGCCCCCTTGAACGAGATCAGCCGTGTCGCCGCATAGGCTCGTTCACGGGCGTGCTGGATCGTGTCCGCGATGCCGGTCACACCGAGGACGCGACCGCCGGCGGTCACAACCTTTTCGTCGGCCAGCGATGTACCGCTGTGAAATGCCTGTACGTCGGGCAGTGCCGACGCTTCGGCGAGGCCGGTGATTTCGTAGCCTTTTTTGTATTCGCCGGGGTAGCCGCCGGACGCCATGACCACGCAGACGGCCGCGCGGCGGTCCCATTGAAGCTCGATCTGGTCGAGTCGGCCGTCGATCGTCGCTTCGACGGCTTCGAGCAGGTCGCCCTGAAGGCGCATCAGGATCGGCTGCGTTTCGGGGTCGCCGAAGCGGCAGTTGAATTCGAGAACCTTGGGGCCGGCGGCGGTCATGATAAGGCCTGCGTAGAGCACGCCCTGGTAGATAATCTCGTCGCGTCGAAGCGCATCGATCACGGGGACGAAGACGTCTTTTTCGATGATCTCAAGGTCGTTTTCCGTGAGCGCGGTCGTCGGGCTGAACGCGCCCATGCCGCCGGTGTTCGGGCCAGTATCCTGCTCGCCGAGGCGCTTGTGGTCGCACGCCGCCTCGAGAACATAGATGTTATTGCCGTCAACGAGCGCCAGGACGCTGACCTCCTGCCCGATGAGCATTTCTTCGATGACGACGCGCATCCCGGCATCGCCCAGTTCTCGCTTCACCATGAGTCGTTCAAGCGTCTCAAGGGCGGCATAGGGTTCCGGATGGACAAAGACGCCCTTACCCTTGGCTAGTCCGCTGGCCTTCACGACGATGCCCTCATCCCGCGTGGCGACGTAGTGGCGGGCCATGTCGTAGCCGGTCTGGAACGAAGCGCTCGCGGCCTCGTCGCGGCCTTTTCCCGCCTGGCGGGTCTGGGCGATCTCTTGCGCGGTGGGCCCGAAGATCCTCGCCTCCGCGGTCGGGACGCCGGCCTCGCGCATGAGCTGTTTCGCGAAGGCCTTGTCGCCTTCGAGCCGGGCGGCGGCGGCAGTCGGTCCGAAGATCCGCAGCCCCGCAGCGGCGAAGCGGTCCACGATGCCCGCGCAGAGGGGCTCCTCAGGCCCGACGATTGTAAGATCGATGCGCTCCGCTCGCGCGAAGTCCAGCAGGGCGCCGATGTCGTGGGCGGGGATATTGACGTTCGTGGCCAACTGGCCCGTTCCGGCGTTGCCGGGCGCGCAGAAGAGGCGGGGCTTCCGCGGGGACTTTGCAAGTTTCCAGCAGATTGCGTGCTCTCTTCCACCGCCGCCGACGATCAGAATCTTCATTTCGGGTGTCCGCCTCGTGTGCCTGGCAAGGGGGCGATGATCGGCTAGATTCATCGCGAGCCTGTGGGCCTTCTCATCGCGGCCATCATAAAATGGTCCGGGTCATTTGGAAACTCGACGGGTTGGAATGGCGGAGGCGGCGAAAGGCAGCGAAGTCACCGGTATCGAGAGTCGCGGGAGCCTTGGGAACCGCCGGAAAGGCACGGTCGATGGAGAGACCGGGTGCTCGGCGATGGATTCGGCGGCTTCGAGAGCCGTTTGCAGCGCGGCGGGGGCGCGTGCTAAAATGCCGGCCGCTCGAAGCGGGTGTAGCTCAATGGTAGAGCACCAGCCTTCCAAGCTGGACGTTGCGAGTTCGAGTCTCGTCGCCCGCTGTGAAAGCTCGAAACGCGCGGGGTCAACGGGCCGATTCATGCTGCAAGGGGAAGGATTCATTCGCGCGGTCTCTTGCCGCCCGCGGTGGTCGCGCGCATTGCGAAGCTGATCTGGGGGCCGTCGCGACCGGCCGTAACGGTCTCGGTGCATATCGGCCCGCTTCCATCCTCTCAGCGTGCGAATGGCTGCCTTTCGCGGGAAGGAAGCTCGGCACCCTCCGGCAGCGGCCTGGTGAATGTTTTTC
Source organism: Planctomycetota bacterium (assembly GCA_003576905.1). Lineage (GTDB taxonomy): Bacteria > Planctomycetota > Phycisphaerae > UBA1845 > UTPLA1 > UTPLA1. Next base: position 113,120 of record QEVG01000010.1, on the reverse strand, counting down.
GATAGACGGTTGCCATTGATAATTGGTCCGATCAGCCGGGTATCACGATGCCCTTTTGAATGGACGCTTTACGAAGCCGCTCCAGCGCTGCCAGCGATTCATCGCTCGGCCGAAGCGTACCACGTTCCCAGCGGGAAACGGTCATCTTGTCCACGCCGATCCGCTCGCCGATTTCAGCTTGGGTCAGCCCCAGCGCTTCACGAAGCGCCGTCACATAACCGGGGCTTGGGGCGCGGTCCAGTTTCATCGCCAGGGCGCGGATACGATCCAGAAAGCGCACGCCCTCGGGCAAAAACGCGATCTCTCCCCCGCGATCCTCCACGGTCCAGCGGCCCGGCACCTCCACAAAAAGGGTCCGGCCGTCCGGAAGTTTCATCGTGTAAGGAAAATCCGGGCGGGATAGATGCGCCGCCCTTGGACGCCCGCGCCGTCCTTTTGTTTTTTCAATTTTCGTTGCCATGATTCACCCCGCTCAATACGCCGTAATGAATACCGTCACGTCCCCGCTTTTATCGACATCCAGTGCGCATACCAAGTCAAACCGCAACCCGTCCACCGCCGTCCCGCCGATGATCCATTTCGGCCGATTGAATCGGTCACGGCCGCTCGCCTTGACGGCGCTTGGGTCATCCAGGATGGTCAGTACGTCCGACCAAAACAGCCCGCGATCATCCATCCTCTTTGTGAAGTGCGGCAGGATACGGTAGCGCCCCGCTTGGCAGCATCGTCGAATCGTCGCCAGAGCGGATCGTGCTTTAGCGTCCACGCTCAAAAAATATACTTCATTATAGGCGCTATGTCAAGTGGTTTCCCGCAGCCGCCCGCCAACAAACGGCGCGGCGACGCTTCTGGTCCCTTCTGGGATAGCGGACAAAGCTGTGTCCTTAGCAAATGCACTCAAATGTCCTCATGCAACCGGACAAAGCTGTGTCCTCATGCAATAGCCCTCGGCACCCCTCAGACCCGGTAGGCGGACGGCCCGCCGCCGAGCCGCCCGCGCCGCACGATGTCCACCAGCCCGCGCCCTTCGAGCTGCCGCAAGGCCCGCCGAACGGTGCGCGGGTCCGCCCCGATCCGGCGGGCAATGTCACCCGGCCCCGTGCGGGCGATGCCGTCCGCCTTGCGTTCGATAAAACGGAATGCGGAGGCCGAGAAGCTCGAGGCGCGAATGGATGCCAATCGCAGGGCAGCAAAGTGAGTCGCGACGATCCAATCTTGATTCCGTCGTTCTATATGTGCGCCGCCCTCGTCGTCTTTGGCCGACAGGGAGCCGCCCGCGACGCGCGATGGTCCTTTGCGCAGGGCTTTCAATACGGCGGCATGCCCGAACTGGTTATGTTGATCGTGCCAAAGGCGCAAGGATTGATGACCGGGAGGGGCTTTTACGCAAGTACACTTGCGAGCTTTCAACTCCCCCGGATCAGCGCCGGGTCGGGGGCGTGTTCGAGATTGTCGCCGTCGCAGCGGTGTCGCGGAGCTTTCGATCAAACTCAGGCGAGATGACCAGGTTTCTGCTGCGGGCGAACGTGCGCACGTCGGCGGCGTCGATGAGTCCGTCCGCGTTGAGGTCCGCCTGTCCGATGGAGTGTTGCAAGGCCGGCCGTTCGGAAACGCGGACGCTTCGTCGCGGCGAATTGCCCATGAGCGGCTCCAGATCGACCGCGGCCGCCTGATGATGTCCTGTCTCGATTGCGGGCCGGGCGGATCCGGGGGGCGGGCCCAGCGGCAGGGGCGGCAGACAGTCGTGCGCCGAATCCCCCATCTGGAAGTAGTTCATCTGAAGGGCCGTGAAGTCCGCGGTGGACTGATGCCCGTCACCCGTGGCGTCGGCCCCGAATGAACAGTCCTGCGGGGGCAGCTCGGTGCAATCAGTCACCGGCGTGTTCCACCGTACGGCGAGGATCGCAAAGTCGAGGATGTCCACCAGGCCATCCTGCGGCGTTCCTGTCGTCTGGAAGTCTCCGGATCGCAGCGTTACGGAAACCGCGTCCGCACCCGACGAAACGTCGACAGGCACGCGCGAATGCAGCGTATGACCTTCGCGGACGCTGAGCCACGTGGTCGCCGGGTTCACACCGGTTAGCAGCACCTGGCCGATGCCGTCGCCGCCGGAGCGATGGAATGCAACCGGAATGGATCGTGCGTCGGTCGTCTCAGGGCACGTGGTCCACAGAAATTCGACCGTGCGCTGGGCGACGAGGCCGCCCTCGCCGGCCGTGCCGACGAGGCCGGGCACAATGATCGTCGCCGCGACGCAGCCGGCGGTAACGATGGGGCTGGAGCTGACAAGGCTTGGAAGGATCGTTTCGTTCGACGCCGTGGTCAGCTTGGTGCGGATGGGCGCGCAGCCGGGCACGAGATCGACCACGCTGGGCGGCGCGCCGAACGGCGCCGGCAGAACGGAGAATGTCAGCGTTGCGACGGTGGCCGCCTGGGTGGTGCTGTTTCCAAGGATGGCGAGGGCGTACGTGACAGCACCGTTATCGTCCGTGAGGATCAGAGGCGTTGCGGCATCCCAGGGCGAGCCGGCGCCGTCACCGGGAATAGCGCTGACCAGGAGCAGGCGCGACGGGTCGTATTGGAGGAGTGCCTGTACGCCGTTAACGGGCTGCTGGAGACCCGAGGCGTCGAGCGTCAGTACGAGTGTTCCCTGCACGCACGCGTCGATCTGGGGGCCGGTTGCCGACGGCCCATTGATTCGAAGCTCGTAACACGGACCAATGGGTTCATGGGTGCATTCGCCGCCGACGCAATCGTCGAAAGTGCAGGGGTTGCCGTCTTCGCAGGTCTCCGCCGCCTCGCACGGCTGAAGGGCGCTGCGCAGCGAGGAGAAGTCCTGAACCATCGTTCCGCCGGAGTAAATGTTGGGCGAGCCAAAGCTGCTTGACACGCCATCCTGGTAGTTTGAAAAGCGCGTTACGAAGGCATTCGGGTCTTCTTCGAGTTTGCAGACCTCGTCGTTGCCGATTCCGCTCGCGGGCTGAACCCCTTCGCCGGCCGGGCCGAACACGACGGCGTCGTTCTGGTCACGAATGGTGAGTTGCCAGTTGTCGTTGCTCACGGCGAAGTTGTCGGCCGTGATGTATGTACCGGTTCCGCTGTTGTTGGCCCACACGTTGATCCACCAGTCGCCGGCCGCGGGGTCGTAGCTGACGTCGTCGGCGAGGTCTTCGGAAACGGTGATGATCGTTCCGCTGCGGAGGTCGGACCAGATCGGTTCCGACGTGAATGTGAGGATGTCTATTTCCTGCGTGGAGAGTCCCGTCTTGTCGCTGACGACAAGGTCCCAGCCGCGCACATCGAGATGGTCCTCAATCACGACGATCTCGAACCAGTCGCCTCCATTGCCCACGACCTGGCCCCAGTAGGTGTCGGACCCGTTGTCCTTGAGGATGCGCGAGGAAGAGACCCCGTTGTATTCGTTCAGGATGATGCGCGTGGTTCCCGGGGCATTGGCCGCGCCGGGCGTAGGAACCGGCAACTGGTACCTGGTCGCCGCGCCGTCGGCGTACCGGCCATAGGCGATGTTGGGTGCCAGGGCCGGGTAGTTCGCATAGTCCAGGACAAGCCCAGCCGATGTGTACAGGCCGAGTGAACCCGCGGAGAGGGATAGAGTGAAGTTCGCGTGCAGCGGACCATCGGCCGGTTCGCCGTCGGCCCAGACGAGCAGCCATTCTCCGGCGCAAAGGTCGGTTCCGGCCGGGAACTGCCACATGAAAGGCAGCGCGTAATTGCTGGTCAGGTACATGCCGTCCAGCGAGGCGGTCGAGTCGCCGGCGTTGTAGATTTCGATCCATGGTTCGAACTCGCTGGATTCGTCGGCTATGATCGACTGGTTCCGCGAGAGCAGCTCATTGATGACGAGATTCGGAAGCGGTGGAAGGAGGCCCGCCTGGCTGTTGGGCTGGCCCGGCGTGCCGCCGGCCGAGGCACTGGCCGCCCAGTTCGCTACGCGATTGTTGTCCTGCGCTGCATCGATGAGTTCGAGCGATGGGCCGAGGCCGTCCGGCGTTGTCGGCCAGGGGAGCGCGTCGTCGTAGGAGACGCGGTCAATCTCAAGGTTATCGGCATCGAGGAGGCGGATCGTCTCGCCGCCGTTGTCGAGGGCGCCGGCGTAGTCGCCAAGGACATGGATACCGTTGCCGTATGTCGCCTGAAACACGGCGAGGTCTTCGACAACGACGGCATGGGCCCCGGGTGGAAGGATGGCCGCGCCCGGAAACGTGTATGAGATTCCTGTGATCTGCCAGCCGGCCAGATCGACGGCTTCGGTCGAGGAAAGATTGCGAAGCTCGAGAAACTCGGCCGCACTGCCCCCGGCGGGATTGTACATGAGTTCGTTAATGACGACGTTTGGATTCTCCGCGAAACCGAGAATAAACTGGGCATCGGCGGGGGCGCTCCAGTTTGTGGCGACGAGGGCACGCGCGCGGACATGGGTGTCGGCGGTGACCTCGATGGGGCCGGAATAAACGAGTGCGCTGGGCGCAATGCCGCCGCCGGGCATGCGCGGATCGCTGTGGTCGAGCGTGTAATAAATGGTTCCCGCGGGCGCGGCAAGCGTCAACTCGAAGCCGTACGAAATCAAGCCGGGCGAATGGTTGAACACCGGGGCTGTCGTGAACTGCGTATCAATCCACGCGACGCGGTCGGCCACCCACTGCTTGAGGTGATCGATTTCGTTCTGATAGACTCCGCCGGAAGGCGCCACGGAAGGCCAGGCGGCGAAGTTTCGGGCCTGCGCCTCGGCCAGTTCGGCGGCCATGCCGTCGATGATGGCGTGCATACCGGCGACACTGAGGGCGTCCTGCCGGAGCTCGTGCCATCGATCGATCCACTTTTGCATGAAATCGGGATCGAGGAAGAGCCGGTTCCACCATGTGTAGCTGAATACCTGGGTCGCGTCGCCCGTGCCGCTCCAGGTGTTGGTGGCGTCGTCGCGTCCGTCGTACGAGTCCATGGAGCGGTCGAAATCCCAAACGGGACCCATTTCGAGGCGCAGCCCGCGGTCTTTGAACATGTACGTCGAAAGGCGCAGGGCATCGACGTTCTTCGTCATCGTGTTGATGATGTGGTGGTCAATCCACGAATCGGGGTTGATGTACAGCGCGTACCCGGTGACAGGATTCGCGAAGTCCGGCCCGTTGAGCGCGGCTCCGAAGGCGTCCAAATAGGCCTTGATCCACGTGGCCTGCTGATCGACGACCTCGTATTCCTTCGGCTCGACGTACCGTAGGGTCTGGCCGGCGGCACTGAATCCCACGTCTCCGGGGTCCGCCCGGTCGATCTTGAGCATCCACCCCCCTGAGATCTCAGGCTCGGCGTGGTGATGCGGCTCAAGTTCCTCGATGTTGACGCGGTCGGCTCCCCGCTTGATCTTCTCCATGAGCACGTACACGCCGTAGTAGTCGGAATTGGAGAGGTCGCCGCCGTTGGCGTTGAGATACACTTCGACAAAGCGCGTGCGGACCGCGTACCGTCCGATCTCGTTACTGAGCGCGAATACGAACGCATTGCGGATGAGCGCCCGGTCGAAGTGATACGGGGCGTAGAGTATCCAGTCCGAGTCGGCGGGCATTCCCAGCACGGCCACGTCTCGATCCTCGTCGTCTTCATCACGCGCCTCGACGGCGAGGTTGGGTTTGGGCTGCCCGGCGGTGCTGGATCCGCGCACGTTTATTCCGGCGCGGACGCTGACGACCGCCGGCTGCGTCAGCCAGGTGCGCCCGCTTGTATCGGGGGTGAAGATGGATACATGCGCGGTCTGCTTGTCGTCCTGCGGCGGGATGCCGCCGCCAAAGTTCTCGACCACGACCACTGGTAAATCGGAACTGAAGCTCGTCAGGGCGGAATCCATCCGCGTATAGACCCTCGAGGAGACCGGACCGGGGGCGAGTCCCGTCTCAAAGGCGCGAGCGCGGATTCGCGTCGTAGCAGATACGGCAAGCGGCGCGGAATACAAGAGTCCATTCGTTTCGGTGGGAACGGTTCCATCAAGGGTGTATCGGATGATGGCGGTAGGGGAGCCGGTCGATATCGAAACGCTGAAGGGGTCGACGAAGAGCCCGTTGGGCGTGGAGTATTGCACACTTCCCGCAAAGGCTGGATATCCCTGGTTGTTGAATGTGGCGGGTGTCGGCGTCGTGAAATACTGGCGCACATCGGGATCGATTTCGCCCTCGATTGACAGGAGTCGTGGGACCATCAGGAACTCGTTGTCCGCCGCGCTGTCATTGAGCCCGTGGACCGAGAGCACGTTGGAGCCATTGGCAAGCAGCGGAATCGAAGCCCCCAGGTCAATCGTCTCGTTGAAAAATGCAAGGTTCAGCGGGCGATCGGAATCGGCGGCGGAGCTCCAGGTAATGGACGGGGGCGCATTCCGGCGGGCGACTTCCTGTCCGTTGAGGTATGCGACGAATCCATCTTCGTATCGTGCGCGGAGGAGAAGCGACGTGACGCCCGACGGGTCGCCCATGGTGAAAGGCAGGCGGGTCCAGAAAGACGAATTGACGTTGTGCATTTCCGGCTGGACGTCGGTTCGGACGTCTCCACCGAAGCCGACGACGCTGAGTCCGCCGTTTGCGGTGTCGCCGACGAGCTTGAAATTGGAGTTAAAAGCGCCGTGACTTCCGGCGGCGGCGAACAACTCCACTTCCGCCCCTCCGCCGCGCTCGTAAAAGACGAGCCTGACATTGTACGAGCCGGGTTCGGTCACATTGAACACGGAAAGCGTGTCGGCCGGTCCACGAGGGTTGGGAAACGACATGAAAAAGTTCGTGGGGCCATTCGTAAGCTCGAGGCTGAAGCCGTCGTCGCTGTTGACGCCGAAGGTCCAGTCGCCCGGCGATGGTATCACGACCGATCCGGTTACAAGCAGCACAAAGTCATCTACATTGGTTCCAATGGTCGTGCCGGGAAACGGGGAGTCGGAGCCGAATCTGGCCGTTCCGCCGGTGTTGAGGTAGTTGATGACAGGTGCCGAGGCAGTGACAACGCTGGTCTGATTCGAAGGATTGGAGATAACGGACTCGGCGATGGCCAGCGAGCTGACGGCGATGTTCGCCTTGAAATAGGTGACGTCAAACTGGGTGTTCGTGGAAGCGAGAAACCCGAAGCCGGACTCACCGACGGTCCACGCGGCGTCATCGAAGGTGCCCGCGGTCCAGTCGGTCCCAAGGGCGGCATCGTCCAGCGTCGGGACATGGAATGTGCCCGAGTCACCGATATCGACCAGGTTCTCGACTGATTGCGGCGAGCCGAACGAGACGTCCAGAAACTGTTCCGGGTATCGCGGGGAGAATTCATGGGCGACAGTCACACCATCGGGCCTGATGAGCGCGAGATACTCGCCGTCCGTGTTCAGCTCGAAGTTGGTGTGCAGCTCCTGACCCGCCGTGGCGAGGTTCTTTCCCGATGCGAAGACGACGAGGAAATCGCCTCGCACAATCTGCACCGAGGGAAATCGCCATTTCGTCGGGTTTCCCGCGTCGTCGGTCAGATACCAGCCGTCGAGATCCACGGAACTCGTGCAAGGGTTGTGAATCTCAATCCAGTCCTGAAAGGTTCCGTCGGCGTCCTTGAGCCCGCGGACATTCTTCGCCATGAACTCGGAGATAACCAACTCCGGGCAGGGTGTGCCTGCCAGCGTCGAGAGCGGACAAAGTATCAGGAAGGCGCAGAATGCAACCGCGAACCGGCAGCGCGACATGTTCACACGCCTTCTCCCCCGAATATTCATTGTGGAATTGCTTCCAATTGGCCCTTTAAAGAACCGTCCTTCAGCTAAGCCACACATGATATCCGAAATGCCGCGCCGCAGGCAATCGCTTTCGCTGTCGTTTTCGGACGCAGGGATTTGACCATCAAATCGGAGCGCCGTACCACATTCAACCCGTCACTATCGTCAGGTAATCGCAGTGCCGCGTCGGGCAGGACGCATTGCGCACTTGGGTTTAGAACGACCGTTGCCAACGGATTGCGGAACGACAGGTTTTGAAATCGGTTCGCCCCCTGGAAAACGGGCTGCACCTGTTTTGGCCTTTGACTGTGAAAGAACACGGGACCGGCCGCCCGTGAAGGCGAACCGGTCCCGCGTCTGGATGGCTAGCAATATCCGAGCGAGGCGTTACTGCCCGGTGAGGAGTTCAACAAAGGGCTCGATGTCCAGTCCGTTTACGAACCCGTCCTCGTTTACGTCGCCGTTGTTGATGTCGCAGCCCGGGTAGGTCGCGGCGTATCCCGCAGGATCGACCAAGGCCAGGACGAAGGCGCTTACGTCGTCATAGTCCAGCGCGGCGTCGCAGTTCATATCGCCCAGGGCGACCACGCCGAGGAAGAGATTGTCGACCGTAAGCGTACCGTTGGTTCCCCACGTGGCAATTTCGTCGTCAAAAGTCACGGTAACCGTGTAGGCGTCCGCGTCGTCAAGCGAGACTCCGGTGAGGAAGACATTGTCGAAGGTGAGCGTGCCGCCGGTGCCCCAATTGGTGGACGTCCCGACGAAGCCGATGGTGATGTTGTAATCCGCCTGGTCGAACTCAAATATCGCGTCGCCGCCGGGTATCACTTCGAGTGTCGCAGTGGACAGCGGTCCGCCGACGCTTTGGAAGGAGCCGTTCGCGGTGACGGTGAACGTGAGTGCCGTTAAACTGTCATCCTCGATGCGGAGGAAATACGTGCCGAGCATTTCGCCCGCCCCGGCGTTCGCCGTCCCCCTGATATCCGCCGAGAGGATGACCTGGCTGAGGTCGCCGGTGAGGTCTGCGCGGACATTCTCGAAGAATACGCCGGCGAACCATCCGCCCGTATTGGGAGTGACGCTCGTGACCGAGAGCTGTCCGGCCTTCGTGCCACCGACGCCGCACGACGGGCAGGCCTGTGCGGAGCCGCCACCGCCGTTGACGGCATTTCCGAAAGTTCCGAAGAAGGCGTTTTCGCCGACCAGACCGTCGTCCCAGTTTGCCGTTCCGCCGCCGTAGTTGCCTCCCCCGGTCAGGCTGGCCGTCGAGAAATCCTGATTGTAGTCACCCAGGTTGGTGACACCGTCTGACAGTGCGCCACCTACGCTCTGGAAGGAGCCGTTCGACGTGCCGAAGAACGACACGCGTCCGATTTCGGTGCCCACGGTAATTGGAGTGAGATAGAGATTGTCGACGGTCAGGATGCCGCCGAAAAACCACGTCAGCTCGGGATTAATGAACGACACCACGACGGTGTAGCTGGGGGAGTCGAGGTCGAAGTTGCCGTCTCCCGATCCGCTCAGGGCGGGGCCCTCCAGCGCGGTGCTGAGCGGGCCGCCGACCGATTGCCATGTGCCGTCGGCCACCATCGGGAAATACAGGCGATCGCCCTGCGCGTCTTCGATGCGCAGCTCGTAATCGCCGTAGAATCCGCCCGACATGGGGATCGTGCCGCGGATATCCGCAGTGAGAATGACCTGGCTGAGGTCCTGCGAGGCAAGGGCCTGGCCACCGAAGTCAAGTCCGGCGAACCAGCCCGCGCCGGGGCCGACCACCATGTTCTCGACCCGGATTTGACCGGCCTTGCCGGGATTGCCGTCGGTGGTCGTTGCCTCAGCGGCGATGACCGGTCCGAATTGCGTGTCGATCAGCCCGAATACGCCACCGAAGGCGCCGGCGCCGGTGATGCCTTCGTCGTAGTTGGTCGTAAAGCCGAACGTCTGGCCCCCGTCGATTCCAGGACCGTCGAGCAGGATGTCACCGCCGACGCCGGTAGCGGTTTCAAAGTCCTGGTTGAGTCCGGCTTCGATGAGCTTGAACGCTTCGAGTCGCAACTCGTATGCGCCGCCGACCGTGCCTCCCAGGATGTCGGCCGAGAGAATCCATTGGCTGGGATCCGTGATTTCGGCGCTCAGTTCATCCCAGAAGAGCCCGGCATACCAGGCGCTGCCGCTGGAGATCGAATTGCTGAGGAGCAGATTGTCGACGTTGATCTTTCCGCCCGTGCCCCAGGGCGTGGCGGCGTCGTTGTCAAAGGCGACGACCACGCGAAAGCTTGAAGAACTGGCGTCAAACACGTTGGATGCGGGTGTGCCGGTCGAGTCAGCTTCGACGGCCGTGGAAAGCAGTCCGCCGATGGTCTGATAGCCGCTGGTGGCGAGTCCGTGGAAAATGAGCCGATCGCCGTCGGCGTCCTCAATGCGAAGCTGATAATTGCCCAGGACCTCGCCCGCTCCGGCGTTCGCCGTTCCCTTGATCGCGGCGGTCAGCGAAAAGTTGGCCAGGTCAACGGGATTTGGACCGGCGATAACCTTGAAGGTAGCGTCATCGAGGAATCCCGCGCCGCCGGCAAAACCGACCTGTACGAAAGTAAAGAGTGCCCGCGCGGAAGTGGTTCCCGCCGGAGCCGTCAGCGAGATCGGCGTGTTGTCGATCCAGGTATTGAGCGGAGAGGCGTTCGAAAGAATGGTGGCCGTCGTGCTGCCGATCACGATTCCGCCGGAGTCGCGGAACTGAATGGTCATCGTCACGGTGTTGGCGTTTGCGGAAATGCTGTCGCCCGCGTTGTGGCGGCTGAACACGTCGAGTTCCCAGGTCTGGCCGGGCTGGGCCGGGAGGTCCTGATAGAAACTCGAATTGCCAGGGAATGTGCCGAACATCTTGGCCACGCGGATTCCGGTACGCGGGAAGTCGTCTTCGGTGTACACGTTTCCGGCGGTCGTCCAGTTTGGAATACCGATGCCGACGCCGCCCGCCTCGAAACCGGCATTGACCAGGGGCGTCGCGCCAGGAAACTGGCCGACGTCCCACTGAAGGCCGGCGTACCAATTTCCGCCGAGCAGATTGACGTTTGTGACGGCGATTTGTCCCGCGCCTCCGCTAACGCCGCCGCTGGTAAGGGCCTGGGCCGACATGTCCCCGACAAGGACCGCACCGCCGAAGGTACCGCCGAACGCGGCTTCGCCAGTGATTCCGTCATCCCAGTCGGTCGTGAAGTTGAATGTGTCGGGCGATCCGTTGCCGACGAGGAAGGGTCCGCCGCCGATCCCGGTGGCGTTCGTGAAATCCTCGGAGAGCAATTCGAATGACACTCCCGAAACCTCGATGCGGCCCGCGCCGGTTCCGCTTACGCCGCCCAAGACGACGCCCGAGGCCGAGACCGAGCCGAAACGGCTGTTGCCTTCGGTGCCCGCGAAAGCGTTTTCACCGAGGATGCCGGAATCCCAGTCGTCGATCAGCATGAAGCCCGGTCCGGAATGAATCGGGCCGCCGCCGCTGCCGGTAACGGTGTTGAAGTCTTCGTCGAGCGCCTGCGCGACAAGCGGGCTGGTCGGTAGCATGGCAATCAGGCATGCAAGAGCGAGTGTGATAACGGGCTGTCGTAAAGCGGCCATTTCTTTCTCTCCTCATCAAGTGTGGATGCTGCGGTCGCGGCTAGTTCGCGTGCCGGCAATCGGCATTGCGGGTCTTTTCGATGGGTCGCGCATCCGCCGGCGGCGCCGGCGTTCGTTGGTTTGAGTGCGGCGACCTTCGGGTTTTCGATCACGATTGTCCCTGAAAACGCCCTCCCAATGGTAGTCCCGGTAAGGTCACGGCCGATAAGGCGAAACGCGCACCTGGGGGGCATACTGCGTCGGTAATCGGTTGGTCGGGTGGAACTTGGCCGGATAAGTCGTACCACCGTGAAAGTCGGCATAAAGCACATTAAGGGCCCCGCGCGGATGTCGAGCGCTTGGCATGCGGGCCTGGTGAAACTGCTGGAAGTCGGAAAGGTACGGACCGTTGGCGAGAGCCGTGGTCACCAGGTTCGCGAAACCCGCGTCGCTGGAATCCTCAAAATCACGACCGGCCTCGAAGACGAGACCTACGTTGCTCGGTTGAAAGATTCGCTCCATGATGCCGCGAAGCCTTCGACCTTCATCGCCACCGCACGGGCTCGCCGGCGGGTAGACGAATTCGCCGCGGCAGCCGATCGTTGAACTTCCGCTGTTGACGCGCCGCCAGCACGCCGGGGAGTTTCTGCTCTCGGAGACTTCAGCGCCGACGATGTCCTCATTAAGTCCGTAGCTCAGAAGTCCCCAGTATGAATCTCCGGGAGAGTTTCGCGGGTCGGCCGGGTCGCCTTCGCCCTTGAGTCCGTTGTTGTCTCCGCCCTTGTTGCGCGGATAGTAAGCCGATGCGATTCGGATCTGGTCGGAAGGACACACGGCCCATTCCAGTGCCGACTTGAGTGCGAGACGGCCCTGCTTTCCCTTCGCTTCGCCATAGGTCGAGGCACGAACGCCCCAGTCCCAGTTGGCGTTTACCGACCCGTCCATGCGCCCCAGGGCTACGGGCCAGGCGAGCAGTTCCTCGCCAAGGTAACCGTAGGTCGTGCGATCGGGATCCGCGGCGTTTACGCCGACTTCGTCGGAGACGAGTTGGAATCGCCCGTTCGCCGCCAGGAAATTCGTCGAAGACTGGGCGATGCTGCGCATGTTGCCAAGGCACTTGACCATCTTGCCTTTCTCCCGGGCGGACGAAAGAGCGGGAAGAAGAATGGCGAGCAGGAGCGAGATGATCGAGATGACCACCAGAAGCTCGACGAGGGAAAAGGCGCTTGTGTGCGTCCCTGCGGACCTCGATGCTGGGCCCCGCCGGACCCAGCCGGATTTACAACGTCTTATGTTTGGGCCGCATTGCATCACTGGCTGTACTCGCGCCCCCCCGGGCCTGTGTCTCATTTTAGTCCGCTGCGAACGCGTCCCGAGCCATTTCGCCGCGGCGGGGAATCCGTCGCGGCGTGGCCATCGTCCTGTCGACCTCGGGACGCCCCGGTCGAGTCGTTGATTTCAAAAAACGTGGGAATCGTGCGATGGATTCCGCGCTGGGTCGGCTCTGCAACGACGCGCGTCAGCCACATCGCGGCTTCATAGCCGAGGCACCGGGCGTCCTGGCAGACGGCCGTCAACGTCGGATGCACGGCGAAGCGCATGTCAGTGTCGTCGAAGCCGATGATGGAAAGGTCTTCCGGGATATTGATGCCGAGTGCGTGGGCCTTCTTGACGGCGCCGACCCCCAGAAGGGGATCCGCGAAGAAGACGGCAGTCGGCCTGTTCGGCAGGCTGAAGAGCATTTCGATGACCGTGGCGCCGCCCGAGAGCGTGAAGGGCTGGCGGAAGATCAGTTCCTGCTCGATAGGCAGTCCGTGATTGGCAAGCGCCTGCTGATAACCGTCAAACCGATCGAGATGGTCTCGGTCGGGAATGTTGTGCATGGCGAAGGCGATTCGTCGATGTCCCAGGGCGAGGAGGTATTCGACGGCGCGCTGGCTGTCCGGGCGTGAATCGCAGTCAATGCAGTTGACGTTCGGCGAATCAAACCGTTCGCTGACCACGACGTGAGGAAAGCCCTCCTCGGCGATGGCCTCGCAGACATGGCGGGTCGCCGCCATGGTGCGGATGACGACGCCGCGCACCCCGCGTCGCATGAAGAACTGGGTAAACGATTCGCCCGGTCGCTTGTCGCGCTGCATGTTGAGAACGACGAGGTCGTAGTGGCATTCATCCAGCCCGCGCACAACGCCTTCCAGAACGGCGGCGTCATAGGGATGCGAGATGGTCATTTCCTGCGTGTAGGCGAAACCGATCTGCGTGGTAACGCGGCGGCCGATGTTGGGTGCGTATCCGGTTCGATTGGCGACGGCGAGTATCTGCTCGCGCGTTCTGGGATGAACGGACGGGTCGTTGTTAAGAGCCCTCGAGACCGTCGTGATGGAGACGCCGGTGACTTTCGCGATCTGCCTGACGGAGCCCATAAAAGCTTCCCGCGGAGGGCGATTCAGGTTGCGGATGAAACGCTGTCTGAAGAACGTATCAGAAACTGTTTCATCACCAACAAGTTAGCACAAATCTAACTTCGGGTCAATGAACTGCCCTCTCGAATAGCGTATGAGGCGACTCCGGCATGAAAGCTGGATTGGCGTTTCGTCCAGTCGTGAAACGATTTACGAAACAGTTGCACCCGTGCGGAGGCTTCGTTCAGATTTTTTTGTGACGACCGCCGCAAAGAGGGCGTCGGTTTTCGGCGCGGGGAGATGCCATTATGCAGACACCTGCCGCAGGCCGCGCGCCGGCGTCAGTCGTCCCTTCGGCCGGAAACGGGCAGATCGGCCGAGGTGCTGACGGTAAATCGCCAGTGGTGAATGAGATTGAGCACAGCCCAGAGCGCGCCGATCGCGTATGCCACGCACGCGCCGTAGAACCAGTATCGGTAGTGGCCCGAGGGATCCAGTGCTACCTCGCCCCACAAGCGATATATGGCCATTCCGACGGCAAGGAAATAGTAGAGAAAGAATATCGTGATGAAACAGCCGATGAAGTTGCGTTCCATCAGCCGGAATTCCGAGCGTGACTCAAGCCAGCATTCCCATCCGGGGCCGAGGTTCTCATGGCCTTCGATCTTCTCGCGGATGAACCGGCCGGCTCGCATCATCGCGTTCTGCTCGGCCAGAAACAGAACGATAATGACGATCATGAGGAATGGAATGGCCAGCCAGGCCAGTGTGTCGGCATCCTTGGCAAGGTACGTGATCGTGGGCATGCCAAGCAGTCCGATCATGACGGTCCAGAAGAGTCGCGACTGGCGCGCCTCAATCTCTCTTCGCAGTACGTGAAACTGCTCTTTGAGGAAATCCCGGGAATCCATGGCTCGCCTCCGCCGCGCGTCGAATGCGGATGATATGCCGCGGCACTGGTGGAGTGTATCACGCCGCGAATGGAGTTCCAATTCCGATCGCGAAAATCAGGAACCTCGAATGATTCGGCAGCTGTGCCGTACGACCGCCGAAACTTGAAACAGTTTCATCCCCATGCACGCGCGAAATCTCCTTTAAGAACCTGGTCTGCGCACGTAACATGCAGGGAAATCCGCGTGGCATTGCGCGATGCGCCCGTGGCCGCGTCGCCGTTCGGCTTTGGGGACATGTGTCATGTTGTCCGTTGATTGCCTGCGTCGGTGCATCATCGAAAGCCGGGTTCGGCTTCGCCGCCGGACGGTCGTCGGAGCCAACCGTATTCTTGCGGGCCTGGTCCTTTTCTGCATTGCGGGATGTGCTGCGTCCGGCGTTTCGACGCAATGGCTCGAACACGAGTCGGACATCACGCGGCTTCTTGCGCGGATGACGCTGGAGGAAAAGCTCGGGCAACTCACGCTTCTCTGGGGCGGGCAGTCGGAGGACGGAAACCCCGATGTTCGAAAAAAGACCGCGTCAGAACTGCACGAGTTGATTCGGACCGGCCGGTGCGGCGCGTTCCTTGGCGCGCATGGCGCCGCGTACACGGACGGACTTCAGCGCGTCGCGGTCGAACAGTCGCCGCATCGGATACCGCTGCTGTTCGGCAACGATGTCATTCACGGATATCACACCATCTTTCCGATCCCGCTCGCCGAGGCGTGCACGTGGAGCCCGGAGCTGGCTGAAAAGTCGGCGCGGATCGCCGCGACGGAGGCCAGGGCAGCGGGGACTCATTGGACGTTCGCGCCGATGGTGGACATCGCGCGGGACGCGCGCTGGGGACGAATCGCGGAAGGGGCGGGCGAGGACCCGTGGCTGGGGAGTGTCATTGCGGCGGCTCGGGTTCGGGGATTTCAGGGCGCGAAGCTCAACTCCGCGGACAGCGTGCTGGCGTGCGCGAAGCATTTCGTGGCGTATGGCGCCGCTGAAAGCGGGCGGGACTACAACACGGTGGACATTTCCGAACAGACGCTGCGCGAGGTGCACCTGCCGCCCTTCCGGGCCGCTGTCGATGCGGGTGTCGGAACGATCATGAGCGCTTTTAACGAGATCAACGGCATCCCGGCCAGCGGACACCGCGGCACGTTGACGGATATCTTGCGCGGGGAGTGGGGCTTTCAGGGTTTCGTGGTGAGCGACTGGACGTCGGTCACGGAAATGGTCAATCACGGGTTCGCCGCGGATAACTCCGATGCGGCGGCACGGGCAATCCTGGCGGGCGTCGACATGGACATGTCATCCGCCTCGTACCGCGATACCCTTGGCGACCGGGTTCGCCGGGGGAGCGTGCCCGAGCGGGTCGTGGACCAGGCCGTGCGCCGCGTCCTGCGGATGAAGTATCAACTGGGTCTCTTCGACAACCCGTATGCCGATGCCGACCGGGAAAGGCGGCTGCACCTTTGCGAGGCGCATCGAAGCGCGGCGAGGGAGGTCGCTCGAAATTCCGTTGTGCTCCTGAAGAACTCCAATGGCGTCTTGCCGATCGGCGCGCGGGTGCGCTCGATCGCGGTAATCGGTCCACTGGCGGACGACCGGCGCGAGATGCTTGGTACCTGGGCGGTCATCGGCAAGCCGGGCGACGTGATTCCCAGGATTGAGAAGAGCGTCGTAACGATCGTGGAGGGCATCCGCCAGCGCGCCGGCAGCGGTGTGACGGTGCGGTACGCCCGGGGGTGCGAACTAAACGGGGGCGACCGATCGGGCTTCGCGGAGGCTCAGCGCATCGCGGCTGAAAGCGACCTGGTCATTCTTGCGGTCGGGGAGGGCCGCGACATGAGCGGCGAGGCGGCGTCGCGATCGAGCCTCGAACTCCCCGGCGTGCAGCAGGCGCTCGCCGAGGCGCTCTGCGCCGCGGGCAAGCCGGTCGTCGCCGTCGTGATGGCGGGGCGACCCCTGTCGATCACCTGGATCTCCGAGAACGCGGCGGGTGTGTTAAACGCGTGGCACCTCGGCACGGAGGCCGGTCACGCGGTTGCCGACCTGCTTTTCGGCGACGCGAGCCCCTCCGGGAGGCTGGCGGTCACGATTCCCCGTAATGTCGGGCAGGCGCCGATCTATTACGCGCAAAAGAACACGGGCCGTCCTCCGACCGACCAGAAGTACACGTCGAAGTACATTGACGTGCCCTGGACACCACTCTATCCATTCGGGTTCGGCCTGTCCTACACGACGCTTGAGTATTCCAACCTTCGGATCAGTCGCTCGGTCGCGCGTCCCGGCGAGTCGATTGAGATCAGCGCTCAAATCACGAATACCGGCAGCCGATCGGGCATAGAAGTGGCCCAGCTCTACGTGCGCGATGTCGTGGCGACCATGACGCGCCCGGTGCGTCAACTGAAGGGCTTTCAACGGGTGGATCTGGCCGCGGGCGCGTCGCGCACTGTGACGTTTTCCCTGCCGGTAGCCGAGCTGGGATTCTACGATTCGGCGCTGCGGTACAGGATTGAGCCTGGAACGTTCAGGGTCTGGATCGGCCCGTCATCGACGGAAGGTCTCGAAGGCAGCTTTGAGGTCGCTGGCGGATGATCGGTCGGGTCGGGAGGTGCAGGCGATATGACATCGGCGCGACGAATCCTTCGACGTCTGTTATCAGGGGTCGGCACGCTTCTCCTCGCAGCCGCGCCTGCGGAGTCGTCCGCGGACCCCATTCCCGTGCGCATCGAGAAGTCGGCCGAGGGCTTCCAAGTGCATCGTTCTGGAAAGCCTTACTTCATTCGGGGAGCCGGCGGGGGAAAGCACCTCGACGCGCTGATTCAGTCGGGCGGGAACTCGATTCGAACGTGGGATGCAGACCAGGCTGAACGGATACTGGATGAGGCCCATCGCCTGGGACTGACTGTCTGCGTCGGCATCTGGCTCGGGCACGAGCGACATGGCTTCAGCTACGCAGACTCCGCGCAGGTCGCGGCGCAGAAAGAACGCGCGCGGCAGGCCGTGATGGCTAATAAAAATCACCCTGCCGTGCTGATGTGGGGAATCGGAAACGAGATGGAAGGAGACGGCCGGAACCCTGCGGTCTGGAAAGCAGTGGATGACATTGCGGCGATGATCAAGGAGATCGATCCAGTACATCCAACGATGACCGTCGTTGCCGGCGCGGGAGACGAAAAAGTCAGGCAGTTCGTTGCACACTGCATAAACGTGGACGTACTCGGTGTTAACGCATACGGCGACCTGGGCGGGCTTGTCGATGAAATGAAGCGACAAGGGCTTGACCGGCCATATGTGCTGACTGAGTTCGGCCCAACCGGCTGGTGGCAGGTGGGCAAGACATCATGGGGCGAGGAGTTCGAGCCGAACAGCACCGCCAAGGCCGAGACATACCGCCGCGCCTACCGGGATGTTGTCATGAAGAACAAGGCACAATGCCTCGGCTCATACGCATTTCTCTGGGGCAACAAGCAGGAGCATACCCACACATGGTTTGGAATGTTTCTGCCAAGCGGCGAGCGCACGCCCGCCGTTGATGTCATGACTTATTGCTGGACCGGGCGCTCGCCTCGGAACCGGTGCCCGACGATCGGCGATCTTGAACTGAGCGCGGTGTCTTCTGCCACGCCTTCGAAGGCGGGTGAACACGTCTATTCACCCAGGACGAAACTGACGTGCGCGATTCGCGCGGATGATCCCGACGGCGATAAACTGGATTACGCATGGGAGGTCCGTTCCGCATCGACGGACAAGCGGTCAGGGGGAGACCCCGAAGCGGCCCCGCCGGTCGTGCGGGTCCAGATCGCGGCGACGGGGAGCCAGGCGGTTATCAGCGCGCCGGAGCAGCCCGGAGCCTATCGGGTTTTCGTCTATGTGCGTGACGGCCAAGGAAACGCGTCCACGGCAAACGTGCCGATTCTGATTGCCGACCCCAAGAGGTCTGACACGGGCGGGAGTTAACGGAAAAGATTGGGGTGACGGACAGAAGTCATTGATGTTCAGCGTGTTTCGCACGCGGAATGCGGATGAAACTGTTTCGCGGAATGAGGCGCAAGGTCAGGATGCCAATTTAGGGTTACGGCAGCATAGCTGTGTAGTCATCTGCAACGAACGGGCGCGGGGGCTTTACGGAACCCAGCTGATCGGGGTCGGAATCCAGCCCTGTTTCCGATATAATTCAGGTCGGTGGGGGTAAGTTCTTGGGACGTCTCGAGCCGAGATATCGGGAGCGAGCATGGAGAGTTGGCGTGGCGGAATGTTGGTCGCCGGGCTTTGGGCGGCCCTTTGCGGGGTCGCGCCGGCAGACGCGGATACGCTCGTCTGGTCTGACGAATTCGACGGCACCTCCGTGAACCCCGCGAACTGGGAGTTCATGATCGGCGACGGCTCGGACTATGGCATTCCCGGCTGGGGAAACAACGAACTGCAATACTACACGGCGCGTCCGGAAAACGCGGTGGTGTCGAACGGAACGCTGAAGATCATCGCGCGGCAGGAGAACTACGGCGGGCGCAACTACACATCCGCGCGGCTGCGCACCATGAACCGTGCTGAGTTCCAGTACGGGCGGATGGAGGCGCGGATCAAGCTGCCATCGACACAGGGAATCTGGCCTGCATTTTGGATGCTTCCGACCAATTCGCCCTATGGCGGGTGGGCGGCCAGTGGCGAGATCGACATCATGGAGTCGGTCAACATCGCCACGACGATTTACGGGTCGATTCACTTCGGAGGGCAGTGGCCCAATAACACCCACCTGACCTGCACGCGATCCAACGGCACCAATTACTCCCTCGACTTCCACACATTCTCATTGGAATGGACGCCGACCTATCTCCGTTGGTACGTCGATGACGTTGCCTACTGCACGCGCGGCAGCAACCAGTGGTACAGCGACGCGGCACCCGGCGACGACAACGCACCGTTCGATCACCCGTTTCACTTCCTGTTGAATGTCGCCGTCGGAGGAAACTTCCCAGGCAGTCCGAACGGCTCCAGTGTTTTTCCGCAGGTCATGGAAGTGGATTGGGTCCGGGTGTATCAGGATGTCGCGTCCCAGGAGCCTTACGGAGGAACGCCGTGGCCGATACCCGGCCAGATCGAGGCGGAGGACTACGACGACGGCGGCCCGGCACTGGCGTACTTCGATTGCGACCCGAGCAACAACGGCGGCGCGTATCGTCCGTCGGAAGAAGTCGATGTTCAGGCGGCCGGCGAGGGCGGCTTCAACATCGGCTGGATGTGCGCGAATGAGTGGACCGAGTACACCGTCAATGTCGAGGCGGCCGGAGTTTATCTCGTGGAGGCGCGCGTCGCGTCACAATCCACCGGCGGGTCATTTCATCTGGCATTTGACGGCATCAACAAGACCGGCATGGTAACCGTGCCAGTGACGGGGGGTTGGCAGAACTGGACAACGGTCAATGCCACCGCGTCGCTCGACGAAGGCGTTCAGGTCATGCGCCTGTCCAACTCAGGGACCGCGCAGGAATACAACGTGTCATGGTTCCGCTTTACCCTCCAGTGCGTAAAGGGCGACATGAATGACGACGGGCTTCTGGACGGGGCCGATATCGCGGGATTCACGGAGACGCTGCTTTCTCCGGCGTCGGTGGGCGCCCGAAGCCAGTGTGCCGCCGACGTGGACACAGTGCCGGGGGCGGACATGAGCGACCTGCCGGTGTTCGTCGACATTCTCCTTGCCGGCGAAACGCCTTGAGCCGGCAGCTCTATCGAGGTCTTCCGAGCCTCCTGTCGCGCGCCTTCATTCTGCGTCTCACATGAAACAGTTGCATCCGGTGTCGACTTCGGCGCGGGCCTGCTAAACTTGAACAGAGTCACGATGTAATGTCTCGGTTGAGCCATCGGGCCGCGGCTCTTACGGGGAGAAAGCCACTATGAGCCGGCAATCGATCCGCTTCGTTGTTGCCACGTTGCCCGTCGTTCTGGTTCTTGCCGCACCGGCACGTTCGCAGTCCCTTGTCTGGAGCGAGGAGTTCGATGGCCCCCCTATCGACAGCGGTTCGTGGACCTTCGATGTCGGGGGGAGCGGGTTTGGAAACGCGGAACTCCAGTTCTACACCGCACGACCGGAGAATGTATTCATTGAAAACGGAGTCCTTGTTATCCGGGCATTACGCGAGAACTACGAGGGCAAACAGTTCACATCGGCACGATTGAAAACCCATGGTCGGTTTGCATTCAAGTATGGTACGCTCGAAGCACGGATCAAGGTGCCCGATCTGCAGAACGGTCTCTGGCCTGCCTTCTGGCTGCTCGGACGCAATATCGGGCAGATCACGTGGCCCCGATGCGGAGAGATTGACGTTCTCGAGATGGGGGACAGCGCTTCTATTGCCGCCGGCACGGTCAACCGCAAGGTTTCCGCCGCAGCGCACTGGGATTTCATGGGCTCCTACGCGGGCTACAGCGGAAGCACGACGTCGCCCGTGAACTTGAATGGAGCGTTTCACATCTATTCCGTGTCATGGACGCCGACATTGATCACGGCTTCTCTGGACGGGACTCCGTATTGGGCGATCGACATCAGCACGATCGAGGCGAACTCGCTGGAAGAGTTCCATCGCCCGTTTTTCATTCTCGTAAACCTGGCGGTGGGCGGGGTGAACTTCGTTCAGATTACGGATCCCGCGCTTATCACCGCGCCGTTTCCGGCCAGGCTCGAGGTGGACTGGATCCGACTGTACGACAATGCGCACACAGAGCTTTATTTTGGTGACGATTCGGCCGAGAGCGGGGCGTTCGGCGTTTTCACCGAGACCACGCCTGTGGGCAATTCGGTGACGTACGGCACGGATACCGAGCTATATGTATGGAACAACCTCGCCTCCGTTCCGGTCACGCCGTTCGAAGGCAGCGAGGCGTGGTCGTTCAATGCCGGTCCCGGCAACTGGTTCGGCATGGGGGCCTTTTGTCTGGCCGACCGAAACATGAGCAACTATTCCGACGGTCTCCTTCATTTCCACATGAAGACGACGACGCACCATACGATTGGCTTTGGGATCGCCAGCTCCGCGGCCGGCGAGGGCTGGCTGGATCTTGTAAGCGGGGGAGAGGAATTCGGCCTGGTCCGCGACGGCAACTGGCACGAGGTGGTCATTCCGCTGAACCGTTTCGGCAACATCGACTTCCACACGATCAAGCAGATCTTCATGGTGCGCGGCCAGGCGCCGGCCGCCCCGATCAACTTCTCAATTGATAATGTCTATTGGACACCCAGCGTCGCACGCCCGGCACCTCAACACGGGAACTACGGCGTCTTCACCGAAACGCCGGCCCACGCGACGGCGGGTCAACTGACCCTCGGCGCCGACGGGCAGTTCTATGTTTGGGAGAACACGCTTATGCCCATGCCCGGTTCGCCGCTGCCGTACGAGGGTTCCGCGTCGATCGGATTGACATCGACGCCCGGCCCGACGTGGTTCGGGGCGGCCTTCACGCCGAACGTCAAGCACAATCTGACCGCGTTCCGGTATCCTGAGAGCCTGCTGCGATTCGCCATGAAGACGACATCGACAGTGACGTTTCGCATCGGAATGAAGAGCGGCAACGTAAACGAGATCGGACAGAAGTGGATCACCTTTGCAAACGGAAGCGACCCGTACGGTTTTGTCCGGGACGGGCAGTGGCATGTGGTCGAGATCCCGATGTCGCATTTCTCGGATGCCGTCGATTTGTCGGAAGTGAGCCAGCTTTTTGAATTGCTGGGCACGAACGGGCCGATAACAAACATTCAGATTGACGATGTGGCGTTCATGTACGGCGGTGCGGCGATCCCCCCGGGCGGACCAGTGCCCGGCGACATGAACTGTGACGCCGTTGTGAACGAGTCGGATGTGCCGCTCTTTGTCGAAGCCCTGCTGGATGCGGCGCTGTTCGACGCGCTGCACCCAGGCTGCTCGAGCAGCGGGGCGGATGTCAACCAGTCCGGAAGCCTGAACGGCCTGGATGTGGCCGGATTCGTCGACACATTGACCGGCCAATAGGCACTGATCCGATGGCCTTTCCGTGCTGCCTGGGAGCATCGAGCGCGGTGGAATGGGGCGAAGGCGTCGTGTCTGGGCCCGCGCCCGCGGATTCGCTGAAGCGGATTCGCCCCCCAAAAAAGAGAAGCCGCCAAGCGTTCTACACTCGGCGGCCTCCTAGTTCACGTACTCTGACGTAGTCACTCGCAACAATCAGGCGTGGCGCCGGCGGCGAATCATGGCCAGTGCGCCGAAGCCGAGAAGAGCCAGGGTTGCCGGCTCAGGGATTGTCGTGATCATCGCGTTGCCGTACGGCTCGACGTCCGTAATCCACACGTTGACGCCGACAACCTGAAACCCGAACTGCACGTGGCGGCCCGCGCCGGGATCGGTCGCAAGGCTAATGCTGAAGGGGCCGGCGGTCAGCGGCACAATTGTCTGGTTGAACGAAGAGTAGTCCGACGCAAAATCGCGGATGAAGATGGACGCCGAGTGGGCCGACGTGAAAGTGTTCGAAAGCACGCTGCCCTGGAAGGTCAGTGTCTGGCCGTTGTAGACGTCGGTGTATTCCTGGTACAGGTTGGCTTCCATGATCTTGTTGCCGGCTGCGCCCGGTCCGCCGCCGCCGATGTACCAGAACGGATTGGAATCGCCAATCGAGTTTGGCGAAAGTGTCAGCTTGTCGTTGCCGTCGTCAAAAGTGGCGACAAGATCTCCAACGGCCCACGGGCTGCCGAACACGTAGCCACCTCCGTTGGAAGGCAGCTCAAAGACGTTCATGAAGCCGAGCCACGGGGCGGTCGAGTTACCCACATCAACAATGGCGGCGCCGGCTGTCGAGCTGAGCAGCAGGCCGATCGACAGCGTCATCAGAATTTTTCGCATTGTCTTATCTCCTCCAAAATTTCCGCTGGCTCAAACCACGTGTAGCAAATACGTCGTGCCAGTGTCATCATGATACCTGACGCGAGCCGCCGTTTTCAATGAGTTTGGGCCGGTTTGCGCGCGTTTTTGCAAAAACAGTTTCATCGCTCAGGAAACAGTTTCAAGACTGATAAGGCCGTGGAGAATCGCTCAATAAGCAAGGCCGTCGGGCAAGAATCCGCTGGGACATGGGGCGGGCAGGGGGCGCAGCTGGGCGAATAGTACGAAGGCCTGGCACCGGGGATTCGCCAAATACAAAGGGGCAAGTGCGGGAATCGGGCATTTCGATGGATACTGGGGCTGCGACACCCAGCGGTACCGACAGGTTTTCTTGTTGTGCAATGCGAAAAAAGACGCGCGGCGTGCTGCGGCGGCGGGGCTCATAGGGATTATCAAGGCGCCCCATGGAAAAGACCCGCCGAACGCTCGGGCGCTCGGCGGGCCTTGAAACAGGTCGCTTGATCCATGTCAGACGGGGCGGGGCGCCGCCAGTCCATCGGGTGCGTCAGTGGTGGCACTCTCGGGAAGGAGCGACCAGCCGGTCTTGAGCCCGATGACAAACCAGGCAAGCGCAGCGACGCCGAAAACGAAAATGGTGTCACCGACGACGCGCAACCACCGGAGGTTCTCCATCAGCGGCGTTTGCAGGAACTCGGCCGACCGTGCGTACCACATGCCGTTTTCAATGCTGGCCCGCGTCTGAAGCAGGCCAACGGGCAGGAGGCTGATGGTGACCATCAGGAGAAGCCCGATGTTGATGCACCAGAATGCGAACGCCAGGGCCCCGGTTCGCCACGTTTTTTGCACGGCAAGGCCCTTGAGGCAGAAGAGCATGAGCCCGATGCCGAGCATGCCGTACACGCCGAAGAGCGCCGCGTGGCCATGGACCGGGGTCGTGTTGAGGCCCTGCATGTAGTAGAGGGCGATGGGGGGGTTGATGAGAAAACCGAACAGACCTGCGCCGACGAGATTCCAGAACGCGACGCCGACGAAAAAGTAAATCGGCCATTTGTACGCGGCGATCCAGGGTTTCGCCCGGCTGAGCGTCAGGCTTTCATGGACCTCGAATCCGATCAGGGTCAGGGGGACGACTTCAAGGGCGCTGAACGAAGCCCCAAGCGCCAGTACCGCGGTGGGGGTGCCCGTGAAGTAGAGGTGGTGGAATGTCCCGATGATGCCGCCGGAAAGGAAGATCGTCGTCGAGAATAGTACTGCGCTGGTCGCGGTGGACGTGCGAAGCAGCCCCATCCGCGTAAACAGGAAGGCAATGACGACCGTGGCAAACACCTCAAAGAAGCCCTCGACCCACAGGTGAACGACCCACCATCGCCAGTATTCAGCGATCGCCAGGTGCGTCTGGCGGCCCCACATCAGTCCCGCGCCGTAAAAGAGAGCGATCGCCGCGGAGGCGATAAAGAAAAGGCTCAGCATGGAGCGGTGTTCGCCCGGCTTCCGCAGCGCGGGCCACATGGCACGGCCCATGAGGGCGAGCCAGATGAAGAGGCCGGCGAAGAGGAAGAGCTGCCAGAATCGCCCCAGGTCGACGTATTCGTATCCTTGGTGGCCGAACCAGAAGCCGGCGGTGAAGCCCAGTCGCTGCTGAATGCTAAGCCACTGTCCGGCCATGGATCCCACGACGATGATGAGCAGGCACCCGAAGAGCACGTTGACGCCGAGCTTCTGATACTTCGGCTCGTGACCCGAGACCGCCGGCGCGACAAAGAGACCGGTCGCCAGCCAGGCAGTCGCGATCCAGAAAATGCCGAGTTGCACGTGCCACGTGCGGGTAACGGAATACGGAAGCCATTTTGCAAGCGGTATTCCGTAAAAGCCGTCGCCTTCCACGCCGTAGTGTGCGGTGACGATGCCGAGACCGACCTGAACGAGAATCAACGCGACGACCACCCAAAAGTACTTAAGCGTTGCCCGCATTGAGGGTGTCGGCTTCAGCGAGACGAGGGGATCCGAGGACGGGAGCTTGTGCGGGGCTTCTTCCTTGCCTCGCTGTACCGCAAAGTGCCATGCAAGTGCCGCGATGCCGGCGAGGAGCAGCACAAAGCTGATGATGGACCAGAGCACGATCGACCCGGTCGGCTCATTGCCCAGAAGCTCATCCGGCGGCCAGTTATTGGTGTAGGAGTTTTCGCTGCCGGGACGATTGGTCACGCAAGACCATGCCGCCCAGAAGAAGAACGCGTTCATCTGCTCCTGGCGACTTGCATCAGTAATCGTGTTCGCCGGAATGGCATACGCCTCGCGGAGGTCGGCGAGAGCCGGATCGGAGCCGAACAACGATGCATAGTGGGCGGCGATTCGGCGCATGGCCTCGGCGCGATCGACCGAAACGGTAAGTGTCCCCGTGGACGGGTCGTGTGTGTTGGTGCGCATTTCGCGCTTCAAAGCGGCCTGAAGTGAGGCCTGCTTGTCCGCATCGAGCTTCTCAAACTCCGCGCCATACTGCCGCTCCGACCAGACGTTGAGCAAGGCGACGGCTTCGCGATGGAGCCAATCCGCTGACCAG
This sequence comes from Planctomycetota bacterium, assembly GCA_003576905.1. GTDB lineage: Bacteria > Planctomycetota > Phycisphaerae > UBA1845 > UTPLA1 > UTPLA1. Next base: position 87,026 of record QEVG01000010.1, on the reverse strand, counting down.
TCGGGCGCCAGGTACGCGCCATGGCCCCAGACGCTTCCGATCTCCTGGCCTCCCATGGACTGCCAGACGTTCTGTCCATCGCGGATGTCCTGGGCCTCAAAGAGAATGGTGCCGTCGGTTGTTACGACGCGCTCGGGAATAGGGGGGGCATGCCGATAGATTTCACGTCCGAAGTACCCGAGCACGGCGAACGACCCGACAATCACAGCGATAAGCCCGAACCAAAGCCTCTTGTTCGTCATTTGAAGCCTCCGATGTAACTTGAGTCCTGGCAATTAGTAACGTTCATCTATGTGAGAACTCTATATTATAAACCTAGATATCTAGGTTGACTATTTGTAGATTAGCACATAAAATATGGATGTCAAGGGATAGATTTTGGGGATTGTGGAGGTTTAATCAGGGAGCTCAGTCGAAGGTCAGGGCCAGCCGGTTGCCGGATGTGTCTGCTCCGGAGCCAATGCATTCATTTGCGCGTCTGCGGACGAGCGTCCTTGTGGTTCGGGAGTGATGCCATGATCTCGCAAACGGCCGAGTATGCACTGCGAGCCATCGTCTGGCTCGCGGGACATCCCGAAACCTCACTGGGTACGCCGCATATCGCAGCGGCGACGCATGTGCCCGCCGGATACATGTCAAAGGTGCTGCAAGCCCTCGCACGGTCGGGGCTTGTGGTGTCCCAGCCGGGACGGCGGGGCGGATTCCAGCTTACGCGACCGCCATCCAAGATTTCGGTGCTTGAGGTGATTAACTCAGTCGATCCGATCCAGCGGATTCACAAGTGCCCTTTGGATCTCAAGTCACACGGTGCGAAGCTGTGCCCGCTTCACCGACGTCTGGACGAGGCTATGGCAAGCGTTGAGGATGCATTCGCCGGGTCGACAATCGAAGAACTGATCTCGGATCCGACGCGTCCGACGCCGCTTTGCGAATCGGGCGTCGGACTGGGTCAATCACTGTCGGGCCGCGCGATCGGCCCGCAGATTACGCGGCCAGGCAAGGGCCCTGGAATTCGAGGGAATCAGGAATGACGGAACACGAGGCCTCTCCGCGTGGCGCGGGTACGCTTCACGTCGAAAACGGCAAACGGCGGGGATTCTATTCGCCAAGGATCTGCTGTGTGAATCCCTGAATGTCGCGTCCGTCGATGGCCCCGTCGCCGTTGATGTCCGCGTTCAGGGGGTCGCAACCGGGATTGGCACCGCGATAGGCCGCTTCATCCATCAGAGCCGTTGCGAAGCCCGGGACGTCGTCGGGTGTCACGCCACCGTCACAGTTCAGGTCTCCCTTGGAGCAACTCTCGGTGACGCCGCGGAACGTCGGCGTGAAGTTCGGGAAGATGAGCCCGAGGTTTCCATTGGCGAGGCGGTTCTGGACGATCTCGGCCAGTACGTCGCGATAGTCAATCGTGATGGCCAGGTCGCGACCCTCGAAGCGCTGTTCGGGTTGCAGGCCGGGCCACTGGGTCAGGACGCGGCCTCCGGCGATGCGATTGCCGAGCACGATCATCGCGTTTCCGTGGCCGTGATCGGTGCCGTCGCTCCCGTTTTCCGCCACCCGGCGACCGAACTCGGACATGACGACGACGACGAAGTTCCGGCCGTTTCCGGCGGAGAGATCGGCATGAAACGCGGCGAGGCCGGCGGCAAGGTCGGTCAGCTTCTGGGCCAGGATTCCGTCGAACGGCCCCATGTCGATATGGTGATCCCAGCCTTCAATGTCGATGCCGATCGCCTCAACCCCGATGTCCGACTTGATCAGCGCGGCCGAGGCCTTGAGCGACGTGCCGAACGGCGAGACCGGGTACACGGCGCTGCCCGCGGGCTGGTAGCCGATGAAGTCGATCGTCGCAAGCAGGTCGATGACCGCCTGAGTGGTTTGTGCCGCTGTGCGCAGCGGATCCGGGGTTGCGTTGTACATTGACGTCAACGCCTGTCGCCGCGCGGCGACGGTGCCGGGATAGCCGAGAAGATTGAACGTCTCGAACCGTGGAATCGGCAGAGCGTCCGGCGCGCCGACGAGCGTTCGCATCAGGCCGAACTCCGTGGCCACGGCGCGCAGCGGGTTTCCGGGGACGACGGCCATCGTGGAGGCGAGGTGCCGTCCGAGCCAGCCGGTCACAGCGCCCGGATTCGTGGGGTCGGCGAACTCCATCAGCTTCATCGCGTCGAAATGCGAGCGCGAAGTGTCCGTGGAGCCGCAGGCGTGCACAAAGAGAAGATCGCCGTTGGCGTAGGCAGGCATCAGCGGCGACATGTAGGGCGGCATGCCGAAAAAGCCGTCCAGGTCCAGGGCCGCCATGGGATGCCCGCTGTCCGGACGGGGAATGGAGAGTGTCGGCCGGGCATCGTAGTAGGCGTCATCTCCGAACGGGGCGCAGAAAGTCATCGCATCGGCCGCGCCGCGCAGAAAGATCGAAACGATCACGTCGCGCGAAGAGCAGAATTCGCCCGCGAGGGCCACGCGAGGCAGCCAGGCCGGCAGGCTCGCGGCGACGACGCCGGCCCCGGAAACGCCGAGAAACTGCCGGCGCGAGAGCTCCAGGTATTCGCTGCAACCGTGACATTCTGACTTGCTCATGATCCATCCTCAATCAGGGCGGCGCCGACAGCAAGAAAAGACTTCGTCGGCGGGGATCAGTACCATTGATAGCTCGGCGCGGAGAGCGCCAAACCAAGGGCATCCTGAATCGTGCGGTTGTTCGGGGATGCGCCGAGCGTGTTCAGAATCACCGCCTTTTCCTCCGTGGGCATGGTCCCCCCGAAGATCGCCTGGTCCATGCGGTCGGCGATCTGCTGCTGGGTCGTCGCGCCCTGGAGAAACGCGGGAATGTTGATCAGCGCGTTGGAGATATTGTGATTGGTCAGACTGGCCGCGAAATTCCAGCGGGCGAGGACCGCGTCCGCCCAGGCGTCGACTCGGTCGGGGTAGCCGTCCGGCGGGCCCCACTGGAACGGCTCGTGCCCGGCCGCCTTGAACTGGTCCCGCAACGGACTGCCCGTGCCGGTCGGATTGGCGGCGATTTCGGTCTTGGTCGCGCGCATCGCACTGACAAAAAAGTGGAAGGGGCGTTTGAGCTTATTTCCGGCGGTGTCCGGATCGAGCGTGGTAAAGAGCGTGCGAAGCATCGCCTTGATGTCGCCGTTGGTCGCCAGGTAGGTATTCGTCACGGCATCAACCAGGGCCTGCGGCGGGTCGTAACTCCAGAATCTCTGGCACATCTTCCGCGAGATGAACGCCGCCGTAGCCGGGTGCGCTCCGAGGATGCTCAGAACCGTGAGCCCGTCGTTGAATCCGCCGCCGGCCGGAATGTTCGTTCCCAGCACGACCTTCGGGCCGTTGTCGTGCTTGTTCGGCTCGTATTCAAACTCGAAAGTGCTCGCTTCGCCGAAACCGTGGTGCGCGCCCCAGCCCGTCAGGCAGCGGGCAACTTCCTCGACGTCCTGCTGCGAGTAGCCGCTGCCGACGCCCATGCTGTGAAGTTCCATCAGCTCCCGGGCGTAGTTCTCGTTGGGGTGGCCGACCACGCTCGTGTCGTTGTCGAGATAGAACATCATGGTGGCGCTTTGCGCCGAGGCCGCGAGCAACTGCGGGAATGTACCCATTGCGTGCATGCGGATGACATCGCGCATCCAGACGGGAAAGAGCCACTGGTTGAAGCTCTTCATCATCTCGATATTGAAGTGATCGGTCCAGAATTCGACGACGCGCTCAAAGAGCTGCCGCTTGCTGTAAACGGCCCGGACAATCGTCGATTCGATCACCTGGTTCATGGTGATCTGCGGCAGGGAGTCGTAGAGGCCGTTGGACGACCAGTTCAGGCGGTTGTAGACGGCGACGCGCGCGTCGCAGTCGGCGTCGTTGATTGCCGCGGGATTCAAGTGGTACTCGAGATATCCGTGATAGCCCAGGGTATCCGCGAGAAGCTGTTCTGCTTCCGTCCAGCCGAACGTCAGGCGGTCGACCAGAAAGCGATTGGCGCTTGGGCGCGGGGCGGCCCGTGCAACCGACGGCGAGAGGGCCGCGAGAGATGACAGGCCGCCGAACAGCAGCTTTCGGCGCGAAAGGACGGCCTCCGCCGCCCGAGCTTCGTCGCGCAATCCTACCTGTTGTGCAAGTCGTTTGAGGAGGCTCATGTCACTTCCTGCTCCAGGTCCTTGCCCCTGGGGCTCGAATCGAGTCGTCCGGCAGGGTCGGCGACTTATCGGGCCCCTGCGCATCTTAACATTCGCGTTCGGCGAACCCAAGGGTCCAGTGCACTGACCGGTCCGCCTATGGGTTCAAGACTTCATCCACAAATTGGGGCACATCCGCCTCTGTGACTGCGGAATCGTTATCCATGTCGCACGCGCATAGCTCCTCGCCGACGGGGGGGGCACCCAGCACGATTTCCGTGAAGCGCTGGATGTCGCGCGCGTTTACGACACCGTTTCCGTCCGCGTCGCCGAGGACGGCGTTCGGGCAGTTGTCGCAGGCATCGCCGATGCCGTCGGAATCAGCGTCGTCCTGCCCGGCGTTGGGGGCGGCAGGGCAGTTGTCGCATCCGTTCACGACGCCGTCCGAGTCGGAATCGATCGGGCAACCGCTGGCAAGCACCGGCTCGGCGCAGAGCGGGGTATCGGGGCATTGATCGAGGTCATTCAGAACGCCGTCCCCGTCGACATCCAGTTCGGAGCAGCCGTTTCCATCGACCGGTTCGCCAGGCGCTGTTGCGGGGCACGCGTCGTCGGGGTCTGGTATTCCGTCGCCATCGGAATCCGCCAGGGCCGCCACTTTGTAATTGTCGAAGTAAGCGGCGTCGTTTCCGCCGCCGTCGACGTGGTAAATGTCAACGTCCGCGACAACGTCTGTGGTGCTCGGACTAAAGGACAGGCCCTGGGCGACTCGTACGTTGTCGAGAAAAACGGAGACTCTTCGCTCTCCGACCGCGTAATCCATGTTAATGCGAAACGCGTGCCAGGAATTGCGCGAAACGGGTGCGCCCGTCGCAGAAAAAGACGAGCCGTTCCACACCTGGAGCAATCCATTGGCATCGACAATCAGCGCGGTTACGCGGCGCGGGACGGGCGACGAATTGTCGTACACGTCAATCCCCCAGCCAAAGCTCTTTTGGGAGCTGGAACCGTCGAGATACATGTCCCACGTGATCTGAATGATGGGTGTAGACGCGGGCGAAACGAGGAAACTCATGTTCCGCCAGTACCAGTCGGTGGTGAATGACACCGAGGCATCCACGCGGAGTGCGCGGAGGCCTGAATGCGCAAACCCGCTCTGAATGACACCTCGCCCCGGAGTCGCAGGACTGTCGGTAGATTCCCAGAAGTCCTGGCCGAGGAGGTTTCCATCGACGAATGGCGGATTCTCAAAGCCGGTCTGGTAGATGACCTGAGCCTTTGACGGGGGGCTTGCGCAGAGGATGCACGTCAGGCTGATGAGAGCAAATCGCATGTAAAAAACACTCCCCACGGATTCGGCCTGCGCGCGGCAGCCCGGTCGTGGCGGGTGATATTCCCCATTTGGCTCGAGGATGGGAACAGATTGCTGCTTTCACCCGGTTCGCTGTCACAAGGATACCCCTTGGCGTGCCCTGAATCAAGGCATTGATGGCTGCGCTTTCACGTTCCGGAGCGCGATGTTCAGGATGGAATGCGCTACGTAAATATATTCTATTAAATGGCTTATATAAATCATGGAAATCATGAATGTTGACAATTGTTGCATACTTGACAAAATTATTTGTCGGCATTATCGTGGTCCGCATTACGTTTCTCGCGAATGTGCGAACGATTGGACCCTACGCCAATGGCAAACTCCGCATCTGCCGTCCAACTTGTAAAGGGAGCCGACGCGGCGGCGGCCCTGCTCCACCCGTTGAGGCTGAAGCTGCTTCGGCGACTGGAGGAGACGAACTCGGCCAGTTCGCTCGCGCGGGATATGTCGATTCCGCGGCAGAAGATCAATTATCACCTTCGCGAGCTAGAGAAAGCGGGGCTCGTCTCATGTGTCGGGCGGCGCAAGAAGGGCAACTGCATCGAACGGCTTATTCGCGCAACCGCGCGGTCGTATCTCATTAGCCCGGAAGCGCTCGGGGACATGGCGGCTGACCCGAGCCAGATCGGCGACCGGTTTTCGGCGTCGTATATGGTGGCGGTCGCCGCGCGGACGATTCGTGATCTGGCGGTTCTTCAGCGAAGAGCGGCGAAGGCGGGAAAAAAGCTTGCAACTCTAAATCTCCAGGCCGATGTGCGGTTCGCCACCGCCGCCGACCGAAACGCGTTCGCCGAAGAGCTATCGCAGTTCATGGCCCATCTGGCCGCGAAGTATCACGATGAAAAAACGGCGGACGGGCGGTTGTTCCGCTTCTTTCTGGGGGCATACCCGGCGATCACCAAGATTGAGGACGATGACAACGATGCGAAGACGTCCTCGACGCGAATGGAGTAACCCACCATGGGCGAGAAAAAACCGCCGCGTTCCATCGATAAAGAGATTCACATCCTCGCGCCCGTCGATGCGGTCTGGAAGGCGCTGACGGATTCCGAGGAGCTGAGCCGGTGGTTTCCGCTTGAGGCGAAAGTGACGCCCGGCGAAGGCGGAGCGATCTGGATGTCATGGAAGAACGAACACCAGTTCCACACCCCGGTGGCTGCCTGGAAGCCTAACCGGCACCTTCGGCTCATTTACATGGAGCCGACGCCCGCGGCAAAGCCGGGTGAGCCGGGCATTCCCTTCGAGGTGCCTTATCAGGTGGCACTGGACTATTACCTGGAGGGGCGCGGGGGAGAGACGGTGCTCCGTCTGGTTCATTCCGGATTCTCCTCGGAAGCGTCGTGGGACGGACAGTACGACGGCACCGTAAGCGGCTGGGATTTTCAGCTTGGGGGCCTCAAGCTTTATCTGGAGCGCCACCGGGGCACGCCTCGGCGATGCGTCATCTGCCGCGTTCCGATTCCCACCGTGTCCGTTGAGGACGCCTGGAGCCGCGTCATGGGACGGCAGGGGCTGGTCGCGGTGGAACATCCCGCGCCGCGCGCGGCGCACGAGCGATATGCCATTACAACGGCGCTCGGCGAGCGGCTCGAGGGCGTGGTCAGCGCCTGGTATCCGCCGCACGGCTTCAGCGCGACCGTCACCAACTGGAACGATGCATGGGCGCGGGTGCATATCGACGATCTGGCGCTGTTCTGTCGCCGCGACGTAAACCTGTGGATATCGACCTATGGGCTGCCGGAGGACCGCGTGATCGCGATCCAGGCTCACATGGATCGGATGTTCGGGGAACTGTTCGCGGCGTCTCGCCCGTCCGCAGGAGGAGGCCGGTGACAGGGGTCTTTGAGATCGGTTTGGCACGGGGGGCGGGAGGAGTCGATCATGGCGACATGGCGGTGTTCGGCGGCGTGGGTTTGTATTGGGGGCGCGATCGCGCTGACGGTGTCGGGCGGGTCGGGCTGGGATGGGGGCACGGACCGTCAACGACAAGGGACAGCCGAGGGAGAATCCGAAATGAATCTGAAACAGGTTCGCTCCGTGGAGACCGAGCTGGAGATCAACGCGCCGCTGGATGCCGTCTGGAAGGCACTAACGGATGCCGAGGAGCTGGTCCGATGGTTTCCGCTTCACGCGAAGGTTAAGCCTGGAAAGGGAGGCGTTATCTGGGCTTCATGGGGACCACCCTTTGAAGGCGAGTCGACCATTCAGATATGGGAACCCAATCGCCATCTGCGTACCGGGTGGCCGTTCACCGCGTCGGGCGGCGAAAAAGGCGTTTTATTTGTTGACTATTTTCTCGAAAGCACTGGCGGAAAGACGCGCCTCCGCCTGGTTCATTCGGGATTCGGCGTGGGAGGGGACTGGGACGCCGAATACGACGGCGTGACCCGCGGCTGGGCGTTTGAACTGAACGGTCTGCGACATTATCTCGAACATCATCGTGGAAGGGACCGGCGTCCGATCTGGATTCGCAGACCCACGAATCTGGTTGCGGACGTCGCTGCCGCGCGACTGATCGGACCCGAAGGCCGGGTATTTCGTGGTCAGATCGACGGTCTCAAGCCGGGTGACCGATACCGACTGGAACTCGTCGGCACGAATCGGATAATCGAGGGAGTTGTCTCGGTGAATCTGCGCCCGCGTTCATTCTCCGGAACGGTTCCAGGGATCAACAATGCCATGTTCCGATGCGACATCGAGCGAATCGGCTCCGGTGAGGAAGCGTGGGTATGGTTTTCTACCTACGGCCTCGACACGGAAGAGGCGGATGCGCTCCAGGGCCAGATCAATAAAGCGGTGGCCGAGGCGCTGCCTCAATAGTTGACTGCTGATTGCGGACGCGGTGAACCGGCTTGCTTCTCGAAAGCGCCGCGGATGCGTGTGCCGAAGACACTTTTTCCTACTTATCCCCCTGCGGCCCGGCGTCCAATGACAGGAGCGTCGCCGGATCCTTCGTGCGGCGCATTTGGCGCGAAGCCAGCCCTGCCCGGCCGTTACGATTCGGCGAATTGGAGTCGTACGACGGGCGTGCCCGTTTCATTGGCCCTTGGCGCTTGCAAGTTTCCGGCCCTCATGCACTAATGGAGGATTCTGACAACGGACAGAATCTCTTCCAGAGGTGCCCTGCATGCGCTGGTCACGTTACCTGATTCCGACGACCAAGGAAGTTCCCAAGGATGCCGTCGTCGCCTCGCATCAACTGATGCTCCGCGCCGGCCTTATTCGCCAGCTTGCTGCCGGCGTGTACTCGTATCTGCCGCTCGGGTATCGCGCCCTGCGCAAGGTGGAGCGGATTGTTCGCGAGGAGATGGACCGTGCGGGTGCGATCGAGCTGCACATGCCCGTCATGCACCCGATCGAGCTGTGGGAACAGACCGGCCGCACCCAGGCGATGGGGGATGTACTGCTTCGGCTGGCGGGTCCTGATGGAGATTGGCGGACTCAGACGGTACTTGGGCCGACACACGAGGAGCCGGTGACGGAGATCGCCCGGGCGTATCTGAACAGCTACAGAATTCTCCCAGTCACCCTGTATCAGATTCAGGTCAAGTTCCGCGGCGAGGCGCGGCCCAAGAGCGGCGTGCTTCGGACGCGCGAGTTTCTGATGAAGGACGCCTACAGCTTTGACCGCGACAAAGAAGGGCTGGATGCAAGCTATAAGAGAATGTACGAGGCCTATTGCCGCATCTTTTCGCGCTGCGGTCTGCCTTATATCGCGGTCGAGGCCGAAAGCGGACCGATCGGCGGCGACGCTTCACACGAATTCATGGTTCTGACTGATGCGGGAGAGGACTTCGTCGCGCTTACGGAGAACAGCGACTACGCGGCGAACACGGAGCGGGCAGTGTGTGCGCCGCTGGCGCAGGATAACGCGGCGATGCTTCCGATACAGGAAGTGCATACGCCGGGGCAGCGGACGATTGACGAGGTCTGCGCATTTTTGAAGACGCGGCCGTCGCAGATGATCAAGACGCTGGTGTACGTCGAGACCGCAAGGCCGGCCACGGCCGGTACGCCGAGCGCAAAGTCCACGGCGGAAGAGCCTGCGCCGGTCGTGGTGCTGGTGCGAGGCGATCACGAGGTAAACGAGAACAAGCTCAATCGCGTTTCCGGCGCGAGGCTTCAGTTGGCCCCACCCGACATAATTCGGAAACTCACCGGCGCCGATGTCGGCTTTGCCGGGCCGCACACGCTGGATAAGTCGGGAATGAAATATCGGCTGATCGTCGATCAGGCCGTGTCGGTCATGCGCAATGCCGCGACGGGCGACAACAAGACAGACTACCACGCGCTGAACGTCAATCCCACACGCGACTTTCCGCTGACGGGAGACAACGTCACCGTCGCCGACGTGCGCACCGTCGTGAACGGAGATCTCTCGCCGACGGGGAGCGGATCGCCCATTCGGCTTCGCAAGGCCATTGAGGTCGGGCATGTCTTCAAGCTGGGCACCAAGTACAGTGATGCCATGAGGGCGACATTCCTCGACAGCGACGGCAAGCCCAAGCCGCTGATCATGGGATGTTACGGAATTGGGCTGAATCGCATTATGGCCGCGGCGATCGAAGCGCACCACGACGACGGAGGAATCATCTGGCCCCTTTCGATTGCTCCGTTCCAGGTGCTTATCATCGCCCTGGATCCGCGCGAGAAAGATGTCATGGAAACGGCGGATAAGCTCTACAAGGAGCTGAACGCCGCCGGGCTGGACGTGCTCTTCGACGATCGCGACGAGCGTGCCGGCTTCAAGTTCAAGGACGCGGACTTGATCGGTATCCCTCTACGTATCACCGTCGGTCGCAAAGCACTTGCGGAGGGCGTCGTCGAGCTGAAGGGTCGCAGCCGGCCGGACGTTGAGAAATTCGCGCCCGATGCTGTGGTACGCCGAGTGAAAGAGCTGGTTCAGGCGACCTCGTGACAGGTAAAGCGGGTCGCCTAAATCGCGTGTGGAATTGCGGATTTCTGGGACGATGTCATGCTTGTGGCATAGAAAACCTGGAATCTCGAATTCCCCGTAGGATGCACGACCGCGTATTCGATTCGGACACGAAGGCCACGGGCTGGTATTCCATGGTCAGACCACTGTACGGATCGTGCCGTCGAGAACCGACTCTTCCGCGATCTGGGTTGCGACGGATTGAAATGCCCTCGGTGCGAGGGGCAATTGCTCTCATCTGAGTAATCGTTTCACAAGCGGCGTGGGCTTTCCGACAACTTGCCGCCCTTGAACCGGGGATTGACGGCACTCGCAGATCCAAGGCCCACTAACCATGGTCTTTGCCGGCGTACGACTTCGTGCGCGTGTCGACGCGAATGACATCCCCGGACTTGATGAACAGCGGCACGCGGATTTCAAGTTTATTTTCGAGTACAGCCTCCTTGGTGATGTTTGAAGCCGCGCCCACGCCGTGCTCCGGCGGCGCGGTGATGTCCACGCGAAGCGTCACGATGTCGTCGATTTCGACGGATAGCGGCTTGCCCTCGAGTACGACCACGCGGTACTGGCCCCCCTCATTGAGAAACGCCTGGCGGCCCAGGAGCTGGCCGAGTTCGATTTCGTGTTCTTCAAACGTCTCGGAGTCCATGAAGACAAAACGGTCGCCGCGCGCGTACAGGTACTGCATCTGCCGCGTTTCGTGTTCGACCTCTTCTATGGGCAGGAGATCGTCAAGGGTTCGGTCCACCGGTCGGCCGTCGCGGATGTCGCGAAGCGCCACGTGCACCGTCGGCCGCTGCTTACCGGTATGGCGCTCATTGAAGTCCATCACCTGATATACATGGTTCTGATGGCGAAGCCACATGCCGCGCTGAAGTGGTAAGTTGGCCATTGGAGGCCTCCTGATGTGTTTAAATTCACGAACCGGGCTTCTCGATTGGTCCGGGCACTCCCGCCATCCGCGAGGCCCGTGCCTCGAACAGACAATCCCCGATCGCCGGCGGCAGCTATCTGCGCTTCGCCGATTCCTTGCGGAGCTGCTTGAGAGCCGCCTCGAGGACGGGGTCCTTTTCCGCGAAGTCTCCCTTCTTCGTCCGCAGACGGAGGTCCGGCTTTATGCCCTTGCCCTCGATGAGAGCGCCGTCGGGCTGCATGTCCCGCCAGGAAGGTAGACCGACAGTTACGCCGTTCGACAGTTCGTGCGGCTGAGGGTTTCCGGAACTTCCGTATGTCGTGTCGCCGACAAGCAGGGCCCCGGCCCCGTGCTTCATCATCAGGACGAATGATTCGCAACTGCTCATTACGCCCGGCCCGATCAGGACGACCGCCTTGCCTCGAAAGCGCGGTCGATCCGTTGCCGGCTCCACGATCCGGCTGACCGGCTTGATGCTCGACGGCATCGACCAGTCGGACCGCGCCTCGTGCTTTGCGTAGACGGCCGGTTTTTGAACGAAGCATCCAGCGAATGACATGGCCGTCCGTTCGTCGCCACCGGCATTGGTGCGCACGTCGATGATCAGCCCCCTCAATCGTTTCGCTTCGGCGAGGTATGCGAACGCGGGCTCAAGAGACGAGTCGCCGGCGGCCGGCCAGCTCGATATCAGGATGTAGCCGATGTCGTCCTCGAATCGGCCGGTGGCGACAATGGCGTTGTGCCGCGTGAACGCGGGCACGAGCCGAGGCAGGAGGTCCAGATTGTAGTTCGGCGTGAATCTACGCTGGTGCGAGGCAAAGGGAAACCCGTCTACCGTCAGCCAGATGTGCACGTCCTTTGCGTGGGCCAGGAGCCGTGCAGCCAAGCGGGCGAACGCCGACTGCGTCTTGGCCTTCTTCAATCGAGCTTCATACTGGCGAAAGACGCGCCCCCACGGCACCTCGCGAAGGTCGCGGTAGGAGTAGGACTTGTCCACCAGCTTGCGCAACTCCTCGATTGCCCGGGAGTTTTCCTTCGCGGTCAGTGCCCGGCCCTGCGGGGCGACGGCCGATCCGGAGGTGCGAAACGTGATGGGGTACATTACCGCGGACTGGCCCGCGAGATTCTTGAAGTTCGACGCCGCAGGGCAGTTCACGGCGAAGGTGTACTCGCGGCCCGGCTCAAGGCGGACCGGTATCACGAACACGCGCCTGTTTTTCCAGCGCGGCTCACCGGTGGCCTGCGGCATGCCGGGGCCGCTGCCGCAGATGGAATACCCGCCGGGATTCATGTCCTGATCGAACTCGATACGAATCTCGGTAAGCTTGGGATCCACATCGATGTCGCCGTTGTCGGGAACCGCTCTGACAACGGTGGGGACGCCGAACGCCGTCTTAGCGACCAGAAGTCCCACGATAAGGGCGAGGGCCGGCCACCGGAAGGAGGAACACTTGTCCTGTCCTGTCGCGATTGAGCGGTCCAAGGTGGGAGGAGACGAGAGCTTTTTCATTTCATTTTCTCCCCACGAGCCTCCAGGCACTTGCCCGTCGCTTCCAAACGCAACTCCGATGGCATCTCTCTCACTTTTACACCGAGGGGCTTCATACAGTTCGGTCGATGAATTTTCCTCCATGGGACGAGCGACAGCATTTTCCATGCCTGACAGTTTGGGTGATCGTTCAGGCCCATCACATGCCGATCACAGGGGCCCTGACGCGAGAAAGCAGCGCCGATCGGAATCGGTGCCCTGGCGAGATCGTTCACGGGCCCCGTAAGGATTCTCCAGGTGCCTGTTGAGGCAGCCCTGGCGTCGACCGCGGTCAGGCGACTTCCGATTTTCGCGCGCGGCGAAGTTCCAAGTTTCCCAATTGCCCGCACGCCGCCATTGCGGCCGTTCCCTTGGTGCCCCGCCGAAAGCAAAGCTGGCCAGCGCTCATGAGTTCGACCTGAAAACGGACGACGGTATCCTCATCAGGCGTCTCGTAAGGAGATTCCTCCCTCGGGTTGTAGGGAATCAGGTTGACGCACGTGTGCAGGCCGCGGAGGTATTCGGCCAGTTGCCGTGCATGGTCGAGTTTGTCATTGAGCCCGCGGATAAGGACGTATTCAATCAGAACATGGCCCCCGGCACGGACGGGGTATTCGGCAATCGCATCGCGCAGTAGGGCCATGGGCTCGATGCGATTAATCGGCATGATCTGCGATCGAACCTCGTCGTTCGGCGCGTTCAGCGATACCGCGAGGTTCAGCCGGCGCCAGCGGAGCGCAGCGAGACGGCGGATACCGTCGCACCTTCCCACGGTTGAAACGGTGATGCGCCGGCGCGGGATCTGATTTATGCAATCCTCGTGCATGGCCGTGATGGCGGCGACGACGTTCTCGAGATTATCCATCGGCTCGCCCATACCCATGAACACGACGTTTCGCACGTTGGCCCCGAAGACGACTCGGGCCGCGCGGACCTGGCCGAGAATCTCATCGACGGTGAGATTTCGAACGAGCCCCATCTGCGCTGTCTGGCAGAATGTGCAACCTCGCTTGCAGCCAATCTGCGACGACACGCAGAGGGTTCGCCACGTCTTGTCCCGGGCACCCATCGGAATGATGACGGACTCGATTTCCCAGGCGTCGTCAGTCCGCTGGCAGAACTTGACCACGTCGCCGTCCGCCATCTGACGCGACAAGGGCAGATACCCAGGCCCGTTCGACGGCGAACCCAATTGTGAAAGGGCGGTCAACATGGTTACCAAGCCTTTAGAATATCAGACGATTCGTCAATCCGCGAGGCAAAACGGACCGGGTGGAGTGGCAAACTTGACGCACCCTTGAGAACCCGACGATAATCAGGGGTCTGCCGTCGGCGTCCGGCGATGGTCTTGCCGAGTCAAACGCCGGGGTGGAAAGACCGGCCGCGTGCCCGAGTGGACTAAGGGAGCGGATTGCAAATCCGTGATTCGTCGGTTCGAATCCGACCGCGGCCTTTTCACCTGTCTCATACCGCAAGAAGATTCTTTTTTGGGTCTCGTTCCCGGGGCGATCCGTCTCCTCCGTCTTGTGTGCGGGACCGGTACAGGATGCTGTCATCCGAGTGACATCCCAATTAGAATAGAGCCTTTACGTGGGGAGTGGCGTCGGGAGGCCCCATGGCTCGAGGCTCGCAACTTGTCCGGCAGTGGAACCTGCTCCTGGCCCTTCAGACGCGGGGGGATGGGATTCCCCTGCGCGAACTGGCAGATCGATTCGATGTGAGCGAGCGGACGATTCAGCGCGACTTCGAAACGCTTCAGGAACTGGGGTTCCCGATTGAACACGAGGCCGATGAACAGGGAAAGCGCTTCTGGCGCATGCCGCACGACTTCTTTAGGCAGGGGCCGTTTGTCATCAGCTTGACCGAGGCCATCTCTCTGCACCTGGCCGAGGAATTTCTCTGTCCGCTGGCCGGCACGCACCTGGCGGAAGGCCTTGATACGCTGCTTGCGAAGATTCGCAAAATCTTGCCCGACCCCGCCATGCGCCATTTCGCGCGTCTCGACGAGATCCTCATCGTTCGGAGAACGGGAAAGACCAACTACGCCGCCAAGGCGCACATCGTTCGGGTGCTCGAGTTGTGCGCGCGCGAGCGGCTAACTGTTGAAATCAGCTATCACGCCTTGTGGCGGGGGGAACAGTATGCCACGCGCGTCGATCCGTACGGGCTTGTCTTTTACGAAGGCGATCTCTTCCTTGTCGGTCGATCGCACCGCGCCGACGCATTGCGCGTTTTCAAAGTGGCCCGGATTCACGAGGCCAATCACACAAACGACAGATTCGACCGGCCCGACGAATTTGACCTGGAAGCGCATTTTCGAACGAGCTTCGGAATTGTCCGGTCGCAGGGCGATGCGATCGAAATCGCCGTTCGATTCACCGGGACCGGCGCGGCCCTGGTCGGAGAGCGGAAGTGGCACGAGAGTCAGCGCCTGTACGAGCCAGACGAGGTCTCAGCGACTCTTTTCGAGATACAGTCGCCCGAAACGGACACCTTGATCGCGACCTTTCGATTGTCCGACGTCACCGAGTTCAAGAGGTGGATTCTCGGCTTCGGCTGCGCCGCGGAGATATTGCGGCCCGACTGGCTGAGAAGCGAAATGGCCACCGAACTCGCCGCCGCTGCCCGTCGTTATGCTCCACCCGGCGCGTCGGCGTAAAAGCAATCACCATCAGGAATCGAATTTTTTCCCGCCCTGGCTTAGCCGTTCAGTACCAGTGTAATCACGTCTTGCGACGGCTTTTCGCGGACGCCCGACATCGTCTGTCGGCCCATCCTTGCAAGGACCGACACAAACTGTCACCCGCTGGTCGTACCCTTTCAGCGACGCGACTCCAGTCGATTTCGAGTTTAGTTCGTCACAGTTCCAGACGCAAGAATTGGACGCGAGAGCTGTCACTCTGATCGCTGCGACGGAGGCTCTTCGGGGCCAGGCGGTGCCTGGCCAGGGACATGTGGGTCGGGGTCGAGGCCCATGTGTGTTGCGGAGGGGGGCAACAACCCTGGCAGGCACCCCGCGCGCACCCTGTCGATACCGATAGGTCCTGGGTCATAAAGTGCATTGGCGCTATTCCCGTGGGCCGGACTTTCAGGCGGTCAGGGGGATCATGCCCGTTTCACCCCCGCATGCCGCAAATCCTCAAAAAAACAGTGTCCGAAATCGATACATGCGGTTATTATTGTTCCCGTTGTCTGATGGGCTGGAGCGTTTGAGTAAGGAGGCCTGTAATGATCTCAAATTCCGTGGAGTCATCGACTCCGTCGCGTCCGCGCGCGACGTACGAATCGCCGGGGGAGCAAGGGGAATCCGCTTTCGGGCCGGCGGTACGCCGTGCCATCGAGGACTTTTCCAGTGCTTTTTCGATCACGCCGCGCGAACACGCGATCGCGCAACTCGTCTGTCAGGGCATGAAGAACGACAAGATCGCCGGCGCACTCGGGCTCTCCCCGTCGACGGTGCGGTTCCACCTTCGAAATATTCACAGGAAGACGGGGACCGCGGACAAAGTCGATCTAGTTCTTTTGATCTGGCGCAACCAGGATAGGCCAAAACGTTCGAGTATCGATCCGGCTGAACTGGTCACACTTGGGGCGAAGTCCGTCAGCATTCAGGTGATTAACAGCAGCCGGTCGGTCTGAAATGATACCGATCGTTTCGGCTTTGAGACACTATCGCTTTAGATAGCTTGTCCTGTGGGCGTTCGAAATTAAGCTAAAAGGATCCGACGACTATCAGGGTTTCCACCCGAAAAGTGGAATGCCCTTGGGCCATATGTATGCGGCGGGTCCGTCACCGCGGCCTCGGCGTTTTTCAACGCTGAACTCAGAATCCTGTTTCTCCTTTCTCCTCCTGTGGAGAGGTCGTCGAAGCCCGGTTTGGGCTTCGGCGACTCCGCAGGTGCCTCCCGCCCGGTAAGCGCAGCACTCAACTGAAGCATGACACGTGAAAGAATCAGCAGGCCAATCTGGATTGACGGGTGGGGACGGCAAAGGCCATATCGAGTCCTGTCGCGCGGCGTTGGCACGCATCAGTCCCGATTCACTTCCTCCCGGTGCCGAAAGCGCGATTCGCCGGTTTACAATTTCGAATGGGCTGACCCCCCGTGAAGCTCAGATTGTCTGCCTCATCTGTTGCGGCCTCAAAAACGACGAGATCGGAAGGCGCCTTGATCTCACCACTTCGACTGTCCGTTTCCACCTTCGAAACGTGCATTCCAAGACACGCACGATCGACAAGCTCGATCTGGTGCTGAATGTCTGGCGCTTGATGGAGAATTGAGCTGAAAACGGCCTCTTTACCTGTCCACACCGACAGGCTGGCTCAATCGCCAGCTTGTGTCGATGGCAGTGATTTCGGTAAACAGGCGTTGTCTTGGAGCGCGGAATCAACGAGTACGGACAGCGAGGGAACGGGGCGATCATCATGACCAAGGGGCGGCTAGAAAAGTCAGTCATCGTTTGTCTTGTCAGCTTGTCCGCGGTGAGTGCTTCGAGCACGCGCGCGGCCGCGTCGGCCATCGACATGAATCCTCGGTGGGACGGCGGCCAGGCATTGCGAATTGTTGCTTCGAGCGATTCGGGACAGGCCGAGGTCCTCATTCCGGAGTCATCGGGAGTGTGGATCGGCGAGGATTGGTTCTATTCCCTTTCGAGGCCGCTTTCTATACAAAGCAGCGAGGGTCTTGTCCTCGGGCGCCTCGAGCGCCTTGTTCTCGTGGTTTCCGGATCGCCGCAGGTCAGTTTGAATTTCCTTGTCAAGGCGGGCGCCAGCGATACGCAGTTCCTGATCGAGTCGGAGTTGCTGAGCTTTACGACCATTGCTTCGGCCACTGGCCGGGCCAGCGCGGGAATCACCGTGACCGATCTGGACGGTGACGGCGTTCACCTTCAGGGCGCGTTCGGCGATTCAACCCGTGCATACCAGTCACGGATTAACCCGGGCCCTGGAGAGATGACATTTGCCGAACTGGTTGAAAACGTCGTCCTTGGGCCGGGCGGAAGCATCACCAGTCATGGCATCTTTCCGTCTCCCGTCGGCGTGTTCAGCGCGACGTCGCAGGCGGGGCTTCCCCTGCATTCCGCCGATTCGATGCAGTCGGCGTTTGAATTCACTTTGAGCGCCAACGACGTTGCCGGCGGGACGAGCGTGTTTGCCCTGACTATTCCGGAACCATCCGTTGGGGTATTCGCCGCTTTTGTCGGAGTTTCCTGGCTGCTGCTCCGCCGGCCGGAGCGACACAGGCCTTGAGCATTGAAAGCCCCGGCGAGCGTCTATCTGCCGGGCTCGCACTCCATCCGTGCCCTCGCTCCCCGGGTATTGAGAAGAAAAACGCCGCCGCATCCACTGATCGGATTGTGGAATGCGGCGGCGTGAAATGCTTCACCAGGGATGCTGCAGCGGTTCACTGCCGCCAGGCTTTGACGGCTTCCTGCTTCCGAGTTCGGTCAGTTGGCAAGCAGGGCGTCGACATAGGGCTGGACATCCGCCGCGTCGTTGACGTCGTCGTCGTTTGTGTCGGCCAGGCACGTATCAAGCGGCGTCACGTCCATGTCCTCCAGCAGCACGGCGACGAAATCGTCTATCGGCATGGCCGGCGTGAAGCCGCTGTCCGCAAGCACGGCGGCGCGGAACGCCCGCCAGTCGAGACAATCAATGTCGCCGTCACCGTTCTCATCGCCGGGCTCACAGACCTCCGTGACGGGACCATTGTCCGCGCCGGTGTAGCAGAGCCGGAACTGTTCGTAGTCGTCGCCATCCACGTCGTCGTCGCCGTCGAAGTCCCCGAAGAGCCGGTCTTCGATGGAGAGCTGAATCTTTCGTGTGTCTTCGCGGCTTGACTGGTCCACGATGCGGAAGATCGGCTTGTACAGACCGGCAACCGTCGGAGTGCCCGATAGAACGCCGCCCGACGAGAGACTTATTCCCGGCGGAAGCGCCGAGAGTTGGAGCTCTATGGAGTCGACATTGTTCAGCGCGGGGGCGGCATTGTACGACGCGAGGAAATGTTTCGTGCCGCCGTTGGATACGCCGACCGTGCAGGTCAGACCCGTGTTCTGAACACCGTAGTTGAGACGGATGCGTCCGTCGGCGAAGAGCGTCGCGCTGAAATTCGCCGGGATCGAACCGGCGCGCACGACTCCCTGCCAGCGGATCGTCACCTGGCCGGCGACGGACTCGTCAATGAATATGTCGCCGCCGGGTACGTTGGTCTTCAGGTCGTCCCACAGGACCGCGATGCGCTTGTTGGCGATTAGTAGCGAAGTACTGTTGTTCCATGTGCTTCCCACGTACGGCCCGAAGTTGATCCAACCGTCGGTGGCGATCTTCACCTGTGTGTGCATTTCGCCATAGAAGGGGAAGGCAAACGGAAGCGTGTAGTCAAACGCGGCGTCGTCCGCCTGCCACCCGCGCGCGGTTCCGACGGCCGCAAACTCGTTGGCCCCGATCGAATCCTCGTCGAAGTTGTCGATCAGGCTCCAGGTCAGCGGGAGGTCTCCGCCAATCGCCTCAAGCTGCACAGGCCCGTACGTTTCGTTGAGGTCGCCTTCGGGCAGCGCCGATGTGGAGATGAGCGGGTCGGATGTACCCTGGATCAACAGGATGTTGTCGAGGGCGATGCCGTCCGTCGGGATGCTGTTGTCATCGTACTGCTGGAAGCGGATTCGGAACGTGGACGTATAAGAGAGCCCGGCATTCGCCGCCGCCTCGTCCAGGTCGATGAGCACTGTCTGGTAGGTCGAAGAACCCTCCGTAAGAGGGACAATGCGATGCCATGTGACGCCGTCTGCGCTGATGGATACGCCGTCGCCGTTGACGGAGCCCGTCCAGGTTGACGGCAGAGGCGTCGATTCATCATTGAATTCCTTCCAGTCATATTGAAGCAGGACGTTCGACGCGCTCGCGAGGTTGACCACGAGCGTCAATTCATTGGAAGCGTCGTCGGAGGACGAATCCATCGTGACGTGATAGGCTCCCTGCGGCCCGTCCGTGCTGGTGATCCGCAGCCGCCCGGTGGGAGTGGACCACGTCTGCCAATGGACGACAAAGGGCGCGCCGGCCTCGAAGTTCTCGGTAAAAGGGAAAGGCGCGGGGCTGAGGACCGTGATTTGAACCGTCGCCGCGTTGGACTGAATCTGGCCATCGTCCGCGCGATACATGAAGGAGTCGATCTGGTCGAATCCCGCATTGGGCAGATAACCGACCGCGCTGCCGCCCGCCGTGAGCGTATAGGGTACGGCCAGGATCGGACCGGCATTCGGGTCTGTGAGCGTCC
The DNA here is from genome assembly GCA_003576905.1 of Planctomycetota bacterium. Lineage (GTDB taxonomy): Bacteria > Planctomycetota > Phycisphaerae > UBA1845 > UTPLA1 > UTPLA1. The sequence goes on along the minus strand of QEVG01000010.1, from coordinate 66,885 downwards.
CGCCGCTCGGGAGAGAGACAATCACGTAGCTCAGCGGATCGTCGTTGCCGTCACTTGCCACCAGTTCGATCTGGATGGGCGTCTCGATGGCCGTTGTCGTGTCAACGTCATTTGCAAACGGGGGCATGTTGCCGGAGGGCGTTCCGATCGCCCAGATCGAGACATCGTCGATGTTCCAACCACTGTAGTTCGTATTCGTGTCAGTCGGTCCCATACCCCAGCGTACGAGCACAAAGGGCTGATTGTCGGCGATGTCACCGATCATGTACGACTGCTGGCTCCACGACGTTTCCTGAAGATCGCTCGTCGGATTCGTGAAGATAGTGGTCCAGTCAGTCCCGTCGGTTGATACCTGGATCGTCGCCTTGTCGAAGGCGGCATTTTCGACCCCAAGCCACCGCGCAAACTTAAGCGTGACGCCGTGCAAGCCGGTGCAGTTCAGCGGCGGCATTGTCAGGTACTGCGGCGCCAGATTGTCGGGATATGCCCCGGCGAGGTTGTAGCCAAACACGAAGAAACCGGTGAATCCGATCGTTGGATCGCCGCCCTGTCCGCCGGGCTGGCCGAACTGCCAAGCGCCTTCGCGCGCCCAGCCGGGGTCCTCGTCGAACGGAAAGTTGTGGACAAGCGTCGGAGAGCCGATTGTCACCTTGACATCGGCAGGGTTCGAGTCGAGCGAGCCGTCGGTGGCCTTCCAGGCAAAGCTGTCCGCCCCTTCGAAGCCGACGTCCGGTGTGTAGTGGACAAAGTTCTGACTTAGAGCGAGCGTGTAGGGGACCGAATTTATGCTCCCGGCATTCGGATCGCTGAGCGTTCCATTCGCGGGCAACGTCGTAATCACGAAACTCAGCGTCGTTCCGGGATTGGGATCGGCGGCCGAGAGCGCGATGGCCGTGGTTATCCCCGTCGGCGTCGAAGCAGTCCGGCTCTTCGCGACCGGCGGAAGGTTTCCCTGGGTAGCCGCTGTGATACGGACTTCATCGATGAACCACCCGTCGCGCTGGAAAATGCCGTCACTCACAAGGTGCCAGCGCACTTTTATGACTTGTCCCGCGAAGGGCGTCAGGTCGTATACGCGCTGGGTCCAGTCGTAATCTCCACCGGTATCCGAATCGAGGTATCCGATGATGTTGTCGTTGATGTCAACAACCTCGAGCGTGCACTGGTCATAAAAGGTTTCCAGCAGGCACCAGTCGTAGTATTCAAGGAACACCGGCACGTTGACGCCCGTCAGGTTGATCGGCGCGGTCTGGAGCCATGCATCGGTGTCGGCGTCGTAGGTGTAGGTGAGGTCCGTACCCCAGCACTTGTTGCCGCCGATGGCACGGACACCGCGCGTTCCCGCGAGCGGGCCGCTGCCAGTCACGGCCTGTCCGAAGGACGCATTTGACGAAGTCGGAGTTCCACGCTGCCACTCGTCATTCGTGCCGCCGTGGGTCCAGCCGGGATCGGGTCCTTCGCTGTTATCGCTGAAGAGCAGCGTGCCGTTGCGGATGATGTGCGCCCGGGCGCCGAAGCCGTATCGGCCCGCGGCGCTTCTAGGATAAACGGCATAAAAGAACCCACCCGACGCCGCCCCGACATCGGTGTAGGTCGTGGTCGCGCCGGAATAGGCGACGTTGACGCCCGGGGCCACTTCCTGGCCCACCGAATACGAAACGCCGTCGATCGGCATCCATCCGAAAGGCGTCAGGGACTTGACGACCAAGCTGTCGCTGTAGTCGTTGGGCGGGGGGTTCCAGACGAGAATGACATCGCTGCCGGTCCCTGTCGCGCTGAGCGTCTTGATGCGATCGGGCCAGCGGACGCCCGACGCGGCCGCGGCAATCGCCAGGCCAGCGTCCGTTCGTCCAAACCCAAACCGATGACTGTGACCGGTTATAGGGTCGAATCGACCATAGGGTTCTTCGATCCGCACGGCGGTGTGCTGCAAGATTGCCCGCGCCTGCGCGGCGGTCATGTTGGGATCCTGCGAAATGATCAACGCGAGCACGCCGGCGGCGAGCGGGGTCGCCGAGCTTGTGCCGCCGAAGGCATTGGTGTAGTCGGGTTCGTTTGGAATTCCGTTGTAACCGCTGGAGCCGGTGTTATCGACGGTGGTGATATCGATCCAGCTGAATCGAACGCCGTCGTCGCCGCGATCGTTGGTGGGCGCGGTGATCCCGACTTCGGGTCCGACGTCGGCGAACTCGGTGTGCATGGTGTTGCTGTTGGTGCCGCCGACCGCCATGGTGGTCGGGAGCTGCGCGAGCGCGGAGATGCCGTTGACCGTATGGTCGCTGTTGGCCGACGCAAAAAGAACGAGGCATCCCTTTCCGTTGCGACCGCTGTTCGCCGCGAAGTTGATGGCCGCAACCGTGTCGGAAGGTGCGAACACGCCGTCGGCGAAGCCCCAGCTGTTGCTCAGGACCGCCGCCCCGTCGCTGTGGTCGCCGTTGTCATCGGGATCCACGCTGAAGTAATAGCCTTCGGCGATCTCGGCGACGGTGGCGCCAAAGAACTTCACGCCGATCAGCCCGCAATCGGGGCACGCGCCGCGCACGCCGATGGAATTACCCTTCGCGACGGCGACGCCGGCGCAGGCGGTGCCATGGCGCTGGCCTGCATCCGGGCTCGGATCATCGTCGGGAGGCACATTGTCCAGGTCGATACCGGCCGCCCAGTTCGGAAAGAGGTCCGGATGCAGCTTCTCGACGCATTCGTCGAGGATCGACACGCGGACGATGGACTGGCCTTGGGCAAAAGGCCCGTTGTCAGAGTCCCACGCGGCCTCGACGTTGATATCTGCGTTGGGCTGGGCGCCCTTCGATGTATCGCCGTCGAGATGCCATTGCAGCGAATGATAAAGCGGGTCGTCGATGACGGGGGGGCTTAGCGCCACCATCGGCAGGAAAAAGTCCGGGTGCGCGTATTCAACAAGCTGGTTCTTTTCGTGAAGCGTATTCGCAGCCGCGAGGAGCTTGTCAAGTGTCACGGTACGGACACGAAGGTAATAGCGGCCGTGCCCGCGCGGGGCCCGCTCAAGGACCAGATCGCTCTGATCGGCGAAGGCGCGCAGTTCGGCTTCGTCGGCGCCAGGCTTCAACATGGTGACGATGCGATCGGTCAGGTAAACGGGAACATCGCTGCCTTCGCGGTAAACCAGCGGAAGCGCGTATTCAACTGTGTCGAGACTTCGCACATCCCCGAGCGCCATTCCACGAACCACGTGAAGATCGCGGCGCGCCAGCCGCTCCTCCGCCCGAGCCAGGATGTCGGGGTTTCCCGGCGCGGCGACGTAAACGGGCAGCGCGGCGGGTCTCAGCCCTCTCGTGCGCCCGGGAGCGTCCTTCGGCTTGACAATGGAGGCGGCAGGATCGACGCGAAACCTGATTTGCGTCGGGCCCTGGTATATCAAGGGAACCACTGGAGCGGTACCGGCTACTGACCGCGGCTCCGCGGCTATCGCCCCGATACCGGACGCAACGACGACAGAAAGACAGCTAATGGATCGCTTGAACACGGAATACCTCCGAGATGAGGTCGCTGGATAGCTGAGTGGGTATAAACCCGGCGGATGTCAGGACATCCGGCCGGCGAAACCCCCGTGATATACGTCATTCTCCGAATCTGCTCGCCTATCAGGCTTGAGTGTACCGGGGCTTCGTGGTAAGTTCAATATAACGTTAACAATGGCGGGGATTCCGCCTTTTAGACGGCGAGCCTTGATTTCACCGGGGGAAGGTGCGCCAAGCGTCAAAAGGAGCCATTCCGTGACCCCAAAGACCCACATTCCGTCATTCACTCGAACAGGCGTGATCGCGGCCTGTTTTTTCATGCTGGCCGGAACGCAGTCTGTCCGGGGCGCCTATCCGGGCCCGACAAACGATACCGCGGCGAACGCCGAGGTGCTTGGGCCGCTTCCGGCGATTGCATACGGCTCGAACGTCAATGGGACGAACGACATCAATGCGACGACCATCAGCGGCTTGACGGCCGTCCCCGGTCCCGACGTTTTTTACAGCTTCACACCGGCCGTTTCCGGCAGTTACTGGGTGATGATGATTCCTTGGCACCAGATTCCGGTGTATGGGGCAAGCGGGCCGACGCTTCCGGCTCCGGATCTATGTGTTTATATCCGGCGCAAATCGGATGGAGTGTTTCTGAACGGATCGAATGCGAATCCGCGCGGCCTGCCTGAAACGGTCGTGCAGAGCCTGACCGGAGGCGTGGAATACGAAATTGTCGTGGACAGCGTATTCGCCGACGCGCGGCTCAACCAGTTTGAGTTCACGGTCGTCGTGGCCCAGTCATCCGCAACGCCCACGGAAGATTGCACCAATTACGGCACAATCGCCGGAGTGACTTTCCCGCACGTGGTGGTGGGCACGGTATCGACCGCGACCAACGACGTGACGTTTGTCGAGGGCACCGGTCGATGTGACGTCGCCAGCACGATAGGCCTGGCGACGGCCGGCCGCGATCACGTCTGGGAGTTTCAGACCGGTCCCGATCCGTCCGACGCAGGCGAATACATGATCAATCTCGTTCCGGCCGGTACGGCATGGAACGGGTACGTGTATATCGTGGATTCATGCCCGCCGTTCTTCCCGCTGGGCTGTTTCGGCGCGGCGAGCCACACGTCTTCCACGTCAAACCAGTCGGAGGCCGTCGTCGTTTCGCTCGATTACGACAAGAAGTACTACATTGTGGTCGATGCCGCGACGACGTCGACGTCAAACGCGCGGTACGCGCTTTTCGTTGATCGCGCCGAGGGACACGCGATCACGGAAATCGAACCGAATGACTCGCCGGGCACGGCCTCGACACTGTCGCCGGCCGACCTGAACGGCGGCCAGCTCGTCGGCCCGGCGGACGTCGATTATTTCGCCCTGAGCGCGGCGGGCGGCAGCCGCTTTTACGGGCTGGTCGACGCGGGTAACGTCCTGCTCTCCGGGCTTGATACAGAGTTGCGGGTCCTTGCGAGCAACGGAAGCACGGTCATCGAACTCGACGACGACGACGGCGAGGGGACGAACTCGCCGATCGCAACTCTCGTGCAGCGAACGTCCGCGTTCTCGAGCGCCGTGGCGGGAACACCGCTTCCTTCCACCGGCACCTATTACCTACAGGTATCGGGCGACGGAACAAACACGAACACGATCGCCCGTTACTTCCTGCATTACGGCGTTCAGCCGCCGGGCAGGCTGCCGACCCCGGAGTGCGAGCCGAACGACACGCTTGTGGCTGCCGACTCCGGCGCCAAGGAGTACTACTCGGGGGTCATCGCAACCGAAGGCGACGTGGACTCCTTCGCGTTCAGCGCGGCAGCCGGCCAACGGGTGTTCATCGCCCTGGACGGCGACCCCGAGCGTAACAGCGCCGGCGACGAGGACAACGACGCCGACGCGCTGGACGGCGCGCTTGCGGTTTATGACCCGGACGGCGACCTGCTGATCAGCGACGTGGACGACCCGAATCTCGTCGGAGTGGGACAACTGCCCGACTATCCGTGTGAAACGCTGGCCTTTGTCGCGCCCCTCACGGGAACATACAAAGTGCAGGTGAGTGGCGGTTCCGCCTCCGACTTCGGACCGGGGCGCACCTATCACCTTGCGATATTCAAGGGCAATCAGGCGCCCTCACTTGCCGACGGCGTTGACCCGGTCATTGACAGCATCACGCCCGATTTCGTCAACGACACCCTCGCCGTCGCCGCGTCGGATGATGCGCCTGGCGACTCGGGCATATGCAGCCTCAGTCTTTCGGCGGACTCAGTCAACCTGCAGATCGACGCAGCGTTCACCGCTGGTGACCCATCGGTGGCATTTACGATCGCGTTGATCAATCCCGCACAGAGCGGCTTTGGAAAGATCATCGTGACCGATTGCGCGGGGAATACGACCTGTTCGTATGTGCAGATTGACGCCTCCGCCCCGATCTGCTCGGGGTCGAATACGGTCAATCCGCGGCGCGTGTTCCACAGCACCCACGGGCCGATTCACATTCCCGACAACCAGCCCGGCGGGCCCGGCATTACGGCCACAATCGATGTCCCGATTTCGGCGACCATCAACGACATCGACGTGACGATTACCGTCGAGACCATTTACCCGCTCGATATCGATGTGTTTATCGAGAGTCCGCAGGGGGTCTCGTACGAGGTCGTAACCGATCGCGGCGGCAATTCTTCGGGTTTTGACATCACGGATGCAACCTTCGACGACTCGGCGACCGAACTGATGTCGCTCCTGAGCAGTGACGCGCCCTACACGGGACGATGGCTGCCCGAAGGACCCGGCGGACTTGCGATCTTCAACGGGCAGAACGCCATGGGACAGTGGAAACTCCGCGTCCGCGACGATTCGGGCAGCGGCTCGACAGCGGGCGGCGGCGCGCGCCTCGTCCGGTGGTCGATCGACATCGACGGCGGCTTTCCGGGCCCCGAGACCTTTGCGGGCTCCGCGAGTGACACCATGGGCGTCAACGGCGGTATTCAGTCCGTTGAGTTGGTCGGCGCGACGAACGTCGTCCTCCAGATCGATCCGAACTTTACACCGGGCGACCTGACGGTTGACTACACGGTAAGCCTGGTGAACCCGGCGCTGAGCGGATCGGGCACGGTGATCATCACCGATACGTCGGAGAAGACCTGCCAGCAGGTTATCAGCCTGGCCGGCCTGCCTGACGCAACGCCCCCGGCGAACTCGGGTTCGGTAAGCCGCGATCTTGAGATGGGCGCGGAAGTGCTTCAAATGGTGCCATCGGCGGTACCGGCCGGCGTCGTTTCGACCGTCCACGTTCCGGAGTCAATTGTCGTCGGCGAAGTCGAGGTGGATCTCACCGTCGACACGCTCGAGATCGGCCGCATTGCTTCGACTTTGTCGCACGGAGGCGCGTTCGCGTCGCTGGTGAACCGCGTCGGAATGGATGAGCGCGGCTCCGTCGGGCGCACCAAGGACAACATAGAGATTACACTCGACGACGACGCGCCGGTGGCCGATGACGCCCACCTCGAGCCGGCGTTAGGGACAATTGAGTTTCTGGGCCTGCACCAGCCCGACGGGCGCGGTGAGTTCATTGGAGACGGCATTACCTCCGACAACCGCGACAACATGCTCTTCGCACTCGAAGGGCTTGATTCCGCCGGCCCGTGGGATCTTTACGTGGCGGACTTCCGCGTGCAGGGCGCGGGCAGCCAGAAGACGGCGTTTCGACGCTGGAGGGCCCTGGTCAAGTCACCCGGAGCGCCGGAGCGTTACACCGGCGTCGTGCAGGACCGCTTCCCGCAGGCCGGTATTTGCTCGATCGCCCTCGGCCTGGGTTCGATGAACCTGAGCCTGGAAACCGACCTGACGCCTGGCGAGGGCGAGGCGCGATATGTCGTGAGTGTGCTCGATCCGTCCGTCGCTGGAACTGGGACGGTGGAGATTACCGACTGCGTTGGAAACGTGACTGTGGTGCCGATCACGCTCGCCGAGGCGCTCGAAGACCAGAATCTGCCCATTGTGACGGGCGCGACGAACCTGGATACCGGAAAGTTCGAGGGCGTCGCCACCGACAACCAGCCGGGTGATACCGGCATCGTCGAGGTGACCCTCGCGCCCTGGTCGAACAACCTCGAAATCGTTTCGCTTCAGCCCGATCCCCCGTCGGCGGCAGGCAGCGTCGAGTTCGTAGTCGGCCTGATCAATCCCGCAATGAACGGCCGCGGCTACCTGCGCGTCACCGACGCGACGGGCTACCGGCGCCACATCCTTGTGCACATTGACGCGCAGCCGCCGGTCTGCACCGGTTTTGTGAGCAAGTCGAAACGTTATGTCAGCACGGATCTGCCGCAGCCGCTTCCGGACAACAACCCGGCGGGCGTCGCCTCGACGATCATCGTGCCGGACCTGGCGGCGATCAGTGACGTAGATGTGACATTGAACATCATCCACCCGTTCGATGATGACATTGAGGTGTCGCTGACGTCCCCGGCCTTCCTGCCACTGTTCGGAGACATCGGGAGCACCGGAAACGACTTCATCAACACCACGATTGATGACGAAGCGCCGGCCCCGATCCCCGACAGCGCGGCCGCCGCGCCGTTCACGGGGCGCTTCCAGCCGGTCGGTGGGCCCGTGCTGTTTAACCTTGACGGCAGTCCGGCGGCCGGGGCGTACACGCTTCAGGTGAGCGATGACGCGGTATTCAACGAAGGAAGCTTTGAGAGCTGGTCGCTGACGATTGAGTCCGTCTCATTCCCCGAGCGCTTCCACGGTGAAGCGACGGACAATGAGCCGACCGCCTGGGGCATCGGATCGATTGAACTGCTAGCCGGAGCCTGCAACCTGACACTATCGACCGATCCGTACGATCCCGGCGATCGGCTCGTCATCTACGAGGTGCGGCTGACCGATCCCACCGGCTGCGGACGCGGCACCGTTCGTGTCACTGACCTGGGCGGCAACTATTGTGACCACCTCGTGACTTTGAATGGTTCGTTCTGCGGGCCCGGCGACGTGAACCACGATGGAACGGTATCCCTGCTTGATCTGGACCCGTTCATCGCGGCAGTCCTGAGCGGCGCCGGAAACTGTGAGACCGACGTGAACGGCGACGGGTTCGTCGATGCGCTGGATGTTCAGGGTTTCGTCGATGCACTGTTGCCTTGAATCGGCTCTAACTTGCGGAACTCACGTGGAGGAGTCGATGGGATAATTCCTTGCATGGGCCGGGTACGGGTACCGATTCCTCCCGCCGTTTTTTGAGGAGTTCCGAGTTGCGGATTTGGTTGCGGTGGCCGGGGAGCGTCTTGTAAGTTGTCGATAGATGGCGAGTTACAGCAACGCGTCGTGCCGGGAAAAATGGGCTTATTTTCGGCCAGAAACGGCCCCAAAGCATTGAACGGATGGCTCGGTTTCCTTAAGATATCGTTAACTAGGAGAGGGATCGTTTAGGCGGTAACTGCGCCCTTCAGCAGCTACCGTTCGGCTTTTGGATCTGGGCAATCCCATACAGACGCTCCACGGCGCTTGGTGGGCATGCAGAGGAGGTTGGAATCATGCGTGTTTCTTTCGTCATTCTTGCCGCGACAGGATTGTTGGTTGCGGGATCGGCGCAGGCGGGTGGTCCGCCCCCTGTCACAATCTCTGCGATAAACCTCGAGGGTGACGTGGTTGCCGGGGTGGGCACCGTACCCAGCGGCTTCGGCGCTTCGGAAAATCACTCCGTCAATGACTTTGGCGAGTGGCTCGTCGAGACAGATACGAACAATCCGGATACCGAGGCCGATGGAGTGGTTCTCCGCGGCATGGGACACAGCTCCGGAGCACTCTTCCTTCGCGAGGGGCAGTCGCTCCTTTCGCCCGCGGGTGCGACGCTTGATTCCTTTGACTCGATTAACATTAACAATGTGGGGAATACGAGTTTCAATCATTTCCTCGACGGCACGGGCGGCACCAACAACGACTCCGGAGTTTATTTCAACAACGACCTTGTCATTCAGGAGAGCAACCTCGCCACGGCTGCGGGCCTCAGCGCCAACACGCCGTACATCGGTTTCTTCGAAACCAAGATCAACAACGGCAACACGATATTCATGATGGCAAGTGTCGATGATCCCAACATCGCTTCGACGGTGGATCGGGCCCTCATCAACGTGAACCCCTTCACCCTGACGCAGACGCTCGTTGCCCGCGAGGGTTCTGAAATCGTGCCGGGTCGCTTCCTGGCCGATGCGACGACCAGCCCTCATGCGTTTGCCCTGAATGACAGCGATCATGTGATTTTTGTTGCGGACATGGACGGCGATACGCTCAACGATACCGGGGTCGTCCTCTGGAACGGAGCGAACCTCTCCTTCCTCGCGCGGGAGGGGTCGCCCTCCGCCGTTGCCGGCCGCAATTGGGGATCGCCTCCGACGGCGATTGACCTCAACAATAACGGTGACTGGGTGATGCGGGGCGATATCGACGGCGCGACAACCGACGACTCTTTGATCGTGAAGAACGGCACGGAAGTCATCGCCCGCGAGGGTTTCGGGGTTCCGGATATCGGCGCATTCACGTTTTCGAGTTTTGGCACCGGAAACACCTGTATTGACGACGACGGCAATGTGATCTGGTTCGGCGACTGGAGCGATCCTGATACGACGCGGGATACCGGTATTTTCTGGAACGAGCACCTCATCATCCAGGAGGGAGTAACGACGGTAAACGGTCTGCGAATCACCGCGATCTCGGCCGTCGAGTCTAATTTCTCGTGCAGCGACAACGGCCGCTGGCTGGTCTTCGAGGGAACGCTTGAGGACGGCCGCGACGGGGCGTTCCTTGTCGAGATTCCCGAGCCAGGAACGATCGGCCTGCTGATGATGGGTGGAGCGTTTGTTGGGCTCCGGCGCCGCCAACGCCGTGCTTGATACCGATCGACTATGTGACAAAAACGATCCGATAACACCTACCGGATCGCCTTGCTGAATCGGGGCCGAGAAGCCACGGGCTTCTCGGCCCTTTCACTTGGATCGAGCCTCAACGGAATCGGCTTGTCCCCGGCGAGATTCGCGTGCCTGCGATTGCTGTGAGCGATAACACCAGCGCCTGTGTTCCGGGTCCGATTCGCAGTCCAAGTAATCCCAGGCTCGCAGGCACGGCATCCGGCGATAAAAGCGCTTTGAACGTGAAATGGCTTGGGCCATGCAATCTTCTCGGACCGCCCCCTCTTGACTGTATGTCTTAAAATCGAGTAATATCGAGCAGTGTGGGAGAGAGTGGTTGGACACCTCGGGGCCCGTTCTGGCGTTACCGGGGTGAGGTGGAGTGGTGAGTAGTCGCTGGCTTCCTGTTCAGGGTGGTCGCGTATCTCGCCGACATTCCAATCGATTCTCAAATCTGGAATTCCAGGTCGTGTTCGGAGTGCGTTTCTGTACACATCGGACGCTTCGGACACCTAGGGTAAGGAGTAGGGTAAATGACCAAGCGAAGACTATCGTGGTTGTGCGCCGCGCTTGCGGCGTGCATCTGTAGCACGCAGACGCGCGTTAATGCAGACGAGAATTCCGCCGGCGCAAGTGCGCCCGCCGGTATTCAAACCGCCGCGCAGGACGCGACGCAAATCCGCTATCCGCACGGCACGCTCCGTGAGGATCGCAGCTTTATCGGCCAAGCCCGGCCGAACGCCCGGCACAACACGCGAAAGGTCTATCCCACGTCGCTGCCGCTCGGCGGCCAGAACGACGCCTCGCCCCGCGGCGCTCCGACTCCCTGTGTCCAGGAGCCCTGCGACATCCTGATTTACGACAATGCGGCGGGTCCGCCTTCGATCGGCGCCGTCGGCGACAATGCCGGAACGCCGACCTATGACGACTGTGCCTTGGTCGGGACCGACCGATTCATCTGCCGGATTTCGCTCGGTCTGGGTGGTGTCAACGGCGACGGCACCCTCATTCCAATGACCCTGATCGTCCGAAGCGGAAACTATTTCCCGATCTGTCCAGAGGATTCCCGCTCGGTCGTCCTCTACACAGCCACCCAGAACGTGCCGATGACCAACCCCGGCAACGTAATAAATTTTGATATCAATCCGCCGATCTTCCTCGATGAGAACTTCTTCTGGATCGGCGTCCAGACTCCGCCCGAGCCGAACGATGCCGGCTGGCTTATCTCGGGGACCGCCGAGATCGGCTTCACCGAAAACAATATCGTCATTCAGAACAACAACGGTACCTGCGAAGACCTCGGCCCCGGTCAGATGGACGACTACTTCTGGTACGGCGGCGAGCCCTGGGCCGGCCAGTTTGTGCAGATCTTCGCGAACCCCGGCCCTCCGGGAGCCTGCTGTAACCGCGACATGGACCTTGGCGGCGGCATGGCCCTCTGTACGGACGAAGTCACGCGAACCGCCTGTCTGAACATTGGTACGACCGCCCTGTGGAAGCCGGGCGAGTGCGCCGATTTCGGCAGTGATCCGGCGTGTGCCCCGTGTATTTCTCAGGCGGGTGCGTGCACGGGCGCTACCGCTGAAGGTGAAACCAACTGCTCCAACGGCTATGTTGATACCTACAACGCGGACTGCTCGATCGTCGGACTCCCGACGCTCGCGTGCGGCCAGCGCATCTGCGGGACGGCGGGAACCTATGCCTCCGCCTGTACCGAAACAGCGGAGTGCGCCCCTGGCGTCGAGTGCGTCGGCGGCTTCTGTCAGGCGGATGATTCCCGTGACAATGACTGGTATCGCATCGTCCTGACCGAGTCGACCGAGGTCACGATTCGGCTGATCTCCCGATTCGCTTCGCAGTTCACTCTGATGAACAACGGCGGCGATCCTCAGACCTGCACCGAGGAGCCGCTGGACTTCCAGTCGGGCAAGGCCTGCGAGACGCTGACCATCAATCGCTGCCTGCCGGCCGGCACATGGCTGATCCGCGTTCGCCCGGACACCTTTAACGGCGTTCCGTGTGACACGGCTTATCGGCTCGAACTTGACTGTGCGGGTTGCGTGCTGCTGAACGGCGCATGCTGCGATGCCAGCATGACCGGCTGTTCCGACATTCCCGAGCTGGCCTGCCTCGGACGCGGCGGCCAGTATCAGGGCGATGGCACGACCTGCGCGGTCGAAGGGGCTTCCTGCCCGGGCATTCCCGCCAACGACAACTGCACGGGCCAGATCGCGCTGTCCGGAGCGATGGTTGCTCAGCCGTTCGACACGTCGTTCGCTTCAGATTCGACCTCGCCCTCCGCGACGCCAAATGCCTGCGACGGAGAGATTGACAATGGCACCGGCGTCATTCGGAAGGATGTCTTCTTCCGGTATCAGATCCCGACGAACTTCAACGGGACCGCTATCACCGTCGGCGACGTCGTCATCAGCACGAACGATCAGCCGAGTGATCCGCACAATGCGACGTTTGACACGTGGGTCGTCGTGTACGGAGACCCGTCGCTTGCGAATGCATGCAATGCCGGGACGCTTTGTTCGCGGCCGCAGTACGATTGCAGCGATGACATTCTCGATAACGGCACGAACTTCAAGTACAACAGCCTGTCGCATCTGACCATTCCGGTCGTGGCCGGCAGTGTGGAGTTCTTCGAGCCGGGCGAGTGCATCCTGATCCGCATTGGGCGTGGTGGCAGCCCCGTGACACCGGCGTCGCCGTCGGGCGGCCCGGGCTGGCTGAACATCGACTTCATCCCGCGCAGTGCGCCCTTCGCACTTCAGACGGGTCGCTGCTGCTTTGAGGCCGCGCCCTGTGAAATCAAGATCGACGACGCGGCCTGTATCATGGCAGGCGGCTTCCCGCGGACGCTGCTTGATTACAACCAGGGCGACCCCTCGGTTGTCGAAGAACCGGCCGGCTGCAAGGCCGATCCGTGTCCGGAGCCCGGCGAGGCGTGCTACCGAGCGCTTGACTTCAACGCGCTGGTCGGCGGCGACGAGGGCACCGTCACCCGCGCCATTACGGACATCCTGTACTACAAGTATGAGGTTCCGGCTGTCGGTGGCATTGTGATTCACACATGCGGCAGCACGGGCTTCTTCGACCCGATCGTCGGCGTATACACGTCGCTCGAGTCGGACGGCGACTGCAACCTCGGGTCGCTCGTGAAGCTCGGCGATGACTGCACGTCTACGTCGTCCGCGGCCGACGGTGCCCTGACGGAGGCGCCCTGCTACGGCGGTATCAATGCGACTGCTGACGCCTGTCTGTGTCTGTCGGTCGGCCCCGCCGGCGACGTCCAGGCCGGTCAGGTCATTTACATTGCGTATGGTTCGTCCAACGCCCCGGGCAAGCAGTTCGTCTTCGACGGCTCGCCGCGCGACATCGTTGATCCGGTCACGGATCCGCTGGATGCACCAGTCAATTCCATCGTGTCGATCGCTACGGTTACGGAGTGCTTCACCTGTCCGTCGACCTGTCCGGGCGGTTCGCTCAGCGAAGGTTCCGACGTGATCTGCGAAGACACCAACGATCCGCAGCCCCAGGACCTCTGGAACGGCGGCTGCAACGCGAGCCCGCCGTCCTTCAACAGCCCGGTGCTTGATTGCAGCGGTGGCCCGGTCCTGGTCTGCGGTCGCGCGGGTAACTTCCGCAATCCGTTCCCGTGCGACACGCCGCTCGATTGCCCGAACAACGAGCCGTGCTCGGGCGCCAGCGGCTTCTGCATCGACGCCACGCCTTTCGTCAATCGCGACGAGGACTGGTTCAAGATCGTCATTAACGAGCCGCGCACCATTCGATGGCGCGTGGTGAGCGAGGAGTTCTCCGGCCAGCTCGATATCTTCGCCGACCCCGAAGGCGACTGCGACAACGTGTTTGTTCTTGCCACCGGCGCAGTGAACTTCGCGTGCACGCCGCCCACGGGCCAGCCCGAGCCGCTCGAGGTCACGGCCAGCGTCTGTGCGGGTACTTACTACCTGCGCATCACGCCGTCCGTTTTCGGCGGTCTGGGCGATACGTCGTGTAACGCGGAGTACGTCGCCGAGGCGTCGTGCAGCTCGTTCGACCAGCCGACTTCGTGCTGCCCCGGCGATATGAACGGCGACGGTCATGTGAACGGTCTCGACATCCAGAAGTGGATCGTGACCCTGTTCACGCCTCCCACCATCAGCGATGAGTTCCTCGGTTGCTTCTCGGCCAACTACTGCCGTGCGGACGTCAACAGCAGCGGCGCGATTGATCTGGGCGACCTGCCCGATTTCGTAAGCCTGCTCGTTACGTCGTCTAAGCCGGTGTGTACGCTGGCTCCGACCTGCACCGATCCGGCGACCAGCCAGCTTCCGTCTGACGCGACCGGTACGACCAGCAGCGATCTTGATCCAAGCTGGGACAACCGCGCGGCAGACTGCTTCAAGCCGCTGGAATCCGGAAGCATCAACACGGTCTGCTGGTGGGGTTCCTACTCGGATCTGGGCGGCCTTGATTGCGGCCCCGAAGCCGACTGCTTCCAGATCACTTTCTACAGCCCGATTTCGGGTTGCAGCAATTCCGGTTCAAACCGCTGCCCCGGCACGCGAATCTGTCCTCCGACCATGACCGAGCCGATCTGCTCGCAGTACATTGCGAATGCGAATCGGGTCGCCACGGGCGGAACGATCATTACTCCGGCTGGTCTTGTGACCGAGTACTTCTACACGGCCACGCTGCCGATAGCGGTTCCGGTCAATGCCGGTCAGTGCTACTGGATTGAGATCGTGAACAACACGCCGCTCAGCAGCTGCGGCTGGGTGTGGGAACAGTCGCCTCAGGGTGACACGCGGCATGCCTATGCCGACGTGGTCACGCCCACCGGCGAACTGCCCACGGATTACTCGGCCTGCAATCGGCAGGCGCGGGACCTGGCGTTCAGCCTGAACCTCCGAATCGACAAGGAAGGCTGTGCGGTTCCGCAGGGTCGCTGCTGTTACGACGCAGCGCCTCTGGGTGTTGTAGACTGCGCGGTGACAAGCGAGGCCACATGTCTCTTCACGCTCACCGGCGTGTGGACGGAAGACGGCACATGTCCGGGCACCTGCCCGCCGCTGGGCCGCTGCTGCTACCTCGACCAATCGCAGATGTCGCAGTGTGTCAGCACGCTCCAGGTTACGTGCGACTCCCTTGGTGGCCTCTGGGTCGAAGGGGCGAGTTGTCCGTGCCCGGTCGGTCGGTGCTGTGTGGATGGTAACTGTACGGCGAACGTTACCGAGCTTGAGTGTCTGAACGTGCTCGGAGGTCTCTGGCAGCAGGGTGTCAGTTGCGCGACGGCGTGTCCGACGGGCATCTGCAATAACGCCACGCGATGCCAGTTGCCGCACGTCGTCAACGGTCTCCAGCAGGGCGGCTATGTCAGTGATGCGGACAACCTTGTCCGAACTGCTGATGACTTCCGGCCCTCCAACACACCGGGTTCAAACTTCATCAGCCAGGTCTGCTGGCGTGGTTTCCATCGTCAGGGAACTTCGGACTGCGGCGGCGACGCCTCGGTCTCGGAGACCTTCACCATCACCTACTACGCTGCAACCGGAAACCTTCCGAACACGGCGCAGATCATCGGCGGTCCGTTTAACGTGACGCCGGTCAAGTCGTCGCCGGTCCCCGCCGAAGGCGTACAGGGCGGTGGCGTCCAGTGGCAGTACGAGACGTTCCACAATCCTGTGCCGGTAACGCCTGCACAGTGCTTCTGGATCGAAATCGTGAACACGGTGACCGATGCGAACTGCGTCTTCCTCTGGGCGACATCCAACGAAGGTGGCAACCAGAAGGCGGCGATTACCAAGACCTCCGGCGCGGGAGCCTTCCCGTACCAGGTCGTGGACCGCGATCTGGCCTTCTGCGTCGGCCCGGTGACGGTGAGCTCGGCGGCTTGTACGTTCAGCCCACCGGTTCCGGCCAACGACCAGTGCACGAGTGCCACCGTTATTGGCCCCGGCCCGGTCGGCCCGATCACGGGAACGACCATAGGCGCCTCACAGGATCCGGGCTCAAGCTCCGGCTGCGGCGCGGCCCTCACCACGCGGGACGTTTATTACCGCTGGACGCAGGGACCTGTCGCTACCGCGACCACGTTCCGGCTCTGCGGTCTGAACACGACGTTTGACTCCACCATCTCCATCCACAAGACCGACTCGGGTGTGGGCGGATGTCCGGTGTCGTCGGCGGGCACTTCTCAGATCTCGGTCACGTCGGGTTGTGATGATGACGGCTGCGCGGCCGGCCTTGGAACGAACGTATTGTTCTTCCAGGGGCGACAATCCCAACGCGTGGTCAGCAATGCAGCCCTGCTGCCGGCTAATACGGCGTTCTTGATTCGTATCTCAGGCGCCACCAAGGGCGGCCCGTCCAACAACACGCCGGACGGTCACTTCACGCTCCAGATCACTCAACCGTAAGAGTGACCTGAGCGGTTAGTCAACAACAACCGGCCCTCGAAGTAACTGCTTCGAGGGCCGGTTTCTTTTTTTGCCGGGTAAAGGCGCGGAGGCGACGCACGTCGGCGCACGACGCACGGGTCAGTCCTTCGTGCCGACGTCGTTTGAATAGGTGGACAGAAGCAGCAGATTCTCGTCCTTCTCGTGGTGTTCGAGATAGTGCAACAGGTTCTGAATCCTGCGGCAGCTGTCCAGGATCAGCAGATGGTCCTCCCCACGGAGTTCATGCAGGTCTTCGTGAATGGAATCCATGATCTGCATCAGCTCCGCATGTTCATGAGAGAGCCGGTCCACCTCACGGGAAAGCGCGGGACGGAGTTCCACCACCGTGGCCATGTATCCGTCCCGCTCCTCCAGCGCCATGTGCTTGATCATATGAGCCCGCAGGTGATCAAACGCCTCCCGGACCTCTTGAATCCACTTCGCATGATTCGTCCGAGGGACGATCGCCGCTTTTTCCTGGAGCCGGGTCGCCACTTCACGCACCTTCTCATGCTCGCGACGGACCCAGTCGGCGATCTTTTGAGTTGTCATGATGTCTGCCTCCTGTCTCGGAGACGCTTACAGCGGGTCGCGGTAAACGGGTGTGGACTCGGACGCATGAATGCGCCGGAATTCCGACTCGATCTCGTCGACGACAAGCGGAAAGTACGCGTCCAGCGCGCAGTCGAGTGATTCGCGGATTGGGCAGGTGCCGTGATCGTCTTCGTGCGGACACTCGGCGCAGACGCGCAGCCGAAGTGTGTCGGCATAGGGATCGATGCGCCAGCTGTGTGTACGCCGGACAATCTCCAGGACGTCGGGCAGGCTTCTGAAGATCGCGCATTTGCGATCGGGCGGCAGGCTGCAAGTCTTTTTGCTTGTGTATCGCGCGCATCGGGGGCAGATGACCTCCCGAAGGCGCTCCTCGATTCTCTCAAGCGTAGGAGTCATGATTCAGCCTCCCAATGCCTCGGACGGAATGCAGGGCCACTAGCGGTCCAGCGCCAACAACTCGGACGAACGCACCCGCTCGCCCAGGGCGCGGAGGAGCCGATGAATGGTAAGCAGACCGACCACGCGACCTCCCACGACCACGGGTATCGCCCCGTATCGCTTGCGCGAAAAAATGTCCACCGCCTCCCAAATGCTCGATGCGGGCGTCAGCGTTTCGGGATCCGGCGTCATGACGTCCTCTGCGACGAGGTCTTCGGCATGCGCCCGCTGACCAGCCGCCAGGAGGTCCCGCTCCGTGATGATTCCGACGAGGTGATTGCGCTCATCGACGACGGGCAGTTGCGGAATCCGATGGCTGAAAACAAGGGTGGTAACCTGCCTCAGCGGTTCGCGGGCAGCTACCACGAGAGGTTGAGGCGTCATGAAATCGTTAACGCGCATGAGAGACAGCCTCCAGCTTCCGGCCGGATCGCATGAAGCGCCGTAGGCACATCCGTGGTCCCCGAAATGACGGCAACCTCCTGCCACCGCAAACTCCACCGGTGCAAGCTTTGTGCCAGCAGGGCCCTCCAGGGCGGGAATAGCGCCGAATCCGATGGCTTGCCGCCCGAACGGCGGAGTACCGAGGTTATTGGAGTGACGCCCGAGCCCGCGCGCAACTTCATTGGCCGGAAGCGCGTGGAATTATCCGCGGTTTTCAGGCATAAATCCGCGTCGGCGGCGTCGGATGCCTCGATCCCATGGGCAGTTCCAGCGAATTCCAGTGAGTACGCTCGAGAAACTGGGGGGGTGATTGTGGCATTCTACTTGCCAATACCGCACTCATTCGGGCGCACGATGCCGGCGAAAACCCGATTGCGATCTTGTGTCTTGGCTGCGCTGTTCTGCGGCCCATCGGCGACCCAGGTCTGGACACCCATGCGCGAGAAGAAGGATGGTGAATCCGGTGGCCCCATGTTCGGAGGTGCCTGCAAGGCGACTCGTCCGAAAAGTCCGTGGCGGTATAATCCCGGCATGGCCGAGGCGCTCTTTTCGGAGATGAAAGCGTTCGTGGGGTTCTCCGAGGCCGATGCCGCTGCCCTCAAATCCGTCAAGAGTCAGATTACTCCGGTTCTCTCCGACATCGTCGTTGGCTTTTATGACCAGTTGCTGAAGAACCAGGGGACACGAAACGTATTGCTTGAGGGGCCTGGGAGGCTGGCCCGCCTGCGCGTCTTTTTGCTCGAATGGCTCGAGCAGCTTTTCTGCGGGTGCTACGACTTCGCGTACTATGAGACGCGGGCGAGGATCGGTCGCACTCATGTCCGGGTAGATTTGCCCCAGCATTATATGTTCACGGCCATGAGCTACATCCGGCTCAGCCTGGTCCGGGTGATTCGCGGGTTCGGCCTCGAAAACGAGATGCAGGTATTGGGCGCCCTGCACAAGCTTCTCGACATCGAACTCGCGATCATGAACGACACCTATCGAGAGGACTATGTCGACCGCATCCAGGCGGCCGAACGCGTGCAATTCGAGCAAAGGATCAGCGAGTCTGAACATCTGGCCACCATCGGCCAGCTTGCGGCATCCCTGGCCCACGAGATCAAGAACCCCCTGGCTGGTATCAGCGGTGCGATCCAGGTCCTCGGCGCGGAAATGGAGGACGGTCATGCCCACAAGGAGATCATCGCGGAGGCCCTTCGACAGATAGACCGCCTCGACGCCGCCGTGCGCGATTTGCTTCTGTATGCGCGGCCACAGCAGCCCGCCCTTCAGCGCGAAGACCTGGGGCAGATCCTCGCCCACGCGCTCATCTTGCTGCGCCAGGAGCCGGCGTTTCGCGGGCTTCGCGTCCGCTGCGAGGGCATTACGATGCCGCACTGGGTCCACGTGGACGGCGCACAGGTCAAACAGGTGATTGTCAATCTGATGATCAATGCCGCGCACGCGTGTGAGGAGGGAGGCGAGATTGAGTGTCGAATTGAGTCGGTATCTGATTCCGTCCGGCTCGTCGTGGAGGACACCGGCTGCGGCATCCGGCCGGACGTTCTCACGCGTGTTTTTGAGCCTTTCTTCACGACCAAGGCCCGGGGCACGGGGCTTGGGCTTGCGATTTGCCGGCGAATCGTGGAAGTTCACAATGGGAGGATCGAGATACAAAGCGTTCCCGGCCGGGGTACGCGAGTCATTGTCGAGTTGCCGAGAGCCGCATGAGCAAAGCACGCATCCTGATCATTGAAGACGAGAAGCTGATCCGCTGGTCGCTCAGGCAGCGGCTTCAGGACGAGGGCTATCTCGTCGAAGAGGCGGAGACGGCCGCCGAGGGCCTTGAGAAATGGTCGTCGATCACGTGCGACCTTGTCATGCTTGACTACAAGCTCCCCGACAA
Source organism: Planctomycetota bacterium (assembly GCA_003576905.1). GTDB lineage: Bacteria > Planctomycetota > Phycisphaerae > UBA1845 > UTPLA1 > UTPLA1. The sequence goes on along the minus strand of QEVG01000010.1, from coordinate 46,715 downwards.
GACCGGCCTGGAAGTGCTTCAAACCATTCGGGAGCAGGATCAGGACGTCGTGGTTCTGATGATGACGGCCTACAGCAGCGTTGAGTCCGCCGTTCAGGCAATGAAGCTCGGGGCCTACGACTACGTCAGCAAGCCATTTCAGATGGACGCGATCGTCTTGACCGTATCCAAGGCGCTCCAGACGACGCAACTCAAACGCGAGCTGCGCGACCTGCGGTCCCAGATGAAAAAGGATTACGGCTTCGACCGGATTCTCGGCCAGTGCACGGCCATGCAAAAGCTGTTTCAGATGATCAGCGACGTCGCGGCCAGTGGCGCGTCCACGGTTTTCCTACGCGGCGAAAGCGGAACCGGCAAGGACCTGGTCGCCAAGACCATTCACTACAATTCGGATCGCGCCAATCGTCCCTTCATGAACATCACCTGCACGGCCATCTCCGAAACCCTTCTGGAAAGCGAGCTCTTCGGTCACGAGCGGGGCGCCTTCACCGACGCGCGCCAGATGAAAAAGGGCCTGCTCGAGCTTGCCGAAGGGGGGACGGTCTTCCTTGACGAGGTCGGCGACATGCCGCCCCAGCTTCAGGCGAAGCTCCTTCGGTTCCTCGAAGAGAAGACATTCCGGCGGGTCGGCGGGGTGCGCGACATCGAGGTGGACGTCCGGATCATCGGCGCAACGAATCGCGACGTGAACAAGCTGATCGAAGAAGGCAAATTCCGTGAGGATCTCTACTATCGCCTCAACATCATCCCGATCGAACTGCCTCCGCTACGCGAGCGCGGAAAGGACATCAAGCTGATTGCAGAGCACTTCGTGCAGGCATTCAGCAAGGAGTTTCGCCGGGACATCCGGGGGATTCATTCGGACGCGATCCGGAAGCTCACTCAGTATGCGTGGCCCGGAAACGTGCGGGAGTTGAGGAATGTCTGCGAAAGGGCCGTCCTGCTCTGCAAGCACCACGAAATCGGAGTGGACGACTTCGTGCTCGGTCGCGGAGAGACGGCCGCCGAAACCGGTCCGGCAATCAAGCTCCCCCCTGAGGGAATCAGTCTGACCGAAATCGAGGAGCAGCTCGTTCGGCAGGCCTTGGTCTTGGCGGGCGACAATCAAAGCAACGCGGCAAAGCTCCTTCGCATGTCGCGGGATCAGTTTAAGTACCGGATGGAGCGATACGGCCTGGGCAAACGGCGCCGGGCTTCCGAGGACTCTTGACCATATTTGAGACGGCACTGAAACGCGGCGGCCCGAATTTCCGGCTGAAGATGTCCCGTGGGAAACATCTGAATGTCGGAAATCACAGGTCCGGTTCCTGAACGATTTCTGGGAGCACAATTACGGCCTCAATCCAGACATCCGATCAGCGTAGAGTCTTGAAATCCATTCCCGGGGCCCTAAAATTCTAACGGTCCCACTAGAGAGCCTCCTTTCTCTACTCTCCGGCCCGAGAGGTAGGGACCTAGGACTGGTATCACCTACCAGTCCTATTTTTTTGCGCGGTGCTCGCGACGCATGTGCTGTCACCAGCTGCAAGTCGACCTCGCCGTGTCCATTCGACGGCGGGCCGGAAACGCGAGATTCGGGACTTCACCAGTTGGCAGGATCGTGTTTGTAGAAACCTCGAAGTTGCGCATACAGCGCCGGGTGGATGCGCCGGAATCTGGCCCCGGCTTCGAAAAATTGCTCGGTCGCAACCGCAAAGAACTCGGCAGGGTTCGAGGCGCCGTACGTGTCGAGAAACGCGCGGCGACCGTTTCGATCGGCAAATACGAGGCTCTTGTACTCGGATGTCATGACGCGGCGCCATACCTCGTATCTGGATTTGTCGCCAAGCGGCGGCGTACCGTCCGCGACGCCGTCGAGCCAATCGAGAGCGTGCGCAAACTCGTGGTAGACCACATTGTGCCCTCGCGCATCGATCCAACCAGAATTCCGCACGACGCTCCAGGAGAGCAGCACCGGACCGCGATTCCAGGTTTCGCCGATCTTGTCGTCACGCACGTCGTAACGCCGCCCGTCGGGGCCGATCGTTTCAACGACCTCTCCGAAATCCTGGGGATACAAGATGATCTCTTTCGTCTTTGGATAGACCCAGAACTCCGGGAGATGCAGAATGAGCAGGCATGCCTGCGCGGCGACCAGCAGGCGCATTTCATCGGTGACTTCTAAGCCCTCGGCACCCCAGAATGTCTTTTCTTCGATGAAGCGCTCGATAAGCCTGTGAAGCGTCCGCCGATGCTCCGCAGGGAGCCGCGCATAGGGTGCCACCCGGCGAACTAGAATCTTCGTCCACTCGGCACGGAAAGATGTCTGAGATCCGGGCTGCTCATTCAGTCTCGTCGAACTCAGCCATTTTTTGAGCCAGTTCAGCATGGATTCGCGTCCTGCCACCGGCGGGTTTTCCCGCAGCTCCCGATTCTAGGCCCCGGCTTCAATGATCCCAATCGGACAGATAGCGATTGTGCGGCAAGCCCTTATGATTCCACATGGCAATCGGGAGGTACGGTCATGGCCCGCTTGATTCCAGAGACCCGGCAGACCCTCGCGGTGGGTGACCAGGGCAAGTTCACCAAGACCATCACGGAACAGGACGTATTCCAATTCGCCGACATTTCCGGGGACTACAACCCGCTGCATATTGATGAGGAGTATGCGCGGCGAAGCCGGTTCGGTCATCGCGTGGCCCATGGCATTTTGATGGCGGGAATCATCTCGACGGTCCTTGGAAGTGTGATCCCGGGGGTGGGGACAATCTTTGTCGAACTCCAGCTTCGGTTCTTGAAGCCGGTATACCTGGGAGATACCGTTACCGCGACCGCGACCGTAATGGAAATAATCAATCCCAAGCGCGTTCGGCTGATGGTCGCGTGTCTGAATGACAAGGGCGAGGATGTGGCCCTGGGCAACGCCGTGGTCATCCCTCCGGAAGAGACGCGAATCCTCCTGTGACCGACCGGGGACATGAAGCGATTCCAGTCGATACATCAGTGCGGAGAGCCGAGGCGCGGGGTGCGCGGCGTATTCGAGTGCGGTTTTTCAGGGTCAGGCCATGCGACTGCTGGTGATTGAAGACAATCCCAAAATGGCGGAATTCATACGGCAGGGACTGACCGAACAGGGCTATGTCGTGGACGTCGCCGCCACGGGACACGACGGCGAGTACATGGCCGCGACGAACGCCTATGACCTCGTCATTCTGGATGTCATGCTGCCCGATCACGACGGGCTCCAGGTCTGCAAGAATCTTCGCCGAAGGGGCGTGCGCACGCCCATCCTCATGGTGACCGCGCTCTCGACGACTCCGGACAAGGTGGGGGGGCTCGATGCCGGCGCCGATGACTACCTGACCAAGCCCTTTGAGTTTGACGAACTCGTCGCGCGGATTCGGGCGATGCTGCGGCGGGGCCAGGCGGCCGGCTCCACGGTTCTCCGGTTCGAAGACCTCGAGATGGACCTGACTCAGCGGCGGGTCACGCGGGCGGGTCAGCGCATCCGCCTCACGGCCAAGGAGTTTTCACTGCTGGAGTACTTCATGCGCCACCCGAATCGCGTGTTGACTCGAACCTCGATCGGTGAGCACGTGTGGGACATGAACTTCGACAGCGACAGCAACGTGATCGACGTTTATGTCAGCATGGTTCGTCGCAAGATCGACAAGGGCTTCAGCAGGCCGCTCATTCATACGGTCATCGGCGCGGGATACCTGCTCAGCGCCGAGTCCGTGGACGACTGATCGGATTCGCGTCGGGGAGCCGCGGCATGTTGTGGCAGCACGTTCGAACCCTGCGATTCAAGCTGACGTTTCTTCATGTCCTGATTTTCGGAGTGATTCTGTCCATCTTGAGCGTCGTCGTGCTGACGGTCTGGGAGGCCAACGTGCTCGCGTCGGTGGACGAACGCCTTCAGGATCGCGCCGACAGCGCGCTCGACTCCATCGAACGCGCCGCCAATGAAGGCCGGGATCAGCCTCTGACAGAAGGCGTCCAGCCACAACTCAGGGCGCTGCGCCAGTCGCGATACTATTTCCAACTGCGCTCGGCAACCGGTGAGTCGATCATCCGCTCGCCCAATCTCCGCAACGTCCGCCTGCCCCTGCCAAGCGACCTGAACTCTGTGAAGACGAAGAAAAAGCAGGTCATCGAAACCATTTCGGGCAGTGACATTGCCCGGCTTCTTGGCGCCGACGGGCAGATGCGCGTACTGACACGCTATTGCGAAGTACCCGGGGTCCTTCCGTTCGTGCTCCAGGTCGGGCTCAACATGGGCACGTTCAACACTTCTCGGTCGAGCCTTCGCCAGATCTTCCTCATGGTTGTACCGGTCGGGCTTCTGCTGGCCGGCGTTGCGTCGTGGTTGCTCGCCCGAAGATCGCTCTCGCCGATTCGGCGCATCGCCCGGGAGGCGCAGGCCCTGACCGCCGCTCAACTTGATCGGCGCATGCCCCCGCCCGATGCAATGGACGAGGTCGGAGAGATGGTCGTTACCGTAAACCAGATGCTGGACCGTCTGGAAGATGCGTTCCGCGCGCAGGAACGATTCGTGGCCGACGCGGCCCACGAGCTGAAGACGCCCGTCGCGGTGGTGATCGGGGGGGCGCAAGTCATCGCCCAGAAGGAGCGCACTCCCACCGAGTACAACCGTTTTCTCGTCGGCCTTCTCGACGAGATGAGGCGCCTCAATCAAATGGTCGACAGCCTCCTGACGCTTGCTCGCGCCGACGCGGGCATGCCGCTGATCGGAGCCGAGGAAGTCTCCATTAATGAAATCGTCGCCGATGTCGTTCAGCGATGGCAGCCGCTGGCTCAGCAGAAAAGCGTACGGCTTGTGGCGTCGCTCGCAATGCCGACCGGGGAAGAGCCCGAACCGCTCGTCCTGGGCGATCCGGAGCTGCTTGACTCCATGGTCGGGAATCTCGTGCAGAACGGTGTCCGCTACTCTCCGGAAGGAGAGGCGGTCGACGTGGAGGTCCGTCTCGTCGCGCGATCGGCGCGTATCACCGTCCGCGACCGCGGGCCCGGCATTCCTCCCGAGCATCTCGATCGCGTTTTTGAGCGGTTCTACCGCGTGCCCCGTGTGGAGTCGGGGGGCGGATCGGGGACCGGCCTGGGCCTGGCCATCGCCAAGGGAGTGACCCGGCTCCACAAGGGTTCGATCCACGTTGCGAATCGGGATAGCGGGGGCTGCGAGTTCGTTGTGGAATTGCCGCTTGTCGCGACGACGTGATTTCAAATCGGACCTGACGCCGCGCAGGCGCCTCAAGCCCGGCACGCCCGCGCAACCGCATGGTCGTACCGGGTTGATTCGCCAGGATCAGAGACGATGCCGTCAGGAAGCGGCCGCGACCGCCGCGGTTTTGAGATTCAGCCCAAGCTGCGATTTGGCCTCTGCAACGAAGGACGGCTTCGGCGGCAGCATCGCGATGGCCGGCTGCGCGTCGCCGGGCTTGTTCGCGACGCGTGTCATCCACACGCTTTTGTGCGAGGTGAGCAGCGCGTACGGCCACACCCAGCACAGGGCGAGCGTTACATAGAAGCTGTACACGACGCCGAAGATGCACTCCGAACTGCGCTCACGGACCGCGAAGAACAACAGCGAGAATAACCCGCCCGTCACGCACGCCGCCAGCACCTTGAGTCCGAAGATCGTCGGATGGGCCAGCGAGAGCGAGAGGGCGATGCCCAGGAAGATATACGGAAGCACGATTCCGACGGCACAGTTCACGAAGTTATACCGCATGCCGAGCTGGAGACCGGGCCGAAACGGCGTGAAGACGTAGCTGGCGGTATGAATCGTCTCGCGGACGTTGCTGCGACCCCAGCGGAGAAACATCTTGCACAAGCCTGTGTAGGTCTTCGGACTCTTCGTATAGACGCGGGCCGTTCGCTGGAACTTCACACGGTAACCCTGCTTCAGGATGAAGTTGGTCATCGCGTGGTCCTCGCCCGCCCGGGCATGTCCGCCGAGATACGTCTGGTGCAGCCAGTCGTTGAGGACCGGCATGACTGCGCGGCGGCGGTAGGCGGCCAGCGCGCCCGCACAGCACAATACCGAGCCGCCCCCCATGACGCTCTGAGCCGCGCGCTTGAAGTCGAATGTCATCACATAGCGTACCGAGAGCATCCGCGGGATGATCCCATCGTACTTGTTGAGCACGCGCACATTGCCGGCGACCGCGCCGACGCCCTCGTCTTCCACCAGGGGACTGACGACGGCCTTCAGGGCGTCGGGTTCAATCAGCGAATCGCTGTCCACGGTGATGAAGATATCGCCGGAGGCGCGGCGGAAGCCCTCCCACAGGACCCATCGCTTGCCGCGGTTCTCATCGAAGTGCAGTGGGAGGATTTTTACTTTCGACGCGACTTCGGCGGATGCCGCCTGAATATGGTGCCAGGTGTCATCGGTGCTGCCGTCGTCGCAGACGATGATTTCGTACCGGTCGAGCGGGTAATCCGCCTTGGCCAGATGGCGGATTGTATCGCCGACAAGTGAACCTTCATTGAACGCCGGCACCACGATCGTGATCTTCGGGAGTCGGTGATCGGCGACCGTTGGAACGGGCCGATAGAGGACAGCCAGGAGAAATCGCCAGAAGGACCAGAACGTCGAGAATGCCGCGTAGGACCCACCGGCGATCATCAGCGGGCGGAGAATGGGGGAGTCCCACATCATCCGGATCGCCTTGTGCTGCGAATCGAATTGCCATGCAAGCGTCATCACGAGACAGCTCACGGCGACGACGCCGCCCTTGAGCGCCACGTCAGACCAGCCTCGGGTTTCGAACTCTTGCTTTCGGCTCGCGCTGGTAAGGCTGGATGTCACATTCTGCCAAAAGCTGGAGAACGATAAAGCGGACAAATCAGTGCTCCTTGATGAAGCTGCCTCTTTCAATCAGGGTTAGGACAATCATTCGCGGTGTGAGTTAGGCGTGCCGCACAGGGACGCCGCCTTCGCGAATCGAGGCATGCTTCATGCTTACAAGGCGTGAACTCCACACAAGGCAGTACCCGGACGCACCGGTCTTTCGCCTCATGACTTTGAAATACTATGGCCGGGCAGGCTGAAAGAGGGGTGAAATGCGGATTAAAAAGGTTTAATGGGCACTGGCGAGCCTGCAAATCGTCCCGGAAGCGAGATCGCGCCCGATAATGGGCGCCCGATTCCATGCCGTCGTCCCAACAGCGATAAACGGCTCCCGGATAATGAGATACGGGATATCGTAAATAGGGTTGGCGCGCGACGATCGGCTTGTTGTACTTTCCAGGCTTCTATCCCGCGACCGCTTGTAGCCCTTGGAAGTCGTCTGCGACCTGCTTCGGCTCAATTTCCCATTTCGGCGTCCGCCGCGATAAGGGGACGGGCTCCGCGTTTGGAATGTACTCAATCGCCCAGTTGACCTCCTCGCCGGTCGTGACATCGATCATCGGAATTCGGGCATGCTGGAGGCCGTCCCATACCTCGATGGGGCCTTTCTTGAGCTTTTTTGCCCACCAGAAGAGCTTCGGCGCCGTAAGGAGGATGCCAATCTGGCCGACAAGCTGAAAGAGCAGCCGCCGACCCGCCAGGGAGTCGTGTCGCCAATTCAGGGCGATTTTGATTGCGTTGATCGGGTTGTAAAACGTGGCGTATCCACGAATCACGTTCATCTGCCGCTCCCAGGGCCGGGGATGGCGGGACGCAGCGACATGGTTTCCATCCTGAAACGCCTGCGGGACGGTATAGCCGGCCACGCGGCGGTACAGCATTCGCGATTTCGCCGCCGGCTCGAAGTCGGCGGTACCGACGGCCGGGCCGAGGTAGGTGCACTGGTACGAGACGGCCCCTTTCTCGAACATGTAGCGCGCCTGATTGACAAGGCCGTTCAGCGTGCCGTTCGGCGACCTGAGCGGCTGGTCGTCGTTGTGGATCATCATGCACATCGGCTCGATCCCGAGCCGGCGCATGGCGTCGTACACAATCGTCGTCTTTCCCGGTGTCTGCCCCTTGTTCACAAGCTCGGCGGTGATGTCTTCAATGCCGAACCAGATTGCCCGCATGCCGCCCTTTCGGCACAGCGGGAGAATGTCCAGGTTCTTGTGCACGTCGAACTCGGTAGCCTCGGTGTAAAACCGAATCTCCTCGCCCAGCGGCTTACCCCGTGTTGTCGTCTCGGCCATCGCCGTCATCAGCTCAATCACCGTCTGACGGTTGTTGAAGAAGTTGTCATCGGTGCTGAAGAACTCGCGAATGCCGAAGTTCTCGTGGATATGCCTGATCTCTTCGGCAAGCCGCTGCGGGCTCTTATGCCGCCAGGTTCGCTGATTGACCGCGGGAATAGGGCAGTATGAACATGCGAACTTGCAGCCGTGCGTTGAAATGACCGAGGCCACGATCGACAGCTTGCCGACCTTGTGCGGTGGATACGGCTCAGCCGCGAGGGTCTCGCGGCGATGCGGCGGCTCAAGCATGCGATAGCCCGCGTCCGGCATCGGCATTTCGTCCAGATTGCCGAGGAGTCGCTGAACGCCGGTATTGATTGCGTACAGCCTTTTTGCCGGCGCGTCGGAGGGCAGGTAAACCAGCCCCGGAACCTGCTCAAGATCTCCCGAATCGCGCGCCGCCCGGTAGGCTTCGAGGCATGTGCGGCTTGAAGACTTGTGTTCGAGGATGGCGTTGAGCAGTTCCAGCATCACAAAGGCTTCACCCGTGACGACACAATCGGCGCTCATGCCCGGCTCAGGTCCCAGGTCGAGGTAATCCACCGGCTCATAGATGGCCTTGGGACCGCCCGCGAGAATGAGCGGGCGCTTCGGGCCTATGCGACACGCCTCGCGAACCATGTCGTATGCCGGTTCGGCATGCACCTGCATGGCCGAGACCATGAAGATGTCGATGGGGCGGCCGTTTATGGCGGCCTTGCTGGGGCGGAAGTTCGGCGTCCACTGCTGGAGGATGATCCGCACGTTCTTGAAGCCGGCGGCGTACAGGCAGTCACCCAGGGTCCGAACGGAACAGGGCGCCATTCGCCGGTCCGCGTACCAGTAGGGGAGCATGCGCGTGCGGTAATCGAATGCGTAGACGATCGCGATGGACAAATCATGCGCATCCTTGCGCTGCCGCAAGTTGTCAATCATTGCCGTGAACGCGCCGTCCGGAATGTATACGTCGTCCGATTTGCGGCGGGGAAGTTCCACTCAGTTCTCCATGATTGCAGGGTACATCCGGGCCATGACCGCGCGGCAGGCTCGGAACCCGAACGTCCGCATCATAAGCCGATTGCCGGCCGGCCGCCAGCGCGCAACAGGGTTTCGATGGGTTGCCCCCCCCCGGCTGCCTTCTTACTTCGGCGAAAATCGATCGCGCCGCCCCGCGGTACGCGATTCACGGGCCGGCCAGAAACGTGACGTGCCCCCAGCGTTCGGGCCGGTGCATGTCGATCACGCCCTGCGGCGACCATACCCAGTTGTCCTCGCGCAGTCCCGCCACCTTGCGATAGGTTCCGTCGATGATCTGAATGCGCCACTCGACGCGCGAGAAGTTCATTCGCCAGGTCTCACCGGGACGCGGGGGCAGCTCCTGCCGGATCAGATCCGCGAACGAGGCCCAGGGAATCGCAAGCTCGACCGACCAGCCCCGGTCTTCGTCGCGCGGGTCATTGAGGGTCCCTTCAACGAAAACCGCGGAACGCAGTCCGGCGACATTCCACCCGTGATCCGCGGGACCGCCGTCGCGATAAGTACGCTCCAGGAAGAGATCGAAGATCGTGCCGAGGGCGTTTATTTCGATTTCAGCGTAGCGCTTGGTATCTGCGTCCGGGTCGATGAACACTTCGAAATCGTTATCATGGAAGACGATCTCATCTTGCTTGCGAAGGGTCGCCCAGACATGCGGCTCTTCCAATTCCGCGCCGATATAAAGGCGAGCGTCGTCCCAGAGAATTTTTGCCCGTGTGCGAAAGAGCGGCGCGGGCCGCGACATGCCCTCGATGTCAACGAATTGCTCCGTCCACGGAGCCCACTGCCAGGCGCGATCGTCCAGCCGGCCGTCGATGGTCGGCGGCTCCGCCGCCATGTGACACTCGTATTTTCGCGGGATCGGCCCTTGCTCGTCTCGCGTTGGTGCGGAATGCGGATCAGCGCAGCCGCCTGGCAGCAGGCAGCATAGGGCGGCCGAGATCAATCGTGGCCAGGGGTGCTGTGTGTCGCGGGGTAACATCATCGTTCGCGGGCAGGGTAGATGGATCACGCCATGGCCGTCCGCTGAATTGCCGCCCGGATCTGGCGCAGGCTTTCGCGCGGCTGCGGGTTCTGAAAAATCCCGGACGAAACAACCAGGATATCCGCCCCGGCCTCGATGAGCTGACGGGCAGTGTCCGCTTTTACTCCGCCGTCGACCGTGATCGTGGCCGACGAGCGGCATCGCTCGATCATGCCGCGAATCTCCGTGACCCGCCCGTACGTCGTATCGAGAAGCTTCTGCCCCGCGAAGCCGGGTGCAATGCCCATGACGCATACGTTACGCACATAGGGCAGCAGGGGTTCAATCGCCACAGGAGGCGTCTCGGGGTTCAGTGCGATGCCGGCCTCCATGCTCTGACGTACGATCGCCTGAACAACGCCCATGGCCCGCTGGCTGGCCTCGATGTGGAAAATCATCCGAAACTGGCCCATACCGGCCATGCGCGGGATCCAGTCATCGGGCCGGCTGACCATTAGATGCACTTCCACAGGAATCTGCGCGACCTGGCAGGTTCGGCGGACCACTTCCTCCCCGAAGCTGATCGTGGGCACAAAGTGACCGTCGCAGATGTCGAGTTGCAGAAGGTCCGCCCCGGCGTCCTCGCAAATGCGGATCGCCCCCCCGAGGTCGAGCAGGTCCCCCGCAAGGATCGATCCGGCGAATTGAAACCGTCGAAGGTCACTCATTTATTGATCTCGCTCCTCGTCGCCATGTTACCGGGCACAAAGGCCAAGTCCACGGGTGGCCCGCATTCAGGCTGGTAGCCGCGAACTTTACGTGCTGCGAGTGTAATTCCGATATGCCAACCATGGCGGATCAGCTTCCCTCGATCGATATCGTGTCCTCAGCCGATGGCGGCGACAGGCTGTCGGAAGAGCCGGGTCCGCCGCCGGCCACGCAACGGTTCTGGATTGGTGTGCTGTTCGAGTGCTGCGGCGTCTATGCGCGCATCTACCGAAAGCTTGATGTGAAATGCTATTCGGGGCGGTGCCCGAAGTGCCAGAGAGAGGTAACCGTCAAAGTCGGAGCCGGAGGGACCGCGGATCGCCTATTCCGAGCTCGACCTCCAAGGTAATTGGCCGGCGCAAAAAAATGGGATGGGCCCGCCTCGCACTCGGACCCATCCCTTACACAACCGACCCATTTCTGGGCCTGGCACGTCTGTCCGGGGCTCCCCCAAATCGCGCCCCGGTTTTTTTTTGGTTCACTGTCAGCGGCATGGTTGCTCACGCTATCACATCCGCTTGACCCCCGGATAAGAGGCAACGGCCGTGCCGCCGCGCCGTGCGTTTCCGATTAGCTGGAGGCGGCAGAATCTTAAGGCGTTATAAATGAACAGGTTAAATGAGAAATGCGCAGATCGTTTCCGGGCTTTTACTTTTGCCGCGGAGCTTCGAATCGGGTAATTGCTCGCATCCTTGGAATACCTAGGTGGGTACACTTCCCCATAAGTACCCCAAGTCGCCGCTCTAGCGCGGCAAGGATGCTGAAAGCACTAGTTGTTGTTATCGGACGTAAAGTAAAAGCGGGTTTCTAAACCAGGTTGCATCCCGCCACAGAAGCGAACGGAAGCAGGTCGATGATATTCGGTACCGGAATCCCGGCCAGGCTGAGGTAGGTCCACATTAGGTTCAGAACCTGCTGCATCAGGCCATACACGGAGTTCAACAGGTCGCACAAGAATCCCTGAGACATCTTCGGAAGCCTCCAAGTATCCAGCGAACGCCACGCAGGGGGCCTTACGGCGGCAACCTGGGGCCGGTGCCCATTGTGAAGTTCATCGGCGGACCGGGGCTGATTCTGGTATCGACGCAGCGAAAAATTGCCGAATCGGGCCCATTCGCCTGGCCGAATCTGACACTTCCTTCCCCCAACGCGTGTAAAAGGGAGGCGGGAATGTCATGGGGTGCGGGATTGATAGTGTCCATTCTGCCCGGCCAACATTTGAGCCTGAGTCGTCGTCGACGCCGTAATAGAATAGGTTTGGTCGCGAATGCTTAGACGAGTGGCCGTTCTAAGTGGCCCAGTCGGCGGGTCCCGCCGGGAGTTGCTGTCATGAAAAAGATGGTCAAAAATTTCCTTCTCCCTGCGGTAATCGGCTTGGCGGTATCCGCGCGCCTATGCGCCCAGGAATCAACCTTCCTCCAGAACCAACTCGAATATCAGGCGTCCGAAGCGGATCGCTCCGCCGGGGATCTCCTGGTCGCACTTCTTCGACAGCCCAAGGAGGCTCGCGACGCCGCAATGATCGTCGCGCAGCATCCTGAGCTATTCGTGCGGCTTCGATTCGCCGATTCCGGTGCAACGCCGGTCGTCGCGTCGATCGCAAGTGAGTATCCGGAGGATGTCCGTGACGCCGCCGTGACGCTCTCGCGGCACTCGGAAGCGCTTCGCCTCATGAGTGACAACCTAATCGGCGCGGGGCTGCTCGGTCGCGTATATGCCGAAAACAAGGCTACCGTGCTCGTGGCGATGGACCGAATGAGCCAGCAGGTAATCGAGACGGCTGCAGCGACCTCCAATGCGTGGCGGACACGTCTGGCCCGCACGGCCGCGGCAGGTAGCCAGTTGCCGGCGGCGAAACAGGCCTTTACATCGCAAGTCGGTCCGGACGGCGTTCGAATCATGACACCCACGCAGGGAGGCGGTGCGGCTGACCTGCCGTCAGGCCCTCTCGTATACTTTGTCCTTCGGAACGCCGATCAATATCCGCAACTGGCCGCGGAGATCGTCGATCAATGGGAACATGAAAGAAATCCCGATGACTTCCGCCGGGCGGTTGATGTCTGGTATGCCAGCGGACGCGACGTCCTGCCGTGGGAATTCGGCGACGATCCGGGCGAGCGCGCCCGGCTTCTTGCCGAGTATGCCCTGTTTGAGAAGGCGGTGGCCCAGGCGGCCCCCGAGCCGGGAATCGGCGTGGACCGTCTTGGCTTCCTGCTGGACCATGCGACGGCGTATCCATCTCTGATCGATGTGCGCTACGAGAAACAGACGGCAATCGCCAACTCGCAAAAGACGGTCATCTCCGGCGCACCCTATACGAGCGGCGGTGGGGGCAGCTCGCGCTCATCCGGGGCCCGTTCGTCGGGCCGCAGCACCGGCACGCGGACGCGCTCTTCGACATCGCGGACTTCGCGTTCCGCGACCACAGGCGAATTGGGGGGGCGCGATTCTCGCAACAGCCGAAACTCGGAGAGTGACCAGGGCGGCTTTGGCGGCTCGTCCGGGTTTGGCGGAAGCGGCGGCTTTGGAGGCGCCTCCGGTTTCGGCGGTGGCTCTGGCTTCGGCAGCGGGTCCAGCGGATTCGGCTCTTCAGGATCAAGCGGTTCGAGCCGTGGGACATCTCGAATCAACTCGAGCAACTCGTCAACCAATCGCTAGAGTACGGCCGGCATACTGCAAGCCGGACATTCACGAGTGAAAAACGAAAGAGCCCGGCGCCAGAAAGACACCGGGCTCTTGACTTTTTTTTGCACAGCCGGGGCGATCGCTCGTCCGTCGGCGATCACATCTTTGCAAGGCGAACGGCCAGATCGCAGACGCGATTGGAGAAACCCCATTCGTTGTCGTACCAGCTCATCAGCTTAAGCACTTTACCCTTGCCCTTCGGCACGACCATGGTCCGGCCGGCGTCGAAGATCGAACTGTGCGGGTTGCTGATGATGTCGCTGCTGACCAGCGGCTCCTCGGAATACTGGAGAATGCCTTTGAACCGCGGCTGCGCTGCGGCCTTTTTGAAGAGCTCATTAACCTGAGCTACTTCGACTTCCTTTTCGAGGGCCACGGTGAGATCGACCACGCTGCCGTCCATCACGGGGACGCGGAGGGCGAATCCGTCAAGCTGAATGGTCTTTTTCGGCACCACAAGACCGATCGCCTTCGCGGCGCCCGTGGTGCTGGGAATGATGTTCTGCGCCGCGGCGCGTGCCCGAAGCAGGTCGTCGCCGTGGACCTGGTCGAGGATTCGCTGATCGTTGGTGTACGCGTGGACCGTGGTCATCATGCCCGTAATGTTGTCGCCGAACACCTGGGGATTGTCCGCGAGAACCTTGACGAGCGGGGCGAGGCAGTTTGTGGTGCAGCTCCCGTTGCTGACGAACGTATGCTCGGGCTTCAGGGTCTCGTCATTGACACCGAGTACGACGGTTGCGTCGATCGTGTCCTTGGCGGGCGCCGAGAGAATGACCTTTTTCGCACCGGCGGTAATATGGTCGTCATAGCCGGCCTTGCCCTTCGCGGCATCGCGTTTCGCGGTGAATACACCGGTTGATTCGATGACGATCTGGGCCCCGAGGTCCTTCCAGGGCAGCTTGGTCGGGTCCTTCTCGCCGAGCACGCGAATGCGGTCGCCGTTGACGATGATGCTGTTCTCGTCGTGGCTGACCTCGCCGTTGAACGTGCCGTGGACCGTGTCGTACTTGAACAGATGGGCGTGGATTCGGGCGGTCGGGCCCACGTCGTTGATCGCCACAATGTCGAACTCGCCCTTCCGCATGGCCATCGCCCGCGCCACGAGCCGGCCGATGCGTCCAAATCCGTTGATGCCGATCTTTACTGCCGCCATGGGTGTCTTACTCCTTCTCCCGCGCCAACTACTCGGGTGCGAAACAGAGGGTACCAACGCGCTAATCTATACGAATCATTGCTACTCGGAAATGCCCGGGCCGGTTCGTCGAAGGTGCGGTTTTGCAGAACTGGTACGGCGTCCGTCGGAGCGTGTGCCCCCGGGCGCAACCATCGGTCGCCGCACTACTTGGGCGGGGTCTTGGCCGACGACATGTCCAACGAGTAAAGGGGGGACTGGCCCTGTAGAATGCGCACCACATCGTCCGCAACGCTGTAGCGGTCGTCGGCGGCGTCAAGGGTCGCGCCGGCGACGTGCGGCGTGAGAATGCAATTCGGAGCACGCCGGATCGGGTGCTGAGGCGGCAGGGGCTCCACCTCAAAAACGTCCAGCCCGGCGCCCGCCAGTTGTCCCCGGCGAAGAGCCTGCGCAAGGGCCGTCGTGTCGATCACGGATCCCCGGGATACGTTTACCAGGACCGCGGTTTGTTTCAATGTCGCCAGCCGGGCTGCATCCAGAAAGTGTTTCGTCTCCGGCTGCGAGGGCAGGTGGACGGACAGAATGTCCGACCGGGCCAGCAGGTCTTCGAGGCCCACCTCGTCACCCGGCATGTCTATCCGCCGCCTCTCCAGCGGATCGTGAAAGATGATCGGCGTTCCAAACGCGGAACGGCACATGCGTGCAAGATGCTCCGCAGCCGGCTCGATTCCCAGGATGCCCAGGGTGGAATGGCCCAGGTCGCGTCCCTGCGGCGCGCGGAGCGACTCAAAATGACCCTCCCGAAGCTGCCGGTCGTACAGCGGCAGCCGCCGATGCAGCGTCATGATCATGGCGAGCGCGAACTGTGCTGTGGACGTGACGGCGACATGCGGCGCATAGACTACGCTGATGTTCCGACGACCGGCCGCACGCAAGTCGATATGATCGACATTCGAACTGGCCCGGGCGATCACCTTCAGATTCGTCGCCGCGTCGATGATTCGCGCCGTGACGTGGGCCTTGTTGCGGACCAGGAGCGCATCGCAGTCCTCGATTGCAGAGAGAATCGTCTGGGGAGCGGAATCCTCGAGAATGTGGACTTCACCGACCTCGCGCAGGCGGGCAATGGCCTGCGGAGCGTAGGGCTCCGCCACGACGATCCGATAGGGTCTTTTCCCCCTCATGTCCAGGCCTCCAATCTGAAGACATGTGGGCACGACTTGCGCGCCGGGCAATTTATATAGCCCCCCGATCGCGTCGTGCGTTATACTACACGACCGTCATGCAGGCGAGAAGTTTTTTCTCACGAAATCAGACCTGAAAAGGCTCGACAAAGGAGTGTCAGATGAGCGGTCAATGGATTGACTCGACACGCGCGCTGTTCGTGGTCGCGGTGGCGATCATGGCCAGCCCTGTCCAGGCACAGAATAGCGACGCAAGGGCCATTCAGACCGGTCAGATGACTCCGGTTGGCGCCGCACCGGCAACCGGAACACCCGATGCGGCCAGGAACCGGTCGCCGAACTCGTCAAACGCTTCGCCACCTGCGACAACCCATATCCGAAACGCGTCACCGCGCGCCGGAGGGCCTCCGGGGCCCGACGTGCCGGTGGTCTCCGAACCCTCGCAGGGTCGGCCCATCTTTGTCAAGCCGGGAGACACGTTTATCTTCATCATGCGAGTCAGCGAAAAGGTCTCGGGGGACGTCGGGTTCTTTCTGGTACATGGAAGAGAGCCCGCAGTGCGTGTTCCGCTTAAGCCGACCACGCCTCCGTCTTTTTCGGAGGACTATTGCACGCTGGTTCTTCAACTCCCGGACGAGACCCTGCCCGGTTTGTACGACATGGAGGTGCGAACGGCATCGGGAAACTACTCGTCTCGGCGCAGCGTGCGGGTTGTGGATCAGTTCAAGAACAGATTCCGATTCGTCCACCTTTCGGATATGAACGTAGGCGACCTGACGGCGCCGGAGTTTGACGACATGCTGCCGCGGGAAATCAACCTGCTTGCTCCTGAGTTTATCGTCGCCACCGGAGACTTTACCGAGTGGGCCCGCGCCCGCGACGACGCCGCCAGTTGGCCGCGCGTCCTCAAGTACTTTGAGCAGTTTGATGCCCCGGTGTACATGCTCTGCGGCGAACACGATCACGAAGCGAGCTTCATGCGCTACGTGGCTAACAAGCCGATCGGCACGATCGACTATGGCGAATACCACGGGCTTCTCCTGCTAGATCATCCCGGAAACCCGATTGAACAGGACTACGGCCAGATTCAGTGGATCGAGGCGGACCTCAAGAAGAACCGCCAGCGTCGATTCAACTTCATCTGTACCAACAGCGACGAACTGGGGCTGCTCGACGTCTGGCGCGAGACGGGCGACCTCGCGAGAATGGTCAGTGATTACAAGGTTAGGTTGATTCTGGCCGGCGGCGCGAGCGACTGGGATCTTCGCGAATTCTCCGCGAAATTGAGTGGCCTCGGCGGGCTGCATTTCGTCCGAACGCACGAATCCAGCACCTCGCTGCGCGATCGCGCAACCGGAGTGAGCCACTATCGCGTCATCGACGTGGACGGAGACAGACTGGCCTACACCTACCCGAGTGACGACTCAATCGAAAATCTGCAACATTCAATTCCGGCGGGCCGGCTGCGGGCCTTTTATGACGGGCCGAATGACGGATCCGCGACGCGGCTGGTCGTCACGGTTCAGAACGCCCTGAATCAGTCGTTCAAGGATGCGCGGCTCTGGTTGCGTGTCGCAAAGGTCGGCCGGCAGAGACCCGTCGTTGCGCCCGGCGTCCTCGTGAAAGCGGTCGATCTCGATGGATACTGGGCCTGTGAAGTGTCGGTTGATCTGCCGGACAAGGGCGCAGTCCGCGTGATGGCCGCATCGGAACCGGGTGAGCTCCCTCCTCCTGTTCCGATTGAGGCCGAGCTGATCGGCCCGCGCGACTGGAACTTCACGGCTCAGACAACGAGCTTTGGGCTCAGTTACTACCAGGCGAATGCTCCTGTGACTTTGCGGCTGACCAACAGGTCGGGCGGTCGACAGACGGTCTGGCCGGTTGTTCGACTCAATGGCCAGCAGCTTGGATTGAACCCGCGGTCCTGCCCGCGACTCCCATTGACGTTGGAAGGAGGTAAGGCGGTCGATCTGCCCCTCGTACTTCAGGCACGCCGCGTAAGTCCCGGCATGCACGAACTCCAGGTGTACTTTCTGGAGGACCCGCTGTGCCGGCTTCAGAAGTTTGAGATTCAGATGGGCACGGGTCAGGGAGTCGCCGGGCTGATGGACTCCGTGGAATAGGTGCGTGAACCGAGCGTCCTTCGCGCGCGCCAGGACCAAGAACATGAGGAGCCGACGGGAAGGCTGGTTGCGATCGGTATTGTGGGGCGGGATGTCCTCGCGCCGTATATATGCGGTTGCAGCGATGGGCTCCGTTGCGGTCTTCCTCGTGTTCGTTTTTGTCCGAGGGTATTCGGCGCGAAAACCCTCTTCAACCGTTTCGCTCATCGGCGCGCCCGGCGCGCTGCTGCGCGATGCCACTATGTCGGCGAGGGTGCCCTTCGCCGACGCCCTTGCCGATGCAATCCGGTCCGACGGCCGGATCACCGTTACGGTCCATGTCGGCCTCGCGGATGCGCGGTTGCTTCCGGGCGCGGCGTCGAAGTTTCTGAATGGTTCGAACTACCGGACCAACCTTTGCTGGGGGGCGCTGTACGGTGTTGAAACGCACATGGCGAACGCCGCCGACTGGCGTCGTTGCTACACTGATTCGGGCGATGGAAATTCGATTATTCGCCGCGTTGTGTTTCATCGTCGGGTCGTACCAACGGACAAGTGGCTGGCACTTGGCGTGGTAGAACCGTTTGATGTCTATGTTCTGGCTTGTGCCTGGCCGGCGTCGCGGGTGCATGAAGCGATGAATGCCCCGATTCGCGACGCAGCTACGGCTCAACCACTTTTCATCGACATCGATGGTCTTCAGATCGGTTTTGGCGGGGCAAGTGCCATCACAGGTTATTTAGGGCCGAATGCCATGAACCAGGGTTACTGGGACCCCCTGAATGGCCTCGTCATGGCCGCTCGCCGGGAGCAGATCGGGCTGTTCTACATTTGCTCGATGAGTGCCGTCTACCTGCACGACACGCTTGTGAAGCGGGGATTCTACCCGGTGTTGTTCGCCAGGGAGCCGATTGTTCCGGAGGCCTACCTGCTCGACGGCATGCTCAAGGCCCTTCTGCAGGGTGACCTGGATAACGGCTTCGTCGAAAGCGCGGCTGCCCACTACGCGAAGTATCAGAAGGGCACGCCGATCGCGAGAGCCCGGCACATCCTGTTTCGCTGATCTCGCCGCGTCGCACACTTGTCCGGGCGAGGTTGTCTTGGCGCGGTTTTCCCGCGACGATCTTCGAAATGAATGGCATCGTGGATTCATTCGGGGCATGTTTCTGCGCGATTCGGGCGATGGCAATTGTCGCGGCCATCGCGGCGGCCGGTCATTGCTCGCGTGAAGCTCCGCCGCACGCCGCGAGCCGCCCCACGGTACCCAGGCGGATCATCTCGATTTCCCCGAATTCGACGGAGATCATCGGTGCGCTCGGCGCCGCCGACCGACTGGTGGCGGTCAGTGACTTCTGCCTTTGGCCTGAACAGGTGAAGCGCCTTCCCCGTGTCGGAGGGCTGTTCGACGCCAACCCGGAAGCCATCCTGAAACTTGAGCCGGATCTGGTTGTGCTCAGGGGCATGAACCGCACCGTGGAGCAGCTCTGTCTCGATAACGGGATTGCTCTTTTTCGGGACAAGACTGACAGCTTTGAAGACATTTTCACGACCCTTCAGGCGCTTGGCGATATCCTCGATTGCTCCGAACGAGCACAGGCAGCTGAGAAGGACGTTCGAGACCGGTTGGTTCGCCTCGCGGAGCTGCTGGAAGGTCGCCCCCGTCCACGCGTGCTGATCACCATCGCGCGGGATGGCTCGGCGATTGCATCGGTGATGACGGCGTCGAAGGGCTCCTTTGTAAACGACATGATCCACTTCGCGGGGGGTGTGAATGTTTTTGGCGATCTTTCAACGGCCTACCCGAGCATTTCCCAGGAGGCCATCCTCGTAGCCCGGCCTGACGTGATCATTGAGGCCATGCCCGAAGTCAAGTTGACACCGGAACTTGAAGCGAGGTTTCAGGGTCAGTGGAAGGCGTTCCCTATGGTCCCTGCGGTGCAAAATGGGCGGGTGTACATTTTCAACGACGAGAACATCACGATCCCGTCGCCACGGATCATTAATGTCATAGAGAAGATCGCGAAGCTGCTTCACCCGGAGGTGAAGTTTGACTGATCCGGCCGCGCTATTGGAAATCGATTCCGTGACGTTCGGGTTTCCCGAGCGGCCGGACTTCCTCCACCCCGTCAGACTGACCGTTCGCACCGGCGAAGTGTGGGGAATCATCGGGCCGAACGGGGCGGGAAAGAGCACCTTGCTTCGCCTCATGGCCGGGCTCATCCGACCGAAGTCGGGGCAAATCCGCTTCCGCGGCCGCGGTCTCGACGCAATACCTCCGCGGGAGCGGGCGAGGCGCATCGCCTTTTTGCCACAGAATCCGCCGCGCGAGGTCGCCCTGACGGTGCGGCAGGTCGTCGCGATGGGGCGCTATCCCCATCGACAACTCGGCCTGTTTGAGTCCGTTGACGATCTGCGAATCGCAGATCGCGCGATGGAGGCGACGCTGACCGCCGAGTTCGCGGACCGGACATTGTCCACCCTGTCCGGGGGCGAGGCTCAGCGCGTGCATATTTCCGCCGCCTTGGCGCAGGAACCCGAACTGTTACTCCTTGATGAGCCGACGTCGGCTCTGGACCTTTACCATCAGCTCAGCATTCTATCGAAACTTGCTGGTCTGGCGGAAGCTGGGGGCCTTGCGGTCGTGGTCGTGACACACGACCTGAACCTTGCTGCCCGGTACTGTTCGCGCCTCGCCCTGATGAGCGCGGGGTGCACTGTCGCGGTCGGAAATCCGGCTGACGTCCTTATTCCGGAGCGGCTGGAGCCCGTCTATGGCGTGCGAATGTCGATCGTGCGGACCGGCGAGGGCCGCGAGTGGATCATGCCTCTCGGGCCGGGGCCCGGCGGGGGAGGAGCCGCATGAAGCAGCTCACGCGGAGGTCCTATGTACGGAGACTGGCGCTGGGGGGCCTGCTCGTGGCCGCAGTTGTCGCGATCAGTCCGGGAATCGGCAACCAGGCGAGCTCCGTGGGCGTCGTGGAGGCATGGCGTTCGTTCGCGCGGCGCGGCGAGCGGCCCGCGCCGCCGATCGCGTACCAGATCGGGTTTCGGCTCCGCATGCCGCGCACTCTCCTGGCACTGGAAGCCGGGATCACGCTCGCCCTCTGCGGGGCGGTGTTCCAAACGCTTTTCAGAAACGCGCTGGCCACGCCGTACACGCTTGGGATCGCAAGCGGCGGTTCGCTCGGTGCGCTGCTGGCCATCCGTTGGGATCTGGCCGTCGCGTTCCTTGGTGTATCCGCGGTGACCTGGTCGGCCTTCATTGGTTCGCTCGCCGTCATCGCGATTGTGTTTCTCTTCACGCGCGGCACCCGGCGGCTGACGACAAACGAGCTGCTCCTCGCCGGAGTGACACTTGGCATGTTCTGTTCGGCGATGATGATGCTGGTGACGTCGCTCTCCAGTGTACGTCAGACATTCGAAATCATCCGCTGGATGATGGGATCGCTCGACACCATTGGAAACCTCCAGTGGACATCCAATCTGCCGCTGCTCGTTCCCGCGTGGATTGTGCTTGTCGCCATGGCCCGTCCGCTCAATCAGTATGTACTCGGAGAGGATCTCGCCGCCACCCGGGGCGTAAATGTCCTTCGGCTCCAGTTGATATGTATCCTTTTCGCGTCCCTGGCCACGGCGGCGATCGTGGCCATTTGCGGGCCGATCGGGTTCGTCGGACTGGTTGTACCGCATGTGACGGCTCTGCTTTTCGGCCGCGACTGTCGAATCCTTCTCCCGATGTCGGCCCTCCTGGGCGGGGTATTTCTGGCAGTATGTGACTGGATTTCGCAGGCAGCGATGTCCTGGGCTGGTGCGCTGACCGGACAGAGCCTCGGTGTGGTCGTCCTGCCGATCGGCGTCGTGACCGCCGTCGTCGGAGTGCCGATTTTCCTGGTTCTGCTTCATCGAAGAGCCGTTTAGGTCCGCTATTGCGCGTTTCACGGCTTCAGTTGCTTGGGGCGGGGCGACAAGTTATGCTGAAAGCATCTCGCGAGCCAAAAAGTCGTTCGACTTGACGGATTCGAACGCCGCGAATGTCGCGGCCATGTGAATTAACGGAAGCTGTCACAATGACGACCCCGCAGGGTGGAGTGGGTCCGGTTCTTGCGTTTGCGCATGACGCGGCAGATGGGGGCCTTCTTGCCGCGGGAAACGGGCTCGGCGGTTCGTTCTGGCCCGCCTTGGGCATCCTCTCGCATGTGATCATCGCTCTCGCCGTTGTCTGTCACCTGGTCCAGTCTTACAGGGCCGGTCGATTCGAGCTCAGTGCGGGCGTGATCCTTCTCGGGCTGTCGGGTGCGTTCCTCGGACTCATCTACGCGGTGGTTCACAGAGAATGGATGCTGGTGGCTGCGGAAGCCCTGGGAGTCATTGTCGCGGCTCGGCTACTTGCCACATTGAAGCCGGAAGAAACACCCGCTCCGCCGCCGGTCGAAAAGCCGCGGCTGCCGGTGGTCGCCCCAGATTCGGCGGAGATCAAACTGACAGCGCTTCAGCCGCGACAACCCCAACGGTAGCCCGTCTCACGCCTGCGCCTTAGCGGCGCCGGCCGACAGAAATGCGTGAATCCCGGCCGCACCGATCTTGCCCTGCTGCACGGCGTCGACGACCTCACCGCCCTTGCTGATGCAGTCTCCACCGGCGAACAGCTTCGGCACCGATGTCGCCCCCGTCGAAGGGTCCACGACCACGCGTCCGCGATCAACCTTGAGCCCCTGTATCGCCCCGAGCAATTCGATGAGCGGCTCCTGCCCGAGCGCTTTTACCGCCATGTCGCATGGGATCGTGAATGTATCGCCGGGAATCAGTTCCAGTTTGGCCGATCTTCCCTCGCCCACGAGACGCGTGCGGAGAAACTCTACGCCTGTCAGGGCACTGCCACTTGCGACCACGCGATGCGGCGCCGCGTTGAAGACCCAGCGGATTCCGTCCGCCTTGGTCAGCTCGTATTCATACTTGAACGCCGGCATCTCGCTTTCACCGCGCCGATAGGCGATAGTGACCGACTCCGCTCCGAGTCGAACCGCCGCTGTGGCAACGTCAACCGCCGTATTGCCGCCGCCGATAACCAGCACGTGGCGGCCGCACTTGCACTGGTCGAGCGGCTTGACGTGCGTCTGGAAGATGAAATCCAGCGCCTCCCAAACGCCGGGCGTGTCCTCCCCTTCGATGCCGAGTGCTGCGGTCTTTCCCAGTCCGATCGCAAGAAACACGGCGTCATAATCAGCGAGCAGCTTCGCGACGGCGCTGCCGGTGACCTTGTAGCTCAGCTTCAGATCAATACCGCCGATCTGCATGACCTGTTCGACCTCGGACAGTGCAAATCGGGTGTCATACTTGTAATACGCAATCCCGTATGTGTTGATCCCGCCCGCCATTTCGCGGGCCTCGAACACGGTGGCCGCGTGGCCGCGCTTTCGCAGTTCGTGCGCACAGGTGAGGCCCGCGGGGCCGGCTCCGATGACGGCGACCTTCCGCCCGGATGGCGGACCTGCCTCAAAGAACTGGATCTTCCGGTCGGCCGCCTCGTCGCAGGCGTAGCGCTGAAGTCGCCCGATCCGCACCGGGGCTTTCAGGAGCGTGTTGTCGACGCAGGCGCCTTCGCAGAGCACCTCCGTCGGACAGGCGCGGGCACACGAGCCGCCGAAAATGTTGGCAATGAGGATCGTCTCCGCGGCCCCAAGCGGATTCTTGTGCAGAATCTGGCGGATGAACTTCGGCACGTCGATGTGCGTGGGACACGCCCGTGTGCATGGGGCGTCGTAGCAGAACAGACACCGCGAAGCCTCGGCGACCGCCTCGTCGTGCGTGTAACGGGGCTCGAGTTCCGCGAAATTCGCTGCCAGTTGCGCAGCCCGTTCCGGCGTAGGAGATTTGCTCATGAACTCGATTATAAGTTCGAACCGTTTTGCCGCGATGTGCCGCTGCGGCAGCCTTTTCAATGCGACCTGACGCGGTGTGCAGAAGCTGCCGCGTGCGAGGCAGTGCGTGCGGGTCGGTTGTTCATGCCGCTTCCACCAAGGCGGTCTCGAAACCCTTGACCGGGCCGCCGGGCGTCCCGATATGGCGTCATACAACCCCTAGTGTGGCGCAGCATTTGCGCTTCAAAACGTCCTAAAACGATTACAAGTCGGCTCTTCCGAGTTACAAGTATTGCCAATGCAGGAGTTATGGCGATCCGGCCGATAAGAATGCACACGCCAGCAGCTTGTGAAAAACTGAACAAGCCCCGTGTGAGTTCTACAGATTGTGGGGGAGCCCGGGAATCAGTGAAGATTTTTCCCCGCGCGGACCGATATGACCTCCAGATGGGCTTGTAGCAGGAGATGAATTACCACCGCGCAGATCCTGCCGAAAGTCATGACTCCGGGAAAGGGCTGAAAATAAAACGGGATTGTGAACTTCGCCGCGCAATCGCTCGTAATACTGTGAATTGTTGGTCGTTGTAGCGCGTGGTGAGCGAGGTAGCTGTCATGAACGATGTTAACGGAGTTTCAAGTCTGGCGTCCTCCGCGACCCTGCGGGAGTTCGCCAATCAACCCTCTCGGCGTTCGGATTCGTCAAATAGCGCCGTCCTGGACGACACGGTTGAGATCTCGGATCTCGCCGCGTTCCTCAGCCGTCTTTCCGAACTGCCCGAGGATCGGGCCCGACGAATCGTCAGCATTCGCAACGCCATCCTCGAAGGCTCCTACGTAACGGACGAAAAGCTCGACATCGCCACGGATCGGTTGATCGACGAACTTAACAACGGAGAGTCTCCGCTCGCACGCCGACGCGTGCAGATCGCCTGACCGGTTCGCGGAATCCACGGTACTTGTCCTTGGAAACGGGTTGTGGCCCTGGCCGACCCGTTTCTTTTTTTGCGCGGGCCGTCTTTCGGCGCATTCGCTTGCCGCCTCGGTCCGTATTACAATGTATTACCGGCACGATTCGGCGTGTCGTGGGCCCCTGCGATGTTCCGGGGGCTGAGATTCCGCGTCGCGTGCCGGTTCATGACCATGGTCTGTCCCGTATCCGACAATTCGCAATCCGTCCGCCGCGAATCGGCGTCGATGATCGCACGCTGGGCACCGGTCCTTGTCGCCCTGGCGATCCTTCCTTGTCTTGCGGCCTGCTCCCGAAACGGTGTAAGAAAAACGTCCTCCGACCGCCTCGTCGCGTTCGTAACCATTCAGCCGCAGGCATTTGTCGTTCAGCGTGTCGGCGGCGAGCGCGTTAGTGTCAACGTGATGGTGTCCCCCGGACAGTCTTACCATACCTATGAGCCGACTCCTCTTCAGGTTGCGGCCCTGGCTGAGGCCCGAGTCTATTTTGGAATCGGGATCCCCCTTGAGCGCGCCCTGCGCGACAAGCTTACCTCGACGGATACGGGTGTTGAGTTCGTTGATACGTGCAAGGACATCCCGCTGCGGCCGGGCGTCGAGTGTGCCCACGATCACGACCACGCCGCGCACGATCATGCCGGAGAGGGCGATCCGCACACATGGCTCAGCCCCCGGCTGATGCGGATTCAGGCGGGTGTCGTCGCGGAAGCCATGACCCGCCTCGATCCCGCAGGTGCGGAAATCTATGCGACGAGCCTGGCCGAGCTTCAGCGCGACCTGGACGCCGTGGATGAGCGCATCGCGCGCCGGCTCGCGCCGTACTCGGGCCGATCGTTTTTCGTGTTTCACCCGTCCTTTGGATATTTTGCCGACGCCTATGGCCTGTTGCAGGTCAGCGTCGAGAAGGAAGGCAAGGAGCCGTCCGCGAAGCACCTGGCGGAGGTTGTCGAACAGGCCCGCCAGGCGGGCGTGAAGGTCATCTTCGTCCAACCGCAGTTCGCATCCGCCAGCGCGACGGCGGTGGCGAGAGAAATCGGTGCATCCGTCGACACCCTGGATCCTCTTGCCGCCGATTACATTGCGAATCTGGAGCGGATTGCGGACAAAATCGCACGGTCCTTCGAGGCCGCCGATCGCGCTGGAGACGTAGCCAATGTCAGGTAGCGTCGGGCAACCGCCGGCCCAGTCGCGCGAAGCCGTCCTGCGGTTGCAGGGCGTGCAGTTCGCATACGGCGACCTGTCCGTCCTCCAGGATGTCAACATCGCCATTCATGAGCGTGACTTCGCGTCCATCGTCGGACCCAACGGCGGCGGGAAGACGACACTTCTGAAGCTGCTTGTCGGACTGCTGCAACCCCGCGCGGGGACCGTCGAGGTGTTCGGGGTCGCCCCGCAGAAGGCGCGCGGGCGGATCGGCTACATGCCGCAACACAGCCAGTTGGACGCACAGTTTCCCGTCTGCGTACTCGACGTTGCCATGATGGGGCGGTTGGGGATCACGCGGCCCCTCGGTCCGTACACCCGCGAGGACCGCGACGTGACGCGGCGGGCCCTGGCCGATGTGGGCCTTGTGGAGATGGAACGCCGCCCGTTCTCGGCGCTCTCAGGCGGACAGCGCCAGCGCGTACTTATTGCTCGGGCACTTTCCTGTGAACCGGACCTGCTTCTACTGGACGAGCCTACGGCCAGCCTGGATCTGCGCGTACAGGATGACCTGTACGAACTGCTCGGCCGGCTCAGCGAAAAGTTGACCGTCGTGCTTGTGTCCCACGACGTCGGCTTCGTGTCCAAGTTCGTCAAGACCGTGATTTGCGTCAACCGGACGGTGCACGTGCACTCGAGCCGCGACCTCTCCAAGGAAGCGATCATCCAACTCTACGGACGCGACGTCCGCCTGCTGCACCACGAACACCAAGGACCCTGCACACACACATGAGGCCCGCGTGACTGATTTTCTTGACGCACTGTCTCGGCTCAGCCTCCTGCGGTACGCGCTTGCGACCGGACTGCTCGCGAGCGTCGCCTGCGGCGTCATCGGCACCTATGTCGTGACGCGGCGCATAAGCTACATAGCCGGGGCGATCTCGCACTGCGTTCTGGCTGGGATGGGATTCGCCCGGTACATGCAGGTCGTTCACGGGTGGAGCGGGTTCACGCCGCTGTGGGGGGCATTCCTTTCCGCGATTATCGCATCGGTGATCATCGGCCTGGTCAGCCTGCGTGCCAAGCAGCGCGAGGACACCGTGATCGGGGCCATCTGGTCCGTCGGAATGGCCATCGGCGTCCTGTTCATCGCCAGGACGCCCGGCTTCGACCAGGATCTCATGAGCTATCTCTTCGGCAACATCCTGTTGGTCACGACTGGGGATTTGTGGCTCATCGCCGCCCTCGATGTCATCGTTGTCGGCACGGGGCTGCTGTTTTACAACAAGTTTCTCGCGGTCTGTTTCGATGAGGAATTTGCCCGTCTGCGCGGAGTTCCGGTCGATTTTTATTATCTGTTGCTGTTGATCTTGACCGCCCTGACGGTCGTCGTTCTCGTCAAGGTGGTCGGCATTATTCTCGTGATCGCGCTTCTGACGCTGCCGGCGGCCGTCGCCGGGCAGTTTTCGAAGACAATGATGCGCATGATGATCTGGGCTACGGTGCTCTGTGTGGTGACAACCTCCGGCGGTCTTGCCATCAGTTATCGGCCCAGTCTGCCTGCGGGGGCGACCACGATTGTCCTGGCCGGCGCGCTGTATCTCGCGGCCCTGGCGATTCGGCGATTTAGTTTCTCAATGGGCCGCCGGTAACGCTGTGTCATCCCGCGACGGCGCGGCCTGGCGCCGCGCCATGAGCGCAAGATACGCGACAAACGCCACGGCGAAGCTGATGAACCACGCGTAGTGGTACATGTCCTTCCAGAAGGGGGCGACCTTCACGCGCGTCACGGTCCCGATGAAGCCCGGCACGCACGGCGCGATGCCCGCCGCAAGGGCGATCATCGCGCGCGGGTTAAATCCTCCCACGTACCAGTACGGACCGGTGCGCTCGTAGAGGCCCGGTAGATTGAGCCTCGTCTTTCGAATGACGAAATAGTCGGCAATCAGCACTCCGCCGACCGCGCCCAACAGCCCTGAGTATGCGACCAGCCACTTGAAGATGTACTCGGAGGGATCTTCCACGAGCCTCCAGGGTCGGATCAGGATGCCAATTACTCCCGTGATGTACCCGCCGACGCGGAAGTTGATCTTACGGGGCCACACGTGGGCAAAATCGTTCGCCGGGCTGACTACGTTCGCCGCGATGTTTGTTGCGAGCGTCGCGAGGCACAGCGAGAGCATAGCGACAATCAGCACGATTTGATTGTCAAACTTCGACAGAAGAACGACGGGATCCCAGATGGCTTCGCCGTAGATCACGATCGTCGCGGACGTGACCGCCACCCCGATGAATGAGTACAGTGCCATCGTGGTCGGCAGTCCGATCGCCTGGCCGACGACCTGGTCCCGCTGCGAATGCGCATAGCGTGTGAAGTCGGGGATGTTCAGCGAAAGCGTCGCCCAGAATCCGATGTTCGCGGTCAGGGCGGGCACAAAGAAGGACCAGAACTGCCCCTCGCGAGGCCCGCCGGGGACGAACTGCGAAGGCTGCGTGAGCATCGGCCCGAATCCCCCGGCCCGTCGATAGGCCCACCAAAGAAGCAGCAGCCCCAGTGCGATCAAAAGCGGGGCCTTGATGTTGAGCAGCAGTCGGATTGAGTCGATGCCTTTGTAAATCACGAAGACATTTATGGCCCAGAAGAACAGGAAGCATCCCGCCTCAGCGGTGTTGATGCCGAGGAATGTGTCGGGAAGGCTGCGCCAGTCGGGAAAGAAAGTCGCCATGATCGTGTAGATGGCCGCGCCGCCGATCCACGCCTGGATCCCGAACCACCCGCAGGCCACCAGCGCGCGAAGCAGGGCGGGAATGTTTGCGCCGAGGATTCCGAATGAACAGCGGCAATAGACGGGGAAGGGAATGCCGTACTTGGTTCCCGCGTGGGCATTGAGCACCATCGGGATCAGAACGATCACGTTGCCCACGAAGACGGTCGCAACGGCCTGCCACCAGTTCATCCCTTCGGCGATCATGGAACTGGCGAGCTGGTACGTGGGCACGCACGCCGCCATTGAAATCCAGAGTGCGGCAATGTCCTTGAGGCCCCACTTCCGCCCCGCCAGACCCGTCGGCGCGAGGTCTTCGTTGTGGTAGACCGAATCGAGGGCTGGATCGACCAGCTCGTGAATCCCGCGAACGATCTGGACGCGATGACGTTCCTGTGCGACGGCAGTGGGGGGAGTGGAAGATGAGTTCATTCAGCATCCCTCGGCTCGAAAATCCTCACCTGATTCATCGGAAAGACCGAAGCAAGCGCGTGAATCATGCCGGCGCGAGCCATCCGGGCATTGTCCTGCGCGGCCGGCGCATCGCCGGACCAGCACGGGCGGAGGCCGGCGGAATCGATTTCACTTCGGACACGTTTCCGCGCAAAGGTTCGGCATGATGTGGCACCGGCCGACCGCGGGTTAGTTCAGGTTCAGATTGTACCGGCGCGCAATCCTAATGCGGGGCCGCGCATGCGTGCTTTCCCCCTGCGGGCCGCTATACTCCCGCCGATTGCGCGCCGCGCCGGTGCCGCTCGACGAGGACTCTATGACCCTCTGGCTGTGGGTTGGCTTTATCGTAATCGTGCTTGGCCTTCTTGCCCTGGATCTCGGGGTGTTCAATCGCAAGGCCCATGTCATCGGGACGCGCGAGGCCCTTTTCTGGACCTGTTTCTGGATCGTCATTGCCCTCATGTTCAACGTGGTCGTCTATTACATGTATGAGCATCACTGGCTGGGGATCGGCCGGGACGTCGGCGAGCCTTTGGAGGGAAAGGACGCCGCGGTGAAGTACTTCACGGGCTATGTCGTCGAGAAGTCCCTGAGCCTCGACAACATCTTTGTGATTGCCATCATCTTTAAATACTTTTCCGTGCCGGCGATCTACCAGCATCGCGTGCTCTTCTGGGGCATTCTCGGGGCGCTCATCATGCGCGGAACGATGATCGGCGCAGGCACGGCGCTCATCCGGCAGTTTCACTGGATCATTTATGTTTTCGGCGTCTTGCTCATTCTTACCGCCGTCAAGATGCTCATGAGCAAGGAAGAAAAAATCGAGCCGGATCGCAATCCGCTCGTGCGTCTGGCGCGACGATTCTATCCGGTCACTTCCGACTTTGTGGGGCAGAAGTTTTTCACGCGGGTCGATGAAAAGCGGGCCGTCACGCCGCTCTTCCTGGTTCTCCTTGTCGTTGAAAGCACCGACGTGATGTTCGCCATTGACTCCATCCCGGCGATTTTTGCAATCACGACCGATCCGTTTATTGTCTTTACATCCAACGTGTTTGCGATCCTCGGGCTGCGGGCTTTGTACTTCGCCCTTGCCGCCGTCATGGACAAGTTCCGATATCTCAAGGTCAGCCTGATGCTCGTGCTGGTCTATGTCGGCATCAAGATGCTCGTCTCCGGACATTATGCCATTCCCACGCCCATTTCCCTCGGGGTCATTGCCGGAATCCTCTCCTCAGGAATCGTCACCTCGATCGTTGTGTCGAGCCGCGCCTCGGCCCGCGGCGCGACCGAATCGGGCGGGTAAAAGAACGTATGCTCTACAAGACCGCAAAGCGCATTGTCATCGCGGTAATCGGCGTTACGGTACTCTTGTTGAGCATTGTCGGATATGTTTTGCCCGTCGTCCCCGGTATTCCGCTGACGTTTCTTGGATTGGCGATACTCGCGACCGAGTTTATCTGGGCCCGTCGGCTGCTTCGGAGGGTGAAGGCCTCGGCGCAGGACCTCGTAACCAAGTTCACTGGCGCAAAGAAAGTGCCGGCGCCGGCGACAGGTGCGGATTCGCCACATTCCGCCGCGAATGGCACAGCTTCAGGCTCTCCAGGGACAACTGCGCCGCCCTCGGCCTCTTCGAAGCCGCCGCCATGACCGAGCTTCTGCCTGGCCGCGGTCGACTTCAATTGGCGTCGGACTCATGTACGACCGCTGATCCGCAGGGATTCCAGCTTCGGACCGTATCTTCCGAGACGGGAAACTCAAACCGATCAGGCGACTCCACCCAGTCCGGCATTACGATCCGGGGCAGGCGGTGGTCCTCAAGTCGGTGCCCCATCGAAGCGGACCGGCGGCGTCCGGCATACGATCGATGCGACCACCGGCGCCAATGAAGGTCGATGAGCGCCGCGCGCAGCGCCGTGACATCGCGGGGTCGGCAACATGGGCCGTAGTTCCGACCGCTCCCGCATGGGCAGGGCGAATGCGGCGCGCAGCGGCCGAGTCGCAGGAAGTAATCCTTGTAGGGCGTGTACATTGGCTTGCACGCGCGGACGCGCGTGGCCGTCGCAAGCAGGACCCAGACGACGACGCACGCCACAATTGCGATGAACGCGATCGTGAGTATTTCAACCATGAGGCGGGACCGTGGAACGCGTACTTTGACTCGGCCGGCGATCCAGTGCGTCACAAGCGGGGCAAGCTTGATACATCACTCCACAAGAACTCTGCCCCTGTCAGCGACGAGATTATACGCGTCGAATCCGGGTGTCGCGTCGCGTGCCGAAGTTATCGCTGGCGACCGGTTGTCAACCGGCGTTTTCTAGGCTAGTTTCCCCGCCCATGGCGCCGGCCGGCCCGTATCCTGATCTGAATCCGACCGATTGTCGCCGACCCGCGTGGCTCGTGTGGCTGTGCTTTGTGGCGGCGGGTGCATGTCTTGCCCGCGACGCATCCGGGCGCTATTTCGGCCCTCCCGGGCTTGCGATGGCGCTCCAAGCGCCTGCCATCGTCAGTTGGCTGTTTGCGGCGGTTTCGCGGGCCCGCGGCGCACTCATTCTTCGCGGACAGGACCGCGCTTTGACGCTTGCGGCGTTTTTAGGCGGCCTGATTCTCGCGATCGTCAGGCAATCTCCGGACGTCTTTCTGGTGACGATTACCGCCAGCATGTCGGGCGTCATTCTGGTTGATTGGCTCGTCCTATTGGTCCGCAAACTAGATCGGTGCCGGGACCGGCCCTTGGCGGTTTTCCGGGCGATTCTTGTATCGTGGCTGGGACTGGGCATGATTTGCTTGGTGCTATTGTCGCTTCCTCTTGCGACGCTCCCGGGCGTGCCGGACTACCGGCACAATTTCTGGATGCACGTCGCAAACTGCGCTTTCACGTCAGTTAGCACCGCGTGCCTCAACGGCGTCAGTGCATACGGCTTCGGCGATGACTTTTCAGCATTTGGTCGGATTGTGATCTTTCTTCAGACACAGCTCTCCGGCATGGCATGGGCCGCGGCGGCGCTGGTAGCCGTGCGGCCGTTTCTGAGGAACGACATCGGCCTTAACAGATTGCTATTGCTATGCGTCGCTGTTCAACTCGCCGCGGCGACCGTCGTTTGGTCCGCGTGGGACAGCGCGGATACCCCAACAAGGACTGACCGAACTTGGTGGAGCCTGCTGCACGTCTCAAGCGCGTTCTGGAATACTGGCTGGACCCAGCGAGCCGACGGACTTGCACGCTATCTTTCCGTGCCGCGTGTGTTTGCGACCACGGCGATTCTGGCGATTATCGGGTCGCTCGGGCTCCCCGTTATGTACAGTCTGCTCCGCCGCGCCGAGCGAGGAAACGACCCGCACCGGCTTGGCGTCCCCGCCTGGAAGAGACTGCCGCAATTCGAAGTGTGGGCTGCCTTGTTCCTCCTCATCCTTTCCGCCGGCGCGCTCTTTGTAATCGAGACGCCGCGCTTTCTGCCGGACGTCCTCGTGCCGGATCGTCCGCTCGATTTCGGGTCGGGCCGCGTCTCGATTCGCGACCCGATGCCGCATCAGACCCGCTGGACGATGGCCGTTTTTGTGGCCGCGACGCTGCGATCTGCCGGATTGCAGAGCCTGCCTCTGTCCGAGGGCGCTATTTCGTGGCCGGGCTACGCGCTGATACTGGGGCTCATGGCAGTGGGCGGCTCAATCGCCGGGACTGCCAGCGGAATGAGAAATTCAACAATCCTTCTGATCCTGATTTCGCTCTTCAGTGCGCGGTTGGCGTGGACTCAACACCCAGGAGGGCACGCGGCCCGCCGTGTGATCTTGCGGTCCGCCCTGTTAATCGTGCTGGCATGTGCCGCACTTCAGATCGCTTCAGCGTGGCTCCTTGCATCGACGACCGACGGGACGAAGTACGAAGTCGTGTTTGATTCCGTCGCCGCGGTGTCAAACGTCGGGCTTTCCACCGGACTTGCCCTTCATTTGACCGGGCTGGGCAAGATCGTCATGATGCTGTCAATGCTGGCCGGTCGCGTCCTCCCCATGTTCCTGTGGCTTCGGATGTCGAGTGCCCTCGTGCGATTGACGGCTCAGGGCTTCCCGCAAGACGCACAACCAAAGTAAGCTGTCCATGATCGCAGGAGCGCCGGGGCCATGATCCACGATCACCAAATTCGCAAACCCGCAACGAATCGGGCGATCGGCCGGGCGTCCTGGGGCTGGTCGCGCGCGTTCGCGCGCATCTTCGCGCTTTGCATTGCCCCTTTGATTGTCCTCGGTGGGTGTCCCGCCCCGGAGGCCCAATCAGTGCGCGAGCGCTCGCGCGCGTCTCTGGTCCGCGACGACTCCGGAGAGGTGCGCATTGATGGCGTCGGGTCCATCGTAGGTTTCGCCCGCGGCAGGGATTGCACCTTCATTCACTGCCTTGAGTTGGTGCTGGGCGCTCTGGGGCGACAGTTGACGTACGACGAACTCATGGCGGCAGGCGGCATGGCCTTTCGAATGCAGTTCTGCACCGAGCAGTGGGACGTTGGGAACTCGGACCCGCTCGTTGGGGACAGCCGGCTGGACGACGTCTTCTCCGGAGTCGGGTGGCAGTACGAAGTGCGCATCGTGCGCCGAGACGATCTTGCCGAGGCCGACGCGCTCAACAGGGCGGTCCGCCGCAGCATCGACAACGGCATTCCCGTCTTGGCAGCGAATGTCATGCCGCCGGAGGACTGGGGTATCATCACGGGCTACCGTTCGGACACGATGTTCCTGTGCCGCGCCTACAACGGTGGGGCGGCGGCCACGGATTTGCCCGCGACGGGATGGCCGACGGCCGTAGTGATTCTGACCCAGCGCCGGTCACCCCCGGTTCGCGAGAAGTCGCGCGTGGACGCCATTCGTCGTGCGATTTCACTGTTTGAGATGGAGCCAGTCGGCTGTTACGCCCAGGGCTCCAGGGCATTTGAGGCATGGTGTGAGGAGCTCCAACGCGTCGAAGACCCGGCCTATGTCCATGCAAACTTCTGGACGTATGTTTGTCTGATCGACGCCCGGGCGTCGGCGGTGCGCTATCTCCGCTCGGTGGAAAAGGATTTCGAGGCCGGCCAGTTGCACATTTCCGCCGCCGCGGACCTCTACGACCGCGAAGTTCGACTCCTGCTGGATGCCATGCCCGGCGTGCCGTCCGGGAGCACCTTCGAGGGCCGCATGCCTCCCCAGGAAATGCGCAATTCACAGGTCGAGGCGCTTCGGGCGGCGATGCGTCTGGAAGAGCAGGCCGTCGCGAATCTGAAAAAAGCCCTCTGATTCTATCTCCGCACGGCCATCCGCCCAGGTCACCCTTGACCGAAATCGGCCCGGAGTGTGCAATACACGCGTGCTTCAGGACGAGGCGCTTCGGGGTCGGTCGCGGAGGATTCCGCGGCCCGTTTCCAGGGATTTGGTCACATGCATATCAAGAGCGTTTTCCCCCTCGGTCGTTTCATTTTCGTCCTTGCCTGCATCCCCGTGATCTCGGGTTGCGAGGGATGGGACCGCAAACACGATTACAGCGTCGTTGATGTGACACCGCCAGCGGACGATCTCGAACCGGGCCGCTCCGAAAGGGCAAGGCCGGCCAACTTCGCGGATATGGTCGAGAAGATGATGGAGACGCGTCAGGTCTATCTTGACGAAGTCAAAGCCCTTCAGCGAGCCTATCTCAATGCCGGCGATACGGTCAGAGCCAACTGGTGTCGCCGCGTCGCCTTTCAGCTTGAAGATGTCGTGAATTATCCGTTCCTCTCCCCGGGTCCTGCCGAGCAACGCGCGGAGGTCATGCCCGAGCGCCCGATCCCGGAAGCCGACAAGATCTATAACGAGGCCTACGACATTTATAAGCAGGTTGCGGCGGTCCCGCTCGCGGGCGCGCTGGAGCCGAACAAGGATCGCGCGCGAAAGGCCTTGGGCCAGTTCAAGCGGGTCCTGCGGGACTATCCGAACTCCGACAAGGTGGACGAATGCGCCTTTTACTGCGGCGAAATTTATAAAGAGTATCTGCGCGAAGAAGACCCCGACGATGAGCTTTCCGTCAGGTACTATCAGTGGGCATTTGCAATGAATCCCCAGATCGCGCTACCGGCCCGTTTCCAGGCTGCGGTCGTGTATGATTTCCGTCGCCACGACCGTGCGCGGGCGATCGAGCTTTATCATCAGGTTATGGAGCTTGAGGAGGCGGGCAATCAGTCCAATGTCCGCTTCTCGGCCACGCGCGTCGAACAGCTTACCGACGAGCAGTACAGTCATCTGAAACCGGAAGATGAGCCCAAGGCACGGGCCATCACCGGCGAACCGCGAATGACGGAGAGCGATTCGGCGCCGCCCGTGCGCGCCACCATGGACGAGGAGCCACTCGAACCTCAGTCTGCCCCATGATCTTTTCGCTGCGCGAGTTGATCGGGCCCAATTATCGCGCGCGGCGGATTTTCCGGGGATTCGTGGCATACGCCGCGGTTGCCTTTTGCACGCGATCGACGGATGCCGGACAGCAGCGCCTCTCCCTATAATCGCCTCGATGACCGTCCACGATTCGATCCTTTCGCAGTACCGCACATGTCTTAAGCAGGGCGGATGGTTCGCGCGCCCGGGCCGCGGGCTCCTGGAGGTTTCGGGCGCCGACCGCGCCGCCTGGCTCAATAACCTCGTGACCAACGTAATCAAGACCCTTCAGCCGGGGGAAGGCAATTACGCATTCGCCGTGAACGTCAAGGGCCGCGTGGTTTTCGATCTCAATATGCTTGTGCTGGAAGATCGAATCTGGCTCGACATGGACAGCCGCGTTTTCGCCTCCGCCCGGGCACATCTCGATCGGTTCATCATCACAGAAGACGTGCGCCTTGTCGATATTTCCGATCGGCACGCCCGGCTTGCCGTAATCGGACCGAGCGCGCCGCGCGCCATCGCAGAGCTGGGGCTTGAAAACCTCACGCCGATGTCCCAGTTGCAGCACCGCGCCGCGCGCGTCGCCCATACGGATCTGCGCATGATCCGACATGACCTGGCCGGGCTGCCCGGGGCGGAGTTAATCTTGCCCGCCGATCAAGCCGCGTGGTTGCGAGGGACCGTCGCCCATTCGTGTCAGGTGAATGGCATGGCCGAGCTCGGCCCTGAAGTCTTTGAAATCCTGAGGATCGAGGCGGGCATACCTGCATCTGTCGACGACATCGACGACGAGGTGGTGCCGCCCGAGACGGGGCAGATCGAACGCGGGATCAGCTACCACAAGGGTTGTTACCTGGGCCAGGAAGTGATTGAGCGCATGCGCTCGCACGGAATCCTCGCCCGCCAACTCGTCGGACTGCGCATCGGACCCGTGCCGGGGGCGGATGCCACCTGTACGGCGGCGCCCGCGTACGGCCCGAGGCCTGCCCTGCCCGCGAAGGGTGCGCTCCTCCGCAGCGGCGAGAAGGAAGCGGGGCGGGTGACGAGTGCATGCTTCAGCGTGGCTCTTTCGGGCCCGATTGCGCTCGGCTACGTAAAGTCTGGCTTCGCCCGGCCGGGTACCACGCTTACCATCGAATCGGATTCGCAGGGCCTCGCCGCGGAGGTGATTTCGCTTCCGGTCCGGAAGCCCACGACGCCGAATGGATGAATTCACCGTTTAAGGCCGATCGCGGGTTGCAGCGGCGCTTGCCTGCGAGCCGCGATCGCACGACGAGGAGCTGTCCTGCGCTCGGGTGACCGGCAGCCGGCTTGCCCGAAGTGTGATATGCGGCTAAATTCCCCGTGTTTCCATCGGGGCCTCGCGCGCCGCAGCCCCCCGCCCGCATTTCACGGGAGCGTAGCTCAGTCGGTAGAGCATCGGCCTTTTAAGCCGTGGGTCCTGGGTTCGAGTCCCAGCGCTCCCAGTTTCCCCGTGCCAGTGCCACGGCACGACATTCCGCGGCAACTATCGTCGCCAGCGACATTTGCACTCATTTCAGGACGCCCAATGTCAATGTTGCCGGATGCCGGACTTGCTTCTTTTTGTCTTCCACACAGCACAATAAGCCGCGCAAGGCCTGTTGGGAGATGCGGCTGCTCCTCGGTCAGAGTTCTCGCGCTGGTAGATACCGCAGGATGCACGCGGTGGCGCGCCGGATTCGCCCCTGGACACAGATCAGTGGCCGATCACCATCTCGTCGGGCCATCATCTGCAAAGCCTCTCCAGCCGCCGAACGACCAGGCGATCGCAGTCCTCGCGGGATTCCGGGCGGACCGCTCGAAAATCGTCGTGATGGCTGTTCTGGAAGTCTACAATCACCCAGTTCCCTTCGCGATCGCAGACAGCGAGGTGAACGCCGCGCACGTCCAACCGTCCGCCGCTTCCCGGCGCCGCGAGGTACTCCGCGAAAAGTACATAGTCGGCGTCGGGGCGACTCTGCGTGACATACACCTTCATGCCGCGGGCCATCGCCCACAGTACTTTCTGCTCGTTCATATCGTTCGCGGCCGCAATGGAGGGTGCCGAGCCAGAGGCCCTGGCCTGAGTGAGTCCTTTTTCGTTGATCATTGCCGCGAGGTGCGCCGCGCACGTGCCGTCATACTCTCCTGAAACGCGCGACGGCAGTACGAGCAGCGTCGCCGTCGCCGCCCTCTTCCTGAATTGGTCCTGGCGAATGTTCATTGCGCCCATCTCTTCCTTGTCCGGAACACCCGACCGGGCCGCCCAGCGTTGAGCGATCGGCCCCTCCGGCGCCGTGCTTTGTGCAGGGTCGCCGAGGCCAAGCAGGGGCCGCAGACGCTCAACGACGAGGAGACAGCACTCCATGGGTTCCTTCGGGCGAACGCGCTTGAAGTCAGCGTCTGCATCAGTCTGGCGATCCTGCCATACGACCCGGCCTTCCCGGGTTGCGATCACCGTGCGGATCTCGGTGAACCCCTTTTCGCGCGTTCCCTGGAAGTCCGAATAGACGGCGTAATTGGTGGAGATAGGGTGTGTACCCACAAACGCGGCGAAGGCTTCGGCGATCGCGGCAAGATCTGCTTCGCGGGGCGGCGAGAACTCGGGAGCGTCGATCTGGATGTTCGGCATGCCCGCGCGTTCCAGCATGGCCGCCACGACATCACCGACCGGGCGAATCGGCCGCCCGACGATTCCGGCGGGAAACACCGTGACCGAGGCGTTTCGGCCGGCGGCCTTGAACTTGGCGAGAAGTGCGTCCGTTCCGCCTGATTCAGATGTCGCAGTGGACGATTGTGCATGTGAAGTGCAGGCGTGCATGGATAGTCCCATGAGGATAAGAAGAACCGACCGTGTTTGTAAATGCATTTTCATGGCTTTGCTCCGTGTGGGTGTTCTGTATGTGTTCACTTACATTTTTTTGAAAAAAGAGTTCCGCTACTGCGCCGACGCCTCCAGCAGGAGTTGCCCGGCGTCCTCGATCAGGCGGCGCCGATGGCGATCATTAAGCAGCCCCAGCTCCCGCCCGATGTTGGCGACGGTGCCAAGTCCGACGAGCGCCCAGGCGGCCATCGCCGCTCGCGACGACTGCCGTGAGTTGCGATCGCCGTGATGAGCCGCCACTTGCGCGCGGACGAATTGATGAAAACGCCGGTACATTCCCGCCAGCGCCCCGCGTATCTCCGGATCGTCGGTCTCGCTGAGGCCCGCGAAGACGATTCGGTAGTGTCCGTGTTCGCCGTGATGCCGCGCCTCGTATTGCAGCAGCCGCTCGGCACCGGATCTGGCCTCTTCCACATGTGAAAGTTGTCGGCTCCAGACCTGCATGGAGAGGTCAAATACATAGTCAATCGCTGCGATGAACATCGCCTTTTTGTCGGGCCAGAGGCGATACAGGATGTTCTCTTGCACGCCGCAGCGCGCCGCCAGTTCCGCGGTGGTCGTCCGCCGGTAGCCGAGATCGGCGAATGCGCGCGCGACAATCGGCAGCAGCGCCTTGCGTTTCTCCGCGATGTGACTGGGGCGAGCCATATGGGTCGAGTCCGGGCGTCGGCTGTTAAGTAAGTATCTGCATACATAATGACGCGTGACCAGTGATTTGTCAAGCAAATTCATGACCAAAGCACTGACGAGTTTTTCCCCGCCCAGAGGGGTCCTTCGAAACGAGTCCGAACGGCGCCGAATCGCGGGTGGGCCTTCCGGCTCGATTCTCCCCAAAAGCCGAAAGCCAAAAGCACCTGAGCGGCAATTACTTACACGGCTGCGGCGAGGGAGTTGACCCTCGTTCAGCTTGGTTGGGTATGCCACGCCTCGACATCCGGCGTAACAGCAGCCGTGCAATGGTTTTCAGGGTCGTTTCACCCGGTCCGGGCAGTGACGCAGGGCCGCTGCGCCGGCCTGCAGATTCGCGCACTCGGGCACTGTTCCCCTTGAGGCGAGGGGGCTGGCACATGGATTGCATGTAGATCCGCCTAAGCACCGGTACGGGCCCCGGCCGAGCGTGCGGGCGCTCTCTTCGGTGGAAAGGGCAGGGGCGCTTATGTCAACCGACTCCAACGCATCACGACGTGAATTCCTGATTCGTTCGATTTCGCTATGCGGCGCGGCGGCGTTGTCGAATCCCCGTGTGATGACTCTGGCGTCCGGCCCTGCATCGCCTCCGCCGCTCCCTGAGATGGCCATCGCCCGCGCCGGCGCGTCCGGCGAGGTGACATCCTCGGTGGCGTCGCGTTTAACTGAAAGCGCGATCGCCGGCCTTGGCGGGATGCAGCGCTTTGTCTCGCGTGGGGATGTCGTGTGGATTAAGCCGAACATCGGATGGAACCGAAAGCCCGAGCTGGCCGCCAACACCCATCCCGATGTCGTCTCGACGCTCGTCCGGTTGTGCATGGATGCCGGGGCCAAATCCGTAAAGGTGGGTGATTACACCTGCAATGATGCCCGGCAGTCCTATGAGAACAGCGGAATCGGACCCGCCGCAAAGGCCGCGGGCGCACGGGTTGTATTCCTGGAGAAGGACCGATTCAAGAAGATGGCGATTGGGGGAGAACGGCTCAAGAGTCACCCGGTCTATCCGGAGATCGTCGAGTGCGATTTGGTCGTCAATGTCCCCGTCTGTAAACACCACTCCGCAACGACCGTCACGCTGTGCATGAAGAATTACATGGGCGTGGTTGAGAAGCGGCGCATCTTTCACCAGGACCTGTCGACCACGATCGCCGACATTACGAGGTTCATGAAGCCGAGACTCTGCGTCCTCGACGCCACGCGAATCCTCACTGCCCACGGACCGACCGGCGGCAACATCGAGGATGTCAAAGTGCTCAACACCGTCGCGGCCGGAACGGATATCGTCGCGCTGGATGCATTCGGCTGCGAGTTGCTCGGTCATAAGGCCGCCGAGATCAGTACCGTGGCCCGCGGCGCGGAGTACGGGCTCGGCAGAGTGGACTACCGGTCACTGATGTTGCGGGAGCTTCAGTTGCCGTGAGCCTCAAGCGACGGCGATCGCCGGTCACCATGCTCCGCCGATTGACCCAGGTGGCGGCAGTTGCGCTGTTCGTGGGGTTGCTTTTATTCGCCGGGCCTGCGTCCGCGGAGCGTCCTTCGGCGTGGCTCGGTCTTTTCTTCTATACCGATCCGCTCATTCTGTTTGTTACCATGCTTGCTGCGCGCGAAATCCTGCCCCTATTCCTGCCGTCGTTGGCGGTCCTCGTTGTCACGGTAGTCCTTGGGCGCGTGTATTGCGGCTGGCTCTGTCCATTCGGCGCGGTGCACGCGATCGTTGGGTGGATTGCCGACCGGTCATACCCGCGCAAGAAGCCCGATGTGTGGTCGAGATGGCAGCTCGCGAAGTACGTCGTGCTTTTCTCGCTCATGTGCGCAGCGGTGTTCGGGGTTTCGTGGCTGATGCCGCTCGATCCCAACGTTATTTTCTACCGCACGACGGCGACGGCCCTGTGGCCCGCCGCGCAAGGGGCGTCCGAGAGCGCAGTGGCCTTGATACATGAATCGGACCCGCGCCTGGCGGAATGGCGGTTAACCGCGCTTACAGAGCCGATTCACGATGCCGTTCGCGAACACGTCATCGGAAAGCCCCATCAGAGCTTCTTGGGCGGCGGCATCATTGGCGCGGTGTTCATTCTTGCCGTCACCCTCAATGTGTGGCGGCGGCGCTTCTGGTGCCGGTACATCTGCCCCCTGGGGGGGCTGCTCGGACTCTTTGCATGGAGACCATGGCTCCGGCGCGCGGTCGCCGACGGCGCGTGCAGTGAGTGTCGAATATGTGGCATCACCTGTCACGGCGCGGCGACCGACTCTGGCGGCCGTGGCTGGAGGCCTCAGGAGTGCCTGGGTTGCCTGAACTGCCTCGAAACCTGTCCGAATGGCAGCGTGGGAGTCCGCCTCTCTTGGCTCGGCCGCCCCGCGGATCGCGATCGATCGATCGATCTCCGCCGCAGACATCTCCTCGGGGCCGGTCTTGCCGGCGTTGCGGGCGCAACCGTTCTGCGTCTCTCACCTCAGGCGCGCGGGGCTGCGTTTAGCCCCGACCTGATTCGCCCGCCGGGAGCGCGCGAAGAAAGGGATTTTCTGGCGCGATGCACCGGTTGCGCATTGTGCATGAAGATCTGTCCTACCGGGGCGCTTCAGCCGACCCTGGCCGAGGCCGGGATCGAAGGCATCTGGACGCCCCGGCTCGTGCCACGGCTCGGATACTGCGACTACGAATGCAACCGTTGCGGGCAGGCCTGCCCAACGCGCGCAATCCAGCCCCTTTCGCTTGAAGAGAAAAAGGAGGTGCGGATTGGTCTGGCCATGATTGATCGTTCGCGCTGCATTCCGTTCGCGCTTGATCGGGAGTGCCTCGTGTGTGAGGAACATTGCCCCGTGCCAGACAAGGCGATCTTTCTGAAGTCGGTCGCGGTCCAAATGCGCGATGAAAGCATGCAGACGCTCCGGCAGCCGCACGTGGACCCCGTGCAGTGCATCGGCTGTGGCATTTGCGAAAACGTCTGTCCGTTCAGGGACACGCCCGCGATACGCGTGACCAGTGCCGGGGAGACGCGTCATCCCGACAACCAGCCGATGCTCGCGTAGGCCGTTCGCGCATGTGATTCGAACTCGATCCTGTTGGCATGGAGGAGTAACGTGTTTCACTCGGCCGAAGAGGCGCTCAAGTACATCCGGGAAAACCAGATCGCCATGGTCGATCTGAAGATCACGAGCGTGAGCGGCCGGTGGCTGCACGTCACCGTGCCGGCGTCACGCTTTACACGGGAGCACTTTGAAGAGGGCGTCGGCTACGACGGCTCGTCAGGGGCCGGCTTTGCGCGCATCGAGTCCGGTGATGTCAGCGCCCTGCCCAGGCCCGACGCGGCATTCATGGACCCGTTTTGGGAGCTCCCAACGATCAGCTTTCTGTGCGATACCGTATCGACCGAGACGCACGAACCGTTCGCCGGCGACCCCCGATCCATCGCCGCCTGCGCCCAGAAGTATCTTCGCGCGATCGGGGTTGCCGACGAGGCGTGGATGGCCCCGGAGTTTGAGTTCCATGTGTTTGACCGGGTCGACGTCGACTGT
Organism: Planctomycetota bacterium; assembly: GCA_003576905.1. Taxonomy (GTDB): domain Bacteria; phylum Planctomycetota; class Phycisphaerae; order UBA1845; family UTPLA1; genus UTPLA1. The sequence goes on along the minus strand of QEVG01000010.1, from coordinate 4,032 downwards.
GATCCCCGCGCATCCTTCGTTCGAATTGAAAGCACAGACGCGGAGTCGGGTTCCGGGGCGGACTCCGGATCAGCCAGGGGGAGTTATTTTCGCACGCCGCCCGGTGAGACGCTTCATGATCTTCGTTCAGACATCTCCCTGACCCTGGAGTCAATGGGTATCGCGGTACGATACCATCACCACGAGGTCGGGGCGTCCGGCCAATGCGAGATTGAAGTGATTCCCGCTCCGCTGCTCCGCGCCGCCGACCAGGCAATGATCATCAAGTATGTGGTCAAGAACATGGCAAAGAGGCGGGGAAAGGTCGCGACCTTCATGCCCAAGCCCCTGTTTGGCGAGGCGGGCAATGGCATGCACGTTCATCAGCGGCTGACACGCGAGGGCCGTCCGGTCTTTTACGACACAGCTCGGCGCAACTATGCCTGTCTGAGCGACCTGGCACTCCAATACACGGTCGGTCTTCTTGCGCATGGGCCGGCGCTGACCGGCCTGACCAATCCTTCAACGAATTCCTTTAAACGGCTCGTTGACGGTTTCGAGGCCCCGGTCCATCTTTTCTACTCCCTGGCAAATCGATCCGCGGCGATCCGCGTGCCCGGGTATGCTTCCGCGCCCGATGAGAAGCGAATTGAGTATCGACCGCCCGACTTCACGTGTAATATCTATCTGGCGTTCGCGGCCATGCTGCTGGCCGGGCTTGACGGCATTCAATCCGCGCCCGTGGCAAACCGCGATCGGTTCGGTCCCTTCGACGTGGACGTCTCGTCTCAGGATAAGGAATTCAGATCGCGCATCGCCGCGCTGCCGTGCTCGCTCGACGAAGCCCTGTCCGCGCTTCAAAAGGATCATGCGTTCCTGCTCAAGGGCGGTGTATTCACCGAGGACTTCATCCAGGCATGGATCGCCTCTCGCCGCGCCGAGGACGTCGCACCCGTGGCGCTTCGCCCCCATCCTCTGGAGTATGCTCTGTACCTCGATGTGTAGCGGCCGCCGACCCTTGCCGCGGATCACATGACCGTGAAGTAGACGCTTGCCGCATAGTCGAAGAGCTCAGGCGTGAGATCCCGCGGCCGCCCGAGGTAGAGGCAGCGGTTGCGCACTTGCAGCATCAGGTCGCGCGGCTGGCAGCATCGGAACGGCCGCTTTCCCCTGTAGTGCGTCTCGACAAGGTAGTCGATCGCGGCCTTGGCCTCTGTATTCATCTCGAAGCCCAGCGCCGGGCCGACAAAGTCAAACAGCTTGCGGAACTGCTCTTCGGTCGGGTCGGGCACGTTGATCTTGTACGGAATGCGCCGGAGAAACGCATCGTCGCAGAGATCCTTCGGCTCGAGGTTCGTCGAGAAGATGATGAGCTGATCGAAGGGAACCTGCAGCTTCTTGCCGTTGGGCAGAGCGAGGAAGTCGTACCGCTTTTCCAGCGGAACGATCCAACGATTCAGAAGTTCGATCGGTTTCATGCGCTGCCGGCCGAAGTCGTCGATAACCAGCGTGCCGCCGTTCGACTTGAGCTGCGTTGGCGCTTCACAGGTCTTGCTGGTCGAGTTGTACTGCACTTCAAGGGCTTCCATCGTGAGCTCGCCGCCGACCACGATGGTCGGGCGCTTTATCTTCACCCAGCGCGGGTCGAACTTGTCCTTCTTCAGAATGCTGTCGCGCTTTACCTCGATCTCCTGGTGATTGGCCGCGTCGAACAGTTTGATAATCAGCCCGTCCACGATCAGGCAGCGGGGTATGAAGATCTCGTCACCGAAACACCGGGTAATCCGCTCGGCGATGCTCGTCTTTCCGTTGCCGGGGTAGCCGTACAGGAACATGCCGCGCCCCGAGTTGATCGCCGGACCCAGGATCTGAAACATCTCGTCGGAGATGAGCAGGTCGCTGAACGCCCGCTTCAGATCCTCGTACTGTGGTGATACCGTCGTGATCGTCTGGGCCTTGACGCTGGCGATGTACTGGTCGATCGGAACCGGAGCAGGCCCGACGTAGAGCGATTCGAGCTGAAAGCGCCGCGCGCGGTCGCGTCCGGCGTCGGTCAGGGTGTAGGTGAAGTCGCCCATCTGCGCTGCGCCGACATAGACGATGATCTGCTGCTGTTTCAGCGACGCAAGGAGCTGTACCACGGCTTCGGCGGGGAGGCACAGTTCCGCCGCGATCGTTGCGCCGGTCGCCGAGCCGACGCCCGCGATGTACTTCAGGATGAGCGACTCGACGATGCCGACGTCCAGCCCTGCCTCGGAGAAGTTCGCCGGCGGCTTCGGAAAGAACGGCGCGGCGGCCACCGGAGCGCTCGGCAGGCCAAGCGAGGGTTCCTGTTGCAGTCCTTTCGGCGGGGTGGCCAGTGCGGTCATGCGGTCAGCTCCTTAACGCATACAGTCGGCTCGCGCGGCGGCACGGACGCCGGGCCGGGCGGCCGGTCATCAGGCAGATCGGCTGGAAACGCCGGGTGTATGAGCCTCGTTACGGGGCCTATCGGTCGAGTACACGTCGTTGTCCTGCGATTCGAATGAATACATACGATACGTCCGGGCGATGTAGAAGGGGCGGCGCGCACGGAGGGCCGGGAGGTCCGAGAGCGCGCGGCGGTTCGGTGGCGGCGGGGTTGGGGCTTATAATCAACGCATGGCCAATCTGGACTATCGCACGGCGGGAGAGTCGCACGGGCAGGCTGTGGTCGTACTGATCGAAGGGCTGCCGGCGGGTCTGCGCATCGATGAGGCGGCGATCAACGAGGCCTTGCGCCGCCGGCAGGGGGGGTTCGGGCGGGGCGGGCGGATGAAGATCGAGCAGGACGCCGTCAACATCCTGTCCGGCATTCGCGGCGGTGTCAGCCTGGCGTCGCCCATGGCCATCCAGATCGCCAACAAGGACTGGCGGATCGACACGGCGCCGGCGATCCACCGGCCGCGGCCGGGGCATGCCGACTTCGCGGGGGCGATGAAGTACCTCACCACCGACTGCCGCGGCGTCCTTGAGCGGGCCAGCGCGCGCGAGACGGCGGGGCGCGTGGCGGCGGGGGCGGTGGCGGCGCTGCTGCTCCGGGAGTTCGGCATCGAGGCCGTCGGGTTCGTGACGCAGATCGGCAGTGTTCGGGCGGAGGTCGGCGCGGCACTCGATGCGGCGGCGCTGCGGGCGGGGCGGGACGCGAGCGAGGTGTACTGCCCGGACGCGGGGGCGACGGCGGCGATGGTCGAGGCGATCAAGCGGGCCAAGGCGGACAAGGACACGCTGGGGGGGATCGTCGAGGTCCGGGCGTTCGGGCTGCCGCCGGGGCTTGGGAGCTGCATGCGCTGGCAGGACAAGCTGGACGGGCGGATCCTGGGGGCCGTCGGCTCGATCCAGGCGATCAAGGGGGTGGAGATCGGCCTGGGGTTCGGGTGCGCGGAGCGGCCGGGGAGCCGGGTCCACGACGCGCTGGCGTACGACGCGGGGCGGCGGGGGGAGGCGTCGCTGGGGTTCGTGCGGCAGACGAACCACGCCGGGGGGCTGGAGGGGGGCATGACTAACGGGATGCCGCTGGTGGTTCGCGGGGCGATGAAGCCGATCAGCACGCTGCTGGCGGGGCTGGAGAGTGTCAACCTATCGACACTACTGCCCGAGCGGAGCGACTACGAGCGGAGCGACATCTGCGCGGTGCCGGCGGCGAGCGTGGTGGCCGAGCACGTGGTGGCGTTCGAGCTGGCGCGCGCCGTGGTTGAGAAATTCGGCGGCGACACGCTGGGTGAGGCGCGGGCGGCGTGGGCGCACTACCTCGCCGCGGCGCGGGGCCAGGCGGAAGGTCCGGATAAGCAAACCTGAACGGGGCCGCGCTGAATATTTTTTTTGCCTGAAAATCGGCGTTCCTTGCGCAGGAAAGCTGAATGGAACCTGAATAACCTGAATGCTCTCAGGTCTGGATGGGGCCTCCTTTCGGCAAACTTCTTCGGGCGCGGAACGGGCGCGCCCGCCCTGGGCGGGTCAATCGGCAAGGCAGGGCCGCCTGCCTCGTGTTATGACCATCCTCCTTGCTCTGCGTGCGCGCGGGATTGGTGACCC